>JAZKIH010000036.1:0-78941 GCA_040384965.1 Bacteroidota bacterium | reverse complement strand
GTTAAAATCAAAATTGTCGTAATTACTCATCTATATCTTGGAAAACGTCATAATGACAGTAAAGTGATCTGATCGCGGTTAAAAACGCTGTAATCGGTAAAAGTGCAAGGGATGTGCCAATTCATCAGATGTATGAAATTAGTCAGATTTAAATTAATATTCAGACAAAAATTCTGCCTTGGGAGGGATCATATTTTACACATTCGAAAATGCATAATCTGGTGCATAGACGATTTTTTTTTCTTGTATTTACTAAAAGTAGTACATTTAAAAATAAATTATCCCGCACACCGTTAATTGAACTAGACAAAATTTTCACTAACCCACATGAGATCATATACACTTCTTTTATTTTTAGTTCTATTTACCACCATCGTATTTGCCCAGAATCCCAATTATAAGTTGGGAGAGCGAGCGCTCATTAATGGAGATTTTAAATCAGCGGTTTCCAACCTGGAAAAAGCCCTTTCTGCCGACAGTAATGATGTTAATACTTTATACATGCTAGGCTACTCTTATTACCATGCAGGTAATTACAATAAAGCTGTCAGTACTTTTAACCGTGTTGTATCATTAAAACCAGGTGAAAACAGTGCATATTATTATCGCGGAAAAGCACGTAATATTATGGCAAATGATACCAAGGGCATTTCGAATCCGGATAGAGAGAAGCTGCTTTTGTCATCAATCAGAGACTTTAGTAAGGCGATCGAGCTAAACGCAGACGACGTAAAACTATATCAAAACAGGGCTGTCGCATATCGCGATTATGGAGTGTTGAAAGGTCAAAAAATCCCCAATTTCTACGATAAAAATAAGGCTCTAGGGGCCTTTAGGTCATGTATCAGCGATTTCGAGAAAGTTCTTAGTCTGACTCCGGGACGTAAAGATATTACGACACAGCTGGCAGATGCGAAAAGCTATATGCAGAATTTGAATTAATATTTTTTTGAACTATATTTATAAGGAACCCCGTTTTAACGGGGTTTTCTTTTGATATATCTTCAGATAAAAAGGCTTTTGTTAAAATCTGTACGAAAATTTGAAAATCTGCATATTACCTGCTGGCTCCTAAAGGATACCTGCTGGGTAATGGATATGAAAACATTAGGGATGGTCATGATTCTTCCGACTCTCTTTCTGGCGTTTTATATCACCTATCGATTCAGAACCATTCCATCTGAATTTTATCACAACCTCGCCGTTTGCTCGTGGATAATGGCCAATACCGTTTGGATGACTGGTGAATTTTACTACGATGACACATTAAGACCGTATGCTACTGTCTTCTTCTCAGTGGGCTTAATAGTATTAGCGATCTACTACCTTTTCGTTCGTCAACGGGTAAAAGAAACGGAATTGACGGATATTATTTAAACCGATTGGAAATTGTTCCGGACGCTAAAGGAATTGTCCTACGTTATTTCAAAATCTGAGGCACCTAATTCAATTAATTTCTGGACACACGCATTCCGAAATCCTGCACCCAGTAAAAATTGGTCTCTGCAACTCCAATTTCCTTAAAGTTGCTGCTCATTATATTTTTGCAATGCCCCTCGCTTTTAAGCCAGCTGGTCATTACCTGATCTATTGACTTTTGACCGGCTGCAATATTCTCACCAAACGCGTACGTGCGCATCCCCGTAAGGGTATATCCTGCTTCTTCGAGCCTGTTTTTTATTGTTTTACCTGAAAGACTTGTATGATTAAAATAGCGGCGTTTAGACATGTCGGCTGCATGGCTATATGCAGAACGCTCGAGCAGATTGTTCCATTTCAAGGGCTCTACCGGAGGCATGTAGGTACGGCCGCATTTACATCCTGCTGTGCGAACTTTATTTATTCGTGTAAGAAATTCGTTCTGGAAACGATTTAATGATGCCGATTCTCTCGGATCCGGTTTCATACCCATGCAGGACAACAAGACCAGCACAGGGATAGCTAAAGTTAAAAGCCTCATATACTTATGAAGCAATAACGTACTCGTAAAGAGTTTATTGGATGATTATCTAAAAAATCCTGAAATTTTATAACTGTTGTTTCCAATGAGTAGCACGTCTTGTTTTTTTATTATCTGATACAGTGAGTCAGGCATATACAGGAGCTCTTCAGAAGAACTATACAAATAATTTTTAGTGCTGTTGAGAATATATAATTTGGTAATTCTGCCCTGCTGATTTTTTGCAATTCTTACCGAACGGGTCCTAAGCTTACTATCATTGGCTGTATACAGAATGTCACCATTCTCATGGCTGACGTTATAACTATTGCTCCATGCCGGTTTATTTATATCTGATTCGGCAAATAAGCTAAGCTCGGTATCCCATTCAGGCGAGATGTTTTCTTTGGTTTCGGAAACCCCATTTCTGCTTACGGTCTTATTAACCTTTGCCTTTGATTTGCTGAGGCGGTTCGACTCTTTATGGAAATATCCTTTGATGTCTGCGTACGTTGATTCAGGAGCCTTCCCTTCGGTGCCGCAGGACGAAAACAGGATCAGCACGAAAATTAACCGCCAGACAGTCATTATAATACAAGGATCTGACCAGTCATGATTTCCGGTACCGGTATATTCATTAATGTCAGAATTGTTGGGGCTATATCACCAAGCTTCCCATTTTTGATAGTATGGTAATCTTTATCAATTAATATACACGGTACCAAATTGGTTGTGTGCGCGGTGTTTGGCGATCCGTCCTCGTTGATCATGAAATCGGCATTGCCATGATCCGCAAGGATAATAAATGAATAACCATTTTGAATTCCGCATTCAACCACGGTTTTAAGACAGCGATCAACAGTTTCAACGGCTTTTATCACAGCACTAAAAACACCAGTATGGCCAACCATGTCAGGATTTGCGAAATTCAGACACACGAAATCAGGCCAGCCTGTTTGTAATTCTAAGCATATCGCTGTGGTAATCTCGGCTGCGCTCATCTCTGGTTTAAGATCATAGGTAGCCACCTTTGGAGATTGGATCAAAAGGCGTTTCTCCTGCCGAAACTCTGTTTCCCGTCCTCCCGAAAAAAAGAATGTCACGTGCGGATATTTTTCTGTCTCTGCAATACGAACCTGGTTTTTAGCATTTGTCTCGAGCACCTCACCGAGGGTATTCGTCAGATCGTCCTTCGTAAAAACGACATTCACATTGTTAAACGTGTCATCATAGGTCGTCATTGTCACATAATGCAGTGGCAAAGGCTCCATATTATATTCCGGGAAAGCTTTTTGAGTTAATGCTGTTGTTATTTCCCGCCCGCGATCTGTACGAAAATTGAAACAGATAACTACGTCACCGGGCTCGATTTTTCCTACGGGAAGACCATCATTATCGATCTTAACAATAGGCTCGATGAATTCATCTGTGATACCCTCATCATAAGACCTTTGTATGCTTTCAGAAATATCGTGGCTTAATTTCCCTTCGCCGTGAACCAGAAGATCATAGGCTAGCTTAACACGCTCCCAGCGGTTATCCCTGTCCATTGCGTAATATCTTCCGATGGCTGAGGCAATCACACCGCCCGATTTCTGAAGGTGATCTTCCAGCTCGAGAATAAAAGGAAGCCCCGAATTTGGATCGGTATCGCGACCGTCCATAAATGGATGGACAAACATGTTTTTTATCCCATTTTGTTTCGCGGCATCACAAAGCCCCTTAACATGATTTATGTGAGAGTGAACGCCTCCATTCGACAGAAGACCAATGAAATGTACATTCTTATTTGATTGCCGCGCATAATCGAAAGCAGACTTTAGTACGGGATGGTTTACTAATTCGTTTTCTCTGACCGCTTTGTTGATCCTGCCCAGATCCTGATAAACTACCCGTCCCGCACCAAGGTTCATATGACCAACTTCAGAATTACCCATCTGACCAGCTGGAAGCCCTACGGCTTCTCCAGACGCTTCAAGAGTTGAGTTAGGGTAAGTTTTTAATAAACTGTCAAAAAAAGGTGTTTCAGCTGCATCAACGGCGTCAGATCCGTCATGTTTACCATAGCCCCAGCCGTCTAATATTAGGAGTATTGCTTTTTTATTTTCCACATGCAAATATACAAGCGCTCTTTAAAATAATGCAGAATATTTGAACAATGGCATGCTTTTAGAACATTAGGAAAGAGTATGAGAACCAAACTATTAGTGATTTTAGTTTCTCTTTTAATGGGAGTTTTGAATTTGGAAGCGCAGCAAACTGATATTGTCGATGCGTTTGCAAGATATTTCAGAACATCCGATGAGTCAAAAATGGCTGACGATTTTTCTTCTGCGCTCCAATTAAATATTTTGTCGGAGGAGAACGTGTACTCTAAAGCGCAAGCTCAGCAAATTATGCGCGACTTCTTTTCAAAAAACAAACCTGTTTCGGTTAAAGTAGTAAACCGCCTGAGCTCGAATGAAAGCTATAAACTAGCTGTTCTCTCTATGCTGACTGATAAGGATAAATTCCGGATCTCCATATCGTTTAGCAGTACAGGCAAAAGGTTTCTTGTTAAGGAGATGAGAATTGAATATGATAAACAATAACAATTGTAATAAGTATTTCTATTTTTGAACTCAACCAATTCTAATGAATCTAAACACTGCAGCACTTCATAAATTTATTCGGGAAGCCCTTGCCGAAGATGTAGGTAATGGTGATCATACGTCACTCTCCACCATCCCTGCAGGTCAGCAGGGACGGGCGAAATTGCTGGTAAAAGATACAGGCATTATAGCTGGGGTGGATGTAGCACTTGAGATTTTTAAGATTGTAGATCCTGCTCTTGTGATCGAAGTGCTTCTTGCAGATGGAACAGAGGTGCATCCCGGGGATATAGCTTTTTACGTTAATGGCAGTGTACACGCAATATTAGTAGCTGAACGACTGGTTCTGAATACTATGCAGCGCATGAGTGGCATCGCAACAACAACAAATAATGTAGTCAAACTTCTGGCAGGGACTAAAACTCAAGTTTTGGATACCAGAAAAACTACACCCGGCCTTAGGTACCTTGAAAAGCTTGCGGTAAAAATAGGAGGTGGGGTAAATCATAGATTCGGATTATATGATATGATCCTTATTAAGGACAATCACGTCGATTATGCGGGCGGGACAGCGAAGGCTATCGAAGCAGCAAAAGCTTATCTTAAAACTAATAATTTAAATATACCTATCGAGATAGAAGTGCGAAACACGGCTGAATTGAATGAAGTAATAAATAGCAGTGGCGTTGACCGCATTTTGCTTGACAATTTTACTTTTGAAAATTTGAAAGAAGCAGTAGCTTTAATTAACAGACGATTTGTTACAGAAGCTTCGGGAGGTATAACAGAGGAAAATGTTCTGGAATATGCACTTTGTGGAGTTGACTATGTATCAATGGGAGCACTAACACACTCTGTTAAAAGCTTAGATATGAGTTTAAAGGCTGTTAAGAGCAATTAAATTAATTAATCTTAACCTATACACCTCAATGAATTAGTATTATTGTACCTGAATGATATCTATATACTCGATCTCAGCTCTACTGTTTGCTTATCTTTTTGGGTCGATACCAACTGCGGTATGGATAGGACAGGCATTCTATGGAATCGATGTTCGGGAATATGGCAGCGGCAATGCCGGAGCAACAAACACATTTAGAGTACTCGGAAAAAAAGCAGGGATTGCAGTTATGCTCCTTGATATCTTTAAAGGATACACTGCTACTAACCTGGCCTATCTTATCGGCCTTTCGGTTACTGGACCTCAGAATTCGGTTCAATTTGTTAATTATCAACTTGCGTTGGGTATTACAGCTGTGATGGGCCATCTTTTTCCTGTTTTCGCTGGTTTTAGGGGAGGTAAGGGTATTGCAACATTATTTGGAATGATATTAGCAGTACAGTCAGAAGCAGCGATGCTTTGTGTTCTTACCTTTGTTATTGTATTGTTGATCTCTAAATATGTATCACTAAGCTCCATCCTCGCCGGATTCAGTTTTCCACTAAGTGTAATATTTATTTTTCAGTCTCCAATACGTTCCGTAGTGTTATATGGAATGAGTATTTGCGTACTGATCCTGGTTACACATCAAAAAAATATCGAACGTCTTTTAAAAGGTAAAGAATCCAAAGTAAATCTGTTTAAGAAGAAATAATTAACCAACTTATTTAAAACAGAATTATGAAAAGATTACAATTTATGGGCGCGGTAGCCATTAGTGCTGTGCTCTTATCCTGCTCGCAGGTTCCTCTTACTGGCCGGAGCCAACTCAGCCTCGTAGATGATGCAGTCCTCCAACAACAAGCAAACGATGCTTATCAGCAGTTTTTATCTGATCCTTCAACACGAGTGATTTCGAGTGGTGCAAGTGCGCAGAAAGTTAAAAGTGTAGGCAATAAACTAGCTAGTGCCATCAACCGTTACATGCAGGCCAATGGCTATGGTGATAAATACAATTATAATTATCAGTTCACTTTAGTGGACAGTAAAGAAATTAATGCGTGGTGTATGCCGGGCGGTAAGGTTGCAGTGTACTCAGGTATATTGCCTGTTACCCAAAACGACGAAGGTCTTGCAACTGTTATGGGCCATGAAATAGCACATGCTATTGCTCAGCACGCGGCTGAAAGGTATTCTCAAATGACGCTGGCTCAGGGCGGTGGTGCAATTGTAGGTGCGGCTGTGGGCGGACGGTCTGAAGGAACGCAACAAATAGTTGGTCAGTTATATGGACTAGGAGGTCAGCTTGCTTTGTTAAAGTATTCACGTAACCAGGAAAGTGAAGCTGATCGTTTAGGTTTGATATTTATGGCTATGGCCGGATACAATCCTGATGCAGCAGTAGCATTCTGGCAACGTATGGCAGCAGCTAAAGAAAGCGGTGGTGCTCCGCCAGAATTCTTAAGCTCACACCCAAGTGATGCAACCCGTATTGCAGCTATTCAGGCTTTGCTTCCGGAAGCAAGACAGTTCTATAAAGGCGGGCGTACTGCAGCCAAATAGTATAAATCCAATATATTACAATAAAAAAACCCGGTTTTTACCGGGTTTTTTATTGAGTCAAAACTTCCAGAATGGCCTTGGCTTTAAGCACACACTCATGATATTCCTTTTCGGGGTCAGAATCTATTGTTATCGCACCGCCTGTATGAAACGATAAATATTTATTTTCTGCGTTGTACAATAATGTTCTAATTACTACGTTTAAGTCGAAATCGCCATTTGGAGCAAAGTATCCTACTGCTCCCGAATAAACCCCCCTTTTACTTCTCTCATATTGTTCCGCTAGTACCATCGCACTAATTTTCGGCGCGCCCGTCATTGAGCCCATCGGAAATGTATTGGCGATAATCTGAGCATTGCTGAGTCCTTCAGCTCGTTCACAAACTACAGTAGAAATCAGTTGATGAACTTGCTTAAAGCTATACACTCCAAATAACTCTTCAACCTTAACACTGCCGGCTTTGGCACTTTTTGTCAGATCGTTTCGTACCAGGTCGACGATCATCACATTTTCGGCCAGCTCCTTTTCATCAGCTTTTAGGCTTTTCCTCTGGTCCTCATCTTTTTCCGCATCAGAACTCCGCGCATAGGTGCCTTTTATAGGCTGTGATATCAGTTTGCTTCCTTTGCGGCTAAGGAACCTTTCTGGAGTAGCAGAAATGATGTATCGTTCACCTATCTTCATGAAGCTTGAAAATGGTGTTGGAGAAATTTTATTTAAACGAATAAAGGTGCTTACCGGATCAATATCAGCATCTTCAGCATAAAACTCCTGGCAAAAGTTTATCTCGTAAATATCACCGCGCTGGATATGACCCTTTAGTTCAGTGACAGTATTTTCGTATTCACTTTTAGAGAAGCGGGAATTGACACTTACCGGTTTGTTGTCGATCAGAGCTTTTATAATCCAATTGCTAACGGTTTCCCACGTGGCTTCCGGGTCTGGGCCGCTTATTGTAACTACCGACCCTTTTATCAAAATCGTATTCTCCGGAATGAAAAAATACATGGCCGGAAAGCCAAGAAAATCCGGATTAGATGAACGAAGATCTTCGAGTTCGTTCTTTAGGTCATAAGCGAAGTAACCGGGGATAAATTCGTTCTTATCTCCTAGAAATCTTTCCAGTTCACGAAATGAATTGCCAGTCGATGGGGTTATTTTGTTTTTGGCTCCGGCAGCGATAAAACTATCAAATGACGTATACGGATCAGAATAATGATTCGAATCAAAGTAGCACGCGTCATCGAAAGAATTCGCCCAAAGCAAAGCCTTCAATTTAAAAGTATCCGGATCAGAAGTGGTAAAAACTTTAGGAACAGGCACTTTATATGAAATAATCTTTAATTCTCGCCGGCTATTCTAGCTTAGAACTAATGTCTGCACGCGGTCCGGACCTACTGAAAGGTACTTAACGGGTACATTCAAATGTTTCTCCAGATAAGTTATATACGACTTAAGCTTAGCCGGAATCTCATGCAGCTCACGTATTCCAGTCAGGTCTTCAGCCCAGCCTGGAATAGCTTCAAAAATGGGCTCAGCCTTAACTGCCTGAATATCATAAGGCATATAGTCGATCGTCTCACCATTGTACTTGTAATTGGTACAAGCGTAAATTGTGTCGAAACCGCTTAGCACATCAGCTTTAGTCATGACGAGCTCGGTAACCCCATTAAGCATGATGGCGTACTTTAAAGCAGGAAGGTCAATCCAGCCGCAACGGCGTGGACGCCCTGTGGTTGCGCCGAATTCATGACCAATACGTCTGAGTTCCTCGCCAGTTTCATCCTCAAGTTCTGTTGGGAAAGGACCACTTCCAACACGTGTACAATATGCCTTAAAAATACCAATCACATTCCCAATGCTTCTTGGTGCTACGCCCAAACCTGTACAGGCTCCGGCAGAGGTTGTATTTGAAGAAGTAACAAATGGATATGAACCAAAGTCGATATCAAGCATTGTTCCCTGAGCGCCTTCTGCAAGTACTTTTTTCCCCTCGCTCAGGTATTGGTTAACAAAATGCTCACTGTCAACTTGTGGTATTGTTTTTAACAGTTCTACTGCTTCGAAAAATGCCGCTTCTTTCTCAGAAAAATCAGGAACATCTCCATAATGAGATAATATCGAAAGGTGTTTGTTTACTAGTTTTGCGTAGCGCTCACGGAAGTCCGTCAGCGTTGTATCTCCAACTCTAAGTCCATTCCGTCCGGTTTTATCCATATAAGTTGGACCGATACCTTTAAGTGTAGAACCAATTTTATCAGCTCCCATTTTAGTTTCCGATGCGGCATCAAGCAATTGGTGCGTAGGCAGGATCAAATGTGCTTTCCGTGCTATTACCAGTCTCTTTTTAGCTACCGGATCGAAACCATTTTTCTTTAAATTATCAAGTTCCCTTTTTAGAATAATTGGATCGATAACAACACCATTGCCGATAAGGTTCATTGCGTTGTCGTTGAAAATACCGGAAGGAATTGTATTTAATACATATTTTTGGTTGTCGAATTCCAAAGTATGGCCGGCATTCGGGCCACCCTGAAAACGTGCAATCAAATCATATTGCGGACATAAAACGTCCACAATTTTTCCTTTTCCTTCGTCGCCCCATTGGAGGCCTAGTAATACATCAAGTGTCATTATTTTTATTAAGGGAGTATGGTATGAAATTAATTCTTGTTGGCGTATGATTCGCAGTTACCTTCTTTGAGACGGCCGCAATTTCCATACAGATTTAATGAATGATGTTTTATCTCGAACTTAAGAATATCACCCATCATGCTTTGAATTTGCTGGATCCGGGGATCGCAAAATTCTACGACTTTGCCGCAGTCGATACATATGATATGGTCATGTTGCTTATAACCGTAAGACTTTTCAAATTGAGCCATGTTCTTGCCAAACTGGTGCTTGGTAACCAGATCGCAGGATACCAGAAGCTCAAGTGTATTGTAAACCGTGGCGCGGCTGACACGGTATTTTTTATTCTTCATGTGGATATATAGGGATTCCACATCGAAATGATCACTTCGTGAATAGATCTCTTCCAGAATTGCATAGCGCTCAGGAGTCTTCCTTAGGCTCTTATTTTCCAGATAAGCTTCGAAAATTTTAATAACCAGCGCAATTGTATCTTGTCCGGGCATAGTGGGATTAAATGACGGTCAAATTTATCCAAAAAAAAGAGAATATTTTCATCTGTTTAGCTTTTGTTTTTAATGGCGATGAAGCGATCATGATTTTATAATCATACCCCTGCGGGTTTTGGCAAAATCATGATGGTCTCATTTAATTCAGGAAGCTTTGACCAAATCTTCTGAGTGTGAATCGAAGCGGGTCACTGAGGTGACACCAGGAACAGTTTTAAGCTTAGCGATCATCTCATCGAGGTGACCCGTATTATTAACATAAACCATAATCGATCCGTCGAACATACCTTCGTTCGTATCTACGGTTATTGAACGCATATTTACCTTAAAATCGCCGGAAATCACTGTAGTAATATTGTTTATTAAGCCAACATCATCAATTCCAATGATCCTCAGCCCGGTTAAAAACGCCAGTTCTTTTTGTGAATTCCATCGGGCCTTGACAATCCGATACCCATAATTTGACATGAGTTTTGTTGCATTTGGACAGTTGGTACGATGGATTTTAATTCCGTCTCCAACTGTTACGAACCCGAACACGTCGTCACCCGGAATTGGATTACAGCAGGTAGAAAGTTTATAATCCAGTTTCTGGAGATCCTCGCCGATTAATAACGTATCATTATCGGTTTTTACTTTTTTGGTAAACTGCTCAGGAGTCAGGTTTTCAGGCCGCTCCGGCTTGTTCTCAACTACTTTTTCTGAGGTAACAAATTCTTTAAGCTGCTTGACATCGATTAAGCCTTTTGCGACGTTGAAAAACAGATCGAGCGTTGACGGAAGCTTGAAATAGTATGTAAGCTTGTACAGATTATCTGTGTTATAAGTAATCTTGAGCGACTTAAGTTTCCTTTCGAGAATTTCTTTTCCCTGCTCAGCTATTTTGCGCTTTTCTTCTTTAAGCGATGATTTGATTTTCGACTTCGCTTTTGCTGTCACAACAAAATTCAGCCAGTCTTCTTTCGGAGATTGCTTGCTCGAAGTTATAACCTCTACCTGATCTCCATTTTGAAGCTTGTAAGAGAGGGGAACAAGCTTATGGTTTACTTTAGCGCCTATACAGCTTGCGCCGATATCTGTATGTATCTCAAAGGCGAAATCAAGTGCAGTTGCATTAACAGGTAATTGAATAAGCGCGCCTTTAGGGGTGAATATGAAGATTTCATCAGAAAATAAATTCATTTTGAAATCGTCCAGGAAGTCTAAAGCGTTTGACTCCGGGTTATTCAGCATTTCCCTGACTTTATGGATCCATTGATCCAGACCAGAATCTGCACCGCTATCAGCAGAGGGTTCTTTATATTTCCAGTGTGCTGCGAACCCTTTTTCGGCAATTTCATTCATCCGGGTTGTCCGGATCTGAACTTCAACCCATTGCCCACGTGGGCCCATCACGGTAGTATGAAGGGATTCGTAGCCGTTGGCCCGCGGTGACGAAATCCAGTCGCGTAACCGGTCAGGATTAGGGTGATAAAGATCGGTTACTATGGAATAAGCTTTCCAGCAATCCGACTTCTCATTGTCTGGCTTGCTGTTCAGGATAATCCGGATAGCAAAGAGATCGTACACTTCATCAAAAGGAATATTCTTCTTGCGCATCTTGCTCCAGATCGAATGAATCGACTTGGGACGGCCATAAACATCAGCTTCGAGACCCTGCTCATTTAGAATCTCACTTATTGGAGCTATGAAATCCCGAACAAAATTTTCCCGCTCAGTTCGTTTTTCATTAAGCTGCTGGGCAATGAACTTATATGTCACCGGCTCCATATATTTCATGGATAGGTCTTCAAGCTCAGATTTCAAGGTATAAAGACCCAGTCGGTGAGCAAGTGGAGCATATAAATACACTGTTTCTGAGGATATCTTTAACTGCTTATCGCGAGGCATAAAGTCCATCGTCCGCATGTTATGCAGCCTGTCAGCGAGTTTAATTAAAATTACCCGGACATCATCTGCCAGGGTAAGCAGCATTTTTCTGAAATTTTCAGCCTGCAGCGAACTATTGTAATCAAATACGCCGGAGATCTTTGTAAGCCCGTCGATGATCTTTGCCACCTTCTTTCCAAACTCCCGTTCAATGTCTTCAAGAGTGATGTCAGTATCCTCAACTACGTCATGAAGAAGTGCGCAGACAATAGACGTGGTTCCAAGGCCAATTTCTTCTGCGGCTATTTGGGCAACAGCGACAGGATGATAGATGTAAGGCTCCCCGGATTTGCGGCGCATATCCTGGTGACTCTCTAAAGCCATATTAAAGGCAAGACGAATCATGCGCTTATCACCTTTCTGCATGGTAGATTTACATGCGCGAAGTAATGCACGATATCGTTTGAGAATTTCCTTTTTCTCAGCTTCCAGATCTATCACAAGTTCTTTCATCCGTTCATTTATCGTTTTTTAGCGGCGATGAAGCTATCGTGATTTGATAATGATTCCCCTGCGGATTTGGGCCAATCACGATGGTTTCATCATCTAAATGCAATAGCTAATGATAATAAAACGTTTAGCATACTTCATGGGTTACATTAAGTACGTAACGGGTATTAATATATATAAAATATTAGCTGTAAATTTGCAGAGTATAAATTTATGAAATTTTTTAGGCTATTGGCAATTCTTTGTGTGTTTTTGATGTCAAAAACGGCATCGGCTCAGTATAAGAACGACCCAACTATAAAAGGAATTAAAGATACTATACGCGTAGCCGTAACTAATGTTAACGATGAACTTATTCCCTGGATAGGGCTTCCTGAAATCGTTATTGTTGACACACGGATATTCAAATCTCCTTTGGAAAAAGCAAAATTTAACAGACTGCGATATAACGTTATGAAGGTGATGCCTTATGCGATGTTTGCCAGGCAGCGATACGCAATTCTTCAAACCGACCTCGCCCATGCTAAGAATAAGAGAGAGCAGCGTGTTTTGGTAAAGGCATTTGAGGGTGAGATTAAAGCGATGTTTAATCGGGAAATAAAAAACTTAACTATAACCCAGGGCGGGATTTTGATCAAGCTTATCGATCGTGAGACTGGTAACAGCAGTTACGATCTTGTAAAGGAAATGAAAGGCGGCTTCACAGCTTTCTTTTATCAATCCGTTGCTCGTATCTTTGGTAATAACCTAAAAAACAAATACGATCCTCAGGAGGACAGGGATATTGAAGCCATTATCCAGTCTTCAGGTTATTACATGTACAATCTATGACAGAAAAGTCAATTTATCAGTTTACCGTTCAAACTCAGGATGGGAGGGAACGGAATTTAATTGATTATAAGGATAAAGTTCTTCTTATCGTAAATACTGCTTCTGAATGTAGTTTCACGCCTCAGCTAAAAGATCTTGAAATTTTAAGGAAAGATTTTGAAGGGGATGATTTTGATATTCTGGCATTCCCTTCAAATGATTTCGGCGGACAGGAGCCTTTGGACGGGGAGGCAATTGGCTCGTTCTGTGAGATAAACTATGATACTCATTTTGAAGTCTTTCAAAAAATAAGGGCAAGAGGGGAGTATGCTCACCCGCTCTATAAGTTTCTGGCGAATAAAAAGGAAAACGGTAAAGTTGGTGCCGCCCCAAGATGGAATTTTCATAAATATCTTATAAACAGGGATGGGGAAGTAGTGGATTTTTTCTATCCCTTCACAAAGCCGAATTCGTCAAGAATTAAAAGAAAAATTGTTAAGTTATTGAATAGTAAATCTATATGAAGCTAGATATTCTGGTATTCGCCGTACATCCGGATGATGCTGAACTGGGTTGTTCCGGTACGATTTTAAAGCATATTGCAGCGGGTAGAAAAGTTGGGATTGTTGATCTTACCAGAGGTGAGCTAGGTACACGCGGCACAGCCGAAACCAGGGATCAGGAATCAGCTGAATCAACAAAAATCTTAGGTCTTCATGCCCGTGAGAATCTCGGCATGCGGGATGGCTTCTTTAAAAATGACGAAGAGCATCAGCTGAAAATAATTCAAATAATTCGGAAGTATACCCCCGAGATCGTTCTTAGCAATGCGCTACATGATCGTCATCCCGATCACGGCAGAGCAGGTGACCTTGTTTACGACGCCTTGTTTCTTTCTGGACTAGCAAAAATTGAAACTCAATATGATGGAGCATCCCAGGCTGCTTTCCGTCCGCGTCTACTTTTACAATATATTCAGGATAGATACATCAATCCGGATATTTTAGTTGACGTTACTGATTTTTGGGATAAAAAACTGGAATGTATTCATGCATTTAAGACGCAGTTTTTCAATCCCGATAATGATGACCAGCAGACATACATATCGTCTCCTGATTTTCTAAAGGTCATCGAAGCGCGTTCCCGGGAATTAGGGAAGTCTATTGGTGCTGTTCATGCAGAAGGTTTCACCAGTAAAAAATTACTGGGTGTCGGCAACCTGTTTGACCTGAGGTAATAGGGATTTATTGAGCGCTTAACTCTTCCCGATTATCCGTTCCAGAACTTCAAGGCCTTTATCAATGTGTTCCTCATTGATGATCAGCGCGGGCCTGAACCGTATTGTTTTTTCACCACAACCCAGGAACATTACATTTTCTTCCATTCCGTTGGTTATGAATTTGTCCCTGATGCTTTTATTTGGGAAATCAAACGCAGTCATTAATCCGCGTCCCCTGACATTTGAAATAATATCATGTCTTTCTGAGACTGAACGTAAACGCTCCTGTAAATAATTGCCTGTTATTGCAGCATTGCTGAGAAGATTATCTTCCTCAATAATCTCCAGAATCCGGGTTGATCGCACCATGTCTACAAGATTTCCGCCCCAGGTAGAATTAATCCGTGAGGCAACCTTAAATACATTATTTTCAATCTCGTCCACTTTGCTGCCGACAAGGATGCCGCACACCTGCATCTTTTTACCAAAAGCAAGAATATCAGGCCTGGCTTTCTCACCGAAATGTTCATGTGCCCAAAATTTGCCAGTTAAACCTACTCCTGTCTGCACTTCATCATAAATCAGAAAGCATTCATTCTCATCGCATATTTGCCTCAGCTGTTCCAAAAATTCCTGACGGAAGTGGTTATCACCCCCCTCAGACTGAATTGGTTCGATAATTATAGCACAGATATCGTCCTTGTTGTCTTCAAAAGCCTGTTTAATCTGAGCTATTGATAAGGCTTCTCTTTTCTTGAGATCTTCATATCCTTCATCGCTGAAAGGGAATTTAATTGAAGGGGTGCTTACTTTTGGCCAGTCAAATTTCGCAAACCACTTAGTTTTATCCGGCGAGGTATTCGTCAAGCTTAATGTATATCCCGAGCGCCCGTGGAAAGCCTTCTCGAAATGAATAACCTGTGAGCCTTTTTCTTTTGTATAACCTTTCTGGAAATTCTTCTGAACCTTCCAGTCCATTGCGACCTTTAAGGCATTCTCAATTGCCAGCGATCCACCAGCTATAAAAAAGGCGTGAGGAAGATACTCAGGAATACCTACTCTTGAGAAAGTTTCTACAAACTGCGCATACTGTGTGGTATAAATATCGGAGTTAGAGGGATTCGTTAATGCCGCCTGCATCAGGTTCTTTTTAAACTCTTCATCATTCACCATTTTGGGATGATTGTAACCCAGCGGTACCGATGCAAAGCAGGTAAAAAAATCTAATAAAGTGCGGTCGTATTTGGAATCATAAATATAAACTCCATTACTCTTTTCCATATCAAATGTGAGGTCAAAACCGTCAGCCAGAATGTGTTTACTAAGCGTCTGATTTACTTGATCGGGGGATATAGATAATTTATACATAGCGATTTTGTTTGTCCTCAAAAATAAAAGAAACCGCGCAAATGCGCAAATTTCGGCACTTTTGTGACGGTTTCGTGTTAAAATAGGTTTAAACAGTTTAAACCTATTTTTTGAGTAATGGGCAATGTTGCAGAGGAAATTTTATTTTGAAATTTTATTCTGACTTCGTCAATTTTCTGCCTAAAATGACAAAACTTAGCTAAATTTTGAAGCCATTCCCAGTATGCCTGTAAGCCCGCCGGTATGTACAGCCAGAATTCGGCTGCCTTGTGGAAACCTGTCTTTCTTTATCTGGTCATACAGGGCATAAAACATTTTGCCGGTATATACTGGTTCTATAAGAACACCGGTGGATTGGCAGAACGATTGGATAAACGCAATCAACTCAGCAGTTGTCTTGGCATAACCTCCGAAATGATAATTGAGGTGAATTTCAAATGAATGAGCAGTGTAGCGCTCGATTTCTGTCTTCAGAAACAGGCCATCTTTAAAAACGGGCACAACGTGTACTTGTAATCCAGGTGTGTGGCTGTGAGCGCCCCTGAGGATGCCGGCTGCGGTAGTTCCGGTTCCGGCGGCGCAAAATAAATGATCGTAAGTGCCTTCTAATTCACTTAGAAGCTCCGAACAACCTTTTACGCCTAATTCACCAGCTCCACCCTCATCAATAAATATGGTATCCTGATTAGCCCCGAAGTGTTTTTTGTATAATGAATGTTTATCTCTGTAGGATGAGCGATCGGCAAATATTAGCTCCATTCCGAAAAGCCTGCAAAGCATGAGTACATCGTTCTGAACCTGTTCACCACGAACTATCCCCGTACTCTTGAATCCGAATTTTGCCGCCGCGCATGCAGTAGCCAGGAGATGATTGGAAAAAGCACCTCCAAAAGTTACGAGGTGCGTTTTGTTCAGAGATTCGGCGTTCGAAAGAATATACTTGAGCTTTCTCCATTTATTTCCAGAGATAAACGGATGGATCATATCGTCCCGTTTTACAAATACCTGCAGGTTCTTTTCGGCGAAAAGCGGATCAAATATTTGTTCTTCCGGACTGTAAATGGCTAGGCCGGTCAAGTTAGAACCTGTTATTTACCCAGACCAAAGCCTATCCCGCCATTAAACGCATTATATTCAGCCATACTATATGAGCCATAAATCCGGAAAAATGCAAGATTTAACTGGAAACCCAGGTTAGTTCTGAAGCCGCTAATATCCGTCTGCTTGATGTTTACAGGATCGGTAAATACTGTGTAAGTCGGGCCAAGCAGATCTGCGTTCGATACGATCGGATAATTGCCTTTCAAACCTGCATCAGTTTTGGCTGTGTTATATCCGAAGCTTAAAAAAGGAGTGAATACCAATAATCGTTTCGATATAATTACTTCGGTGTTTATTCCCGAAAACTGAGCTTCAATTCGTTGATTGGAAAAATCTGTGGATTGTCCTGGGGATGCTGGCCTGGCTCCTGCAGGAACTCCTACTTCCAGAGGCACTCTATAATTGAATTGCGTGTATCCGAGGGCAACGGCAATATCTATTGGAGTCAGTTTATCAACAACTCCCGATATCAGAGGGAGAATCTCAACTTTTAATCCACCTCCAAACATACCAATTGCACCAACATCATCACCAAGGTTGACTTTCGGCATAGCTCTTAGAGTGAATTCTAATCCCCTTGGTAAACCTATGCTGCCTTGTAATTGCGGAGCGGGAATCATGCCAATGCCGGTTCCTTCAGGCATTCTGAAAGTTTCGAGCAGGCGGTTTGATGAATCATAAACTGAAAGCTGAACACCATTGCTGTTGTCACCCGCAAACGTAGGTGTAACCACCTGGCTGGTGTTTGTTGGCCGAACATTACTCGACAGTCCAATCTTGGTGACGTCGAATGATTCGTCCTTTTGCGGCACAACCGCACCAGTCAATCCGAAACGCAAGTCGAATCGTAAAAGGTTTTTTGAATGGGCGGTGTTGTTCCAGCCAGTATTTAGTCCGACACCAAATCCTTTAAAAAGAGGTTTGAGATATGCTTGTGCAAGCTTTGTAGCATCGGCCGGGCTGGATTTTATTAAATCGGAAACATCGCTCTGTGCTTTTACCTGTGAAAGGCCAAGCGTGAACAATAACGCCAGGGTTATTCTGATATTGAAGATATTTTTCATCTAAACAAAGTTTGGTGTTGAAGAATGTACAATTATCTGACTCGGGGTGACAATATTGTGTACCGCCGCCGGATCATCTGTTAAAGTTAATTTCAATACGTAAAGTTAATTGTTTTAATTTATCTGCCTGCAGATATTTCCCTTTCAAAGTTTCCCGCCAGGAAATTATCGTTTTTGTTTATGCGCATATAATCATCCTAAACAATTAATTTTGCCGGATGATTGAGGAAAATGATGTCCAGGAAAATGAAGAGCAGGATCTCTATGAGCATTTGCGGATCGTTGTGGACAAAGGTCAAACATTGTTGCGCCTCGACAAATTTCTTATAATTCGTACGGAAAACACATCAAGGAACCGGATCCAGAATGCGATTGATGCTGGTAATGTGCTTGTTAATGATAAGATTGTTAAAGCCAGCTACAAGGTCAAGCCTTTTGATGTGGTATCATTAGTTCTTCCTCATCCGCCACGAGATACCGAAGTATACCCCGAAGACATACCAATCGATATAGTTTATGAAGATGACGATGTAATTCTGGTAAATAAGGCTCCGGGCATGGTCGTTCACCCGGGTTTCAATAATTACAGCGGTACTTTAGTGAATGCACTTGTCCATCACGTGCGCCAGCTGCCCCAACTGCCCGGGAATGACGGGCGTCCGGGCCTTGTACACCGTATAGATAAAGACACCTCCGGTCTGTTGCTGGTTAGTAAAAATGAGTGGGCTATTACTTTCCTCGCAAAGCAATTTTTTGACCATAGCATCACCCGGAAATATATGGCTCTTGTTTGGGGCGATGTGAAAGAAGATGGTATGGTGAAGGGATATATCGGACGCAGCATGAAGGACAGGAAAATAATGGCTGTGTATGATGATGAAGCAAATGGTAAGTGGTCAGTAACGCATTACAAGGTGGTGGAACGTTTTAATTACGTCACTTTAATCGAGTGCCAGCTTGAGACGGGCCGCACCCATCAGATTAGAGCGCATATGAAGCATATCGGCCATCCTTTGTTCAACGACAGTACATACGGGGGCGACCGGATCATTAAGGGAACCGTCTTTAATAAATACCGTCAGTTTGTTGAAAATTGTTTTGACCTGATGCCGAGGCAAGCTTTGCACGCAAAGTCTCTTGGATTTATACACCCAACAACGCGGAAATTTATCCATTTTGAAACTGAACTGCCGAATGATTTCAGCTCTGTACTGGAAAAGTGGCGCAATTATATTAAAGAGTAAGTATGAGTAAGCAGTTCATTAATTTTAATGGGGATATCGTTCCAGCGGAGCAACACGTTCTTACAGTGGCCAACCGGGGCTTCAAATATGGCGATGGCCTTTTCGAATCTATGAGGTTATTAAAGGGTGAATTGAAGTTCGCTGACCTGCACGCTGAACGTATTCGAAAGGGTCTCAAACTATTGAAAATGGATTCGTGGTCGTCTGTTGACACCTGGTTTCTCCGGGAAAAGGCTGAAGAGCTTGTGCGCCGAAACAAAACAGGTCCGGATGCGAGGATCCGCCTCACCGCATTCCGTGATGGCGAAGGTTTATATAGTCCGTCTTCAAATAATATGGCTTATGTCCTTGAAGCGGCTAAGCTTACTGAGAGCGCCTATACCCTAAATGAAAAGGGTCTTATTATCGATGTATTTGAAGAACTTACAAAACCCGTAAATATCCTCTCTAACCTCAAGACATGTAATTCTCTCACATTTGTTCTTGCGGGAATTTTTAAAAATCAGAATTCGCTGGATGAGGTGATGGTTCTTAATGACAAAGGCTTTTTATGCGAGGCAATGAGCTGCAATGTCTTCGTGGTTTATGACCGGAAGTTGTATACCCCTGCTCTCAGCGAAGGCTGTATTGCGGGTGTGATGCGGCAGGTAGTGATAAAGCTTGCCAAAGAAAACGGAATCGAACTGGTAGAGGCTCAGATAAGCCCGGATATTCTAAATGAGGCCGACGAAGTTTTCCTCACCAATGCAGCGCGCGGTATACAGTGGGTTATGGGGTATAATAGCAAGCGTTATTTTAACGAAGTTTCCCGTTTTCTGAATGAGAAGCTAAATCAGTTATAGAGCTTTATAATCTGATACCCCTAAGAAATTCGTCGACTTTCATTCTCTTTTTACCTTCCAGCTGAAGCTCGAGAACGGAAATAAACCCATCGGTGCAGGCAAACTTTAAAAATGTCTTATTGTCTGTTATTACCTCGCCTGGTTTCGAACCCAAATCAGTTTTTTCCAGCTCTGCACTGAATATTTTGAGGTTTTTCTCCTGAAGATGTGTATAGGAAGTTGGGTATGGGCTTAACCCGCGGATAAAATTATATACCTTTTCTACCGGCTGATCCCAGTTAATAAAACAGTCTTCTTTGAAAATCTTTGGTGCTGTTTTCAGCTGGTCGGATACTTCCTGTGGCTGCTCCTTATACTTTCCTGACTCAATAGCCTTTACAGTTTTTAAAAGGAGATCAGCGCCTGTATCCATAAGTTTATCATGAAGGTCTCCAGCAGAATCGGTTTTACTGATGGCTACTCGTTCAGAAAAGAGAAGATCACCGGTATCAATTTCCTGTTTAAGGAAGAAAGTACTTACACCAGTCTCATGTTCTCCGTTGATTATCGCCCAGTTTATAGGTGCTGCACCTCTATATTGAGGGAGGAGTGACCCGTGAAGATTAACTGTACCATGGGGAGGCATGGCCCAGACAACTTCAGGCAGCATGCGGAATGCAACGATTACCTGCAGATCTGCTTGTAAGGCTTTAAGGTTCTCCAGAAATTGCGGATCCTTGAGTTTAACAGGTTGAAGTATGTTAAGCCCTTGGTCAACAGCATATTTCTTTACGGCAGACTCATTGATCTTCTGGCCCCGTCCCGCAGGCTTATCAGGTGCGGTTATCACACCAACGATGTCGAACCCGTTGTCTACCAGAGCTTTTAATGAAGCTACGGCAAAGTCGGGGGTACCCATAAAGACGATTTTCATATTGAGTATTAGGTATCAGGTATCAGGTATCAGGTAACAGGTATCAGGTATCAGGTAACAGGTATCAGGTATCAGGTATCAGGTATCAGGTATCAGGTATCAGGTTGAACGACCGCTAAATTAAATAAAACTTTGAGTTAAGATAGCCTAAAGCTTTACTGATAAAGCAGATACTTCTTACGCATGATTTTATAACGCGAGAGATCAGGCTCCCAGCTGTCGCGGATTTCCTGTTCTGATTTTCCTGCTATGATCTGCTGCTTCAAATTTGCGGTGCCCGCTAGTTTATCAAAATTCCCCATCTGGTTACTTTGTTTGAAATCGAAAAACATGGCTTTATCCGGATGGGCATTGTACAACTCCATGAGCCAGCTAAGATTTATCTTCCCCGTCTTTTTAAAATTTTTCACGTTGTAATTTCTCAGGTCTATGCCGTAAGAGACTTTATCCTGATGCAGCGGAGTTTCACTCATTCCTTTTATACTCTTAGGCGTAAATGAAAACTTATACTTGCCTTTCAGCCCGGGATTTCCCAGAACAGTGAACGGGAAATACGTTCCGCGGCCCTGACTGATTATCGTTCCCTCAAACAGGCATAATGACGGATAAAGCATGATAGCCTGCTGGGTGTTTAAATTTGGCGAGGGTTTTACGGGCAATACATAAGACATTCCATGAGTATAATTAGCCACTTTAATTATTTTGATCCTGCATTTGACCCCATTTGCCAGCCACCCCTCTCCATTAAGCATTTGTGCATATTCGGCGATAGTTAAACCGTGAACGATCGGGATAGGATTTACTCCAATGCCGGATTTTAATTTAGGATCCAGAATGGGTCCGTCTACATAAAATCCATTAGGGTTGGGCCGGTCAAGTATGAGCAGTTCCTTGTTATTTTCAGCGCAAGCTTCCATGACATATTGGAGCGTATTGATATAGGTATAGAACCGCACACCCACATCCTGTATATCAAAGATCATAAGGTCAACATCGGCCATATCTTCTTTGCTTGGCTTATGGTGCTTGCCATACAGAGAAATAGCAGGAATGCCAGTTTTTGCATCGAAGGTGTCGTCTACTTTTATTCCCGCACTGGCATCGCCGCGAAAACCATGTTCAGGGCCGAATATTTTTACAATATTGACTCCAAGTGCTTTCAGGCTGTCCACACTGGTGCTGTTTCCTATGATCGACGTTGGATTCACAACCATTCCTATCCGTTTGCCCTTAAGGTAGGCTAAGTACTGATCAGTCTGATCTGCACCGGTTTTGATCTTCCCTTTGACACGGTCAATTGAGCTGACGTTTATACTGCGGGGGTTCGGAACGTTTCCGCTCGCAGAGTTTATCCGCTGCGCAAGTATAGATGTGTTGGATGCAATTATAGATAATATTGCGAGGGAGATTATTCGTAATGTCATGTTTGAATATTAAGAAATACTAATTTTAAGTACGTAATTCCGGGAACAATGCATTTAAAAAAATCGCATCTTTGGAATATGAATCTTAAACCAGTCAAGCTTGAACCTTCCTCTTTTTATTGCAAAGCGAATTACTTTTAATTCCAAACGTACTTTCTCGAAACTCATTGTACGCATTGCGATTCTAGGTATAATGCTCGGTCTTGCCGTGATGATTCTTTCTGTTGCAATTGTAAAAGGTTTTAAGTCGGAGATACGGGAGAAGGTTAGAGGATTTTCCGGCGATATTCAGATCTCGAAACTGGATTTAAACAGCTCTTTTGAAAATTCACCATTTGCTGTGGAAAAAGACAGGCTGAAAGAGCTTGTTTCTCTCTCAGGCGTGAGTTATGCACAGGCATTTGCAACTAAACCCGGCATTATTAATACGAATGATGAAATCGAGGGGGTTGTGTTAAAAGGAGTGGACCGGGACTATAACTGGGATTATTTTAAAAAGACCCTGGTTGCGGGAAAAGTGATCGACTTTTCCGACAGTATTAAGTCAAGAGGTCAGATTCTGATATCGAAATATACCGCTGATCGCCTTAACCTGAAGGTAGGTGATGATTTTCTCATGTATTTTATTGAGAATTCACTCCGCAAGCGGAAATTTGTCATACAGGGAATTTATAGCCTTGGGGTGGAGGAAGTGGATAAGACTTTTGTTATTGGCGATATCGGATTAATCCGAAGTCTGAATAAATGGGGAGCATCTCAGGTTGGCGGATATGAGCTTAGGGTGAAAGACTTTAACGATCTCGAAAAGACATCAAACGCCATATACGATAACATCGATATAGATCTCAGGTCGTATTCTGTGAAGGAATACTATCCCACAATTTTTGAATGGCTTTCCTTACTCGATGTAAACACACAGGTGATTTTAATATTAATGATGGCTGTAGCTGTGATAAATATGATCTCCGCGCTTCTAATTATGATTCTTGAGCGTACAAACATGATAGGGATCCTTAAAGCACTGGGCAGTACAAACTGGAACGTCAGAAAAATATTTCTATATAACGCCGCATACCTGATCGCGCTGGGCTTGCTTCTTGGCAATATTCTGGGCGCAGGGCTGGGGATTTTTCAGGCCAAAACACATTTCTTTAAGCTCGATCAGGCTTCTTATTATATAAGCTTCGTTCCTGTCCAGCTTGACTTACAAGACATTCTTCTGCTGAATGCCGGTACGTTAGTAATCAGCGTAATTGTTCTGCTGATTCCCTCGTTGCTGGTCACCAGAATATCCCCACTGAAAGCTATAAGCTTTAAATAACGGGCAGGCAAATCAATTCACTAATTGCTTCGCCAGATCAGTTCAATATTTCCGGTGAACTTTAATTCCTTGTAATCATTTGGGGAAAGTTCCAATTTGTTTCCATCGCAGTTATAAAGAATCGGTGTACTGTTCACGTTAGGGTCACAGGTAGAAAGTACGAATACCGTTTGCTCCTTGTATGTGGACCGGGAAATACTGTTACACTGGGTTAATGTGCTCAGTTGTGAGATTTGTTGTTTTAACCAGGGCAGATCGTTTGCCGGATCATTCCCGCCGCAAAGCTCGCTGTTCGCTTTTTCGCAGCCCGCTAAACTCAACAGACTTAATATCAGGAATGTGCCAATAATCCTATTCATCATTTTTTAAACTTTGAGAAATTCAACTTCAAATTAATTCCTGTAGATCCGAATCTTAGGTCTTCACTGCCCAGACCTCCCAGCGGATATTTTAAAAATGGCTCAATCGTAATATTCTGGGTCTTGCCGAGATTTGCACTGTAGCCGAAGGAAATATTTAATGTCCGGGCGAGATCAAATGCCTGAAGCTGATTTTTTACTTCAATTCCCTGACCCTGATTTATATAGGCACCTGCAGGACTATAGTTGCGGTAATCTAAAGAATATGTTTCGGTGAGGTAAGTCCCGGAGCTAAAGCCCGCAAGCAGGTAGAGCTTGTTGTCGCGCGGTATAATCAAATACTTAACATTAACCGGAATATCAAGTGCAAGAAGGCTCGCATTGTATTTCGTAACAGTCGTTAAACTATTATTTAGAAGCCCGCCGTTGTTTAAACCAAATGAAGGCACGGCATCATAAGCACGCTGTGCTGACCTTGACGAAGGGACGCCGTTATTATAGGTCAGCGTGTTTTTTGCCAGAGCCAGCCCGGTGGTAAGCCTAAGATTATTACCCAGATTGATATCCGAAGTAAATCCTGCTCCAAAATTCAGCTTAGTCTCGCTGCCAAGCGAATAATTAAAATAGGAACCGGCAAATACACTAAACAGCTGATTTTTTGTGCTGCTTGTCCGCGAATGATAAGGAGTTTCTTCAACCCTGTGCGTGTGGCTGTCCTGTGACAAATTTTGCGGCGCGAGAGCCAGCATTCTTCCAGTTGCTTCAATTATAGAATCGCGACTCACTTCTGAATTCGATACAGATAAGGTAGCAGCCGGCAAGGCTACAACCGGGTTATTATCCAGGCTATTGTCCGTAATCACTATAGCAGGTTTATTCGACCTGGATAAATCAATTTGAGCCGTTTTTTCAAAAGACTGAACCGGTGATAAGGTGCCCTGATTTCTGGATTCTCTATTCTTTTTAATGCTTGTTTCATCTATCACATAAGTAGAAGATGATTTCAGGGATTCACTGCTTATACCCGAACCTGATTTTTGGGAAGCAGGAGCAGCCGTGTTTGCATTCGTTTCGTCGCTTTTTACGATTGCAGAATCATCCGATACGACTTTCTCCTTTTCTATTTCAGATGGCGATTTTTTATCCGCAATTGATTGATCTGCCAGGTTTGTATCCCGCGTCATAAACCACAAGCCGCCAAGTACGACTAACACTGCTGCCGCCGCTGACCACCAAAGTAGAACCGGTTTTGTATCAGACTCAGGATATTTTTTTCGAAGCTCCTGCCAGCCTTGTTCGGCAGTGGGATCTTCGAAATTGTCAAATACCTGACTGATCTTATCTGTAAGTTCCCGATCTGTCATTTTTTTCATATTCTGATTGTTCGAATCTTAGAGCTTCTCTCAATTTTTCTTTCGCTCTGCTCAAATTAACTCTGGACGAGCTGGCGGAAATTTGAAGCAAACCCCCGATCTCATCGTGATTGTAACCATCAATTTCATACATATTAAATACTGTTCGCTGTACGTAAGGCAAAGCATCAAGCAGCTTAAGGATGTCCTGCGAATTTAAATGTGCTATGGCTTGCGGGGCAAAGGAAACGTGTTCGGCTGCCTCGAGGTCCGATTGATTCTGGTGTTTCAGGTCTTTCCGTATCCGGTCAAGGGTTGTATTAACCACTATCTTTCTGAGCCAGGGTTTAAAATTCTGTTCATTCTTAAAACTTCCGATAGACTTGAATACTTTAATAAAAGAGTCGTTAACAACTTCCAGGACATCATTGCGGTCATTTAAGTAACGCAAGCCAACCCCCATAGCGTAGCTATAGAAATGCATATACAGCTTTTCCTGGTGCCTTAAATTCCCCTCCTTGCATCTCTGAATGAGCTCTTCTTCAGAAACGGCAGTCTTTTTAAACATTTATTAATATACTCGTCTATCTATATTGGCTGACTATGCGGGACATCACTAATACCTTGAATTTGCTACTGTAACTAATTCGAAGGAGGCTGGTTTTGTGAATGACTTATATACATTTACCCGGTCCGGTTCAACTTTAGTTTTGACTGGTGTTATCTTATTTAAGAACGTTGATCCGGACCTATTGATCGTTTTGATCTTTCTGTTTTGGGACGTGTCGACCCCGGTTTTTATATCTGGAGCTGTATAAATAATCCAGATAAATGTCAGGATCACTCCAAATGCTGAGAATATTAAACGGTTCATTTTAATTGTCGCTATACTGATAATACGCGAGGGATTTAAGAAATGCAACATGAGTTAAAAAAATATTGGAGCCGGTCAGAGCTTTTTGGCCTCGTTCCAAAAGATGTCCATCTCAGCCAGGGTCATGTCTTTCAGGTTTTTCCCCAATTGTTTGGCTTTGCCCTCGAGATACTGGAAGCGCTTGATAAATTTCCTGTTGGTTTTTTCGAGAGCATCTTCAGGATTGATATCAATAAACCTCGCATAGTTGATTAGAGAGAATAGCAAGTCTCCGAATTCTGCTTCGGCTTTTTCTTTATCTACCGGCTTGTGTTCGGCTGTATTGAATTCTTCTTTAAATTCCCTCAGCTCTTCTTCAACTTTTTCCCAAACCTGCTCCTTATTATCCCAATCGAAACCAACACCCCGGGCTTTCTCCTGAATACGGGACGACTTTACCAGAGCGGGTAAAGAAACCGGAACGCCACCAAGAACGGATTTATTCCCTTCTTTTAGCTTTAACTGCTCCCAGTTACGCTTAACATCATTTTCATCCTCCACTTTTACATCACTATAGATATGAGGGTGGCGATGGATCAGTTTATCACAAATGCTGTTTAACACGTCGACAATATTAAACTGATTAGTTTCTGAAGCTATGCGGGTGTAAAAAACCAAATGCAGCATGAGATCTCCCAATTCTTTTTTAATCTCCGCCATATCTCCCTCTAATATCGAATCAGACAACTCGTAAGTTTCTTCGATAGTCAGGTGCCTGAGCGTTTCCATCGTTTGCTTCTTATCCCACGGACATTGCTCACGGAGCGTGTCCATAATAGTTAACAAGCGATCAAAAGATTCAGCCGGGGTGTTGCCGGAAGGAGGAATAATGTTTGCGGGCATCTGCTTTTTTGTTGGCAAAAATAAGACTTTGTTTTTTACCGTTTCACAGCCGCCTATAATTTGACAGCTCTGAGCATTTCCCGTTTGCCAGGAGCGCCAGGTGCTTTTTCAATGGAAAAGCCTAAACCTTTCATGGCTCGCTTTAAATTGCCGGTAATAGCGTAAGTGACAAAGACCCCGCCGGGGCGCAGGAAAGCAGTGATATGTGCCAGCGCTTCTTCATTCCACATTTCTGGCTGGTGAATAGCAGCAAAGGCATCGAAGTAGAGAACGTCAAATAATACTTCTGATCTAAATTCCAATAGAGTTGTGCAGGCAATTTGTAATTTACTGTGGGTGTCAACCTGCACTTTTTCAACTAATGCCTGTTCATATTTGTGAGTAAAAGCTTCCCACAATTCAGGCTGTACATACGAGCCATAGTCGGTCCCGGAAATAAGATCTAAGCTTAATGGATAGGCTTCAATGCCTGTGTAGTCCAGATCGATTTTTTGAGAACCACAATAGTCAGAAGAAACAAGAAAGTTCAAGCCCGTACCAAATCCTACTTCAAGGACACTGGCTTTCGCCCGCTCTTCGTTTAAAAAATATTTAAGCCCCGATTCAAGAAAAACATGCTTGCTTTCCTGGAGGGCCCCGTGCCGTGAATGATAGTGTTCTCCGACCTGGGGATTGAAAATCGTTTTAGAGCCATCCGAAGTGATTGCAAAGCTCAGTTGCTGGGTCATATCGCTATCGCTCAATTTACCCTGGTCCCTTTTTCAACCCACCGTGCCCAATCTTTACTGTAAGTATGGATCTCTGAGGTTTGGACTCCATTGTCCTTGTAAACCGGCTGCCCCGAGTTAACCCACTCGAATATTCCGCCATATAAAGTGTAAACATGTTTGTACCCGGCCTGAATAAGTTTTTGAGCAATTTTATCACTTCTGCTTCCTATCGAGCAGTACACTACTATATTGGCGGTGGCTGGGATATCATACACTTTTCTCATGTCGAACCAAAAATAGCCAACATGTCTGGCATTCTTTAGATGGCTGACATTAAATTCCTCGTTTTCCCGGGCATCAAGTACAAACACTTCATTTTTGTTCATTACTGTAAACTCTTCAACAGAGATCTGGGGAGCTTTTTGATCATAAATACTGTCAAGCATGAGCTTGAAATCCGGATCTATGGTTTGGGCAAGCAAGCTACCTGCGGAAAAACAAAGAAAGGCTGACAAAAGGTATTTTAACATAGGCATGTTCTCAAGTATACTAACGATCCACCAGTATTAATTGTTGTAATATTCCTGCCGGATTAATAGTTCTCAATGAAGCCAGGATGCAATGCCCGGTTTATCCTAATTTCTGAAGTTCTGAGTTACCATAATACCGTGGACGCCTGCATCCAAAATCCCAATGCCTGCCCTTCCGAACGAGACATGCAGGATGTTGGCCTTATGTACAGGTGATTCCATTAATCCTTCATGCGCAGACTGCAGGGTTTGTGCCAGCGCCAGATTCTCTCCCGCAACGATAAACCTGACCCGGTCTTGTCTCATTCTGTCAAAGGGGCTTTTACCTTCCGGTGTATAATGTGAAAAGTATCCGCGCATCAGCATATCTGACGAGTGTTTGGTAGCCACCTTACCCAACTTATTGTCAAATCTCATGGCGCTAAGTCCTGCCTTTTTGCGTTCGTTATTAATCATCTTCAGCATCCTCAGTTCCAGATCAGGTCTTGGCCTGAAGACATTCGTTTTGAAGGGTAAGGATAAAATTTCACTTCCTTTAGTGTGGACCGTGAAATTATCGGCTGACCTATAACCAATATCAGCGGCCATTTCCGCAAGCAGTTTTCCGGGCCATTCATTTTTTTTATTCAGCATGCTGGCAAGTATGCTGTCTTTTGTTCGCTGCGAGAGATTTCCCATCGGATAGGAGAGAACAAAAAAAGATATCAAGGAGGAATAGACAACTCCGGAGACAAAACCGGGCAGAACTCCTGCTATTCGATTGGCGATATGCAGATGAGTTTCGTCGTCTAGGTTTGATGTCCAACGATCGAATAACCTGGAAATGAAATGACTGAAGGCTAACAGCAGAACTATGAAAAGGAGAGGTCTTACCCAGAAGCCATCAATATGCAGCAGTAATAAAAACCGAAGGATGTATTCGGATATAAAAAATGCCAGCAGAAAACTGCCAAGCCATGTAGTTAGTTCAACCGAGGACTGTATGAAGCCTTTTTTCCAGCCACTGTATACCGCAAGGCTTACAACAATGACCAGAATAATATCAATAATATTCATAGGTGGAAACAAAAAGCCCTGCATTTGAAATTACACAAATGCAGGGCTTTTACAAATTATTGAAGAAATTACCAGATCCTGATGCGGTCCTCTGGTTTTTTATATAATTTATCTCCTGGCTTAACATCGAATGCCTTGTACCAGGCATCCATATTAACCGGAGCACCAATTGTACGGTATGGACCTGGTGAGTGCGGGTCAGTTACTATTAGCTGAGCAGCAGTTTCATTCAGGATATTACCTTTCCAAACCTGAGCCCAGGAAAGGAAGAAGCGCTGATCAGGCGTAAACCCATCAATCTTTTCATTGCTTTGGCCCTGCTTAGTCATTTTGAACGCTTCATATGCAGCATTCAATCCGCCAAGGTCACCAATGTTTTCTCCCAGGGTAAGCTTGCCATTTACGTGAAGTGTATCAAGCACGGTGTATGCGTCATACTGCTCCTGAAGAGCTTTAGCTTTAGCTTTAAAGCGGGTCATGTCTTCTTCGGTCCACCAGTTCCGTAAAGTTCCGTCTTTATCATACTGACTTCCTGAATCATCAAATCCATGAGAAATTTCGTGACCGATAACCGCTCCAATACCGCCATAATTTACAGCATCATCTGCGTTTGGATCGAAGAACGGGAATTGAAGGATCCCTGCCGGGAATACAATCTCATTATTTACCGGATTGTAATATGCATTTACGGTAGGAGTGGTCATACCCCATTTAGTCTTATCCACAGGTTTTCCTAACTGGCTAACCATGTCGTTATAAGCCCATGCGCTGGCTCCTTTAAGATTCTGGAAGAAAGATTTCCTGTCAATGGCTAAACCATCATAAGTTTTCCATTTGTCGGGATAAGCAATTTTAGGAGTAAAGGCGTGTAGTTTATCCAGAGCCTTTTGTTTAGTAACATCACTCATCCAGTCCAGATTTTTGATGCGGATCTCATAAGCTTTAACAAGATTACCAACAAGCTCCTGCATTCTAGCTTTCGCTTCTGGTTTGAAATGTTTGTCCACATATAATTGACCAAGAAGTTCGCCTACTGTACCGTCAGTTAACGAAGACATTCTCTGCCAGCGCGGTGTTTGAACTTTCTGGCCACTGATCACCTGGTTGAATGCGAAATTCGCATTAACGAAGTCTGAGCTCAGGTAAGGAGCCGAACTCTTAAGAACGTTCCATTGCAGATAAGTTTTCAGATCGTTTACCGGAGTACTGCCAATTGCGGCATTCAGGTCAGTGAAGAATTTAGGAGAACTGACAAGAATAGTGTCCTGACCGCTTACCTTCATCAAAGGCAGCAATTTGTTCCAGTCCAAGTTGGAAGTCGTTTTGCTGAAATCGCTAACCGCAAACTTGTTATATGTTTTATACGGATCACGCATTTCAACTCTGCTCATTTGGGCTTCAGCAAGCTTCTTTTCAAAGTTGAAAATAGTTTCTGCGTTTTTTGCCGCCTCAGCTGATGCGGTACCCGATAGCGTAAACAACTTGGTTATATAATTTTTATATGCTTCCTGAATTTTCAGACTGCGTTCATCATTTTTCAGGTAATAGTCCCTGTCAGGAAGTGTAGTTCCACCCTGACCTAACTGAGGAACCTGGTTTGTTACATTTTTACGATCCTGCCCGACAAAAAAGCCAAAGAATGGTGAACCTGCTCCGTTGGTGCGCATTGCCGCAGCATGAGCAATTATGCTGTTCTTATCAGTCAGCATGGTAACTTTTTGCAAATCAGCTTTAATAGGAGTGTAGCCCAGTTTCTCAATGGTTACACTGTCCATACCGGCGGTGTAAAAATCACCTACACGCTTTTCAATTGAGCCTGCCGGAGCTTTACTATTGGCAGATTCAGCCAGAATTGTTTTTACGGCGTTGATATTGAAGTCACGCAACTGGTTAAAACTACCCCAGCGGGTTTCTTTTGCAGGTACAGGGTTATTCTTGATCCAGGTACCACCCGCGTAGTTGTAAAAATCTTCGCCTGGTTTAACGCTAAGGTCCATATTAGCTTTGTCTATAAGGACCACTTTCTTTTTCGCCGGAGAATCGTGCTGAGCATTTGCGTTGAACGCAAAAAGACTCGCTGCCCCTAACAGCGCTACTTTTAAACAATTGTTATTCATAATATAATTGGTTGGTTAATTGAAATTCAGACTGTGAATTTAATAGTATTCAATCGTAGATTGAAAAAAGATCGTACAATTTATTTGTTAAACCAATAAATGATACGGCCAAGCTTTAGATAATCAAGGAAAAACGATGATAGCCTGGAATTGGAGGTGATTTTCATTTATAGAAGAAATGTATCATTATAGTTTCAAATTCAATCCGTCTTGGTACTATAACTGATGATCTGTCATATTATTGTAATGCTGTAAATATATTTTTACCTCACAGCATGTAATTTCCGGGATTATGCAGCCACACTTCATTTTTAGGCGCTTTCTATTCGAAAATCAGAGCTTAAATCAGTAAATTTACACCCTAATTCCCTTTTAAGAAATGAGTATTCCTAAAACCTATAACCCCAAGGAAACAGAAGATAAATGGTATAAATACTGGCTGGACAAGAAGTTTTTTCGTTCAGTCCCGGACGAGCGCGAGCCGTATACAATAGTTATACCTCCGCCCAATGTTACCGGAGTTTTGCACATGGGGCATATGCTTAATAATACTATTCAGGATGTTCTGATCAGAAGAGCACGTATGCAAGGCAAAAACGCCTGCTGGGTTCCCGGAACAGACCATGCCTCGATAGCTACAGAAGCGAAGGTTGTTGCATTGCTCAAAGAAAGAGGAATCGAGAAGAAAGATGTAAGCCGTGAAGAATTCATGACACACGCTTATGAGTGGAAGGATAAATACGGGGGGATCATCCTCAAGCAATTAGAGAAACTTGGAGCATCCTGCGATTGGGACCGTACACGGTTCACGATGGAGGATGATTTATCTGAAGCCGTAATTGACAGCTTCATACATCTGTATAAAAAGGGCTGGATCTATCGCGGTATCAGGATGGTAAACTGGGACCCGAAAGGGAAAACGGCGGTTTCGGATGAGGAAGTTATCAGGAAGGAAGTAAATCAGAAGCTGTATTATATTAGGTATCAGGTATCAGGTATCAGGTCTCAGGCTTCCGACATCCCGCAGAATTCTGCAGACTACATCGTTATAGCAACAACGCGTCCTGAGACTATCATGGCGGATTCTGCCATTTGTATCAATCCCAATGATGACAGGTACAGACATCTCAAGGGAAAGAAGATCATTATCCCGTTAATTAACAGGGAGATTCCGGTAATTGAGGATGAGTACGTTGATATGGAGTTTGGAACCGGCTGCCTAAAAGTAACACCGGCTCACGATCTTAACGACTATGAGCTTGGAGTGAAGCATAATCTTCCGGTTATTGATATCCTGAATGATGACGGATCTCTGAACGAGAAAGCGGTAATACTTGTTGGTGAGGACAGGTTCGCTGCCCGTAAGAAAATCGCTGTAATGCTTGAAGAGCAGGGCAGCCTTGATCGGGTAGAAGACTACAAATCACAGGTAGGATTTTCTGAACGTACTGATGCAGCAATTGAACCGAAACTGTCGCTGCAGTGGTTTTGTAAGATGTCAGAAATGTCCGGTCCGGCATTAAAATATGTGCTGGATGGTGAGATCAAGCTAATTCCTGAAAAGTTCATCAATACCTACAGGCATTGGATGGAAAATGTAAAGGACTGGTGTATCAGCCGGCAGCTTTGGTGGGGACAGCGTATTCCTGCCTGGTATAACGAAAAAGGCGAGTGGGTTGTGGCTAAGACTGAAGATGAAGCGCGGGCTGAATTTGAAAAGCAGTATCCGGGATCTCCAGTTGAAAATCTTCGTCAGGACGATGATGTAATGGATACCTGGTTTTCATCATGGTTATGGCCTATATCTGTTTTCGATGGTTTTAAAGACCCTGACAATGCGGAGATCAATTATTATTATCCGACCAACGACCTGGTAACAGCTCCTGAAATATTATTTTTCTGGGTAGCCAGAATGATCATGGCGGGCCATGAATTCCGCGGCGAGCCTCCTTTTAAAAACGTTTACTTAACCGGTATCGTGCGGGATAAGCAGGGCAGAAAAATGTCGAAATCACTTGGAAATTCTCCGGATCCGATAGACCTGATTGATAAATACGGAGCTGATGGAGTTCGTGTAGGGATGCTTTTCTGCTCGCCGGCAGGGAATGACCTGATGTTCGATGAAGCATATTGTGAGCAGGGCAGGAACTTCGCAAATAAAATATGGAATGCCTTTCGTCTTGTAAAGGGTTTTGAAGTTGACGACAGCCTTCCGAACACTAATCAGCAGGCGATAAGCTGGTTTGATTCAGCGTTCAGCCAGGCCCTGACTGAGATAGAGGATAATTATAAGCAATATCGTTTGTCGGAGGCTCTGATGGGCATTTATAAACTGGTTTGGGATGATTTCTGTGCATGGTATCTAGAGATGATTAAACCAGCTTATCAGCAGCCAATTGACGCTGAAACGTATCGGGTTACAATTTCCTATTTCGAAAGCATACTAAAGCTGCTTCACCCGTTAATGCCATTCCTGACTGAAGAGTTATGGCATGATGATCTTTTTGGTGAGCGTGCTGAGCTTGACTGCTGTATTGTCGCCCAATATCCGCAAGCAGGTAAGACAGACTCGTCGCTGCTGCAGGATGTAAACATTGTTAAGCAATTGATATCCGAGATCAGGAATATCAGAAACATGAAGCAGATATCACCGAAAGAAGCACTTTCGCTGGAAATTAAAGCAAACTCGGCAATAGATTACAAGAAATATCTCAATATCGTTTCTAAGCTTGCGAATATCGACAAGAGCACTTTCGTGACGGAAAAGACAGCAGGTGCAGCATCTTTCATTGCCGGTACAGATGAGTTTTTTGTGCCGCTGGCAAATAACATCGATGCCGGTGCAGAGAAGGAGCGTTTGGAAAAGGAAATTGATTACCTGAAAGGATTTCTAAAGTCTGTAGAGGCAAAGCTATCCAACGAGCGGTTTGTTCAGAATGCAAAAGCCGATGTAGTAGATAACGAGCGCAGAAAGAAAGAAGATGCTTTATCGAAAATGCGGATCCTGGAAGAAGGTCTGGCTGGCCTGGCAGGTTAATTGCCCTTTTTCGCTTTCGAGATGTAATGCAGCACCTTTCTGTAAAGTTCGTCAGGAAGGAATGGCTTAACCACAATATCGTCGATGCCGGTTTCCTTTGCGCGTTCTCCAACTTCTTTTGGCAGGTTTGCAGTAAGAGCTATAATCGGGATTTTGATGCCCTTTTCTCTCATTTTCGCAGCTGCTTCGTAGCCGTCCATAACGGGCATGTGCAGATCAATCAACACGAGGTCGTGAATGGCAGTATCGATTTTATTCAATGCCTCCAGACCGTTGGTTGCCACATCTATGGATGCTCCCCATCTTTCGAGGAATCTTTGCGCTACAAGCACATTCATAGGATTATCCTCGGCTACTAAAATATGGATGCCCTGCAAAGGCATATCATTCTCATTCGGTGTAATTACTTCAGGACTTTTCGACTCGACACTTACAATGCTTTTTTCAAAAACCTGGCTAAAATAGAACGTTGATCCCTGACCTTCCTGGCTTCTTAAATGCAGGGCTGAATCCTGAAGCTCCAGAATTCTTTTACTGATGGCTAAACCCAATCCTGTACCTCCAAAACCGCGGGAAGTAGATGAATCAGCCTGAGTGAAACGGTCAAAGATGATCTTCTGCTTTTCTTCTGAAATACCAATACCCGTATCTTTAACTTTAAAACATAGCTCAGCCTTTGTTTCATCCTGACTCAACAATTCCACGCTGACTTCCACGAAACCTTCCTGTGTAAACTTTATCGCGTTATGAACCAGATTTGTAATAACCTGGTATAAACGGGTTGGATCACCAAGCAGCTTGTTTTTTAAGTCCTGGTCAATCTTCACCCTGAGCTTGATTCCTTTATCTAAGGCAGAACCCTGTAATCCGCTTACTATGTTCCGGACAATGGAAGCCGTATCCATCTCGATATGTTCGAAGGTAACCATGCCGGCTTCGATCTTATTATAGTCGAGAATGTCATTGACGATAGACAAAAGGTTGTTTGCCGAGAATAGCATGACTTCCAGCTTTTCCACCTGATCAGCTCGCGGGTCCTGCTTAAGCAGCAGGTGACTCATGCCAATTACTGAATTCAAGGGCGTCCTGATCTCATGGCTCATCGTACTAAGGAATTCACTTTTAGCTATCAGCCCCAGCTCTGCCTCTTCTCTAGCTTGCCGGAGAACGAAGGAAACCCGGTGTGATAAAATCAGGGACTGCAAAAAGAAGAAACTGATGTAGCAAATAAAGCTTAGCAAGGGCATTGTTGGGATGAGCAGCCAGTAGTTCAATAATGATATGGCAAATACCAGCATTAGTGATACGGAACTCATCAGGGCATATAACGATCCCGGACGCTTCTTCCGGTACGCCACGGTATATACGTAAGGAATGTACACCAGACAAAACACCATCACAAGAAGAAAAGGGTTAACCAGCTGTGAAAAGTAGAAAGGCGTTAGTACCAACGAGGAGAGCGCAAACAAAATACAGAGACCCCAAACTACCCTAACTATCCGCTTATTGATGTCGTCGGGATACAGGTATCGTGTGTACAGCCCAAATAAGCCGATGCCCAGAAAGAGTGTAATGTATTCGAGCCTGACACCTAAATGCCAGGAGATATCAGGGAAAATGCTGTGCAGAGTATAACTGTCAATCCCAACCGTTCTGTAACTATAAACAATGGTAAAGAGAGCGAAAAGTAAGATTGCTTTATCCCGATTTCCCAGTAAATAGAGTCCGAGGAAGAAAAATCCGCCCATGACCAGACATCCGGTAAGAACCAGATCAATGGCTTCTACCCGATTACGGTGTAACTCCATATGATCCCTGTCACCTATTTCAAGCGACTTTTTTGTTCCGCCTTTACTGTGAACAAAATTTGCTATTTGAAGGTTAATATCCAGTGTGTCGGTATTTTCAGGGACTTCAACTTCATTGTATTTCCAGAAAGGTTCAAACCCCTCTGCGGAAGTGCTCACCTTGCCATTACTAGCTACTTCTTTGCCATTGATGAATAACCTGTATGCAGTATACACGTCTGTCATCATGATCTGTAAAGGCTTATCATGCGGAGGTAAAAGCACTTTTACGGTGTAGGTCGCGTAGCCATAAGCCGGCAGCTTCTCTCCGTTAAGCACGAAGCCATCCCATCTGAAAGGGAAATCAACCAGTACACCTTTTTGAGAGACCTTATCGCCGGGATTTATCAGCTGCTTCCAGTAGAAATTCCATTTTCCGTCGAGCTTGATCTCATCCGCAAAGGGATCGTTACGAAGATCAATAACGGCGTTTTCTGTCTGTGCAGTTTGATCGGTGCTTTGAGCACTTGCACTTGAAACCGGAAGGCTGAGAAGTAAAATGAGTGATAAGTAGAGGGCAGCTATGATCTTCATCCGTGCCCTAAAGTTAAAGGATATTCTATAATATCCTGCGGAATGAAAGTAAATACACGTAAACAGGTAGAGGGAATGGCAGCTTTCATTCACATCTCACCACCGGAGCATGTGATTTGCTGCTAATATACTTTGCGGAGCTTAATGATCTTCATCATATGAAAGAATCGCATTACCGGATATACCGGATCGATCTCAAACCACTTATTGCCGAAATTCGCACTGTTAGGATGACGATGGTGATTGTTCTGGAACAGTTCACCGAGCATCAGAAAATCAAAAGGCGTCGTATTTTTCGATTTATCATTGTTGTCAAAGTTCGAATACCCGTACTTATGTCCGCACCAGTTAACGATAGCCCCATGTAATGGTCCCATAAGGTAGTGAATGGGAAGAAGGAGGTACATCCATTCAGAACCAGCCGGAACGAATTCGATGTAAAACCAGGTATACAGAGCTCCAAACATTAACCGGGACGCAATAGAAGAACCAATTCTATCTACAATCGGCCATTCCGGGTAATATCCTTCAGCACAAGTAGATGGATTCCTACTTCGCTTAAGATGATCTCTGAAGGTAATGATTGTTGCTTTCATCATCTGGAAGACATCTGTGAAGAAGTGCGGAGAATGCGGATCCTTCTCTGTATCACTGTAGGCATGATGCTCCCGGTGCATAATTGCATAAGCGCGCGGGTTGAGAAAGGATGCGCCTTCAAAAATATAAGCCAGCAGGTAGAATATTCTTTCCCAGGTTTTGCTCATTGTAAACATCCGGTGTGATGCATAGCGATGCTGAAAAAATGTCTGGAAGAAAAGGGATAAAAACCAGTGAGCAACAAAAAAAAGAAGTATGATCATAAAATTAGTTTAAAACACAGAATCAGGGCCACCTAAATTTTATGATGAACGTTGAGATGTGAGAGCTTTCCAATCTACTGCAAGTGCAATTCAATCTCGCTGTAATTTCTAAATATATACTATAAATACGGTATTGTTATCAGGATGGATTTATTATTCGCTAAGAATATGGTTTTTGCCAAATATAAATTGCTCAGTAAAAGCTCAGCGCCCGATGTTTTTTGCGTGATAGTAAGTATGTTACCGCTAGATCCGAGTGTAGTCTGGCAGCTCTTCTAAAAATCTATACGATTCATTCTTAAAGTCGATCTCAGCACAGAAATGCTGCAGGCCATTGCTTACCACGATGAATTTTACGCGGTGAACGAAGTTGTACCGTGCCACCTGATCAAAAACAGCCTGTGAAATTTTGACAGAAGGCGCTTTGCATTCAACCAGAACGATCTTTTCACCTGCGGTATTAAACAATAGAATATCCGTGCGTTTTTGAAGCGAATTTAACTTTAAGCCACCTTCCAGCTTAATCAGTGAACGGGGGTATTTTTTTTCTTTTATCAGAAATTGAATAAAATGCTGTCTTACCCATTCCTCCGGGGTGAGAACAAGGAACTTTTTCCTGATCTCATCAAATATGTACATCGTTTCACCCCCCTGTTTCAGTCGGAAAGGATACTGCGGCAGATTTAGTGAAGCGGGTTCAAACATTGAAATCAGAAGGTTAAGTATCTGCATGACAGTGAGGAAAATTTATTCCCCTTCTTCACACAGGCACTTGCATTAATCCCTCAAACATACATTGCAATATTCATGTCTGCAAGTCTTGAAAGGCTTGCAATATTTCGTATTTTGCAGACTCCAAAATGAACATCAGCGAACTTATCAAGGACCTTAAAAACAGGAAATTCAAGCCCGTGTATCTACTGCATGGGGAAGAATCTTACTATATAGATAAAGTAAGCGACTACATCGAAGAAAACGTACTTAATGATGCGGAGAAGGGTTTTAATCAAACAGTCTTTTATGGAAAAGACAGTGATGTGATGAGCATCATTAATTCCGCAAAGCGTTTCCCGATGATGAGCGAGTATCAGGTGGTAATTGTGAAGGAAGCCCAGGATTTGAAATGGGGCAAAGATGGCGATGACGGGAAGAAGGCAGCCGATCCGATGCTTTCGTATTTTGAGAACCCCTTAACCAGCACGATCCTTGTTTTTTGTTACCGGAACGGGAAATTTGATAAGCGGAAGAAGACGTACAAAGCCATCGAAAAAAAGGGCATAGTATTCGAATCTGCGGAGATTTATGAAAACAAGGTACCCGGCTGGATCGAAGATTTCGTTCGTGATAAAGGCTATACCATTCATGCCCGTGCATCAGCATTATTAGCAGAATATTTGGGAAATGATCTTTCCAAAGTTGCGAATGAACTGGAAAAGCTAATGCTCAATGTGAAGAAGGGGGAGGAGATCAATTCCAGCGATGTTGAAAATAATATAGGTATAAGCAAGGAGTACAACGTTTTTGAGCTGCAGTCGGCCATAGCACGAAAAGATGCTTTTAAAGTGAATCAGATCATCAACTACTTTGCATCCAACCCCAAAAACAATCCCATACAGTTGCTTTTAGGCACCCTGAATACTTACTTTTCAAAGGTTCTAAAATACCATTACGCCTCAGATAAGAGTGCTGCAGGACTAGCAAGAGAGCTGGGAGTTGCTCCGTTTTTTGTAAAAGATTACGAGATTGCCGGCAGAAGCTACAGCAAGCAGAAAACATTCCAGGTGATCAGCTATCTGCGAGAATGCGACCTTAAAACGAAAGGGGTAGACGCCAGCGGCAACACCGAACAGGGCGAGCTAATGAAAGAATTATTATTTAAGATCATACATTAAAATGTTAACCGGACTTCGCACAATCGTATACCACGTTACCAATCTTGAAGTTGCAAAGATGTGGTACTCAGAAATGTTTGATATTAAGCCTTACTTCGATGAGAGCTTTTATGTTGGATTTGACGTAAATGGCTTTGAGCTGGGGCTTGATCCGTCGGACACTGAATACACAAAGGGCAATAGCAGCATTACTTACTGGAAAGTGGATAATATTGACAAAATGTTCGCTCACCTCGCAAAGAAGAAAGCAATTGTACACGAGGAAATACATTCTGTAGGAGAAGGGGTCAGGCTGGGAAGCATTAAAGACCCTTTCGGGAATGTAATTGGGCTGATTGAGATTGGGAGTTAGGGGTTAGTAGTTAGGGGTTAGTAGTTAGTAGTTAGTAATTAGTAGTTAGTAATTAGTATTTAGTGAGCACTGTAAATTGTCCACTGTCAACTGTCAACTGTCCACTCTATTTAACCCCAATAATGTGCAAATTAATAACACTCGAATGCGGATAACCCAGCGTATTTCCGGGAGTTACTTCCAGCAGATTCTTTAGGTAGACATCAATTATACCGTTTGCTACTTTCGTTTTGCTTTCTATAAATTCGGGCATCATAGCAACCAGAAACTTCTTAAACGTCATTTTTCCATTATGATCTACGATCACCTGGAATGAGTATTTAAAGTCCTGGTAGGCTTTACTAATATGGATCTGGTATTCAGGGTAGAGGTACTCTTCGGACCTGGTGATGTAGCCCAGATACGGGTCGGCTGATGGATTTGTTTTACTAACCGTGAGTATTTTGCTTCTGCTTTTAAGCACTACCGGGTTGCGGGCTGCAAATAAGCTGTCCGGATCGCTGTTCGCCTGTATAGCCCGGTATTTAATGAACAGGCTGTCGTTACTTGTAGGTTTCCTGAGCTCTTCAACAGTTGTTTTAAGAACTTTTTCTATATGATCTTTTGAATATAGTGTCATGAAAATATTCGAAAGATCCTCCTTTACAACACGGGATTCGAGCACCATTGCCTGCAGAACAAGGCTGTCCTTACTGACATGCTTCACCCTGAACCAATCCCGTGCAAAATGAAAAAGAGCTTTATGACTATGAAAGATCCGGTAAGGCATATACTGTTGTCGCTCCGGACTAAAGATCTTTATTGAATCTTCTGCGCTAAAATAAACCTCCCATTCCGGCTGCAGCTGAAACCCGGATTCATGAAATGAAAGGCCGTTGCCAAAACGACGTTTTACCTCGCTGTACTTAATGCCTTTTACAGCTGTAAAAGTAGGAATGGGATCGTCGCTTATCTTTCTAACGTAGTTGCAGGAGAAGAGGGATAGGGTTAGGAAAATTAGCAGGAGATGGGTGGGTTTCATTGGAGGTGAAAATAGGAAAAATTAGGGAGTGTGGTATACCAGGATTTATACTTACGTGATAGACCTACGTAGGAAGTTTATTTTCGATCTCCAAATGAATGTTCGAGTGTTTGATAGAAACTCTTCCCGCTCATGGCCGCGAGGGCCTAGTTCTTTTGTTTGGTCAAAAGAACCAAAACCCTGCCGCTGCGTGTGATGCTATTGAAGTTAGTGGGTTGGATTTGACTGTGCCTGCCGCATAACACGATGCGGAACAAAAAGTTAACGGAGATTCAGTGGTTTGGCTTAAGAAACGTACACATCGCTGGCTGGTGTAGAAGTGCAGGCCATTGGCCTGCGGCAGACGTTTAATGACCGAATAATCAGGGTTAATAATCTTCATTGCAACTTTAAAAAACCCCCGTCTACAATAAGAAGCTTAACACCATCTTTTGAATACGAGCGATGGGAACTGAGGTCATCGGAAACCTCATAGCTCATCCCTTTAGACAGCGTGTGCATGGAGCCATCTTCAAGCTCAGTGACCATTTCCCCCTCAATACAGTAAATGAGGTGGCCTTTTGTACACCAATGGTCCGCTTTGTACCCAGCAGAATATTCAACCATCCGAATCCTTAAATCTCCAAATTGCAAGGTTTTCCAGAGTGCTGAACCGGTTTCACCAGAATGAGTGGTAGCAGGGATTTTTTCCCAGTTGGTGATTTGGAAGGGGATGTTGGTCGTGGTCATTGATATGTTTTTTATTCGACTGTCGAATTAAATGTCTGCGTGCTAAGTTAATCTAGGTAAACAAGATTTCAAATTTCTTCATTTTTAAAGTCAACTTAGGTAGACTCGAACCTAAATTATCTCAATTGAGCTGCGGATGGAACTGATGAGTAGCGTGTATTAAACTTGGATAATGGATTAAATTATTCATCTTTAATCAAGGATGATATGTTGCATCAAGCCGCCTGAATTGGTTGCCTTTGTCTTACTTTATGAGACATATAAATAAGTTACAGGCAAGCGTAACAAGGACAGTGCAAAATACCTACAACCAAAAAAAGCAACTAAATAACGCGCTTATCCTGCCGGCCTGGACAACCAAACCTTAACGCAATAGGCGGCTTCGCGCGCAAATAAAGAAATTGCGATTCAAAAGCGACAAATGGCTTGTCTTATTTGAAAACAAGTTTCGCCTTCGATTGCCAGAATTCAATTTTAAAATCACAGTTTTTTGTGACCATAGTCATTTTTCAGGAAGGCCTGTAATGGGAGCTTTGTAGTATTAAATACAAAGACAATGGCAACACATAAAAACATCTCGCAAAGAACTCCTGCTTCTTTTACCTATCAATCCGCCAATCATACACTGGCAAATGGCTTTTGGGATAAATACTTTTCGTTTGTCGATTCCCAGAAACCAAATGCCGTAGCCTGGTGGCTTGGGTCATTAATGATTCACGGCTGTATTCTGGTACCCATTACTTTTCTAATTACTTATTCGTTGGGCGGTCCGGCAGCACCATTCCTGTTCATCAGCATGTGCTTGTTTTTTATTAACATGATCGCAAATATGGGAAGCTCTGGCTTCAGGTTTACGTTTAATTCGTTTGCGCTGAGTTTTGCCATCCACTTATTAATGATTATTACGGTATTGGCAAATGCCATTTAACAGGATTCAGAGACAGATTGTAACAGGCGAATTCAAATTATTTTAGGATTTAATCTGCCTCATGCAATGAGTGTTAACTATCAGCGTTACTGTTAAGCAGTGCCGTTTGCAGAAGAATGGAACCGGCGAAGTATTTATTTTATTATCTTAATAATATGAAGTTCCTGGCAATCGTGTTATTTACATTTATGATACCGGCCATAACCTGGTTTGGCAGCTATGACGCAGCCCGTACTGAGGCGGCTAAAACACATAAACTGATACTTGTTAATTTTTCCGGCTCTGACTGGTGCGGGCCATGTATAAGGATGAAGAAAGAAGTATTTGAGTCGAAAGAATTTAATGAATATGCATCCGGACAGATTGTGCTGGTTCGCGCAGATTTTCCACGGCAGAAAAAGAACCAGCCGGATAAAGAGCAGTTAAAATCAAATGAAGCGCTGGCTTCCAAATATAATCCTCAGGGTAAATTTCCATATACTCTCTTGCTTGATGAAAAAGGTAAAGTTTTAGCTAGTTGGGACGGTTACAAAGGGGAAACACCAGAAAAATTCATTGCGGCTATCAAGCGCTTTGGCCATGGAAGCTGAGTGTTCATCCGTTAAGGAAGTAATTTTCAAGCGGATCGTGCGTCTTATGGGCAATCGTTTTGAGATCAGTGTGGTGAGCAGCGATGATGCCTGGGCAGAAAATTGTATTGACGCAGTCATTCAGGAAATACAACGTATTGAAAACCTCTTAACAACGTTCAGCGATACCAGTCAGACTAATCTGATCAACCAAAACGCAGGCGTAAATCCCGTAAAGGTAGACCCGGAAGTTTTTACTTTGATAGAACGATCACTAAAAATTTCTGAACTTACACAAGGGGCTTTCGATATAAGCTACGGGTCGATTGACAAGAGTTTGTGGAACTTTGATCTTAACATGACCTCACTTCCTGATCGGGATACGGCGCTGCAATCGGTCAGCCTTATTAACTATCAGAATATTGTGCTCGACAAGAAGGAGCAAACCGTATTCCTTAAAGAAAAGGGAATGCGAATTGGCTTTGGGGGCATCGGCAAAGGCTATGCAGCCGACAAAGCGAAAACCTTTCTGGAGGAAAAGGGAGTGGCCAGCGGAATTATAAACGCAGCCGGCGACCTCGTGACATGGGGAACGCAGCCGGGTGGGAAGCCCTGGACCGCTGCGATAGCGGATCCTAACCAGCAAAACCATCCGTTCTCAAGTCTTAACATTAGTGATATGGCTATTGCTACTTCCGGTAATTATGAGAAGTATGTGGTGATAGACGGAAAAAAATATTCGCATACTATTGATCCGGCTACGGGGCTTCCGGTAACGGGGATTAAAAGCGTGAGTATCATTTGCCCGAGTGCTGAACTTGCTGATGCACTTGCCACGCCTGTCATTGTTATGGGTGCCAGGGTAGGACTCGATCTTATAAACCAGCTCAAGCATGTCGCCTGTGTAATTATCGATGATTACGATAAAATATATTGTTCCAATAACATTTCTATTAACAGATAACATGAAGAAGAAAATTTGCGGACTGGCAGTCTTTGTTGCATTAAGTTCTGCGTTTACCGCATGCAGTTCGGTTAAAGCTTACCAGAAAAATAAGCTCAACGATTCAGAAATGGAACTGACTGCGCGTAAATCACAAAAGTTTGAACAGAGCTTTGAACTCTACAGAGAAGGAGCTTCCGGCGCGAATGGCGGCAAGAGTGGGGGAGGTTGCGGTTGTAATTAGACAAATCAGATGAAAAAGATATCCCTTGCAGCTATTGCATTTTACATGTCAATTCTTTCCACTTTTGCGCAGACTCCGGAGCGTACGGTAAGTGACTCAAGTGCATATCAATCACGAAAGTTAAAACTTGAGGAAGTGAACTTTGTATCGTCACACTACCGGCAGGACGGGAATAACTCCGCTGTTACTGGCGGGATAGGTACTGAAAAGCTCACTGACTTTGCGAACTCGATTGATCTTCATGTTTCTAAGTACGGCTTATCCGGCAGGAAGAATACCTTTAATTTCGAGCTGGGTATCGATACCTATACTTCCGCTTCGTCTGATAAGATTGACCCAACTACTATTTCATCCGCATCAAGTTCTGATATCCGGATTTATCCATCGTTAAACTGGACGAGAGAAGATGAGAAAACCGGTAACTCATTCGGGTTTACCGGATCTTACTCGACGGAATATGACTACCAATCTGTGGGAGCAGGAATTAATCTAACCCGCTTGTCGAAAGATAAAAACAGGCAGTTCGATTTTAAAGCCCAGGCCTTTCTGGATACATGGAAAGTTATACTTCCTATTGAACTCAGATCGGTTGGCGGCCGTGGCGGAGAGAAATCCTCAGGCAGCAGCCCCAGAAATTCCTTCAGTACTTCTTTCTCAATTTCGCAGGTAATAAACCAGCGTCTTCAGGCGCTCATTATTGTTGAACCTTCATACCAGCATGGCTTGCTGGCTACAAAGTATCAGCGCGATTACTTTACAGATGGTACAGTGCGGGCAGAAAATCTTCCCGGCGACCGCTATAAGCTTCCCATAGCCCTCCGATTAAATTATTTCATGGGCGATCAGTTTATCCTCCGCAGTTTCTACCGCTTTTATACAGATAGCTGGGGTATTCGAGCGCACACTGCCGAGCTGGAAGTGCCCATAAAACTTTCTTCGTTCTTTTCAGTAAGCCCATTCTACCGGTATAACAAACAGGATGGAACCAGATACTTTGCGCCCTATGGCAAGCACAGTACCGCCGAAACTTATTACACCAGCGATTACGATCTATCCAGCCTCCACAGTAATTTCATTGGTGCGGGCATCAGGCTTTCACCGCCGAATGGGGTATTGGGTGTACAGCGCATCAGTGATATGGAATTGCGTTACGGGCATTACAGCCGGTCCACTGACCTGACAAGTGATGCCATTACGCTGGCTGTGAAGTTTAAATGATATCGTCTGATGAATCAATGGCAAACAGTTTCTGAGGGCAAAAATCTTTTTTAGCTTTGATAATGAGTGAAGCAGAAACTTTAACTACCTATGTTAACACATTCTTTAAACAGTTCGAGCCAGACTTAAAAGAAAAACTCATCCAAAACTGCAGCATTAAGACCTTTAGCGCGGGAGATATAATTATGGAGACAGGACAATATTTCCGGTCTACCATGATCATTGTGGAGGGGAGAGTAAAGCTTTACAGGCAGGGTGAAGACGGTGAAGAATTCTTTATGTACTACATAGAACCGGGTGGTGCTTGTGCACTTTCTATGATCTGTGCCGCCAGGCAGGAAGCCAGTGAAATTATGGCAAAGGCAGTTGAAGATACCGTTGCATTACTTATGCCTATCCATTTGATGGACGAATTGATGCGGGATTATAAAACGTGGTATTACTTTGTACTGGAAACCTATCGTAACCGGTACGAGGAGCTTTTGGTTCTTATCGATCATGTCGTTTTCAAGGGAATGGATGAGCGCCTCGAATTTTACCTGCTCAATCAATATCAAAAGCTTAACAACCGCCAGTTGAATATTTCTCATCAGGAAATTGCCAGAGACTTAAATTCATCACGTGAGGTAGTCTCCAGACTGCTAAAAAAGATGGAACAGCAGGGAAAGCTGAAACTTTACCGCCTTTCTATAGAATGGTTAATGTAAGCGTGTGACATAAGTCACCGTCCGCCCGGTTAAAAGCTCCCACCTTTGCAGAGATGGAAGTACTGGGATATTTAGCGTCTGCCTTAATTGGCATTTCTTTAGGATTAATAGGAGGGGGCGGCTCTATATTAACGGTGCCTGTAATGGTTTACCTGTTCGGGTTTTCACCCCCCGTAGCTACATCATACTCTTTATTTATTATTGGTGTTTCAAGCCTGCTTGGTGCATACACTAACTATAAAAAAGGCCTGGTCAATTTTAAAGTGGCCATCTTTTTTGGAGCGTCGTCTGTCACCACTGTATTTATTACCCGAAAGTTTCTGATGCCTGCTATTCCTGAGGCTATAATGCGAATCGGCAGTCTGGATATAAGCAGATCAATGCTCACCATGGTATTATTTGCTTTATTGATGCTGATAGCTTCGGTGAGCATGATCCGGAATAAAAAAACAAATAGTGACGTAAAGGAATGCCCTGATTGTATCCGCTTCGTTAAATTATTTGCCTATGGTGTTGGCATTGGCCTCGTTACCGGCTTACTCGGAGCGGGAGGGGGCTTTCTCCTTATCCCAGCTTTAATAATCCTGGTAAAGCTGCCCATGAAACAGGCGGTTGGTACCTCACTTTTGATTATCGCTCTAAACTCTTTGATCGGCTTTGCCGGCGATCTGGGCCACTTTCAAATGGACTGGTTGTTTCTATGGAAAATTTCAACATTCGCGGGTTTGGGTATCCTTGCCGGAGGGTTTTTAAACAAACGTGTGAATGGTGATAGATTAAAAAAAGGGTTTGGATTTTTTGTGCTCATAATGGGGGTATACATCATATTCAAGGAACTCATTTTTCATTAATAAATTAAAACCAAATTATGTTAGAAGTACTGAAACAACCCTGGCCGTGGTACATGGCAGGGATAACTATTACGCTCGTTATGGCGGCCTTGCTTTATTTTGGAAAGTCCTTTGGGTTTTCGTCGAACCTTCGAACAATTTGCAGTATCGCCGGAGCCGGAAAAAGAGTTGATTTTTTCAACTATGACTGGAAAGCCGAAAAATGGAATCTTTTGTTTTTGATTGGATCTATAGTTGGCGGTTTCATTGCGGCAAACTGGCTCAACGACGGATCGGAGTTCGTGCTCTCGCTTAAAACAGTAGCAGATTTAAAGGAAATCGGGATCCGGTTCGACGGACAGATGAATCCGGAAGATATATTCGGCTGGAACTTTATCAGTACTGGCAAAGGGTTTTTGATCCTTCTCGCGGGGGGGATATTGGTAGGCTTCGGCACAAGATATGCCGGTGGATGCAGCTCCGGTCACGCAATCAGCGGTCTTTCTAACCTGCAATTACCGTCGCTCATCGCAGTCGTTGGTTTTTTTGCAGGCGGTTTAGTTATGACACATTTTTTACTCCCTTTTATTTTTTAGTTATGAAGAGTCTAAAGTTTATTATCGCTGGAATAATTTTCGGAATTGTTATGGCGAAATCAGAGGCCATATCATGGTATCGTATACAGGAGATGTTCCGGTTTCAATCCTTTCATATGTACGGAATAATCGGGACAGCTGTCCTGAGTGGTACTTTGCTCGTTTTTCTCATTAAGAAGTTTCAGATAAAAGATTCGACGGGCAGCAAAATTATTTTCCACGACAAACAAAAGGGCTGGGTCAGGTATCTGGCGGGGGGTGCAATTTTCGGATTAGGCTGGGCTTTAACAGGTGCTTGTCCGGGGCCAATGTTCGTAAACATCGGATACGGATATTTCTCTATGATTATTGTTGTCTTTGGTGCCTTAATCGGTACATATGGATACGGAGCTATAAAAAATAAGCTTCCTCATTAGGCGAGGTGACTTTGGTCACCTAGTATGCGAGTCTCCGACTGTAAATTTGTATTTAATTAAACATAAGATTATGATTATTCAACAATTTGAAGACAAACAGCTATCACATTATTCATATGCTATCCTAAGCGAAACTGATGGTAAAGTGATATTGATAGATCCGACACGACACACGAAGCCTTACTTTGACTTTGCAAAAAAACATAAGGCTGCAATAGCTGGAATAATAGAAACGCATCCTCATGCTGATTTCATAAGCAGCCATTTTGAGTTACACCAAAGTACAGGTGCACCAATATATTGTTCGAAACTACTGGGGGCGGCCTATGCTCATCAGGCGTTTGATAGAGGGGATGAGATAGAGCTTGGTGAAATTAAGTTTAGAGCACTCAATACACCCGGGCATTCTCCCGACAGCATCAGCATTGTTCTGGAAGGAGACGGAAAGGATAAGGCTGTATTTACCGGCGACACCTTGTTTATCGGAGACTGCGGCCGTCCCGATCTTCGGGAAAAAGCAGGAAACCTTCAGGTGAGCCGAGAGAAACTGGCTGCAGAGATGTATCATACACTGAGAAATGAGCTAATGAGTTTAGCAGATGAAGTAATCGTTTACCCGGCGCACGGGGCGGGCACTTTGTGCGGCAAATCTCTCAGTGAGGAGGCCAGCAGTACGATCGGTAAAGAAAAGGCAGAAAACTGGTCGCTGCAGCCGATGGAGGAAGCTGATTTTGTGGCGACTTTATTATCAGAACAGCCTTTCATACCGCGGTATTTTGGCTATGACGTGGAACAAAACAGGAAAGGAGTGTCCTCGGTTGCCGACGCGAAGAAAACGATTGTTATGGCTGAGGATGTGGCCTCGCGCGGTTTGCGATTAGAAAAGTCAGTCGTTATTGTGGACACACGTTCCGCCGAACAATATCGGGAGAATCACCTTTTCAATTCCATAAACATTATGGCCGATGGTAAGTTTGAAACCTGGCTGGGTAGTTTGATAATTCCGGGAGAGCCATTCTATCTGGCAGCGGAAAGCCACGCTGCCCTGGATGAGATTATTGAAAGAGTAATGAAAATCGGTTATGAAAGTTATATTAAAGAGGCCTTTGTTTTATCCGGAGGGAACAGACAATCCAAAAATATTGATCTTGAGCATTTTAAATCTGAACCGGAAGAGTATACTATTTTAGATATCCGTAACAAAAAAGAAGTTGCAGAGAAAACAATCTTTAGCACATCGATTAATATTCCTCTCGATGAGTTGCGCAGCCGCCTTTCAGAAATTTCCGGTGAGAAGCCAATTGTTGTTCACTGTGCCGGCGGATATCGAAGCGCAGCGGGAGCGAGTATTATAGAAGGTGCATTTCCTGATATTCCGGTTTTTGATTTGAGTACTTCTATAAAAGACTTTGAGGGTGATGAAAAGGCGGTATAGCCGCGGGCCACATTATTTCAGTCTGTAAAGGTTTCATTCGTAAAGTTATATCATCGAAAAAAGTGACACAGATCACTTTTAAGTTAGAGATAAGAGGATAAATTTATCATCGGTAGAATAATAACCTTTGACCCGTATCGGGGTGTAAAAAATATTTCGCCAATACAGTATGCAGAGAAGCATTTCCTATTTGGATATAAAAGGTCTGACTGACGAACAGGTTCGCGCGGCAAGGGAAGAAAAGGGGGAAAATACATTACAGTTCCAGGAGAAAAATCAATTTATGCTTATCCTGAAAGGGATTGCTCAGGAACCAATGATCGTTTTGCTGCTGATGGCATCGGGGGTCTATCTGATGAGTGGGAACACTTCAGACGCAATATTTCTTGGATCCGCGGTTCTTTTTGTTGCTGCCATATCATTTTTTCAGGATTGGCGCAGCCGAAATGCTCTCAGCAAGTTAAAACAGTATACTCAGCCAGTGTGCACAGTAATCCGTAATGGCCAGACTACTGAAATCATTAGCAGCGAACTGGTGCCTGGCGATGCGCTTATTATATCGGAAGGGACGTCGATATCTGCAGATGGCATTATCATCCGGTCTAACGATTTTTCGGTAAATGAATCTGTAATGACCGGCGAATCAATGCCAGTAGACAAGGACGCTGCGCCCACCAATAATGAAGTTTATCAAGGTACAACGGTAGCGACGGGGCTTGCAGTAGTAGAAATAACTGCCACCGGCAATAATACTAAACTGGCGAAGATCGGGGAAAGCCTTGCGGGTATTAAAGATGAAAAGACCCCGCTGGAATTACAGATAGGTCAGTTCGTTAGAAAGATGGTCATCGCGGGCGGATTCTTTTTCATTATCGTTTGGCTGATTAATTTTTTGAGATCAGACAACATCGTAGACAGCTTGCTTAAAGCGCTTACTCTGGCCATGAGTATTCTCCCTGAAGAGATTCCCGTGGCCTTTACAACGTTTATGGCTCTTGGCGCCTGGCGTTTGATGAAAAAGGGAATTATAGTTAAGGATATGAAGACTGTGGAAACACTTGGGAGTGCTTCAGTTATTTGTACAGATAAAACAGGTACGATTACAAAAAACAAAATGAGCCTCGCCAGCCTCTACGTTTTCCCGGATAATAGGATTTACAGTAATGACTTCCCTGCAATTGATAAGACCAGGGATCTTTTAAGCTATGCGATGTGGGCAAGCGAGCCAATGCCTTTTGACCCCATGGAGATTGCCCTTCATGAGGCATACCTGAGAAGCACGGATGATGACAAACGCCCGTACTTTGAGATGGTACACGAATATCCGCTTGATGGCAGGCCGCCCATGATGACTCATGTTTTTGAGGATACTTCAGGGCAGCGTATTGTAGCAGCAAAAGGAGCACCGGAAGCTTTAATAAAAAATTCAGATCTGACAGAGAATGATAAAACCCGGATCTTTGAGGCGATAAACCTGCTTGCCGCTAAAGGCTACCGGCTCCTTGGGGTAGGCAGCAGCGAATTTAAAGGCAGCAGTTTCCCGGAACAGCAGCAAGACCTGAAGTTCTCATTTAAGGGCCTGGTCGCTTTTTATGATCCTCCAAAAGATAACATAAGTGATGTACTAAAAGAGTTTTACAGGGCCGGCATTGCTGTTAAGATCATTACGGGAGATAACCCGCTGACAACACAAGCTATTGCACGCCAGGTAAATTTTTGGGGATATGACAAGTGTATTTCAGGCGATGAGCTTTCAAAGCTGGAAGGAGCAGATCTGGACCGGAAGGTTTCGGAAACGAATATTTTTACCCGTATGTTCCCGGAAGCGAAGCTCAGGGTAATTAATTCGCTCAAGGCCCAGGGGCATGTTGTTGCTATGACCGGCGATGGAGTGAACGATGCGCCTGCGCTGAAGGCAGCACATATCGGGATTTCGATGGGAAAGAAGGGGACGGAGATAGCCAAGCAGGCCGCTTCGATGATCCTGATTGAAGATGATTTAGAAAAAATGGTCGACGCTATCAGGATAGGCAGGAAAATATACAGCAATTTGAAAAAGGCAATTCAGTATATAATCTCCATTCATATTCCGATAATTCTGATCGTTTTCATTCCTCTCGTGCTGGGGTGGGCATATCCCGCTATTTTCTCGCCTCTTCATGTCATCTTTCTTGAGCTGATTATGGGCCCGACCTGTTCCATTATTTATGAAAATGAACCTGAGGAGAATACTGCCATGATTCAGCCGCCACGGCGTATTACTGAAACGTTTTTTGATTTAACAGAACTTTCACGTAGTGTAATCCAGGGTTTAATAATTACAATTGGCTTGCTGGGAATTTATCAATATTCGATCTTTCAGGATTATTCTGAACGTGAAACCCGTACCATGGTTTTTTCCACATTGATTGCCGCAAATGTCATTATGACCCTCACGAACCGGTCATTGTACGACTCAGTTTTTAGAACTTTTAGTTACCCTAACAAACTACTGTTTTATATGGTCTTAGCTACGGTGATCATGACGGGGCTGCTTATTTTTGTTGATCCCCTTTCATCGTTGTTTGAACTTCATCCCTTGTCGTTAAAACAACTTTTGCTCTGCGCGAGCGTAGGCATCTTTTCAGTGTTGTGGTATGAAGTGGTAAAGTCATTGAGAAGACGGCAGATCCAGCGGGCACAAGCTATCACTAAGCCATAAAATGCGATATATCTGAATACATAAAAAGTAAATTATGGATAGAAAAATTATTAGTAAGACACGTAGCGAAGAAGCCTTTTTTCTGGAAAAGCTGAAACATATCGTTCAAGCAACCATCGAGGAAGAAGAATTAATTATAAACAATTTGGTGCATCCTGCTGAAGAAATACTTTCGTCAGGCGAGGCAGTTTCTGACCGCGTGGCGCGATTTGGGGGGAGCTGGAAATTTATCATCTCCTTCATGATGATCCTGGCGGTCTGGATTGTCTTTAACGTGACTGCATTGTCAGATAAGGCTTTCGATCCTTATCCATTTATATTGATGAATTTGATTTTATCATGTATTGCGGCACTACAGGCACCTATTATTATGATGAGCCAGAACAGGCAGGAGGAAAAGGATCGTAAAAGAAGTGAGAACGATTACCTGATTAACCTCAAGGCTGAGATGGGAATTCGAAGTCTGCATCAGAAAATGGACCTTTTGCTGGGTGAACAGATAAAAACGTTGTATGATCTTCAGGCAGAGCAATTCTCGGTATTGAAGGAGATTGAACAAAAGCTGGCGAAAAGCGATGCAAAGAGCTAGACATTGAATCTCTCCTTAGAAAACTTCAAAATTAAACGCTCTCATATCGGAGTAAAACGCTTTAGAACCTCGCTTGTTTTCGGCCGAATTATTAAATTTTCGTACTTTGACAGCGAAATGGAAGAAGGTAAATTATTAAATGCTATCATCAATACTGCCATTGATGGAATCATTACTATTGACTATCGGGGTATCATTGAATCCATGAATCCTGCAGCCCTTAACCTTTTTGGCTATGAGGAAGCTGAAGTGCATGGGAAGAACATTTCGGTTTTAATGCCTGAACCCGACAAAAGTGCTCATGACGGTTATCTTCACCGGCATCAAACTACAGGAGAACGTAGGATTATTGGAATAGGCAGGGAAGTACGGGGACTGAAAAAGGATGGGTCTACGTTTCCGTTCAGGCTTGCAGTTAGTGAAGTTGAATACGAAAACCGCAAGATATACACCGGTTTTATTCATGATCTTTCGAAAGAGAAAGATGCTGAAAAATCCCTTAAAGAATATACGGAGGTGCTCGAAGAGCGAATCAAAGAACGCACCGCCATTTTGCAGACTCTGGTAAATGAACTGGAAAAGGCGAAGGAGGATGTGAGTGTATCGCTCGAAAAGGAGAAAGAGCTTAATCAGCTTAAAACACGTTTTGTATCCATGGCATCTCATGAATTCCGTACACCGCTCAGCTCGGTCCAGCTTTCGGCTTCTCTTATTGAAAAGTATACAGAGAAAGCTGACACAACGAATATCATTAAGCATACGGGAAAAATAAAAAATTCGGTTGGACAGTTAACGGGGATATTAAATGATTTCTTATCGCTTGAAAAACTTGAGGCGGGTAAAACTGAGGCCGAATTTCAGGAATTTGATCTGGTGAAGTTCTCCGAGGATATCATTGAGGAAATGCAGATGATCAGCAAGCAAAAGCAGATTATTGTTTACCAGCATACCGGCCAGTCGAGCCGCGTCATCTTAGATCCCGCCCTTTTGAAGAATTCGGTGATAAATCTTATTTCCAATGCGATCAAGTATTCGGGTGAAAACACGTTTATCGAATTTAATACAGAATTGAATAATAGCGGCTTTACAATTACTGTAAAGGATGACGGAATAGGTATACCGCCGGAAGAGCAAAAAAATCTGTTTGAGCCTTTTTTCCGGGCACATAATACCGGAAACATTCCGGGTACCGGATTAGGATTGAATATTGTGAAACGCTATGTTGAGCTTATGGGAGGGAAGGTGCTTTGTAAAAGTGAACTGGATAAGGGAACAACAATTACTTTAATTTTCATCCAGTCATGAAAAGATCTGCCTCAACCGTATTGATCATTGAAGATAATGAAGACATCCGCAGCAGTACTGCCGAAATACTTGAGCTGGCAGATTATAAGGTTTACACAGCCGAAAACGGGAAAAAGGGTGTCGAACTTGCTTTGAATCATCTGCCTGATATCATTTTATGTGATATTATGATGCCCGAACTTGACGGATATGGTGTGCTGTATTTACTGGGCAAAAATGAGCAGACAGCGGGGATACCATTTATATTCATTACAGCCAAAACGGAGCGTACCGATATGCGCAAAGGTATGGAGATGGGAGCCGACGATTACCTGACCAAGCCGTTTGACGACATGGAACTTCTGAATGCAATAGAGACGCGGCTTTCAAAAAGAGAGACAGTTGCAAAAGGCTCGGGAAGTTCACATTCACTCGACCTTTTAATGGATGAAGCGAGATCTGCCAAATTATTAGGAGAGCTTTCTGATAAAAGCCGCCAGCGGAATTATAAGAAAAAACAGAGTGTTTATTCAGATGGGGATCATTTGTCGCATGTATTTTTGATCAAAAGCGGCGCAGTGCGTACTTATATGATCTACAAGGATGGCCGGGAAATAGCTACGGGTATGCTGGGTCCAGGTGAGTTTTTTGGCTATGATTCTGTGCTTTTAAATAAGCCCTGTACTGATAATGCCGAAACCATCGACACAACTGAACTTACTTTGCTGTCGCGTGATGACTTTAATTCGCTGCTTTTTAAGAATCCGGGGATATCTAAGAAATTTATAGAATTGCTTTCGGGTAATGTGCGCGAAAAGCAAGAGCAGCTTCTAAACCTGGCCTACAATTCTGTACGTAAGCGGGTTGCCGATGCTTTGCTGAGCCTTGCTGAAAAATTCGGTGAAAAAGAGTCGGACATGGCAACTCTGAAGGTTTCCAGAGACGACCTGGCAGCTATGGTTGGTACTGCTAATGAAACAGTAAGCAGGACTCTTTCTGACTTCAGGGATGAAAAACTGATTGTAAAAGAAGCCAGCACCATTAAGATCCTTTCCATTGCCAGGCTCGGTAAAATAAAGCAATAAGTGACATAAATCATATTTCTGCCTGATTAAACTCATGGCAATCATGTTTTCGCATGCCTAATTTTGATGAAAATCAAAGGGCAATGAAAGCAGTAGCATATAGCATTAAGGCGTGTGAGAAGGAAATTCTCACGAGAGTCAACAGCAAAAAACACGATATAACCCTGATATCCAACAGGCTTACACTGGATACTATTGCTTATGCCGAAGGCAAAGAAGCCGTTCTGGTGTTCTCAAGTGACGACGTGTCTGCACCGGTTGTGCGAAAACTTGCCGAAATGGGAGTTAAATATATCTGCACCCGGTCAACAGGTACAGATCATATCGATATCCGGGAAGCTGAAAGCCAGGGTATAACAGTAGCAAGCATACCTGCATATTCACCGGAGTCCATTGCCGAACATTCTATTGCCCTAATGCTCGCTCTGGTGCGGAACCTCATTCCATCTCATACGCAGATCATGCATTACGATTTCACGCTGGATGATCTGGTTGGAAGCACCATCCGGGATAAAACGGTGGGCGTAGTGGGCTTTGGGGAGACCGGCCAGGCATTGGTGCGGATTCTTTCTGGCTTTGGTGCAAATGTTCTGGTTAGTGACGTTCGCCACGTCGCGGCAAAAGCAGCCAAATTGCATGCAAAGCAGGTTAGTTACCTGGAGCTGTTAGGCAAGTCGGACATTATTTCGTTTCACGTACCCTTAAACGACGACACCCGGCACATGGTGGATGCGAACAGCATTGCGCAAATGAAAAAGAATGTGATCCTTATAAACGTAAGCCGCGGTGCAATCTTCAACTCGCAGGATGTATATAATGCCCTTCAGAATGGATCTATCGGCAAAATAGGTATGGATGTTTACGAATTCGAGCACGATGTGTTTTTCTTTGATCATAGCCGCCAGCCAATTGAGGATAAACTTTTAAAAGCGTTTATTCAAAATTCGAAGGTTTTACTTACGCCGCACCAGGCTTTTCTTACCAGGGAAGCTTTGCAGATAATTGCTACCAGAACAATTGAGCATCTTGATAGCTGGACCAATGATGCCGTAAAAGCACCGAATGCTGTCAGACTAGCTATCGCACACCGTTCATCTGCGCAGTTATGATCCTGTCAAACCTGATCAGGAAATACAATGTAGCTGCACCAAGGTACACCAGCTACCCCACGGTACCGTACTGGAATAATGAGGAGTGGAATCAGCAGCAATGGTTTGATAGCGTAAGAAAGTCTTACAACGAAAGCAGCGTACATGGAATCAGCATTTATATTCACCTGCCTTTCTGTGAAAACCTCTGCACCTATTGTGGCTGTACAACCCGGATCACCAAGAATCACAAAGTTGAAGAACCTTATATAGATGCCGTACTGAAAGAATGGATGATGTACTATCGCGTTCTGGGCGGCAAGCCGCGTATCCGCGAGATACACCTTGGCGGAGGCACGCCGACATTCTTCAGCCCGGAAAATCTGGAGAAACTCATCAAAGGCATTACGAAGAATGCGATTTTATTGCCCGACGCCGAGCTTTCCTTTGAGGGGCATCCGGCAAATACCACCCGAGAGCATTTACAAACCTTATATAATTACGGATTTCGGCGCGTAAGCCTGGGAATACAGGACTTCGATCCATCTGTGCAGGACATCATCAACAGAAAGCAAAGTGTTGAACAAGTAAAATATGTTACAGAAGCTGCCAGGGAAATTGGTTACACTTCCATCAACTACGATCTGATCTATGGTCTTCCGCTGCAGAAGTTAAGCAGCGTTAGCAATACCATAGATGAGGTGATAAAACTTATGCCCGACCGCATAGCATATTACAGCTATGCACACGTGCCCTGGCTGAAGCCCGGACAAAGAAGGTTTACCGAGGCGGATCTTCCAGTCGACGAAGAGAAAAGGAGCCTGTACGAATGCGGGAGGAAGCTTCTGCTAGACGCCGGATATCAGGATATCGGGATGGACCATTTTTCCCTTCAGGGCGACAGCCTGCTTAGCGCTGCGCAATCAGGTAAGCTGCACCGCAATTTTATGGGCTATACCCATCAGTACACCCAACTCTCTATTGGCCTGGGAATTTCATCCATCAGCGATAGCTGGTATGCATTTGGCCAAAATGTAAAGTCGGTGGAAACTTATCTGCAAAATATCGCAGACGGAGTATTTCCTTTAATAAAAGGACACGTCTTAACACCCGAGGATCTCATGGTCAGAAGGATAATCTTAGATATTATGTGCCAGGGTAAAGCCACAATACCCACCGACGATCACCTTTTTCCAGTCTTTATGGCGAGGCTCGTTCCTCTTAGTGATGATGGGCTGGTTATTATCAGCGGTGAACAATTAGTAGTTACAGAATTAGGGAAAGCATTTTTACGGAACATCTGTATGTGCTTCGACCAGAAATTAGAATTAAATAGTTCCCAAAGCCAGATTTTTAGCACTGCAGTTTAATCACATACATTTATGAGCCATACTTTTCACATACCCGTTCTAGGCCTGGGATATTCAATTGACACCCCATTAAAAGTAGCGCGGTATGGCATATCGTCGGTAGTTTCTATTGTTGATGATGAATTAATAGAACGGATGAGGGAATTTCATACCCCTGCAACAAGTGCGTTTGAATCCATCCCAAAGAGCGGGGAAAACTTCAGAAGCCACCGGATTACAGCTTACCTGAATCTCCTCGATCAACTGGTAAATGAACAGCATAAAACGTTAAAGCTTCAGGGTTTCACCGCAAAATCGGATATCACGAAGTATTTTGAGCTTCTGCCTCTTAGCTCGAAAGAGCGACAGACCTACGAACGGATGTTAACTGAGGCTAACCCCTATAAAAAGAGCTGCTATCAAAACCGGCTGAGGTCGCAGGTGATCAAAGGTAAGATCGATGTGAATATCATGTCGAAAGTGGATAAGATCAACCACGTTAAAGGCGGGATGGATCAGCCTGAGCAATTATCTGACGCTCTGTCTGCACTCAAAGGATTTGCTGAAAGTAATTTAAGCTCTTCATTGATACTTTCAGCAGGGATGAACCCGCGCCTGTATTCATACATCGAGGAGTTTGCAGATTTCTTTCCGGTTGCTTACCAGCCGGCCAAGAAAAAGATCATCCTTAAGGTGAGTGATTACCGTTCCGCATTTATACAGGCCAAATTTCTGGCAAAAAAAGGAGTGTGGGTACATGAGTTCAGAATCGAATCAGGACTAAACTGCGGCGGCCATGCCTTTGCCACAGAAGGTTTCCTGCTGGGGCCTATACTGGAAGAGTTTAAACAAAAGCGGAATGAAATGGTCAGCGAGCTTTTTGCGGGTTACCATTCCGCCCTTGAGATTAAGGGTTTCAAAGAAATTGCATTACCGATTACCAGAATAACGGTTCAGGGCGGTATTGGCACAGCAGAAGAAAACGAATTTCTACAACACTATTATCAGCTTGACGGAACGGGATGGGGAAGTCCTTTTCTCCTGGTCCCGGAAGCAACCAATGTTGATGATGAAACATTGAAACAACTAGCCAGCGCTAATGAGGATGATTTTTACATAAGCGGTTCTTCGCCTCTAGGGATACCCTTCAATAACTTTCGCAGGAGCTCAGCTGAAGCACAGCGGCTTAAGCGGATCGAAGATGGGCGTCCGGGAAGCCCTTGTACAAAAAAGTACCTTGTGTCAAACACAGAGTTCACAGCTGAACCGATTTGTACGGCATCGCGCAAGTATCAGAGCCTGAAAATCAAAGAGCTGAACAAGCAAGAACTTCCTGCTGCACAATATCAGGACAGCCTGGCTGCTATTACCGAAAAAGTATGCCTCTGTGAAGGCCTCTGTTCGTCCGTTTACATTAAGAACGGTATGGTTAAGCCAAAGGAAAACCGGGCAGTAACTATTTGTCCGGGCCCCAATACCGCCTACTTCTCAGGAGTGTATTCGCTCGATGAAATGGTAAAGCATATCTACGGAAAACTCAATCTGCTTGAAGGAATCAACAGGCCGAATATGTTTGTGAACGAGATCAAGCTGTACATCGGTTACTTAAAAACCGATGCTGAAGCGAGCATGCGGGATATTACTGACAAGAAACTGAAACAGTTAGAGAAATTTAAAACTCAGCTGCTACTCGGAATCGAGTATTACGAATCCTTAATACCTGAGCTGATAAAATATCAGAATGATGTGGCATTGACGTTCCGGGCGGAACTTAAGCGAGTGCGAGAATTTGCCGAGCGGGTGAGTATTGCGCCGGTAATATAGGGAGGTCTCTGTCCCTGAGCTATTCAATCAACTCCCCATCCAAATAGTGACCTAAGTCACTATTTGGAATAAGCGTCATCATTGGACACCGAAGGCTGAAACCCAATCTTTACAAAAAGTAAATAGATGGAAATTCAGACCTTAACAGCCGAGACGTGCTACCATTGCGGGACAGATGTTCATGATGAAGCCTATTCAATCGAGGATAAGGTCTTCTGTTGCATGGGATGTCAGAGCGTCTATCAGGTTCTGTCTTCTACTGATATGTGTAGTTACTATGCCTATAATGACACTCCGGGTCAAAAGCAGGTGCAGTCTCATAAACATCTGGAGTATCTTGACGAACCCTCGATCGTAGCGAAACTAGTAGATTATACCGACGAACGGGTAACAACTGTTACCTTTTATATTCCATCGATTCATTGCAGCTCATGTATCTGGCTTTTAGAGCATCTGCATAAGCTGAACCCGGGCGTGGTCTATAGCAGGATTGACTTCCTTAAAAAACAAGTCTCAATTAGCTTTCTTCATCAGGATATATCACTTAGAGGCCTTGTAGAATTGATGACCTCGGTTGGGTATGAGCCTCTGATCAGTTTGCAGGATGTAGTGAAAGAAAAACAGCATTCTTTAAACCATAGCCTTATCAAGAGAATTGCAGTCGCAGGTTTCTGTATGGGAAACGTTATGCTTTTGAGCTTTCCGGAATACCTGGGGCTAGCTTCTTTTGAGCAGCAGTTCCGGTCATTGTTTGGCTGGCTAAACCTCGCCTTTTCAATTCCGGTTACGTTTTACTGCGGACGGGAATTCTTCGTTTCTGCGTGGACAGGGTTGAAGCACAAAATGATTAACCTTGATGCACCGCTGGCGCTCATCATTGCTGTGCTGTTTTTACGCTCGGCCTTTGAGATAATAAGCGGTACCGGGCCCGGCTTCACAGATACCCTTACCGGGCTGGTATTTTTGCTTCTTTGCGGGAGGTGGATTAAACAACGCACCTATTATCACCTGTCTTTTAAAAGAGATTACCGTTCTTATTTTCCAGTTGCTGTTACGGTAGTTAGAAAGGCTTATGAAAAGCCTGTGGCAATTGAAGAATTGCAGATAGGGGACAGGATTCTGATCCGGAACAATGAGATTATTCCTGCCGATGCTATTTTGATGAAAGGAAACGCGTTGACCGATTTTAGCTTTGTTACGGGTGAAACGGTTCCTGTAAAGAAAGTGCTCGGAGAAATAGTTTATGCCGGAGGAAGGCAAGTGGGGGAGGCAATTGAACTTGAGGTGATCAAGCCCGTTTCTCAAAGCTACCTGACCTCACTATGGAATAATGATACTTTCGCTGCGCGGGAACATACGGGCGAAAATTTCAACGATAGTATTGCCAAATACTTCAGCATGGTTACGTTTACCATAGCCATTTTATCAGCTACCTATTGGTTTGCTGCTGCAGATACACCTCGGGCGTGGGATGCTTTTACGGCCGTTCTTATAGTAGCGTGTCCCTGCGTTCTGGCATTAAGCACGCCCTTTACGCTGTCAGCTGTTTTAGCGATTTTCGATAAGAATCTGTTCTATCTCAAGAGCACAAATACGGTTGAACAATTAGCCAGGGTTGACACTATAGTATTTGACAAGACCGGCACGATAACATCAGCTGAGCTGCCGGAAATTTCCTTTTCCGCAGGTTTGAATGACGATGAAAAACAGCTTGTTGCATCGCTTGCCAGAAATTCAATGCATCCGCTTAGCCGCGGTATACTCAAATGGGCGCACTCTTTAGAGTATTACCCCGTATCAGAGTTTATCGAAATACCGGGTAAGGGACTTTCAGGTATTGTAAGCCGTCATGAGGTTAAACTCGGGAACATGTCGAATCCATTGAATGAAGAATATTCCAGGATGGATACTACTGTAGTTCATGTGGAAATTGACGGAATATATAAAGGGTACTTCAGCGTAAAGCAAACCTGGCGCCCCGGCCTTAAAGGGTTGTTTGCAGAACTCTCTAACAGCTTTGACATACACATGATTTCGGGTGATAATGATAACGAAAAGGAAGATCTCAGCCAGATCTTTCCATACCCCGGTCAAATGGAGTTCCGGCAGTCGCCACATGATAAAATGCATTATATCGAAGATCTTCAGTCCAGAAAAAGGAACGTGATGATGCTGGGGGATGGACTGAATGATTCCGGAGCTTTGAAACAGAGCAGCATCGGAGTAGCAGTTTCGGATAATACCAACAATTTTAGTCCTGCATGTGATGCCATTCTCAACGGAGCTTCATTTCGAATGTTACCCGCATTTCTAAAACAAGCTAAAGACGGGTTAAAGACAATCAGGATGAGCTTTATAATTGCCTCAGCTTATAACCTAGTTGGGATTTATTTCGCAGTTCAGGGCAGGCTGTCACCGTTAACGGCCGCAGTGCTGATGCCGCTGAGCACCATATCGATCCTGACGTTTGCGTCTTTTGCTACCCGGTATTATGCAATTAAGAATAAATTATCATAAGGTATGAATATCCTGTATTTTCTTATTGCCTGCAGTATTCTTATAGCCCTGATATTCCTGGGGGCATTTTTCTGGGCGCTCAAAGACGGGCAACACGACGATATGGAAACCCCGGCTGTGAGAATGCTTTTCGAGGATGATAAACCGAAGAATGAGGGTTGACACTTGATGGCTGACGGTTGACAGTTGACGGTAGGAATAGTGACGAACATCACACTTTCGCCAAACCTCCATCACACCCTGTTTTAGTGGCCACGGGTATTTTTACATCCAGAAAACAAACCGAATATAAATATGCAGCTCGAAAAATTTCAATACGATAACAAGATCGTCCGGAACTTTGGTATTGCTACCGTGCTATGGGGCATAGTAGGAATGACCGTAGGCTTACTCATTGCTTTCCAGCTTTTTAAACCAGAAGCTAATATGGGCAATCAGTATACCACTTTCGGTCGGATCAGACCATTACACACCAATGCGGTCATCTTTGCTTTTGTCGGCAATGGGATCTTCATGGGAGTTTACTATTCTTTACAGAGACTGCTTAAAGCAAGAATGTTTAGCGACGCGCTAAGCAAGATACATTTCTGGGGATGGCAGCTCATCATTGTTGCTGCGGCAATTACGCTGCCACTTGGCCTGACCACTTCACATGAGTATGCAGAGCTGGAATGGCCAATTGATATTGCCATTACAGTTATCTGGGTTGTTTTTGGGATTAATATGTTTGGTACCATTATCAAACGGCGGGAGCGTCATATGTACGTTGCCATTTGGTTCTACATAGCCACGTTCGTTACTGTAGCAGTACTTCACATAGTCAACTCTTTCCAGCTTCCGATATCAGCATTTAAAAGTTATTATATCTACGCGGGTGTACAAGATGCCCTGGTACAATGGTGGTATGGGCATAATGCGGTTGCGTTCTTTCTAACGACACCATATCTGGGCATGATGTATTACTTCCTGCCGAAGATGGCTAACCGACCTGTATACTCTTACAAATTAAGTATACTCCACTTTTGGTCCCTAATATTTATTTATATCTGGGCCGGTCCTCACCATCTTTTATACTCCTCTCTTCCGGGCTGGGCACAATCTCTGGGAGTAGCCTTTTCAATCATGCTTATTGCTCCAAGCTGGGGCGGTATGATCAACGGACTGCTGACCCTGCGCGGAGCCTGGGACAAAGTGCGGGACGATGCTGTTCTGAAATTTATGGTCGTGGGAATAACCTCCTACGGTATGGCAACTTTTGAAGGCCCGATGCTTTCTCTTAAACAGGTGAATGCTATAGCTCACTTTACCGATTGGATAGTTGCGCACGTGCACGTGGGAGCACTGGGGTGGAATGGTTTCCTCACTTTCGCTATTCTTTACTGGCTGGTCCCCCGCCTGTATCAAACTGAGATATTCTCTAAAAAACTAATAGGGTTTCACTTCTGGATCGGAACGCTGGGAATATTGTTCTATGCGATTCCGATGTACCTTGCAGGGTTTGCGCAGGGGCTGATGCTTAAGGAGTTCACACCAGAAGGTTTATTAAAATACCCAGCCTTTTTACAGACTACCATCGAAATTATACCGATGTATATTTTCCGTGCAGTGGGCGGCTTAATGTATCTGATCGGTGTGATTGTAATGACTTATAACCTGGTAAAAACCATGAAAAAGGGTATTCTGCTTGCTAATGAACCAGCTGAAGCGGTATCACTTTCGCCGGTTTTTATTCCTCAACATGGAGAAAAGACATGGCACCGCAGTCTAGAGCGCAGGCCAATGGCGTTTATGGTGCTTTCTGTTATTGTCATACTGATTGGCGGAATGGTTGAAATGATGCCAACTTTTATCATATCGTCAAATGTTCCGACGATAGCAAGTGTGAAACCATATTCACCTCTTGAACTTCAGGGACGGGACATTTATCTGCGCGAAGGATGCGTCAACTGCCACTCGCAAATGGTAAGGCCATTCCGCTCAGAGACTGAACGTTACGGCGATTACAGTAAAGCCGGGGAGTTTGTATATGATCATCCTTTTTTGTGGGGATCAAAGCGAACCGGACCTGACCTTCATCGCGTAGGAGGAAAATATTCAGACGCATGGCATTTTAATCACATGCTGGATCCTACGACTATGTCGCCGGGCAGTATTATGCCACCATATCCATGGCTGATAGATCAGGCTTTGGATACTACAACAACCGTCAAGAAGATTAATGCAATGAGAACCCTAGGCGTGCCTTATGCGGAAAATTATGAGAAGATAGCAAATAACGACCTGGATACGCAAGCCAGGACTATCAGCGAGAATCTGCTTAAAGACAATATCAAAGTAAAAGAAGATCGTGAGATCATCGCTTTGATCGCTTACCTGCAAAGGCTGGGAACAGATATAAAGGTAAACAAGAAGTGATTCGTTGTATGTGATACGTTTTACGTGAAATTACAAATGTCACTTAAAGCTAGAAAAGGCCAATAACTAAAAACTACAAAAATGTTCAGACAGTTCATACAAAATTTCGTCGACAGCAGGATCTACCTGATATCATCATTATGGTTATTCCTGATATTTTTTGTTCTGGTTGCTATTATGCTTATCCGGATGAAAAAGAATCATATTGAGTATATGAGCGGTTTGCCGCTCGAAGATGGCGGCGATAATGGAGGAGACAACAAATCTGGCGAAGCTGAAGCGGCGGGCCATTAATCCGGAAAAACCCAGGACTTACAAAATGAAAAAGATACTATATCTATCATTGATACTTATTCTGCCTGCAGCAGCTTTTGCGCAGCAAACAACCAGCCCCGATGCGGTAAGCAAAGTGTCGGGCACCTTCAACATGGAAATCCTGATCGGAGCGCTCCTTTTAACTGCGCTGATGATTCTTTTGGCGGCCTTGGCAACGTTAAGAGCTTTTAAAGTGGTAGCGCGGGAAATGGCTAATCCTACACCTTACATAATACCTGAAGCAATTGAGCCTCAGGAGTATGAGGAATGGCTTGAATCCAAAAAAGATGTTCCCGGTATCTGGACAAAATTACTTGGTCTAAAGCCACTTTCTGAAGAAAAAGACATTATGCTTGAACACCAGTTTGACGGTATCTCAGAGCTTGATAATCCAACCCCTGCGTGGTTCATGTGGCTTTTCTACAGCACAATTGCTTTTGCATTCGCATATATGATGTATTTCCACGTGTTTGATTACGGAAAACTGCAGGATGAGGAGTATGAAATCGAAATGGCTGCCGCAAAAGCAGAACGGGAGGTTTTTCTTGCCTCCTCGGCGAATAATATTGATGAAACGTCAGTGAAGGAAAGCAAGGAAGCGGATGTTATTGATGCAGGTAAGGCTGTTTACGCCACCAGTTGTGTGGCCTGCCACGGTGATAAAGGTCAGGGCCTGGTGGGTCCGAACCTTACCGACCCATACTGGCTCCACGGGGGGAAAGTAGGCAGCATTTTCAAGACTATAAAATACGGCGTGCCTGAGAAAGGTATGATTTCGTGGGAGAAGACCCTTACGCCGAAGCAGATATCAGACGTTTCTAATTATATCATCTCGCTACAGGGGAGCAACCCGCCAAATGGTAAAGCCGCACAGGGGGATAAAGAAGGATAAGAATAGCATCGATGAACGAGGGTAAGGAAAATAGAGCAGCGGTTTCAGGTGGATCCAACAAACGTATCTGGATCTATCCAAAGCTTATTATAGGCAGCTTATATCGCTACCGAAGTTGGACAAGCTACATCCTGCTCGCCACTTTGTTTGCAGCTCCTTTTTTAAAGATCAATGGTGAACAGCTGGTGCTTTTGGATGTTCTGGGAAGGAAATTCGTCATCTTCGGTATCCTTTTTATGCCCCAGGACTTTTACCTGTTCGTTCTGGCTCTGCTCACTTTCATGGTGTTCATTGTTTTATTTACCGCTGTTTTCGGCCGGGTGTGGTGCGGGTGGGCATGTCCGCAAACGATATTTATGGAAATGGTCTTTCGTAGAATCGAATACTGGATTGAAGGCGATGCAAAGCAGCAGAAGGAACTGAACAGTGCCCCAATGTCTGCGATCAAATTTTTTAAAAAGACAGCCAAGCATTTCCTGTTTGTTCTGATCTCTTTCCTTATTGCCAATGTGTTTCTTGCTTATATCATTAGTTCTGATGCGCTGATTAAAATTGTAACTGAACCTGTACAGCAGCATGTTTACGGTTTTGGTGCTATTTTGATTTTTACAGCGGTGTTCTACCTTGTCTTTGCAAGGATTCGGGAACTTGTTTGTACGGTGATCTGCCCCTATGGCCGTTTACAGGAAGTATTGCTCGACAGGAAATCACTGGTTGTGGCTTATGATTATATACGGGGTGAACCGCGCGGTCATGTGCAGAAAAGCGGATCTGAAACCACAGGAGACTGCGTTGACTGCGGTTTATGTGTGCAGGTTTGTCCTACGGGAATTGACATTCGTATGGGCACCCAAATGGAATGTATTAATTGTACCGCTTGTATCGATGCCTGCGATATGGTGATGGAAAAAACTCATCGACCACTCCGGCTGATCGGTTTTAAGTCGGAGGAGGAGATAAGCGACAAGAAGGCTTTCCGCTTCAGCAAGCGCGTATACGCTTATGCATGCATCCTGGTGATATTATTTGGCACCCTTACAACTTTGCTGATTAGCCGTTCAGATATCGGTGCGACCATTCTCCGAGCCAGCGGTACCCTCTACCAGTTGCGGAACGACGGTACGGTAAGCAACCTGTACAATGCCGAGCTGATCAATAAGACATCCGGTGCGATTGATTTTACTATATCCATGCCCGACAAACAGACTCGTATACAATACATTAACAAATCAGGAAAAATACAAAAAGGGGAGAGCGTCAAACTAACATTTTTCCTGATACGGCCGCAGCAATATATCAATGAATATAAATCAGGGGTCACTCTTGGAATAGTCTCAGGCGGCAAAGTTATCAGCAGAGCCAAAACTACTTTCATTGCACCTCCAAATCTTTAGAAAATGAACTGGGGAACTAAATTGACAATAGGAATGGTCTTATTTATGGCATTCATAGTGACGCTGGTTACGCTGATGATTAAGCCTCATAAAGCAGATTCTCTGATTGAAGCCGACTATTACGAAAAGGGCCAGACATTTGACCGCGACTATGATGCCCGGCGAGCAGCATTTGACGATCAAATGCTTCCCACGATCCAAACAGGCAGACAAGGAGTGGGTGTTGCGTTTCCCAAATCAGTAACATACACAATTCTGCTTCGCAATCTGGCTGATGCAAATCTTGACCAGACTTTCAAAAGTGCCACAGCTTCCACGCAAGCAGATATCCCGGCAAATAAGGTTAAAGCTGGTTCCTGGCTCTTACGCATTGAGTACAAACGTGGACCGAAAGAGTACTTGTATCAGGATAAATTACTGATCCCATGAGTTACCAGAGCCTGGCTTTTTTCATAGGTTTATTCGGAAGCCTGCACTGTGTAGCCATGTGCGGTCCGCTGGTTATGGCAATACCCTTTCCCGGCAACGTATGGTTTGGTATAGTGCAGAAAATCATTTATCAGCTTGGCCGCATACTTACATACGCCTTTTTGGGGTTTCTGGCAGGGTCTTTCGGAAGCCTGTTTAACATCCTTGGTTTGCAGCAGGCTTTGAGCTTTGTGAGCGGAAGCATTTTATTATTAATCGCATTCTATCATTTTACGGGGAGGACGTCGAAGCGTGTAAGCAAGCTATATCAGAAACTGTTCGCTCCACTTGCAGCCTTTATGGGCCGCTGGATGAGCAGGCCGTACGGAGGCATATTTGCAGGTATGCTTCATGGACTAATTCCCTGCGGCATGGTTTATATGGCAATTGCAGGATCGTTAGATACCGGTTCATCATTTGGGGGCAGCGAATTTATGTTTTATTTCGGCCTGGGGACAACGCCCTTATTATTGTTAACATCACTGGCACCGGTTGTTCTTAAGAAGCTTCGGGTGCCCCGGCTACTGATACCTGCTCTGTTTCTAGTGGCTGGTTCTTTCCTAATTATCAGGGCAGTAAACTTGGAGATTCCATACATATCATCCCCTGTTAAGATAAGCAGTGAAGTTTCTACTTGTAACTAATATGGAACCATTTAGAGTCCCTGACAAGCTAATACCTCTATTAATTATAAATCTATAAACCAAGCAAGCCTTAATTGCATATTTGTTAGTTTTGGAAATCTAAATCATCAAGAGGAAATTACATTTTTATGAACTACTGGCTAATCAAATCTGAACCTTTCAAATATTCCTGGGATAAATTCAACAAAGACGGCAAAACCTTCTGGGATGGCGTGAGAAATTACCAGGCAAGGAACAATTTGAGGGAGATGAAAGAAGGCGATCTAGTTTTGTTCTATCACAGCAACGAAGGGAAAGAAGTTGTTGGTATTGCGAAGGTTGTTGGAGAAGCATACCAGGACCCGACAACAGACGATACAAATTGGGTGGTGGTAGATTTTGCTCCGGTTGAATCATTGAAGAAACCGGTTACCCTTGCTGAAATTAAAGCGGACGAAAAGCTGAAAGGTATAAACCTGGTCAGGCAGGGACGCTTGTCAGTGGTATCGATCCGTCCGGAGGAGTTTGACAGGATATTGGAGATGGGGACCCGATAGCTATCGGGTTGAGGTCTGAGGTCTGAGAACAGAGGTCTGATGTCTGATGTCTGAGCTGGGCGGAGAGGCTGGGTACATAGCTGCCGGAAATCCATCCGACATCCGACTTCCGACTTCCGACATCCGACACCCGACTTCCGATCCTATTCTGCGAAAAGGGCCTTTAATTCAGTGGCGTCTGTTGCTTTCATTTTGCCGCCAAGTATAAGGCGCAGCTGCCGGCGGCGTAAAGCTCCATCAAAAAGAATCTGTTCGTCTTCAGTCTGAGGCTCAATAGCGGGAACAGGAATAGTTTTGCTGTCCTGATCAATGGCTACAAAGGTGTAATATGCTTCATTAGATTTTACCCGGGTTCCGGAAGGGATATTTTCTGCCCATACAGAAAGCCTTACTTCAACCGAAGTGTTAAATGCGCGCGTTACCTGTGCTTCAATGGTAATCACGTCGCCGAGTTTAATAGGATGCTGAAACGAAACGTTATCTACCGATGCGGTTACTACAATGTTATTGCAATGTTTCTGTGCTGAGATAGCTGCTGCGATATCCATCCAGTGCAGCAATCTGCCTCCCATTAAATTATTAAGCGTATTGGTATCATTGGGAAGTACCAGCTCATTCATGATTGTGAAAGAGTTTTTTGGGTTTTTTGCGGGGATAGACATGGGGTCAAAGATAATACTTTGAACGTGTTCTTTACTACAGCGGGTATTTTCGGATAGGAAAAAACAGTTGTTGCAAGCTCGCTTTGTGACGATATTCTTTGGGATGGGCGGACTCCAAACCTGACGGCTTATTACAGGTTTTTATGTAGTCTAATAGATATTTATTTATTATAATAATTCTTACATTGTCATTTGAAATAAGGTTTCGATTCTCAGAACTCAATACTGACAGAGAATGATCTGAGAGGAAAGAAGCCTCAATTGCACCAATTAAACTAAAAATCTTAACGAATAAGCTTATACCAAATGAAGGAAAAAGAAGAGAAGAAGGTTTCTCAAAAATCAAGGAGAGCATTTATAAAAGGCAGCGCTGTTGCGGCTGCAGGATTTTCCATCGTTCCGCGGCACGTGCTCGGAAGAGGTTTTCTCGCACCCAGTGATACCTTGTATGTAGCGGCTGTAGGTGCGGGCGGTAAGGGAGAAAGTGATATATCCGGGTTTATGGGCAGCGGTAAGGCGAAGATGGCATTTTTATGCGATGTTGATGAAAAACGTGCTGCTAAGACATTCGCGGCATATCCTGATGCTAAGCGATACGTTGACTGGCGGGAGATGTTTGATAAAGAACATAAGAAATTTGATGCTGTGTCCGTGTCAACCCCGGATCATACTCATGCAGTTGTAGGTTCTGCAGCTATGGTATTGGGTAAGCATTGCTGGATCCAAAAACCATTAGCACATGATGTTTTTGAAGTACGCGTGCTCGCAGATCTTGCTAAAAAGCATAAAGTAGTAACTCAAATGGGCAACCAGGGGTCATCAAACGACGGCGTAAGGCAGATGGCTGAGTGGTATGAAGCTGGCGTGATCGGAGATGTAAGTGAGGTTCAGATATGGACCAACAGGCCAGTATGGCCGCAGGGAAATATGAACTGGCCTACAAAAACGGCCACACCTCCGCCTACCTTGAACTGGGATCTGTGGCAGGGTACTGCTCCGGCGAGACCATTCCCGGCTCCGGCTTCAGAGGGTGGAATTGACCTTGCTCCATTTAACTGGAGAGGCTGGTGGGAATATGGTACCGGCGTTCTTGGCGACATGGGTGCTCACTTTATTGAAGCACCGATGAGTGTGTTAGGCCTTCAGCACGTATCTGAAGTACAAACCAGTTCCGCCGGTTCGGGTTATTTCCCTGAAACGGGCCCAGCAGCGAATTATAGCATTATGACTTTCCCGAAGACTCCAAAGACACAGGGTCCGGTAAAAATACATTGGATGGATGGGGGAATACAGCCGCAGCGCCCCGCAGAATTAGATCCGACAGAGCGTTTTGGAGGCGGAGACGGCGGTATGCTATTTATAGGCACAAAAGGGAAGATGATGGCAAATTGCTATGCAGCTAATGCGCGGCTTTTACCGGTTTCCCGTATGGATGAAGTTACTGTGCCTGAAAAATACAAAAGAGTAAAAGGCCAGGCCAATGGGCATTACGCTCAATGGGTTGAAGCTTGCCTGGCAGGTTACGGAAACATGGAAACCAGTTCTCCTTTTGATAAAGCAGCATTATTATCAGAGGCCATGTTAATGTGTAACCTGGCTATCAGAGGAAATGACCTGTTTACTGAAATGCCGGGAGTAAATGGCAGACCTCCGCGTAAAGTTTATCCTACCAGAGGCATCAATTTGTTATGGGATGCAGCAAATATGAAGGTTACTAACGTTAACGAAGTTAATCAATACGTTAAACGCGAGTACAGGGCTCCATGGAAACTTAGCGGGGTTTGAGTACTGAAGTCGGAGGTCTGAGGTCGGAAGTCGGAGGTCTGAAGTCAGACCTCCGACTTTTATCTCTTAACCGTATTAATCTGGGTAAAGCCGATCAGCTCATCCCAGCGGGAGCCGGGCTTACGGTAATAAAAGAAGATCTGATAATCGTTTTCGGTTTGAAAGTGTGAGCCATCAATAACTTTATCATCGCGGGTTTTTCCATCATTACTAACCCATACATAATGGTAGTCGAACAGGCCCTGTTTGACAAAGATAGATCCGCGGAAGCGGTTGCTGATATCGTCAAAAGATAATTTATCAGTAAGCCTGTAATCGTTAAACTGACCCACCACGTAAATTTCACCATCGTTCGATGGCCTCTTGCTTGCCAGTGTTAGCTGCACCGTAGAATAGTCGCCATCCGTACGGTTATCCCTTCCATCCTGATTCCGGATGAAAAATGTACCGTTCTCATCATACATAAAGGTGTAGCTTCTGCTGTTTTCGGGAACATCAGTAACCAAAACAATGGTGTTGACGGTGTCCTGAGTTATCTTTGCAACGCGTTCTGTACGAAAGCGAAGACTTCGGATATCGAAGCGCCTGAATTCAGAGCCGCCCATAAAATCAGTTCCGCGAAGATCATTATAAACCAATTGTCCCGGCCTTACAAACGTTGGACGCAATACCTGCTGTACATTATCAGGCCTGTTGTTCTGAACGACAAAAGCCTTTACATCGAGGTATGGATTGCTGATATTCAGCTGACCATGGTTGACGATGAAATTCAGTTTTTGTCTTTCATTCCGCTCATTCACTATGTTTGATGCGGTTACTTCAGCACCGATGGCCACCTGGGGATTCACAATATACATGCGCCTTGTCAGAAGGATCTTGCGCTGATCGTTATCCTCGTAAACCTTAAGCAAATAATTGCCGGAGATCTTTGGCTTTACATTCAGGTTGGGGATGGTAAGCTCGTAGTGCGTATATTTTTGAAGCGTGTTGAAAGATGAACGGTAGTCCATGATCCGGTCTTCTGTAAAGCTTTCGATGAAATCAATAGGGGAAAGGCGGCTGCTTTTCCATTCGGCATCGCAGTGCTCAACCGAGTAGCTTATGTTGCGGGTTCCGCCTCGCAGATCATCAAACCCGAGAAGTAAAGTTTCCTGGCCTCCAAGGGTATACACAGGAATCGACTGTTCTTTCGAGCGGTTATAAAACTCAACAGAGCGGATCTCAGGGATGTATACAAAGTTTTCATACCTGAGATCATGCTGAGGAGTTTCAACGGGCTTAACCCGTGGCTTTTTCTGAGCAAACCCGGCAGTAGCGCCAAGTAATACTAAAGACAGAATAAAAGATCTCAGCATATGAATCAATATTTGTCCGGAAGCAGGAATTACTTCCCTTCGAGTTCCATTATCTCGTCGGCCATGCGCTCCCATTCGGCCTGAGCCTTTAACAAACGCGGACTCAACTGCTGATAACGGCGGTTTGCTTCAGATAGTTTCTCGCTGTCAGAATATATTTCCTCTTTGGTCAGCTCTGCCTCGGCATGTTTCACTGAGCTTTCCAGCTCGGCAATCTCTTCCTCAAGCTTCTGAAGTGCCTGATTAAGTTTCTTCAGATCTTTTGCAGTGTCGTCAGTTTGAACGGCAGGCTTATCCTCTTTTTTAACTTCCTTTTTAGGAGCCTCAGGAGCTATAGCCTTAGGTACGTAAACCCGTTTCGAGTTCCACTCTTCGTACTCCGCATATGTTCCAGGATACTCTTTTATTTCCTGATCTTCAATGAACCAGATCTTATTGGCCACATTATCAAGAAGGTACCTGTCGTGAGACACAACGATAAACGTTCCTTCAAACTGATCCAGAGCCTGGATAAGTATGTTCACCGAAGCAATATCCAGGTGATTGGTAGGCTCATCCAGAATAAGGAAGTTGGCATCTGCCGTTAAGGCTTTTGCCAGTGCGACACGTGATTTCTCACCTCCGGAAAGGACTTTGATCTTTTTAAATGCGTCATCTCCGGTAAACAGGAAACAGCCCAGGATAGACCGGAGCTCTGTTTCAGTATGTTTAGGGGCGAAAGCCTGGAGCTCTCTGATGATCTCGTTTTCAAGGTGTAAAGCCTCAAGCTGGTGCTGTGCAAAGAAGGTTTGCGTAACATTATGCCCTTGTTCGCACATGCCGGTGTAGTTTTTATCAGCTCCGGCAATGATCCTTAGCACGGTAGATTTACCACGTCCGTTAGCACCAATCAGGGCAATTTTGTCGCCCTTTTCAATTGTTGCCGTAGCATTTTTGACAATGGGCACGCCCGGGTATGCTTTAGTCAGATCCTCGATGCGGATGACATGACGCCCGGATTGCTTGCTGAATTTGAAGCTGAAATTAACTGAAGGATTGTCGTCATCTACATCATCGACACGTTCCATTTTCTCGAGGGCTTTTATCCGCGACTGCGCCATTTTAGCTTTACTTGCTTTGGCCCGGAAACGCTCGATAAGCCTTTCTTCCTGTTTTATTTTTGCCTGCTGATTTTTAAACTGCCCGGATTGAATCTCTTCACGAAGCCCTTTTTCTTCAACATAGAAGCTATAATTTCCGGCATAAGGAATAAGCTTTCCTTTGCGGGATTCCACGATCTTTTTAACTACACGATCCAGGAAATACCTGTCGTGAGAAACGATGACGATTGCGCCTTCAAAGGCTTGCAGATAAGTTTCCAGCCATTTAATAGATGGAAGATCCAAGTGATTCGTAGGCTCATCCAGAAGCAATATGTCTGGAGCCTGAAGCAGGATGCGCGCAAGCATAACCCTCATTCTCCATCCACCGGAGAATTCGGCGAGAGTACGATGGGTATCGGCTTCGCTGAAACCAAGCCCGGCCATAATCTCATGCGCCCGGTATTCAATGTTGTAACCATCAAGCGCTTCAAACTCAAGCTGCTTATCGCTAAGCTTATTGATCAGCTCGTCGGTGTATTCAGTTTCAATTTTTTTAAGAATCTCTTCAATTTCGGCATGAAGCTGATTCTGGCGCCCGAAAGCCTCCATCGCAACATGTAAAATGCTTTTGTCGGACTGATACGAAAGCAGATCCTGGTTAAGATATCCTATTTTGATATCCTTTGCCATGGAGATAGTTCCGCTGGTAGGAGCGTAATCGCCGACAATAATTTTTAAGAGAGTAGTTTTACCGGTACCGTTTGCACCAATTAATCCAATTTTTTCACCGGGTTTTATATGCCAGTTCGCTTCGTCGTATAATGCCCTTGCACCGATCTCGAACGTCAGGTTGTTTATCGCAATCATTTGCCGCAAAAGTACGGAATTTATGTGTTTATTTTCAGGGTGTTCCCGGATTTAGTGAGGGCTGTTCCGCGACAGGGTGCCGGATTAAGTCGGGGGCGGATCACGTGATGACAAAAGGATGAAGCCGCCGGTCTCAGCCGGGACTGTACGTTTGCAAAATCTGCACTCTAAGTGCAGCTTCGGATGGAGGATTAGTTTCTCTTATTTTGGGAGGCAGAGGACGCGAGCTTTGCCGCGTCTGGGAGGAAATCCCTCCCGGGCCGGATCGGGGATCAAGTCGGGGAAGAAACCGACGTGTATGTAAAAAAGATCTTGTCAATAAACACAAAGCGAAGGAATTGGCTTGTATTTTGATTACATTCCCTTAGAAATCTGAACTTTATCAACCTATGCCTAATTTAACGCCCAAATGCCCCGCTGGTTAAAGCTGACACTTAAAATTGCGGGAGTATTAATTTGCCTCGTTCTGATTCTGTGGATCGGAATTGCCGCATATGTGTATTCAAATAAGAAAACATTACTCCGAACAGTCACAGAACAGTTAAATGAAGATCTTAATGGAAAACTGACGATAGGGGCCATGGAACCTTCATTAATCCGGGGCTTTCCCGGAATTTCTGTAGGGCTGGAGAATGTACTGCTTCGCGACAGTCTATGGGAGAGACATAAGCACGACCTGTTAAAGGCGAAGGATGTCTTTATAAAGATTGATCTGTTTTCCATTGTTACCGGGTCGCCAACGATCAAAGACATCAGGATAAGTAATGGTGATATATATCTTTTTACGGATAGCGCAGGATTAAGAAATACGGATATTTTCAAGAAACGGGATACGACGGGCCGTGGCGGCGGCGGAGCGAGAAAACGGATTAACCGGGTTATGCTGGATAATGTAAGGCTTACTATAGACGATAAACTGAAAAACAAACTCTTTAAATTTAATATTGACGATTTACTGGGGAGTATAAAATATAACAGGAACGGCTGGGCGGGATCGGTGAACCTGAAAACTAAAGTGGAATCGTTTTCCTTCAACCTGAAACGAGGTAGTTTCCTTAAGAATAAGATTCTCAACATGGATCTTGATATTTCTTATGATGACGAGATTCATTTGCTGACGATACCTGATCAGGAGATAAGCATAGATGATACTGATCTGTATATAGGGGGTCAGTTTAAATTTGCTCCTAATTCATCCGACTTTAAGCTGAACATTAAAGCGCCGTCTATTTTATATGCAGAAGCTCTGACATTCCTGTCGCCGCATATTACCTCCAAGCTGAAACGTTATACCATTAAAAAGCCCATAAATGTTAAGGCATCTTTAGTTGGGAAACTTAAGCGGGGCGGTGAACCGCTGATTAATGCTTCCTGGATAGTTGTGGACAATGAGCTGAGCATGGCAGGTGAAACTATTACCGATGCCAATTTTACCGGGTCGTATAGCAATCAATGGATAAAGGGCGGTCCCAGGAACGATCCGAATTCTGTAATTGTATTTAATAACATGACGGGAAATTATTACGATATCCCTTTCATGGCTGACTCCGTGAGGATAAGCGATTTGAAGAACCCGGTGTTCACAGGCAGATTCCGATCGTCTTTTCCGTTAACTAAGCTCAATAATGTTTTTGGGGGTTCAACCTTCCTTTTCAATGAAGGTAAGGCTGAACTGGATCTGGTGTATAAAGCACCGTTTAATCAAAATGATAAAGGGCAGCGGTTTATATATGGGTCTATACACGTCCACACCGCCCGGGCTACTTATAAGCCACGGAACCTTTCGTTAAATAACATGCAGCTGGTGATGAATTTCAAGGGCCGTGATCTTTATATTGATAACCTCAAGCTGAAAAGCGGATCATCGTCGATCGCGATGGCAGGCGTGGTGAGGAACTTCTCCAATCTGTATTACTCAGATCCTGAAAAGATGCTTATCAACTGGCAGATCAGCAGTCCTCAAATAAATCTGAATGAGTTTATGGTATTTCTTGCGCGCCGAAAGGCAGGCGGCGGGTCAGGTTCTTCAAACCAGGTGAAGAAAATGTCGGGTAATCTGGAGCGTATTCTTGCTCAGGCAAGCATGGCGATGAATCTGAATATAAACAAGGTCATCTATAAGAAATTTGTTGCTACTGATGTACGAGGTGGAATTACGCTTAAACAATCAGGTATTATGATGAATAACCTTAGCCTGAAACAAGGGGGCGGGAGCGTTAATGTAAGCGGAAATATAGACCAGACAGGGAGCGTTAACCGGTTTAATATTGACTCAAAGATCAATAATGTAAATGTGGAGCGCCTGTTTTATGCCTTTGATAATTTTGGACAGGATGCCATTACCAGTCAGAACTTACGCGGAACATTTTTTGGGGGAACTTCGGTTTCCGGCTCGATGAATGAAAATGGGTCAATAGTGCCGAGGTCTTTCCGGGGGAATATAACGTTCGACATACGCAATGGCGCCCTGGTCAACTTTGAGCCGATGAAAAAACTGGGCGTCTTTGCCTTTCCCAAGAGAAATTTTTCGGATATCAGGTTTACCAGCCTGAAGAACACACTGAATATCCAGGGGAATAAGGTAATTATCCCGCCTATGGAGATCCGTTCGACTGTTTTAAACATATTCCTGGACGGCGTCTACAGCTTTACAACGGGAACAAACATTGCGATAAAGATTCCCCTGAGGAACCCGGGAAAGGTGGAGGCTGAAGATGCAAAGCTTACTGCAAGAGAGCGTGATCTGAAGGGTATTGTTATTAATCTCAGGGCGCTTGACGGCGAAAACGGAAAGGTTAGATTTCGATTGGGGAAGCGCGCCCCGGACGGCTATGAATAATCCTGTTGTTTTGGAAATTTAAGGGTCAAACCTTTAACTTCGCAACATGTATCAGATCATTAAGCCATTATTATTCAAGTTTGACCCGGAAAACATTCATCATTTTGTAACCGGGGGCTTGCGGATAGCGAACCGGATCTGGGGTGTTAAGCCCTTGCTGAAGAAATCTTTTCATCTTGACGATAAAAGACTGGAACGCGAGGTATTAGGCTTAAAGTTTAAAAATCCTGTTGGACTTGCTGCCGGATTTGATAAAAATGCAGATTTCATAAATGAGCTGGCTGAATTTGGCTTTGGCTTTATAGAGATAGGAACGGTTACGCCGCTTCCGCAGCCGGGCAATGAAAAGCCGAGAATGTTCAGACTTCCCGAGGATGATGCACTTATTAACCGGATGGGATTCAACAACCAGGGTGTGGATGTGGTGGCGCACCGGCTTAGTAAGCTGGACCGGAAAGGGCTGGTTATCGGGGGAAACATTGGCAAGAATAAGATAACTCCGAACGAGGACGCACTAAGCGATTACATCAAATGTTTCGACCGGCTGTTTGACGTGGTTGATTATTTTGTGGTCAACGTAAGTTCCCCAAATACTCCCGGACTGCGCGAGCTACAGGAGAAAGAGCCTTTGAAGAATATATTAAACTCCCTTCAGCAGCGTAATCTAAAGAACGATATTTCCCGGCCTATCTTACTGAAAATCGCTCCCGATCTTACCGATTCGCAGCTGGATGATATCATAGAAATTGTTACGGAGACAAAGATTGCAGGCGTTATAGCGACGAATACGACTATTTCACGCGAAGGACTTTCATCGGCGGAGAACCTGCATAAAGAGACTGGTGGTTTGAGCGGTAAGCCTCTTACGAAACGGTCGACCGAGGTTATCCGTTATCTTTCTGAGAACTCGAACAAAGCTTTTACTATAATTGGAGTAGGGGGGATACATTCTGCAGACGATGCCATTGAGAAAATAAATGCCGGTGCTGCGCTGGTTCAGATTTACACAGGGTTTGTGTATGAAGGGCCGGGGTTGGTTAGACGGATTTTGAGAGGACTATTAAAGAGTTGAAAGTGGAAAACTGAAAACTGAAAACTGAAAGTGGAACACTGAAAACTGAAAGTGGGCAGAAGTACCGGGTTTGTCATCCTTGCGAAAGCAGGAACAATAAGAGCGTATTCTAAAATTTAGGGCAAAAAAAATCCCGGTCATTTTGGTGACCAGGATCTTTCAAACTATAACGTTTGTTATTCCTCTAAATTATTTTTTTGCAGCTGATTCGATTGCAGCTAATACAGCATTGTTTTTGCTAATCTGGCTTTTAGCAGACTCAGCAGAACGGCTTCCGGTTTCGATGTTCCGGCCTAATTTCAAAAATTGAACCTCTAAACGTGAAGTGGTTTTATTTT
>JAZKIH010000035.1:0-1879 GCA_040384965.1 Bacteroidota bacterium | reverse complement strand
AGACCTCAGACCTCAGACCTCAGACCTCAGACCTCAGACCTCAGACCTCAGACATCAGAAAACACCTCAAACCTCTCCCAAAAACCGTCCTGTGGCAAAGGAGCGAAAATATTCACCGGCTCCTGTTTTACCGGATGCATAAACTGAAGGCGCCTCGCATGGAGGCAGATGCTTTTTTTAAGGCTTCCACGCGGGTATCCATACTTATTATCACCGACAATCGGGCAATTTAAGGTTGAGAGCTGCACCCGGATCTGATGCGGCCGGCCGGTTATGGGATCAACTTCAATGAGATAATACCCCCCTAATTCACCTAAAAGCTTGTAGTTGAGTTCAGCACGCTGGCTGCCCGGAATTTCTTTATCGTAAGCCTTAGTTACGTTCTTTTGTGGGTTCTTTACCAGCCAATGAACCAAATTACCCTCTTCTACGGCAGGTCTGTTTCTCACAACTGCCCAATAGGTCTTATGCATATCCCGGCTTTTGAACATCTTGTTGATCCTGTCGAGAGCTTTGCTTGTTTTGGCGAAGAGTATCACCCCGCTAACAGGCCTGTCCAGGCGATGAACTACTCCAAGAAAAGCTCCGTTTGGCTTATTGTATTTAGTGGCGATATAACGCTTTACCTTTTCATCAAGAGATTCGTCGCCAGTATCATCTATCTGGACAATATCTCCAGCACGCTTGTTAACAGCGATTAAATGATTATCCTCAAATAAAATATCTTTATCGGTGATATCGGGCACCAGAGCAGGAAATTTAGGCTTCTTATAGTCAGGGTTGCTCATACTGAATTAGCTCAATATTGCTCAGACTCGTTAGGAAATGATCCCGACTTAACATCCTTAACATAACTGCCAACAGCACCGTTGATTTGATCGAACAGGTTTAAATACTGTCGTAAGAATCTCGGCTTAAAGCCTTTATTTAGTCCCAGCATATCATGAACAACAAGTACCTGTCCATCACAATGCGGGCCGGCTCCAATTCCTATAGTGGGTATTTTAACGCTTTTGGTAACTTCTTCGGCCAGCTTTGCAGGAATTTTCTCAAGCACTACCGAAAAACAGCCTGCTTCCTGAAGAACCACGATATCACTTTTCAACTTTTCGGCTTCCGCTTGTTCCTTTGCTCTCACGGTATATGTACCAAACTTATAAATCGATTGGGGTGTAAGACCCAAATGCCCCATTACCGGAATACCTGCGGTTATAATTCGATCAATAGATTCACGTACTTCCACTCCCCCCTCAAGTTTAACAGCATGCGCTCCGGATTCTTTCATGATCCGGATCGCTGAGTTAAGGGCTTCCTTAGAGTTCCCCTGATATGATCCAAAGGGAAGGTCGACAACAACTAACGCCCGTTTAACGGCCCTAACCACAGATGCTGCATGGTAGATCATCTGGTCAAGTGTTATAGGAAGAGTTGTTTCATGTCCAGCCATCACATTTGAAGCAGAATCACCAACAAGGATAACATCGATACCGCCAGCATCGACGATAGTTGCCATAGAGTAGTCATATGAAGTTAGCATAGCGATCTTTTCGCCCTTTTGTTTCATCCCAAGAATAGTATTCGTGGTGATTCGTTTAACCTCGTTATGAACTGACATTTTCCTTTGTTTAGTAAATCCTCATCAAAGTTAGGATTAAAGAAACAATTAGGTATTAATCATTTATAGATTTCGGGCTTTTGACAATCTTATATCATTTTCACTTTCAATTTTAGTTATTAATAACTACTTTTGTCCTTTGTGATAAAAGAAGTAATAAACTTCCTTCCAGACTGTCAGAATTCATCCGAACTGGCCTTTTATTTCCCCGATTTTCTTAATTCTTCAATTAAAATCAATGAATAATTACATCAAATTACCTGC
>JAZKIH010000034.1:13226-28945 GCA_040384965.1 Bacteroidota bacterium | reverse complement strand
CCTGTTGGTTTTCCCATTATCCTGCTGATTGCTGAACTTTTTGAAGGTTCAATACCTTTTTGTATTCTTTAGGGAATACTTTTATGAAAAATACTGACTGTTGTTCCCAGTCGTCCATTATATATTTTGCTACCTGGCTTTGCGTAAGTTGCGCATGTTTATTAAGCAGCGTCCGAATCTCCTCTTCGTCATGCGCAGAAAGCGGATCCAGATCAACCATTTCACAATTACAGTTAGCTACAAAGGAGTTATCCGGGTCATATACCCAGGCAATACCGCCGCTCATCCCGGCAGCAAAGTTTCTTCCGGTTTTACCCAGTATAAGAGCCCTGCCTCCAGTCATATACTCACATCCATGATCACCTACACCTTCAACCACGGCGGTACCACCGGAGTTTCGGACAGCAAATCGCTCACCAGCCTGACCTCTGACAAAGAGTTCGCCTGAAGTTGCGCCGTATAAGGCTACGTTTCCAATGATGATATTTTCCTGAGGGGTAGTTGTATTTTTTGCGGAAGGATATATGACTAATTGTGCTCCTGAAAGTCCTTTCCCAACATAATCATTCGCTTCACCCTCTAGCTCAAAAGAAATGCCCTTAGTACAGAAGGCACCAAAGCTTTGTCCAGCCGAACCAGTGAATTTATAATTGATGGTATTATGCGGGAGTCCTACTGAGAAATACTTTTTAGTAATCTCATTTGACAGGATAGTTCCAGTTGTACGATCCGTATTCTTAATATCAAATGATGAGAACACCGGAGTTTTACTTTCTATAGCTTCTTTGGCTTTCTCAAGCAGCTTCCAGTCAATAACATTCTCAAGTGCGTGATCTTGTTTTTCGCTATTGTGCAAAGTCATTCCAGACGGGTTATCCATAAAGTGCAGGATACCTGACAGGTCTATGTTTTTTATTTTCCAGTGATCTACGTCATCACGCATTTTAAGGAACTGCACCTTGCCCACCATGTCATTAATGGTTCGGAAGCCAAGCTCAGCCATGATCTCACGTAATTCCTCTGCAATAAATTTAAAAAGGTTTACAATGTGCTCTGGTTTACCGCTGAAAAGCTTACGCAATTCCGGGTCCTGAGTTGCGACCCCGACAGGACAAGTATTCAGATGGCATTTACGCATCATAATACACCCGCCTGCTACCAGAGCAGCTGTGGCAACTCCCCATTCTTCTGCTCCAAGAAGCGTTGCAATGGCGATATCCTTGCCAGTTTTTAACTGTCCGTCAGTTTGCAGAACAACCCTGCTCCTGAGTTTATTTTTAACTAATGTCTGTTGCGCTTCCGCCAGCCCAAGTTCCCATGGTAATCCAGCATGCACAATAGAGGTTAGCGGTGAAGCACCTGTTCCGCCATCATAACCAGAAACCAGAATCACATCCGCATGCGCTTTTGCCACACCTGCCGCAATCGTACCTACTCCCGCCTTCGACACAAGTTTTACGCTAATGCGGGCAGCGCGATTTGCATTTTTAAGATCAAAGATGAGTTGCGCAAGATCTTCTATAGAATAGATATCGTGGTGCGGCGGAGGCGAGATCAATCCTACTCCAGGTGTTGCGTGACGAACTTTTGCTATCCAGTCATCAACTTTATCCCCTGGTAGCTGTCCACCCTCTCCCGGCTTCGCTCCCTGCGCCATCTTAATCTGAAGTTCATCGGCGTTAGCCAGGTAATTTGCTGTTACTCCAAATCTGGCAGATGCTATCTGTTTAATTGCAGAACGCATAGATCCGCCATCAGGCATCATCTCATACCTTAATTCGTCCTCACCGCCTTCGCCCGTATTGCTTTTAGCGCCAATTCGGTTCATCGCTATCGCCAGCGTACTATGTGCTTCATGCGAAATCGAACCGAAAGACATGGCACCGGTGGCGAATCTTTTTAAAATTGCTTCAATAGGTTCTACTTCTTCCAGCGGTACTGGCTGGCGATGATGTGAGAAGTCAAGAAGGCCGCGAATGGTATAAAGGCTATCCGTTTGTTTATTGATATGTGACGCATATTTTTTATACACGTCAAAGTTATTTGTGCGGGTTGAATGCTGAAGCAGATGCACAGTCTCCGGATTAAACAGATGTGCTTCACCCCTCCGTTTCCACTGATAAACTCCGCCAGCAGAAAGAATGCGTGCCTCGATTCCTGTCCTTCTGAATCCAGTGAAATGTTTATGCAGAGCTTCCTGTGCAATATCGTCTAATCCCAAACCACCAATACGGGAAACTGTTCCGGTAAAGTAGTGATCAACAACATCCCGGTTAAGTCCAACGATTTCAAAGATCTGAGCACCGTGATAAGACTGAAGAGTAGATATTCCCATTTTTGAGAAGATCTTCAGCAATCCATCGTTTACAGATTTTGTATAATTCTTGTAAAGTGACTTTAAGTCTAGAGTAGTATCGAGCTTCTCATCAGTTTTCAGTTTGCGAATAGTTGCAAGAGCGAGATACGGGTTAACAGCTGTTGCACCGAATGCAATCAGACACGCAAAATGATGTACTTCCCAAACATCTCCAGCCTCCAGCATGATTCCCACCGCTCCGCGCAGTCCTTTTTTAATAAGGTGATGGTGAACAGCCGAAACTGCAAGCAATGAAGGGATTGGGGCATGTTCAGAATCAAGAGCCCTGTCAGATAAGATTAGCACTTCGAATCCATCATGCACAGCATCCTCTGCATAGCGGCAGAGACGGTCTAACCCGCGCTGAAGGGAACCGGCCTGGCCGTCTGCTTTAAAATAAGTTTGTAATGTTTTAGCCTGGAAAGATCCGGTATCAATACTTCTGATCTTCTCAAGTTCAGTATTGCTCAGCACCGGGTGAGGCAATGCAACGCAATGGCAGTGCATTTTATCCTCGTCAAGAATATTTCCATTATTACCCATGAATCCGGCAAGGCTCATTACGAGACGTTCACGGATCGGATCTATTGGCGGATTTGTTACCTGGGCAAACAGCTGTTTAAAGTAGTTTGATAGATGCTGAGGGCGATCTGAAAATACAGCCAGGGGTGTATCTGTTCCCATTGAGCCAATAGCTTCTTTTCCAAGCAAAGCCATTGGTTTGATCAGGGTATCTATATCCTCACGCGAATAACCAAATACCTGCTGGTATTTAAAAGTCGACTCGTTGGACATCTGAGTAAAAGCTACTCTCGGCTCAGCCAGGTCTTCAAGTCTTATCTTATAATTTTCAAGCCATTGTGCATATGGCTGACGTCTGGTTACCTGTTTCTTAATTTCGTCATCTTCGATGATAGACCCTTTGATGGTATCGACAACCAGCATCTTTCCGGGCTGTAATCGTCCCTTCTTAATAACTTTGGCTTCATCCACAGGTAATACACCCGCTTCAGAAGCAACAATGATCTGATCATCGTTAGTTATTACGAACCGTTGGGGACGAAGGCCGTTACGATCAAGCGTGGCACCTATGGTATACCCATCGGTAAACGCTATTGCTGCCGGACCATCCCATGGTTCTATTAAAGTTGCATGATATTCATAAAACGCCTTTGTAATAGGATCCATCTGCTCATTGCCATCCCATGCCTCGGGAATCAGCATCATCATAACATGAGGCAATGATCTTCCACAATGGAATAAAAGCTCTACAACATTATCAAGACAAGCTGAATCAGATTGATTGTTATCGATCACCGGCAGAAGCATATCCATCTCATCCTTACTAAAGAATGGGGATGCAAATGATCTTATCCCGGAATAGAACCAGTTAAGGTTTCCTTTAAGGGTATTTATCTCACCATTGTGAGCAATGAACCTGAAGGGTTGTGCCAATCTCCATGAAGGGAAAGTATTGGTAGAAAACCTGGAATGGATCATCCCAAATGCTGAAGTTACCTCGCTGTTCGTCAGGTCCTGGAAATAAATCCTCACCTGACTGCTGGTAAATTCACCCTTATATATAATTACATTTTGAGAAAGTGAGCACACATAAAACTGCTGTTCTGCTCCCCTTACGGTCTCCCGAACTGTTTTAGTGATCAGGTTTTTTAAAACATATAATTTACGCTCAAAGTCTTCGGGTGTATGCAAAGAAGCTGGCTTCTCGACAAAAACTTGTTCAATATCCGGCTCAGCTGAAAAGGATGCTTCACCTATTATTCCTTTGTTAATAGGAACTATCCTGTATCCAAGGATAGTAAGTCCCAGTTTTTCTGCGCTTTTGGCAATTGCAATCCGGCAGGCCTCTTTTATAGTTGCCTTCTTAGGCAAGAAAAGCATTCCCACGCCATAGCTGCCTGGTTCTCCCAAACTGATGTTTAGTTTCAGCGCTTCCTTTTTGAAAAACTCATGTGGAAGCTGCATTAAAATTCCCGCTCCATCACCTGAATCCGGATCACACCCGCATGCTCCGCGGTGCTCCATGTTTTCTAAAATAGTAAGGGCATCACTTACGATCTGGTGCGACTTCCGGCCCTTAATATTCGCAATAAAACCAACTCCACAAGCGTCATGCTCGTAATCCGCACTATATAATCCTTGCTGCTGGCTGTCAGTATTTGTCATCAAAAATCTAGAATTAATAAATCCGTCTAAATTAACAAAAATGAGGTTGATTACTTAATTTCCAATTATTTTTACCATTCAATCAAAAACTAGCATTGTTTAGGCTCTGAATTATCAAAATAGCAATTTATAAAGGATTTCATTGCGAAAATAGTATTTCATACTTCATTTTGTACCCTGAGAGCTATAATTCCAATTTTTTCCTACTTTTGTCGCGGGCAAGTCTTTTACGACCAGCTCCCTTTGAACTCCCCCAGGGTGGGAACGCAGCAAGGGTAGAAGGTTGTAGCGGTGCGATAAAAGGTGCTTGCCCATTTTTTTTCTTCAATTAGTCTTATATGACTTATCGGCGCCTAATCCATTCAGCAGGATCAACATCATTTGCCATAATATCAGAATCAAACTATACACTTCTCTAAATCTATTACAATGAAATTTTTCATAGACACAGCCAACCTCGCTCAAATTAAAGAAGCACAAGCTTTAGGAATTCTGGATGGCGTTACCACTAACCCAAGCCTTATGGCGAAGGAGGGCATCACCGGCCACGACAATGTCATTAAGCACTATAAAGCTATTTGCGACCTGGTTGAAGGGGACGTTAGTGCTGAGGTAATTGCTACCGATTTCGATAATATGGTAAAGGAAGGCGAAATATTAGCCGCACTGGATTCAAAGATCGTAGTTAAGGTTCCAATGATCGCAGAAGGAATAAAAGCTATAAAATATTTCAGTTCAAAAGGAATAAAGACAAATTGCACCCTGGTATTTTCATCGGGTCAGGCATTGCTAGCAGCTAAAGTTGGTGCTACATATGTTTCTCCCTTTATCGGACGTTTGGACGATGTATCGACTGATGGATTGACTCTAATCGAAGACATTCGTCTCATCTATGATAACTACGGTTTTGAAACACAAATTCTGGCAGCTTCTGTCCGTCATCCAATGCACATAATTAACTGCGCGAAGATCGGTGCAGATGTAATAACCGGTCCCCTATCTGCTATGTCAGCTTTGATGAAACATCCTCTTACTGACAGTGGACTTGCACAATTCCTGGCTGATCACGCGAAGGCGGCAGGAAAATAATTTTTTTAGTGGTGGCAGTATTCCTGACTAGCATCGCAACTGTACATGAGAACTGAATTCGATCTCCTGATAATCGGTGGTGGTCCGATAGGTATGTCCTGCGCTATAGAAGCACAAAGCGCTGGCCTGTCATACGTAATTATTGAAAAAGGGTGCCTTGTTAATTCTCTGTACAACTACCCTGCGAATATGACCTTCTTCTCCACCTCAGAGAAGCTGGAGATTGGAGGAATTCCGTTTGTATCGAACAATATAAAGCCCACGCGTGCCGAAGCTTTGGAGTATTACCGAAGAGTTGCCGACAAATTTGATTTGAATCTTCGCCTGTTCGAGAAGGTTGACAGCATAGAAAAACATGAGGATCAATACAAGATCCTAACCGACAAATCCAGCTATATTGCCAGCAATATTATCGTCTCTACAGGCTTTTATGACCTTCCAAACCTGATGAATGTTCCGGGTGAAGATTTGCCGAAGGTTAAACATTATTATAAAGACCCACACTTCTATTCAAAGCAAAAAGTGGTGATTGTCGGTGCGAATAATTCCTCTGTTGATGCCGCTTTGGAAACTTATCGTAAGGGCGCAGAAGTAACTATGGTTATCCGAAACGAGCAGATCGGCGAAAGGGTGAAATATTGGGTTCGTCCGGATATAGTGAACAGAATTCAGGAAGGAAGTATCAAAGCCTATTTTAACTCCAGGATTTGGGCGATTAATGATCACGACGTTGAAATATCTACTCCGGAGGGAAATATTAAGATTCCAAACGATTTTGTACTGGCGATGACCGGTTATCAGCCAGATTTTACATTTTTAAAAAGACTGGGCATTACGCTTTCAGATGACAGCTTACAAGTGCCGGAACACAATCCTGAAACAATGGAAACTAATGTAAGAGGACTTTACCTGGCTGGTGTTGTGTGCGGAGGAATGAACACGCACAAATGGTTCATCGAGAATTCAAGAGACCATAGCAGCAGGATTATCCGCCACATTAGCGATAATCAATCATCTTCAACATTAAGCAATCAGATCTAAAACTTCCCCAATTGGCTGATCACTATCTATCAGAATACCCTTCACCCCTGCAGCTTCTCCGGCAATAACATCCCGTTCGCGGTCACCAATAAAATAGGATTTGCTCGCATCTATTTGATAACGGGCAATAGCTTTTTCCAGCATCAATGATCCCGGCTTACGACACAGGCAATTACCATTATATTGCGGATGATGATTGCAAAAATAAGCTTCGGTTATCTGTACCCCTTGATCTGAATATGTTTTTATTAAATGATGGTGCATCTGTTGAAGCGTCTCCGGTGAATACCAGCCTTTTGCCAAACCTCCCTGATTTGTAATAACAATCAGCAAATAGCCTCGGTTCTGCAGTTCTTTAAGTGGTTCGAAATTATGCGTTAAAACTGAAAAATCTTCAAGTTTGCAGACGTAATCGCCTAACTCCTTATTCAAAACTCCATCTCTGTCTAAAAAAACTGCCTTATTCATATAACTCGGGAAACTATTTGTGATACTGTAAAAACATTATCTTTAATTATAAAACCAAAACTAACCAATATGCCAGAAACTAAGACACAAAAGGAATTTCAACCCTACATTGCTGCGAACAGCAAAGTTGCTGAATTTACTGTAAAATCAGTTCTGTTAGGTGCGGTATTCGGAGTAATCTTTGGCGCGGCAACAGTTTATCTGGCGTTGAAAGCTGGATTAACCGTATCTGCATCCATACCGATTGCGGTCCTTGCCATTTCGATCGGAAGAAAGTTTTTCAAGACAACCATACTTGAAAATAATATCATTCAGACAACTGGTTCGGCCGGCGAGTCTATTGCCGCCGGAGTTGTATTCACACTGCCTGGTTTCTTATTTTTATCGGCAGGAAGCAACAGTGAATCTTTTTTTTCATACTGGCCAATATTCCTTCTGGCTTCTCTGGGCGGAATTTTGGGAACGCTGATGATGATACCTCTTCGGCGGTCGCTTATTGTTGAAGAACACGACAACCTGCCTTATCCGGAGGGCACAGCCTGTGCATCGGTGCTGATCGCTGGTGAAAAAGGAGGTGATTTTGCTAAAACCGCTTATTACGGCCTTGGCTTTGCCTTTGCATACGCGATACTGCAAAAAGTCTTCCACGTGATAGCAGAAGCCCCAACCTGGGCCACAACCCAAACCAACAAGTATTTTCCTTCGGCTACCGTTAACGGTGAGATAACTCCAGAGTATATGGGTGTTGGGTATATTATTGGCCCCAAAATAGCCGGGGTGTTGGTTGCAGGCGGCGTACTGGCCTGGCTTGGCCTTATCCCCTTACTTGCAAGCCTTGTTCCTGCGGAAAGTATCGCTGCGCAACTCGTCAAACTCGGCTATTTAAAAGATTTATTGAGCCCGGGGAGCTCGGCTGGTTGGGATCCCTCAACAAAAACCTTCGCAAATACAGCAACCGCAGTTTACCTGGCGTATGTACGACAAATTGGAGCCGGTGCTGTAGCTGCAGGTGGGTTTATAACCCTTTTAAAAACTATTCCGACGATAATTTCTTCGTTTAAATCGAGCCTCGCTTCTATCAATAAAAGTAGTGACGATAAGAAAGCCGTTAAAAGGACTGACGATGACCTGTCGTTTAAAACAGTAATCTTTGGCAGTATCGCACTGGTTATTTTAATGGCTGTGTTACCGCAAATTCCAGGTGACTCGATCCTGAATAAACTACTGATTGGTGTCCTCGTTATCGTTTTTGGATTCTTCTTTGTAACAGTGTCAAGCCGGATTGTCGGGTTGATCGGAACATCATCTAATCCTGTGTCAGGGATGACTATCGCAACCTTGATGGGAACTTGTCTTATATTCATCAGTATTGGATGGACGGGACAGCTTTACGAGCCCATGGCGCTGGTTGTAGGCAGCATGATCTGTATTGCAGCGGCAAATGCCGGAGCTACTTCGCAGGATCTTAAAACCGGATATATCGTGGGCGCAACACCGAGATATCAGCAGCTGGCTTTATTCGTTGGGGCGATTGTCTCTGCCGTCGTAATTGGCCTGACACTATCAATCCTTGACCGGCCTAATGCAGAAATGATTTCCCAGGGAATCCATCATGCCATTGGAACCGAAATGTATCCTGCACCGCAGGGAACGCTTATGGCAACGCTAATAAAGGGCTTGCTTTCATTCAATCTCGATTGGCAATTTGTTCTTGTAGGAGTTTTTCTATCAATAACAATGGAGCTTTGCGGCGTCAAGTCATTGTCTTTTGCTGTGGGTGCATATCTGCCTTTATCTACAACCCTTCCTATATTCGCTGGCGGTGCTATAAAAGGACTTGTAGACAGAAGATCCAGAAAACAGCACGAAAAACAAGAAGACGAAGATCTTGGAAGAGGCAACCTGTTTGCTACCGGACTGGTCGCCGGCGGAGCCCTGATGGGTGTTCTTTACGCGTTCCTGATGGCTTTTGAAAGCACCTCCGGGCCAGTATCCAGGTTAAACATAGAACATAACCTTTCTGGCGCATTAGGTGAAGGCGGCTTTCAAATACTTGGCTTTGGATTCTTTGTTCTTATGGGCGTGGTCCTGTATCGCATCGCCATAAGCAAGAAATAATAATATCTTCTTAGCTACAAGGTAGAGTCAGTATTTATTCATCAGGATAGATACTGACTCTTTTTTATAGAGTAATTATTCTTGTTAGGCCGTTTCGATTAACCATCTCAAAAATCTGTAGCACTAAATCCCATATAAGTTTCCTAACTATCGTACTGGTGATGTAATGTCTTCAATTAAAGCTTAATACAAAAAAAGAGCCGCACATTGTGCAGCTCTTATCTAAAATCTTGGAAATTGCTATTTCTAAGGGGTCTGTATCCTTGATTGCTTATTGAACAGCTTCACCTTCATACTAACCTCAAAATTGTCATTAGCATAACTGCTTAGTGCAGAGGTTGCGGTGCTATACATTCCACTGAAGCCTATATTTTGATAATTTAATCCAATTCCCCAGGTTGTACTGTTTGTGCTGTGATACATTCCGAAAAGGTTAACCTTGCTATTAGCATAACTCAAATTGGCGCCCACGTCAACGATATTGTCCATTCCCTTAACTCCTCTATAAGCCATTTTAGGCTCGATACCGAAACCGCCTCCGCCTTCCAGCTGAAACTTATAGCTTAAGGCTGAAAAGAAAGTAGCACGGTCTACCGCGTCTGAATTAATGTCCTTTTTCAAATAGCTTTTCATATTTGGAATAGCGGCCTGAATGTTAAATTTGTCACTGGTATATGCAACTCCAAAATCACCATCGATATAGCTGTCTCTTTGATTGTAAGCTCCGACATTAGCATCACCACTATTGCCTCGAATATCTTCTGTCGCAATACGTTCGTTCATAAACCCAAGCGATAACCCGAAAGATAAACGCTTAGAGTCTCCGCTGATGGGAAGATGATATGCATAGCTGGCAACGGTCCTGGTGCGTTTGAACAACCCGGCTTTATCATTATAAACCGTTAATCCCAGTCCTACCTTCTCATTCAAACCATAGGAGCCGGTAAACGCTTGCATGGCCGGACTTCCTGGGATGTTAGTCCACTGCTTACGAATGCCAAGGCTCAAATCAAGACCCGCTTCAGTCCCGGCAAGCGCTGGGTTTCCTAGGTATTGATTTTGGAAGTACATCGCTCCCATAGGACTTAATTGTGCCATGGCCTGGCTTCCTGAAAATACTGCTGCGATGAGCAATGCTGTTTTAACTATCCTTTTCATTTCAGTTATATTTCTTTAAAAACTATTGTTTTACTTAACCTGCTCCTACCCTTAATTCACAATGCTGACGAAGCCCTTTAACACTTTCTTACCAGTTCCAAAATCAACCACGTAGAAGTACGTACCTTCTGACAATGGAGAACCCTGGAAAGTCCCAGCCCAATCGTTAGTGTAATTTTGCTTTTGATAAAGAATTCGTCCCGCACGGTCAAATACCTTAACTGTATTATTTGGATACATATCAAGATTTTTAATAACCAGTGCATCATTCACTCCGTCACCATTTGGCGACATCAGGTTATTGATATCTAGCGCTTTATAATCTTCAACGACATTAAGCGTGATGATTTGAATGCTTGCGCATCCATTAGCATTAGTTACTGTCACCGTGTAAGTGGTTGTCACTGTCGGACGAACAGTAAGTGCTGCTGTATTTTGTCCGCCAATTATACCAGATGCATTGGACCAGATGTAACTAGTTCCACCAGTTGCTGTCAATATCGCGGTCAATCCTTTACTTACATCATTTGTGCCCAGGCTGTTAAAGATTGCAACGGTAGGCAACGGGTTAACAGTTACGGTGAATGTTCTTACAAAGGAATCCACACCACTGCCTACAGTACCTCCATTATCCCTGGCCGTAACTGTTATAGTGGCAACACCACCAGCAGTGCTAGAAGGAGTATAGGTCAGAACACCTGTTGTACTATTGACAGCTAATCCAGTTAATAAACCAGGATTACTTGAGGTGACACTCAGAGTTGTAGTTTGTCCGCTCTCAGGTCCTGCTGTTATACCTGTCAGGGTAATGTTCTGAGGTGCCGTAGTAAAACATATAGTCTGGTTGCTTATTGCTGCCAGGGTTGGCGCCTGGTTTGCAAGTGGCAATACTGTTAAAGTGAATGGTTTTGTCTGTACTATCAGCCCTTTTTTGATAGTTGCAGTCAACGTTACGGTCGGGCTGGCCGAACCTTGTACAGGACGAGTAATAGTCTGTCCGTTAGCTGAAACAACCGCTGGATTACTTGAAGCCCACGTGATAGTTGAACCACCCGCTCCTGCTGAAGGAAGAGGACTAACCAGTGAGGTTGTTATATTACTCAGATCAGCATTATTTCCTCTGATGGCATCGGCGGTGAGGCCAGCAGCATCAGCTGCTACAACTGCAACATTCAAATCCACCGTTTGAGTGAAGGTAATGAATGTCGAGAATGCTTTCGTCCAGATCACAAGATCAGCTCCAACATCTATTTTATAGGCTTCCTCGGCAGGCAAAAGATCCCCTTCGAATTGGGTGTCAGTAGCACCAACCCGACTTATTTCCTTGTAAACGCCATTGTGAACTAAGGCTGCACTCTTGCCTGCCTGACCAGGAAGTAACAGTCGAACAGCTTTATCTAAAGAGAATGAAATTGTTGGGTGACCTAGCTCAATAATCAAATTTGCTACTTTATCAAGACCTATGGTTACCGGGATATCGTATGAAGTGATTGTTGGCGCTAAAAGCGAACCATCCCAGCTTGCGTTGGATGCTTTAATTGTCGTGGCCGGTGGAATTTCGATTTTAGAAACATCCGAATTAATAGTCGTTTTAGGCAATACAGCAGTCGATGTCCCTGCAGTCACAGTAACAAGCGTACCGTAATCAACTGCTGCGTTTGTTGTTCCCGCTGGAACACTCACCGTAACAGGTTGGGTCGGGTTGGTAACCTTAACCTCCGGTTTTGCAGCTGTAACAGTTGCATTTCCATTTGCGTCGGGAGCCACTTCATTCGTGGCGAGTACCGCTGCAGCTCTTGTGATCACAATTATATATTTTTTAATTGCGACCAGATCCTGTGCTTTAACTTCAAATGTGATCGTATTAGCTCCTACTATCAGCTGTTGGTTCGTAACCGAACCGCTGGCAACTGTCACGTTGTTTACTTTAATAGTGGCATTTGCCTGAGCAGTTTGTGGAACAATAGCAACAGAAGTAATGTTGTTTGCTACTGATGCTGTGTAATTGAGTACAGCCTCGGTAAATGTCGGACTTATCGTGTAATCAGGTGATTTTAGCGATGAAAGATTGGCGTTGTCTGAATTCGCCGCTATACCCGTTCCGTTCAAGGCCACCAATTTGGATGTGCCGGCCGTGGTGGATAGAGTCAAATTGCTGGCGGCAACCGAACCTGATGCTGTAGGCGTGATACGAACGAATACCTTCTGGGTGGTTGTAGTTGTCGGAAAATCGGTAGCGGCAAAAGTGAGTGAAGTAGTCCACGCGCTAGTACCATTTTTTGATATTTCATAAGGTGCTGATACTCCTGCAGTGATAGGAGAAACAAGATCCAGCGCTGATATATCTACAGAAGTTGCCCCAGAAGAAGGTATCGCCACCACAGAACTCAATGTTAAGCTGGTTGAAGAGGCATTAATAGTCGGAATTCCTCTCCTGAACACTTTGGTAGTGTAAGTTTTGGTCGTAGTTCCATCTTGAGCGGTAACTACTGTCTCGATCGTATTCTCTCCCAAAACAAGAGCTATAGATGCGGATGCAGCGCCACTTGCCACTGTTGCTCCAAGGTTTCCACCTACCTTTATAGTTGCATTTGCCTGCGACGCTGTCGGGGTGATAGTTATCGAAGTTACATTGTTTGCTACCGTATCTGCATAAGAAGTAGTAGCTGAAATAAATGCAGGGCTCAGTGTTCCACTACTTATTACGTATGCTGACAAATCAGCTATTGCTGAAGCCGCCCGTGTTACCGTAACCTGATAGGTTTTTGTGCTCGTTCCGTTCTGAGCTGTGACAACTACACTAATTGTATTGGTTCCAACCACTAATGGTATAGCCGCCGTCGCCGTGGCGCTTGTCGCAGCAGTTCCGTTAACCGTGATAGTTGCGGTGTTGTCTTCGACGGTAGCGGTAGTTGTTAATGATGTCGTCAAGTTTGGTACTGTACCGGTATACGTTAATGTACCAGCTGCAAATACTGGTGATAAGGTAACTCCGCTTAATGTTAGGTTACTTAGGTTAGCATTTGTGCTGTTGGTGACGGAAAGAGTTCCATCAACATAAGAAATAGCATAATTTGATGCTGTGAATGTACCACCTGTTGCAGCGGAAGCCACTATTGGGTAAGTATTAATTGCAGCGCCACTTACAGATCCCCCACTTGTTAGAGTTACACCGCCCACCGTCTCAGAATTTTTCAAACCTGTCGATGTAAATTCGGAGGTGCCCATTACCATAGTAGTACCAACGAATTTGGTCCGGTTGCTTGCTGTTATTGTTAATGGCGTGGTTGTAACTGTTCCATTGAAAGGAGTATACGTGACATTATAATTGCTTTCCAGGAAGCCACCTGTACCAGTTGCTGCACTTGGAGTAGACACGTATCCTGCCCCAACTGCAGTAGTTCCCGATATACCTGCTGCATTAGGTGTTAATGTCACACCAGTTACAGACTCACTATTTTGGGTAGCACCCGAAGTAAAATTAGACGTGCTTGCAGCTGCAGCCAGCACTGTTCCGTAGGTTTTGGCTGGTCCGGTAGCAGTAATGGTAATAGAAGCCTTTGCTACAGTTCCGTTAAACGGCACATAAGTTATTGTATAGTTGCTTTCAAGAAATCCTCCTGTTCCTGTAGCCAGCGACGGTGTAACTACGTACGCTGCGCCAGCTGCCGTTGCAGTAGCTATTCCTGCTGCATTCGGCGTCAAAGTAATACCTGTTACTGTTTCGCTATTTTGTGCTGCACCAGAAGTAAAGTTAGTAGCTGAAGTCCCTGCACTCAAGGCAGTACCATATGTTTTAGAAGGACCTGTAGCAGTAACTGTCAACGCTGCTTTCGTTACGTTTGCGTTATATGGAACATAAGTTATAGTATAATTCGCAGCGTCAAAACCTCCTGTTCCAGTTGCCAATGACGGAGTTATAACGTATGCTGCCCCGGCTGCCGTACTTGCCGACAATCCTGCTGCATTTGGTGTTAACGTTACACCTGTAAGTGACTCTCCTGTATTAAGGGTTCCTGTTACAGTAAAATTAGTGGTTGAAGTTGCCGCTGTCAGGGCCGTACCATATGTTTTACCAGGTCCGGTGGCTGTAACAGTTATCGCTATTTGTCCAACTATCCCGTTGAAAGGTGTATAGGTGATATTATAATTACTTGCCAGAAAGCCTCCTGTTCCGGTAGCAGCGCTTGGTGTAACAACAAAACCTTGTCCTGCAGCGGTGGCAGCCGAAATACCTGCGGCATCTGGAGTTAAAGTAACACTTGTTAATGCTTCTCCTGAGGACAAAGTTCCCGATACTGAGAAATTAGTAGTCGATGTTCCTGCTGATAACGTTTGGCCAAATCCTTTCGATGGACCAGTAGCAGTTACTGTCACGTTAGGTTTTGTTACCGTACCGTTGTAAGGTGTGTAAGTTACATTGTAATTGCTCTCTAAGAAACCACCAGTCCCGGTAGCTGCACTTGGAGTAACCACGTAACCTAAGGTCGCCGCAGTGGTTGCAGAAAGACCAGCAGCATCCGGCGTTAAGGTAACGCTTGTTACTGTTTCACTATTTTGAGTAGCTCCTGCCGTAAAATTTGCTCCTCCGGTGGTTACAGCCAAAGCCGTACCGTACGCTTTCGTCGATGGTCCGGTTGCCGTGATGGTCAGGGCTGCTTTCGTTACTGTTCCATTATATGCCGTATATGTGACATCATAATTACTTTCCTGGAATCCTCCTGTACCGGTTGCCGCACTTGGTGTAACTACGTAGGATGCTCCCGCTGCTGTGGTCGCAGAAAGACCCGCAGCATTCGGTGTCAGCGTAACACTGGTTAAGTTCTCTCCAGAAGCAAGTGTGCCCGTTGTTGAGAAGTTAGTCCCTCCAGTCGATGCACTCAATGCTGTACCATAAGCTTTCGTTGACGGACCTGTAGCTGTAACTGTAATAGATATTTTGGTAATGTTAGCCGTTAGCCCAGTAGGTTGGGTTAGGCTGTAGTTCGCTGAAGCTCCTCCACTGATGCTGTATCCGCTAACCGTTACTGCTTTGGCAGTACCTACTACTGCGGTAGTAAATACCGCTGCGCCAGTTCCACCAAGAGTTACATTGGCCACATCTCCTGTTTCCACTCCGCTCAATGCTGCCGTTCCAGCGATAGTTGCTGAAGTGGTCGCATCATAAACTTTATTGTTGATCGTAATACCAGTAATTGTTAATGGTTTGGCAGTCACGTTAGCTGTTAACCCAGTAGGTTGGGTTAAGCTGTAGTTCGCTGAAGCTCCTCCACTGATGCTGTATCCGCTAACCGTTACTGCT
>JAZKIH010000034.1:0-13126 GCA_040384965.1 Bacteroidota bacterium | reverse complement strand
CGGTAGTAAATACCGCTGCGCCAGTTCCACCAAGAGTTACATTGGCCACATCTCCTGTTTCCACTCCGCTCAATGCTGCCGTTCCAGCGATAGTTGCTGAAGTGGTCGCATCATAAACTTTATCGTTGATAGTAATACCTGTAATTGTTAATGGTTTTGCAGTCACGTTAGCTGTCAATCCTGTTGGCTGGGTTAAGCTGTAATTACCAGCTGCTGCACCACCGAGAGTGTACCCGGTTACGTTCACTGCTTTTCCTGTGCCTACTACTGCGGTAGTAAATACCGCTGCCCCTGTTCCGCCCAGGGTCACATCATCTCCATTAACAACCCCGCTTAGTGCTGCTGTACCGGCGATAGTTGCAGAAGTGGTCGCGTTATAAACTTTATCGCTAATCGTAATACCCGTTATGGTTAACGCCTTTGCAGTTACGTCACTCGATATTGTCGCTACATTTTGGTCGGTTGCTCCCGAGCTTGTTAAGACGATATTTCCTGTATATGTTCCTACTATAGTGGTTGCAGCTAATCTGACGTAAATCGTAGTATTATTAATTGTGCCATCTCCAAGCACGGTAATAGGTGTCCCGGCAGTCGAATACCCTGATGTGGCATCCGTCTGGGATAGCTGATATCCTGATGGGGGAGTTATTAAAATCCCTCCCGTTATGGTTGTTCCTGAAACTATGAACGTAGCGGGGGTAGCAGAGGCTGTACCATAGGTTGTGGTCACCGCAACCATACCACCGGGATCAACTGTAATAGTTTGCCCAAATGATACCTGGCTTCCCAGTACCATAAAACCCAGAATCAAAAATGTAAGCTTGCATTTGTTCACAAATGCCGAAGAAGCGGAGAGCGTTGAATTTTTCATATAATTACAAAAGCGTGAATTACTTTTTAAGTAATTAATGAGATCCAAAAGAGCAAAATTATCCTCTCTGGAAAGAGAAAATAATAATTAAATCATCTACTGCCATGCTTAGTAATAAGAAAGAGTAGATATACAGTTCTGTTCCTCAGTTAAATACGAAGTAATTATAAATGAAAATAATTAATATAAAAACAAATAATTGTTAACAAAATAATAAAACCCTCTAAATTTCGTTTGGGCTGATATTTTCCTCTGAATTTATTTTTTTATTGCACAGATAATTAAATGTTACGTCGCTAACAGTCTGGTGATTTACCACCATTTTGGTTTTTTTGTAAGGCAAAATTAGAGAGAAAATATGCTAATAATATTAGTATATTCGTCACCTTACATCTCAAACATGCAGAGTTTATACTTGATAGCTATACTCCCTTCCGAAGACTTGTCCAGGCAAATTCATGATATAAGACTTCAGTGTGCTGAAAAATTTGGAGTAAAAAAGGCTCTAACTCCTCCGGTACAAATAACTTTATATCGCCCTTTTAAACTTGAACAAGCGTTTGAAAGTAAAATGGCCAGACTGCTCCAGTCGGCGGCGGCTGGCGTTGAACCCTTCCCTCAGGAAATTGAAAATTTTGAAGCTTTTGACACGCATTCAATAGTACTACGGGCATTGAAAAACCCGGGCATTATGAAATTGCAGCGGGCAGTGGCTGCAGTCTTCAGAAAGAATGAGATTGATAAACAAATTCCAGGAAGTAAAAATTTGCCATTCCGGCCGCATCTGACAATAGCTTACAGAGATATCCTTCCGGAGATGTTTCCCTTGATTTGGAATGAATATAAAGATGCGAGATTTAAACGAACTTTTACCGTCAACCATTTTAGTTTGCTGAAACATGATGGTGAGAAGTGGAATAAGATAAATGATTTCAAGCTCACACAAATGGTTATGCAGACTGCTTTATTCTGAGCATCTACAAATGACTCACCCCTCCCGACACAATAAACTTCATTGCTTCGCTTGCACTCATATTCAAAGGTTTAACACGCTCCTGGCTGACAATACATAATTGTCCGGCGAACGAGTACGACAGAGGAAAATAAACTGCCACTTCACCAGGGTAGCCAATTTTTGAAAGATCTTTTTGAGTAATAAAACCTATTTTCTTCAAGCCTGTTTCGTTGACTTCAACAACTACGGGCTCACTAAATTTTTTATCATCGCCGACAAAAGCTTCTGTTAAATCCTTGAATGAGGTATAAATAACATTAAATACCGGCAGTCTTTTGAACCATCGGGCAAACCATTTTTTTATGGGGTCAGTCACAAAATTGGTTACAACTATTCCCACCACTATAAGGATAATTAATACGGTGAGAATGCCAAGACCAGGTATATAAATTGGCGTCCCTGTTTGATCTACCCAAATTACGTCGCTTATGTTCAAAGCACTATCTACCTTGACGAAGATCCAGTAGATCAGAAAAATAGCCGCGGCAATAGGCACGAGCACAAGAGCGCCCCTGATCATATAATTTAATAATGCCTTGACTACTCTATTCATAATAATAAATGCGTTTCACTCTCTCGGATATTCCGGTTAAAACCTCGTAGGGAATAGTGTCCATTTTCTTTGCCAGGTCTTCAACCCGAATCTTATCGTCGAACACAATTACTTCGTCTCCTTCAACAGCGTTAATTCCGGTAATATCAATCATGCACATATCCATGCAAATCTTTCCAATGGTTCTCACTTTCTTACCTCGCACCATCATTTCCCCGACCCCATTTCCAAGTTTCCGGCTGTAGCCATCTGCATATCCAATTTTTACTGTTGCAATAGTCCCTCCTTCTGGCATCTTTCCTTCCCGCCCATACCCTATTGTATCGCCTTCCGGAATCTGCTTTATCTGAGAGATACTAGTTTTCAGCGAAGTTACGGTTTGCAACGGAGATTTATCGCCGATTGAAAGATCAATCCCGTAAAGGCCGATACCCAGGCGGACCATATCAAATGCTGCTTCACTCCAGCGGCTAATGCCGGACGTGTTAGCTATATGCCTCAGGATACTGTAATTATATAGCTCAATTATTCGGTCAGAAAGAGTTCTAAACAGGCTAATCTGATGCTTTGTAAACTTATCATGCTTCGAATCTTCACTCGCTACAAGGTGTGAAAATATACTTTGTATATGTATCAGCGTGCTTTCCCTGAGGTATTCCAGGAGATCATCAATCTCATTTTCCATAAACCCGAGACGATGCATACCGGTATCCAGCTTGATATGAACGGGATAATCAGTGAGACCTTTCCGACTGAGAGCTGCGCCAAATTCCTCTAAAATTCGCATGCTGTAAATCTCCGGCTCAAGTTTGTTATCGATGATCGCATCAAACGCCATCGAATCAGGGCTCATTACCATAATTGGGAGACTTGTTCCAGCCTTTCTCAAAGCCACTCCTTCATCAGCATAAGCTACAGCCAGATAGTCGACTTTATTATACTCCAGCAAATTTGCGATCTCAAAGCTGCCGCTCCCATAGGAGAATGCTTTGACCATTGCCATAATTTTGGAGCCTTTAGGTAATAAGGCTTTATAATAATTCAGATTATGCTCAAGTGCGTTGAGATTAATCTCCATCACAGTTTCATGCACTTTATGAGTTAACAGCTTGCTTATTTGCTCAAATTCAAAAGCTCTTGCTCCTTTGAGAAGAATAGTTTCATGCCCAAACTTTAAAGATTCAAATGCCTGAATAAAGTCAGCTGTAGAGTCATAGAATTCCTTTTCACAGGAATAATCCTTTCCGTACTGACCAATAAGAGGACCAACACCAATTAACCTGTCAACGGATTTATTATCGATCATTTGACCTATCTGATCGTAACCCTCTTGTGAATCCAGCCCAGGAATGTCGGAAAGTATGAGTGTACGCCTTGGGTTTTGATTTTGCTGATTTAAGAAATCAAGCGCGATGGCAAGTGAGGATAGGTCCAGACTGTATGAATCATCAATGACGGAACAGTAATTTATCCCTGTCTTAAGTTCCAGCCGCATGCCAATAGGAATCAATTTTTCAAGACGCTTATCCGCCTCCTCAGGCTCATACCCAAGCGCAAGCAGTGTTGCCCAGCAAATGATCGCATTTTCTACAGATGCCTGATCCGTAAAAGGAATTACTGCCTCTACTTCCCTGTCATTAAATTTAGCGCGCAGGAACTGATATTTATCCTCAAGCACTTCGTCATCAAAAACTTCCAAATCCGCCGTATCACGATAACACCAAGTAAATTTATTGGTTCCGGGAAGCTCGCCGCTGTACTGACCAAGGTACTTACACGAATAAATAAAAAGGTCGACTCCTTCGAATAACTTCAATTTCTCGGCTATTTTCTCGTCCAGGGAATCGAAGCCCTCATTATGAGCCTCACCTATATTAGTAAGAATTCCTATGGTCGGTCTGATAACGGATGCCAGTGCACCCATTTCATTTCCTTTTGATATGCCCGCTTCAAATATCGCAAGATCATTTTCTTCATTCATCTCCCACACGGACACAGGCACACCTAGCTGAGAATTATAGCTTTTAGGGCTTCTGACAATATTATTCTCAGGAGCAAGAAGTTGATAGAGCCACTCCTTCACAACAGTTTTGCCGTTACTGCCAGTGATCCCGATAACCGGATAATCAAATTTTGCGCGATGCGCGGCAGCAAGGGCCTGAAGAGCGTTGAGAGTATCATCGACAAGGTAGAAGTTACTGCCCTTAAATTTCAGATGCTCAAATTCAGGATCCGAAATCACGAAGCTTCTCACTCCCGCGTTATAGACATCTTCAATAAAGGCGTGACCGTCGCGACGCCCTTTTAGAGCAAAAAACATCGCCTGATCCATATCACTAAGTTTTCTGCTGTCAGTCAAAAGTGTCCTGATCAATGCATCTTTAAGCTGAACAGATGCTTTCGCATCCATGCAGGCCGTAAGTTCCTCCGCAGGATAAAGTATATGGTTCATTGCTTGCTAATTTCATTAAATTTTAAGGAATAACTTAAATATTTGCGATATTTCATCGTTTTGAGAAACGAACTAACACCCCCTAAAGTTTTTACCCGGGAGCAATCAAAAACCAAAGCTGAAAGCTATTGCGCCTATCAGGAACGATCACAACATGAGGTTAGGAATAAGCTCTATGACTGGGGTTTGCATGAAAGAGATGTGGAGGAAATAATTTCTGAACTCATTCAGTCGAACTTCCTGAATGAGGAGCGTTTCGCTCTTGCGTATACAATGGGCAAGTTTAGGATAAAAGGATGGGGGAAAAATAAGATCCGTCAGGGGCTTAAATTAAAGCGGGTCCCAGATAAGATGATTTTAAAAGCCCTAAACAATATTGACGCGGAAGATTATATAACAAAACTGCAAAGTCTGGTTGATAAGAAGCGTGCTATAACCAAAGAGGCTGATCCCTACAAACTTAAATTCATGCTGTCGAGATACGCAGCGGCAAAAGGATATGAGAATGATCTGGTAGCTGATGTACTGAAGTTTAACGAATAACAAATAGCGCGCAGCGCCTTTCGCTAATCAATATCTATTCATATTTTGCGTGCTCTTTGATAATTACAACTACTTTATGCCCAACAAACCTCTATTTTATCTTGACAACCAAAGTGATTGGGAAGATCTTGGTGATGGTGTAGCCAGAAAGATCTGGGGCTACGACGATAAGATCATGCTGGTGAAGGTCAGATTTGAAGTTGGTGCTATTGGCCCATTACACAATCATTTTCATTCGCAGGTAACCTATGTAGACAGCGGTATTTTCGAAGCCACTATAGACGGGAACAAGCAATTACTTAAAGCAGGAGATAGTTTCTATGTGCCGCCAAATGACATCCATGGTGTAGTTTGTCTTGAAGCTGGAGTGCTGGTGGATGTATTCAGCCCCATGAGGGGAGATTTTATTGGACAGCAGTAACAGACACGTTTCGAATTAATGACATAAAAAAACCCGCAAGACCAATGGTGTTGCGGGTTTTTTCTACGATATAAAGACTTAAAGCATCTTTCCGTCAGAATCTACTTCTATTATGTCATAGCCAAGTTTCTCCAGGCCGGGTTTAATAGCAGCTTTATCACCAACGATCACAATGTTCATCTTATCCACGGGCAAGTGTTTTGCGGCAAGCGCATTTATTTCACTTTTCGTGATATTTTTCAAAATATCATTCTGCTTCTTGACAAAACCTTCATCCAGATTGTAACGAATGATATTATTAAGGAATGAGGCTTTTTGAAATCCGGTTTCATATTTCCGTGCGTCGCTCTGTCCGATAGCGCTTTTTACGAATGCGAGCTCTGCATCTGTAATTCCATCTTCCTTATAACGTTTTATCTCTTTCATAAACTCAACTACAGAGCTGTCAGACACGTTAGTACGAACGCCAGCAGAAGCTGTGTATGGTCCGGCAGATTCTGTTCCGGAAAATCCGGAACCAGCTCCATACGTATAACCTTTATCTTCTCTAAGGTTTAAATTAATGCGGCTATTGAAAGCACCACCAAGGATGTAATTCATTAAGCCTGCTCTATAATATTCACCAGTTGCATCATACGGCAGGGCCATATAACCGATACGGATCTCCGATTGTGCAGCCTTGTCTTTGTTTACCAGATATATTTTAGTTTTTTCAATGGCTGCCGGCTTTGCATCTGCAGGAATCTGAACTGGCTTTGACTGCCATTTGTTCAGGAAAGCCAGCTTAGGCATTATAATCTTTTGCTCAGTATCTCCGACAACTACGATATCCGCAACCGAAGCAGAAAAATTATCGTTGTAGAATTTTTTAACATCATCCAGTGTGATTGATCCTACACTCGCTGTTGTGCCAATGCTTGGAATTGCCATGATATTGCCTTCGCCGTACAACAGTTTATTATACACATTTGATGCTACAACCGGAGCCTGAGTGCTTTGATTTGCTATCGACTCAAGGGTTTGTTTCTTCAATCTATCGAAATCTGCCTGATCAAAACGAGGATGGAGCATCCGCTCTTCAAGAAGAGCCAGGGTTGCATCAAGATTTTTCGTCAATGCCTGCACCGAAACATTCATCCGGTCTGAACCGCTGTAAAAACTAATTGACGAGCCTAATTTTTCAAGCTGACTGCTGATTTCCTCAGAAGAGTATTTCTGAGAAGCTTCATTCAGCAATGCAGCAGTAAGGGATGCAATACCTGCTTTTGAAGGGTCTTTAGCCTCGAGCTTATGTCCTCCTTTAACAGAAACTAATAAAGTAACTGTAGGAACTTCATCATTTTTCGCACCAATGATCCGAACTCCGTTAGCAGTTTTATCTGTCCAGTAAGCAGGCACGTTAACCACAGGATTTGCTCCTGAACCCGGACGTACTTTACGATCAAAGCTATCTTTAGCTTTTTGGTAGGTCAATCCGCTGTACTGATCTTTCGGAGCCACATAGCCGCTGGCATCTACGGTAAAATTATCGGCAGCCGTTACTGCGTCTGCTTTACCTTTCGGCACAACACTTAAAATAACTGCGTGCTTGCCCTTAATGTATTTGTTGTACACACGCATTACATCGTCGCTCGTCACTGCCTTATATCTTTTCAGATCAAGCGGCAAATAGTTAGGATTTCCTGTAAACGTTTGGTAGGACGCTAAAGCGGATGTTTTTCCGGAAACGCTGGATAAAGTGTTCAATTCACCTGTTTCGTACGATACCTTGAAACGCGTAAGGGCATCCTCAGAAATACCAGTTTTTTCAAATTCAAGAAGCGCCTCCCTTACCAGTTTCTCCATGTCTGCTAATGTTTGGGTTGGGAAAGGCAAAACTGTGATAGAAAATTCACCTCCAAGCTCTGACGCTGGATTAGAAGCACTAGCCTGAACAGCTTTCTGAGTTTTAACAAGATTTTTATACAGAATGGAATTTTTTCCTTGTCCAATAATCTCAGCTAAAAGATCCAGAGGCACCTCGTCTGCGTGGAAACGTGCAGCGGTTGGGAAAGTCATCTGGAACAATGGAAAACGAACGTTATCCTCATAAGAAACATAACGGTCCTTATCGAGAACAGGCATAGGCAACTTCATGTTCTGCACCGCCGGTCCTTTTTGTATCGGACCAAAATATTTTTCCGCGAGTTTAACAACCTGCGCCGGTGTTACATCGCCACCAACTGTTAGTGTCGCATTATTTGGCCCGTACCACCTGAGGAAAAAGTTTTTCAGGTCATTTACGTTTCCACGATTCAGATCTTCCAGGTATCCAATGGTAGTCCATGAATATGGATGCCCATAAGGATACAAGGCAGCAGAAGCTTTCTCATACACAAGCCCATATGGCCTGTTGTCATAATTCTGCCCACGCTCATTTTTCACTGTAGACCGCTGGATCTCAAATTTCTTTTGGGTTACAGCGTCCAGCAAAAATCCCATTCTATCTGCCTCGAGCCACAACGCTGTCTCCAGCTGATTGCTTGGAAGAGTTTCAAAATAATTGGTACGATCGCGATTGGTAGTTCCATTCAGTGTTCCACCTGCTTCAGAGACAATTTTGAAGTGAGCTTCATCACCTACGTTGTCAGATCCCTGAAACATCATGTGTTCAAAGAAATGCGCGAAGCCTGACTTGCCCACTTCCTCACGAGCTGAGCCCACGTGATATGTGACGTCAACATGAACGATCGGGTCTGAATGATCTTCGTGAACTATAACCGTTAAACCGTTAGGCAAAACATATTTTTCGTAGGGAATAATGATCTCATTTCCTTTACGGGTAACTTTCTCGATCAGTTTCGTCTGACCGGGAGCCTTCATAGTTTGAGCCTGCAATTGCACACCAACAAATGCAAGCATCAACATGCTTAATGTAATTTTTCTCATGTGGTTATTATAATTGGACTCGCAAAGTAATGATTATAGCATAAAATTACAATAGACGCATTCACTAAACCCATGATTTTTACATTAATAATCAGTAACTTAATATCATGAATATTTCGAAAGTCAAGTTCATATTACTACTGATTGTTCTACCATGGTGCCACGCTGTGCCGGCGGATGTTGTAGATAAAAAGATGCAGCTTGTGGGATCAACACCCGGCGATCAGGAAATTAAAATATTGCTGGGAATCGATCCCAAAACACCCGTCGATTTCATTAGATGGAATCTTGTTTTAACTGCCCCCCAAGTGAATTCGCGGGCATTTACATTAAATCTTCAATACGGCATGAGCCAGCCCAATACCCCGGGGTTTATTAATAACGGCACTATGCTGAACATAACGGGTAGATTCTCTGTCGTTTCTAAAAAAATAGGAAATGCGGAATCCGAAGTATATCAGTTAGTTCTCAGCCCCTCCTCTACTATATCGCTGGTTCGGATCAACGAAAATGTATTCCATCTTCTTTCGCCCGACGGTTCACTGATGGTTGGTAACGGCGGCTGGAGTTACTCATTGAATAAGGCTGGTGAAAATGTCAACGTAAAAAGGCTCACGTCGTTCGTACAATCGGCATTCGCTAACGCAGACACCAGCACCCGGATAATCTTCGATGGTCGAAGCCCATGCAAAGAGATTGCATCAGATGGCCGTCTATCTGTTGCAGAAGACTGTTTTAAGTTAAAATGGAGATTCATTTTCGAAAGAGATCCAAAAACACTTCAACCCACTCGGTATACAGTTGAACGCACCGATAAACGCAGGTCTGCGATAAAAGGCTCATGGTCGCTGGTAACGGATAACAGTAAACATACTGATGCGATTATTTACAGGCTTCAGCCTGATGATGGCAGCTCTGTGGCTTATATGCTCGCAGGAGACCATAATGTCATTTTTTTTCTGGATAAAAATTTGAATCTGTTAACAGGAAATCAGGAATACAGTTATGCTGCAAATAGAAAACTATCCAAATAATTAAAAAACGGTATTTAACATCCTGAAAAATTTCCTCCCCTCCTTCTGATTAAAATTTTAAGAAATAATTTGCGTAGTTAAATAGCTACACATATATTTGTAGTCAAATAGCTACACAATGAATTTAAGAAGAGATGTGTTTCAGGCCCTGGCAGATCCCACAAGAAGAGCTATACTGATGTTGATTGCCACCCAGTCTATGACAGCGGGAGCCATTGCCGCAAATTTTGATACTGCACGTCCAACGGTTTCAAAACATTTGCAAATACTTACGGAATGCGAACTGGTGAAGTATGAGCAAAATGGCAGGGAGATTTCCTATCACATAAACGCTAAAAAAATGAAAGAAGTAGCCGACTTTATTGAACCGTTCCGCCAAATGTGGGATGATAGGTTTAATAAACTGGAGGCCATCATGAAACCCTACAAAAAGTAGAATTTATGGATCGAAAAACAAAACTAAACGCCGAAGACGGTAAGCATGATCTGGTAATCACAAGGGAATTTGATTTGCCCGTTGACTTACTTTTCAAAGCGCACACAGAATCCCACCTCATCGAGCAATGGATGGGAACGAAAGTGCTAAAACTGGAAGCTAAAAAGCATGGCGGCTGGCAATATCAAACCTCTGATCAAAAAGGCAATGTAGTGATGCAGGCCAATGGCGTGTTTCATGAGTTTGAAACTAACGACAGGATTATCAGAACTTTTGAAATGGAAAATACCCCATTTCCCGTTCAGCTTGAGTTTTTGGAATTTAAAGCCATGACGGAAAATACCAGTAAGCTTATCATGCAAATAGTTTACAGATCTGTTGAAGACCGCGACAACATGCTCAAATTACCATTTGCCCAGGGCATAAATATGGCTCATAACAGATTGGAGGAAATTGTCAGCAAATTAAAATAAGGTTCGATGAAAAAAAGTAATAAAATCATTTACTGGATTGCCACTGGCTGGCTTTCCTTAGGGATGTTGTCAACCGGGATAGTACAGCTGTTGAAAATTCAGGAAGAAGCAGATATGATGGCACGTTTAGGCTATCCTCTTTATTTTCTAACCATACTGGGTATATGGAAATTATTTGGAGTAATTACAGTACTTCTGCCTAAATTTCCATTGCTAAAAGAATGGGCTTATGCCGGATTCTTCTTTACCGCATCCGGAGCTATCTTCTCCCATTTAGCTGTGGGAGACGGTGCCAAAGATTTGTTCGGTCCAGGCTTATTGCTAGTACTAACTGTGATATCATGGTATTTTAGACCTGCGGATAGAAAAATTATGCTAGCCGACATAGGAAATTTGCAGACTGTTAATTGATTATTGAACTAATGAAAAAGCAATTATCTCCTCAACAATGCGAAGAGCTTTTAAAAACTTTAAAAGCCCGTTTCGAAAAAAACATGGAACGTCACAAGGGCCTTGAATGGAGTAAAGTCCAATTAAGATTGGAAGAGAATGAAGAAAAACTCTGGTCATTAGACGATATGGAAGTAACAGGTGGCGAGCCAGATGTTGTAGCTTACGATTCAAAGACTGGTGAGTTCCTTTTCTATGATTGTTCAGCAGAAACTCCTAAAGGCCGAAGAAGTATTTGTTATGATGCAGAAGCACTGGAGTCGAGGAAAGAGCATAAGCCTGCCGACAGCGCGATCAATATGGCATTCGACATGGGTATTGAAATTTTAACAGAGTCGGAATACAGAGAACTTCAAAAACTTGGTAGCTTCGATACCAAAACATCCAGCTGGATCCAAACGCCCCCGGAAATCAGGAAGCGTGGTGGTGCCCTGTTCTGTGACCGTCGCTATGATCATGTCTTTTTATATCACAATGGTGCAGAGTCGTATTATGCAGCCAGAGCATTCCGTGGTTCGTTAAGGGTGTAGATGTTGTACGATGAACGAGAAGGTTAATTTCTATTTTCAAAAGGGCAAATGGCAGAAAGAGCTCGAACAGCTGAGAATAATCGTTCTTGATTCTGCTGGAATCGGTTATGAGTTAAAGGAGGAATTAAAGTGGGGAGTCCCCTGCTACACCCATCAGAATAAAAATGTTGTATTAATACATGCTTTCAAGGAGTACTGCGCGCTTTTGCTTTTTAAAGGCGCTCTGATGGAAGACCCTCATCAGATCCTGATACAGCAAACGGAAAATGTTCAATCGGCACGGCAGATCCGTTTTCTCAATTTGATGGAAATAGTCCAGCAAGACTATGTTATTAAAGCCTATATCCGCGACGCAATAGAAGTTGAAAAGGCTGGAATGAAAGTAGAATATAAAAAAACAAAAGAATTTACGGTTCCCGAAGAATTCAAGTGTAAACTTGATTCAAACTCTTTGCTGAAAACCGCTTTTGAATCATTAACTCCAGGCCGGCAGAGAGGCTACCTTTTCTACTTTTCTCAAGCTAAGCAATCAAAAACAAGGGAGTTGCGAGTCGAAAAACACATCCCACGAATTCTTGAAGGAAAAGGCCTGGACGATTGAAGCGAGTTAACGATAAAATTAATCGCTGCTAAAAAGAGACCCTTGTGCGGGTAAAGCAATTGAAACTTCGATAAAATAACAAAAGCCCTTCGTTTCCAAAGGGCTTTTGTACTCGGAGCGGGTACCGACAGCTATCGGGACCACCATCATCTATAACGTAGCAGTAGTTTTTCCATCATTTCGGGGTATTTTTTCAAATTGTGAAGATATAGTTTGCTTTTCATTTCTTTTATCTGGCGCTCAATGGATCTTGCTTGCCTGTATTCAAGATTGTCTTTGAAATAGAACAAGGTCCAGTCGTCTGCTTTTGCCGTGAAACTATTAATGAAATCCTTATTTAAATGCTGACCAATACGATAATGCAAATCCATACAACTACCTGTATAAAACGTATCAAGTTTCCCAGAATATAATATATAAACCGATGCCATATAAACAAAAATTGAGAGCTTGCTGTACTCGGAGCAATTTACATTGAAGCTAATGAGGAAAGAAATCTTCCTAGTGAACGGGCCGGGAGTGCTATAAAAAACAAAGTCCCTTTGTTTCCAAAGGGATTTTGTACTCGGAGCGGGAATCGAACCCGCACTCGCTTTAGGGCGAACAGGATTTTAAGTCCTGCGTGTCTACCAGTTCCACCATCCGAGCAGATGGCTGTCATTGCTCTATAGTCATTATGACTGTTTCTGCCTCCCGATAGCTATCGGGATCCACCATCCGAGCAGATGGCTGTCATTGCTCTATAGTCATTATGACTGTTTCTGCCTCCCGATAGCTATCGGGATCCACCATCCGAGCAGATGGCTGTCATTGCTCTAT
>JAZKIH010000033.1:0-22677 GCA_040384965.1 Bacteroidota bacterium | reverse complement strand
AAAGAATTTTTAAAAACAAAAATTTAATTAGCTTTGCCGTCTTAACCAAAACAGGCTTAAATCAATATTAGTATACAATTAAAATAAAATGCAAGGTAAAGGACTAGTTAAATTCGCCGCAATAGCATTAACGCTTGCGTGTTTATATTCACTCTCATTTACGTGGATAGCGAATAAAGTTGAAAAGGATGCTCAAGAGTTTGCAAAAGGTAATCCGGAAAGAGAAAAAGCTTACCTCGATTCTGTAGCTTCGGTACCTGTATTCAGCAGCCTGAGTTATATCACGTATGAATACGCAAAAGAACGTGAAATACCTCTTGGATTGGATCTGAAAGGTGGTATGAACGTTACCATGGAAATCGCTTTAAGCGACATGGTGCGCAATCTAGCAAACAAAAATCCTGATGCTAATTTTAATGCTGCAATAAAAAATGCAGAAATAGCTGTTGCTAACGGCGACAATGATTTCATTGCTGCTTTTGGCAAAGAATATGAAAAACTTGTTCCTAATGGCAAGCTAGCTCCATTATTTGCGACGAAGGAAAATTCAGGAAATATTAAGATTGATGCCAGCAATCAGGAAGTTGTTAATTTCCTTAAGAAATCTGCGGACGGCGCAATCGACCTTTCCTTTAATATTCTCCGTACCCGTATAGATAAATTCGGTGTTACCGCACCAAATATTCAGAAACAACAGGGAACGAACAGGATACTTATCGAACTTCCGGGTGTTAAAGACCAGGATCGCGTGCGTAACCTTCTTCAGGGTTCTGCAAAACTTGAGTTCTGGGAGACTTACGATAATTCTGAAATTTTTGCCCTTCTGCAGAATGTTAACAGCATTTTAGCCTCGACTACTAAAGCTGCAGACACTACAGTAGTAAAAACAGCTGCACAGGATACAGCTAAAAGCAAGCTTGCTTCTCTTGGTAAAAAAGATACTACAGGTAAAATAGATAGTGCGGCTGCTTTCAGCAAACTTCAGGCTGAACAGTCTAAACTGAATCCTTTATTCTCTATTTTAAATCCCGCTACATTTCAGGGAGAGAATGGCCAGCCAGGGCTTCGTCCAGGCCCGGTAGTTGGATATGCAGCATTGAAAGACACTGCACAAGTAAATAAATATTTGTCATCTCCTCAGGTAAGATCGGTAATTCCGTCGAACATGAAGTTGTTCTGGGGTGTTAAAGCTATTTCTCCTGAGAGTAAAGTGTTTGAATTATATGCCTTAAAAACAAGCAATCTTGCTGGTGGACCAGCTCTTGAAGGTGATGTGATCTCTGACGCGCGCTCTGACTACGATCAGCGTGGAAACGCCGAAGTGGTTATGATAATGAATACTGAGGGTGCACGTGCATGGAGAACATTAACAGCTAACGCTTCTGCAGACCCTAATAACAAGAAAAGCATCGCCATCGTTCTGGATAACCTTGTTTATTCAGCTCCAACGGTACAGGGTGAGATTTCAGCTGGAGTGTCTTCAATTAGCGGAAATTTCAAAATTGAGGATACTCAGGATCTTGCAAACGTTCTGAAGGCAGGTAGATTACCAGCCCCTGCAAGGATTGTGAGCGAATATGTAGTTGGTCCGTCTTTAGGTGCTGACTCTATATCTGCTGGTTTACTTTCAACAATCGCCGGTATTATCGTTATCCTGTTATTCATGGCTATGTATTATAGCACAGCCGGTATAGTAGCTAACATAGCATTGTTAGTCAACCTTTTCTTCCTGGTTGGGGTTCTTGCATCTCTTGGAGCTGTCTTGACCCTTCCTGGTGTAGCGGGTATCGTACTTTCCCTGGGAATGTCGGTTGATGCAAACGTGTTAATTTATGAACGTATCCGGGAAGAGCTGGCGGAAGGAAAATCTCTCCGCATGGCAATTGCGGAAGGCTTTAGTAAAGCGATGCCATCGATTCTGGATTCAAACATCACAACATTCTTAACGGGAGTAATTCTATACATCTTCGGACAGGGCCCGATAGTTGGTTTCGCAACCACATTGATGATAGGTATTGTAACCTCATTATTCGCCGCGATATTCATTTCGAGACTCGTCTTCGAATGGATGCTTAAGGGCAAGAAATCAATAAGTTTCTCCATAAAAGCAACTCAAAACCTGTTCAAAGATTCCAAGTTTGATTTTATTTCCGGACGTAAAAAATTCTATATCCTGTCATCAGCAATCATTGTAGCCGGGATCATATCAGCATTTACCCAGGGATTTAGTCTTGGGGTTGATTTCTCTGGTGGACGTTCATATTTTGTAGCATTCGATAAACCAGTAGATGTTGAAGATGCGCGCGGGATCTTGATAGACACGTTTGAAACGCCAGTAGAGGTAAAAACATTCGGTTCATCTAATCAGGTTAAGATCACCACTGCTTACCTTATCAATGACAACACTGTTGCCGCTGATGAGAAAGTTAGTCTCAAACTGGCAGAAGGGCTTAAAAAAATCAGCCCGGTTTATGAGATAAAAGATTCGCAGAAGGTCGGGCCTACTATGGCAGATGATATCAAAACTTCGGCAATTTATGCTGTAGGCTTCTCCATACTCGTAATCTTCCTGTACATCATTATCCGGTTTAAACGGATGGCCTTCGGCTTTGCAGCTATTCTGGCATTGGTGCATGATGTACTTGTGTTGCTGGCAATCTTTACAATATTCAATGGATGGCTGCCATTTTCACTGGATATTGATCAGAATTTCGTTGCTGCGATATTAACAGTAATGGGTTATTCTATCAATGATACGGTTGTAGTATTTGACCGGGTTCGTGAGTATATAGGCCAGCACCATTCTAAGGATGAAAATCTTCCAACAGTTATTAATAACGCACTTAACAGCACCTTAAGCCGTACAGTCATAACAGGTATGTGTACTATAGCGGTATTGTTAGTGATGTTTATATTTGGCGGCGAAATCCTGAGAGGTTTCTCATTCGCTATGCTAATCGGTGTTATCTTCGGAACATACTCTTCTCTATTCGTAGCTACGCCATTCGTGGTTGAGTTCATAAAAGAAAAAGGAGATGAAGTGAAAAAAGCTTAAGGCTTAAGCTTCAAATATTTTTTAAAGTCCCGCAATAGCGGGACTTTTTTTGTTTAAGTCAATTTATCTTCAGATATTTGTTGTCATACTAACAATATGTATGTCAACAGAAAAATTTAGTACGTATTCATATTTGCTCGACCGGACGGCAAGGAGGGTGAAACAATATGCTCAGCGTCGATTCAATTCCGAGAACTACGACATCACCGTTGACCAGTGGATCATTATCAAGCGGCTGAATCAGAACAATGACCTGAATCAAACACAGCTGGCTGAAATAACAGGAAAGGACACACCTACCCTAACCAGGATTATTGATATCCTCTGCAAGAAAGGTCTCACTGAACGGCGCATCCATCCGACTGATCGCCGATGTTTTACGGTCCATTTGACTGAACTGGGAACACAAACAGTGGCGAAATGGACCCCAAAAATGGCAGAAATAAGAATGAAAGCATGGGAGAATCTGACTGAAGAAGATTATATCAATCTCAAAAGGATACTCGACACAATTTATAACAACCTGGATGACTAACAATCCAATCTTGATACTAGATACTTGATACTATAACAATGATTACAACAGATATATGCATAATTGGAGCTGGCCCCGTAGGTCTGTTCTCCGTTTTTGAAGCTGGTCTATTAAAAATGAGATGTCATTTGATCGATACGTTGCCGCAAGTTGGCGGTCAGCTTTCTGAAATATACCCGCATAAACCTATTTACGATATTCCCGGATATCCTGATATTAAAGCACAGGAGCTCGTTGACAGGCTCATGGAACAAATAGCTCCGTTTGATCCGGGATTCACACTTGGCGAGCGCGTAGAGACTCTGGTGAAGCAGGACGACGGCTCTTATCTCGTGGGAACTAATGATGGCACTATAGTTCATGCTCAGGTGATAGTGATAGCCGGAGGTTTGGGCTGCTTTGAACCCAGAAAACCGGAGATCGAAGGATTGCTGAATTTCGAAGGCAAAGGAGTTGAATACATGGTTAAGAATCCGGAACACTTCAGAGATAAAAAAGTAATCCTGGCCGGTGGCGGCGATTCCGCGTTAGACTGGACGATATTCCTTTCAGACATAGCCGAACGGGTAACTTTGATCCATCGGGGTGATACTTTCCGCGGTGCGCCTGATTCTGCTGAAAAAGTCCATGAACTGGCAAGCAGCGGAAAAATTGATCTGGTTCTGCAGTCAAACCTGTTGAGCGTATCCGGGAATGGTCATTTAAAAGAGGTTAGCTACGTAGGGCGGGATAAAGTAAACATATCCCAGCAGACAGATTTCCTGATACCGCTTTTTGGCTTGAGTCCGAAACTGGGTCCAATTGGAGGCTGGGGACTAAATATTGACAAATCTGCAATTGAAGTAAACACATTTGATTATTCTACAAATGTGGATCGGATTTATGCCATTGGTGATATAAATACTTATCCTGGTAAATTGAAACTCATTCTCTGCGGGTTTCACGAAGCAGCTTTAATGGTACAAAGTGCATTTAAACATGTCTATCCTGATCAGAAACTGAGCTTTAAATACACCACAGTTTATGGTGTTAATGCTTTTTAATTATGATTAATATTATCGTTGAAGACCGGGATGGAGAACAGCAATCTGTCGAAATCCCCACTGAGATAAGCCTCAGTTTAATGGAAGTTTTAAAAGCCTCTGAATACAATGTTCTTGCTACCTGCGGAGGTATGGCTCTATGCGCTACTTGTCATGTTCAGGTTTTGGAGGGGATTGACCTTCTTCCCGCCCCTGCTGATGCAGAAATGGATATGCTTGACACTCTGCCTGACGCTGGCTTTGATAGCCGCTTAGCCTGTCAGATCAGAATTGATGAAAACCTTAACGGGATGATATTCCGTATTCGCGGAGATGAACAATAAGCCATAGAGAGTGTTACTCTGTTTGTAGAAACAGGTGTATGATCCTGTTGGAGCGATGAACGTATCGGCTTGATTTTAATTCTCTTTATTAATCCCTTTTCCAGATTTTTGGAAGCATATAGACCGAAGCTATAACATCATATGATCAAAACAAACATGGACGGACGTACAGCTGATTCAACAAAGTTTCCCAAAATAGTTATTGTAGGTGGTGGTTTTGGAGGGATAGAACTTGCAAAGCGATTAAAAAATAAAGAAGTAGAAGTCTTGATGCTCGACCGGCATAATTACCATACTTTCCAGCCTTTACTGTATCAGGTAGCTACAGGTGGGCTTGAAGCGGATTCGATCGCATTCCCGCTGCGGAAAATATTCAAGAACCAGAAAAACTTCACATTCAGAGTGACCGATGTGGAAAGCGTTGATCCATCAAGGAATGTTGTAGTCACGTCTATCGGTGAGATCAGCTATGATTATCTGGTAATTGCAACTGGCTCAGACACAAATTTCTTTGGCCAAAAGGAAATAGAACATTTTTCCATGGCCATGAAAACAATTCCGGAAGCGTTAAACTTGCGAAGTATGATCTTACAGAACCTGGAAGAGGCTCTGGTTGTAACTGACCCGGTTGCGAAACGATCGTTATTAAACTTTGTTGTCGTGGGCGGCGGCCCCACTGGTGTTGAGCTTTCCGGATCCCTGGCAGAACTAAAAAAACACGTCCTCCCAAAAGATTACCCTGAGCTAAGTATTGAGGATATAAACGTCTACCTGATTGAAGGTTCTAATGAACTCTTGGGCGTCATGTCCGATCAGGCATCCGCAAAGTCAAAACAGTTTCTGGAAGAAATGGGCGTAAAAGTCTTTACAAACCTGCGCGTTGAAGCCTATGACGGGAACGTGATCAAGCTATCTGACGGGCAGCATATTGATACAAAAAATGTTTTATGGTCGGCAGGCGTGAAAGGTGCTGTTTTGGATGGCCTTCCGGCAGATTCAATAGCCCGGGGAAACCGCGTGATTGTAGATGAAGTTAACCGCGTCTCCGGACAAGCGAGAATTTTTGCGATTGGAGATGTAGCTGCGCAAATAACACCCGGAACTCCGAACGGTCTTCCTGGAGTAGCTCCAGTGGCAATTCAGCAGGGTACACATCTCGCCAAGAACATGTTAAGATTCATCAACAACGAGCAACCAGAACCCTTTAAATATTTTGATAAAGGCTCAATGGCTACAGTTGGCCGAAACAAGGCAGTGGTCGACGTGGGGAAAATCCGCTTCCAGGGAATTTTTGCCTGGTTCGTCTGGATGTTCGTGCACTTAATGTCACTGGTTGGGTTTCGCAATAAAGTGGTAACTTTTGTAAACTGGGTTTGGAGCTATTTCAGCTATGACCGCGGTACCAGGTTAATCATTAGAAAATTCAGCCGCCAATCCATGACAGAGGATCCTCTCGCAAAATAATTCTTAACTTAACCCGATAACACCTGATACCTGACACCTGATACCTGACACCTGATACCTCATACCTGACACCTCACACCTCAACCCAATGCTGAAACTGATCGAATGTCCGCGGGATGCCATGCAGGGTCTCCATGATTATATTCCCGCCAAACTAAAGGCTGAATATATAAATCTGCTCCTAAAAGTAGGCTTCGATACGATAGACTTTGGCAGTTTCGTATCACCTAAGGCTGTACCGCAGCTTAGGGATACCCGTGAAGTATTGGATATGCTCGATCTTGAGACTTCATCTTCTAAGCTTCTCGCGATTGTAGCAAATCTCAAAGGTGTTGAGGAAGCAGTTAAACACGATAAAATAACCTATCTCGGATTTCCGTTTTCAATTTCAGAAACATTCCAGCAGCGGAACACCAACTCAAGTATCGCTCAATCTCTTAATACTGTTGACCAGTTATTAGATGCCTGCGACAAATCGCACAAAACTGCAGTGATCTACCTTTCTATGGCTTTTGGCAACCCTTACGGAGATGATTGGAGTAATGAGATAGCGGAACATTGGACAAATGAGCTGGTTAAAACGGGAGCCAGGATCATATCCCTTGCCGATACAACCGGAGTTTCAAGCCCAGAAAATATTAAATACCTTTTTCCGCATTTGCAAAATCAATTTCCGGGGATTGAGTGGGGAGTTCATTTACACAGTACGCCCGATCTTGCACGTGAGAAGCTGGAAGCTGCATGGGACAGTGGCTGCAGACGCTTTGATTCTGCTCTTAAAGGGTACGGAGGTTGTCCAATGGCGTCAGATTCGCTCACGGGAAATATTGCAACAGAGGGGCTTATTTCGTTTCTGGAAGAGCGTGATGTAAATCCCGGTCTGGATATGGACAAATGGAACGAAGCCCTTAATTTTTCGTCGAGAATATTTAATTAATCGACCCCGGCCTCATTATCTTCAGCTATTGTTCTTTCGAACCATTTTAAAGTGCTGAATGCCGGCCTCCTCGAACTGCGGACCTTCTTTTACGAATCCAAATTTCTCATACAGGCCAATAGCGGTAAGCTGAGCGTTAAGATAAATATACGTTGCGCTTTCAGGCAAGCTTTCCAATACTTTCCCAACCAGGGCTTTCCCCATTCCAGACCCGCGGAATTCGGGTAAAACCGCAAACCGCTCCAGCTTAAATCCTTTTTCAGTTTCACGCCACCGGGCGGCTCCAGCAGGAATATCATTAACAGTACCCAGAAAGTGGGTCGATTCATCCTCAAATTCCCATTCAAGTTCGGGCGGACAATTTTGTTCGTCTACAAATACCTTACGGCGAATCGCAAAAACTGTTTCAAGATCTGCCTGATCCGTAACTTCGTTGACTTCTACCCTATTTTGCATTTGTTTTAGGAGCTGGTTTTTTATTTTTCACTGGTGAGTCAGACTTAGAATCGGTAGAATTCCCTGCCAATCCGATTTTCTTAACAGGATTCACTTTTTTAGCTTTTTTTATCTTATGAACTTTTTCGGCCGCGTCAATTGAATGAGACGTATGAATATTGTCTTCCTTCTCGGCAAGGTCAGATAATTTCTCGTAGAATTTATGAAGTTTATCCAGCTCTTCCTCAGTCATATCTTCCAGATCAACCATGCGGTTACTGGCGCGCTCGTCCGCAGCAATTAGCTCATTAAGCTTTAACTGGATGGCTTTGCTATCCTTGTTTTGAGATTTCTGGATCAGGAATACCATCAGGAAAGTAATTATTGTAGTGCCCGTATTTATTACCAGTTGCCACGTTTCAGAAAAATTAAAGAATGGCCCTGATATTGCCCATACCACGATCACAAGGAACGCTGTCGAAAAAGCAAAGGAACTGCCCGCCCAGTTTGTTACTGCGTTTGAAAATCGTTCAAAAAAACTTAGCTTCTTCTTGCTGCTCATAGGACAAAACTTAAGTTAACAAATCATATTGCCAATAAACAAAGAATCCAACCCGAAGGTTGGATTTTTATTAAAAATTTTAAAGTTTGTCGTTTGCATTGATGCAATTCAGATCGTCAAAAGCTTGAGTCAGGCGCTTGACAAATGTCTCTTCACCCTTTCTAAGCCAAACCCGCGGATCATAGTGTTTTTTATTCGGAGAATCTTCTCCATCCGGATTTCCTATCTGGCTCTGAAGATAAGCCTCCTTTGATTTATAATAATCTTTGATGCCTTCCCAGAACGCCCACTGCATATCTGTGTCAATGTTCATTTTGATGGCTCCATACGATATTGCTTCCCGGATTTCTTCTTTCGATGATCCCGATCCGCCATGGAACACAAAATTTACAGGTTTCTCGGCTTCCTTATTAAACTCCTTACGCACAAAGTCCTGAGAATTTTGAAGGATAACAGGTTGTAATTTTACATTTCCCGGCTTATAAACACCATGAACGTTACCAAAAGCCGCAGCGACAGTAAACTTGTCACTAACCGTGCTTAATTCTTTGTATGCGTAAGCAACTTCTGAAGGTTGCGTATAAAGTTTAGAACTGTCTACATCGCTATTGTCAACACCATCTTCTTCACCTCCGGTTACTCCCAGTTCGATTTCCAGCGTCATACCCATGGCTTTCATACGGGCCAGGTATTTCTTGCTGATCTCTATATTTTCCTCAATCGGCTCTTCAGAAAGATCCAGCATGTGAGATGAGAATAATGGTTTTCCGTATTGGGCGAAAAACTTTTCTCCATGGTCTAGCAATCCGTCAATCCATGGAAGCAATTTTTTTGCAGCATGATCCGTATGTAGTATTACTGCCACTCCATAATGCTCTGCAAGTAAATGAACATGATGCGCAGCCGAAACTGCTCCCAGGATAAACCCCTGCATACTGTCATTATTCATGGATTTCCCTGCATAGAACTGAGCGCCTCCATTTGACAGCTGGATAATAACAGGCGAGTTAACAGCCTTCGCCGTTTCCATCACAGCATTTATAGAATTTGTGCCAATAACGTTTACTGCTGGAAGAGCAAACTGATGTTTTTTTGCAGCCTCAAATAATTCCTGAACTGCATCACCATGTAGTACTCCCTTTAATTGCTTTAAGTCCATTCGCTTAGATTAATGTTTAGGGCTCGAAATTAGGAAAATTCACCTCAAGATCAAGTAAATCGGTGTAGAATTATGCTGTTTATATTAACATTACATGCAATGAGTTTGTGTGACCTTGCTTTCTTAAAATTTTTGTTTCTTTGTACGTTATACACATATCCAAAATGGCCTGGTTTAAGAGAGAAAATAAGGGGATAATTACTTCTACCGAAGAAAAAAAAGAGACGCCTGACGGCATGTGGAATAAGTGTCCATCATGTAAGAAGCCATTGCATTATGCAGAGCAGGTTGAAAATAAATACGTTTGCCACTATTGCGGATATCATCTGCGGATAGGATCTAAAGAGTATTTTGAGATTCTTTTTGATAATAACCAGTTTACTGAGCTTTTCGCCAACATTCGCTCTGGTGACCCTCTGGAATTTTCAGACACTAAAAAATATACAGAACGCCTCGAAGAAAGTTACGCTAAAACGGGCCTTAATGATGCTATCAGATCAGCAACAGGTATGCTGGGTGAGCAGGAGCTTGTGATAGCTTGTATGGACTTTAGTTTCATCGGCGGATCAATGGGCTCTGTCGTTGGAGAAAAGATCGCCCGGTCCATTGACTACAGTATCGAACACAAAATCCCTTTCCTGATGATCTCCAAATCAGGAGGCGCAAGAATGATGGAAGCTGCATTTTCATTAATGCAGATGGCCAAAACTTCAGCTAAGCTGGCGCTTTTGAGTAAAGCCAAATTACCGTACATATCATTACTTACAGATCCAACAACAGGCGGTGTTACTGCTTCGTACGCAATGTTAGGTGATATTAACATTTCTGAACCAGGAGCGTTAATTGGCTTTGCAGGGCCCCGTGTAATTAAGGAAACGATTAAAAAAGACCTGCCAAAAGGCTTTCAAACATCAGAATTTGTTTTAGAACATGGCTTCCTTGATTTTATCGTCGACAGAAGACAGATGAAAGCAAAATTGACATCGTTTTTAAAAATGGTGAAGTAGATGTGAGCTATTTTCCGTCGATTAAATAGTCGTGACTCTAGCCTAATCACTAAATTGTCTCGTTTTTTCTCAGACCTCAGACCTCAGACCTCAGACCTCAGACCTGATACCTCAGACCTCATCCCTAACCCAGTTCCTCATAAGCCGCTGTCAAACTTCTTTCAATTCCCTGCCCTTTAAAATCTTCTGCACCAGGAATAGAGGTAGCTTTTAATATCTCTTCTTTCGATTTCCCCGCCTTTTTCTGAGTTCCAACAAACAGTAAAAGTTTGTCGAGATAGTTTTGCATTGCTTTAAGATCTTCCTTGCTCCCGGTTACCTTTTCCGGATCCAATGAATGGCCAAATATGAAAAGGGTATCCTTATCGTATTTCGTTATGGCTTTATCCAGAACCTGGATCCAGCTTTTAATATTCGCGCCAGCAGTCCGGTCAATAAAAGGGAAGCGCCTGTTAAACATCAGATCGCCCATGTGAGCAATATTCGCATCTTCAAAATGGATGATTGCATCTCCGTTAGTATGGCCAGCTCCGAAATATTGCGCATGAATGCCTTGTGATCCCACCTTGGTTTTCCACTGATCGTTAAAAACGGTATCGGCAAATAACTGCTTGTCTTCCGATTTCTGCGCTGCAGCGGTGGCCCTTTGGTTAATGAGGCAATTTGCATGGCCGATGACGTGATCAACCATCCCTTTAAAGGCAATGTTGCCTCCGGTATGATCACCATGGTGATGAGTATTTATCAGATATTTAAAAGGCTTTTCCGATTTCTTTTTTAGCTCTTCAATCAAATGAACTGCTGTATTTGCAAACTGAGTATCCACTACTACAACACCTTCTTTGTTGACCATCCATCCGATGGTTCCCCCCTGCTCGGTAAAAATTCCAACATCGTTCCTTAAAAGTGTCATTTTATAAGGCGTCTGTGTTATAAAACTTGCGAGTGCTTTATTTTGTAAAAGGGCAAGCATTCCGATAGACATTCCGGCGCCTTGGATAAATGATCTGCGTTTCATATTTGTGTTTTAATAAAAGTAGCTAATTCTCAGTAAATTAAAAATCCCGCTTTCGCGGGATGTAATTATTGTCTCATGAACCATTATACGGTTCCGGGTTCGTGGTCCGGACCTAATGAATCGGTTGTTCGTCCGTGTTTCCGGTCTGCAAAATTAGCTTTGTCTAAATCTACGTATGTTGTTGACTGATCATCATCTGCCGGGTTAGTTTTACTCTGTTTATGAGTAGGATTCTGGCTTACATTAGATGGATCAGTATTCCTTTTATTCTGATTTTCATTCGGTTTCATAGCCTTCACGTTTTGATACAAAAGAATAATGCGTTTGCCCGCATTTTTGTTTCAAAAAATATGAATTTACAACCTGAGGCTATTTATTTACAGGCATCATACAGATGTCCTTCACCTTTTCAACAACGAAATCGATCTCTTCTCTGGTGTTATATTTACTAAACGAAAAACGAACTGCGGGGCGGTCGGGATCTGCATGTATACCATTTAAAACATGCGAGCCAATGTTTGTACCCGAGCTGCAGGCGCTGCCGCCGGACGCAGATATACCGGCAATATCCAGGCTAAATAGAAGCATCTCCGCCATATCCATTGCTGGAAAAGATACGTTCAAAACAGTATAAAGGCTTTTATCAGGCTGAATCTCACCATTAAAATCAATGCCGGGAATATGCTCCAGCAGCTGTTCTATCATATAAGATTTCAACCCTTGGATATAATGCTGGTGCTGCTCCATCTCGGCATATGCTATCTCCAGTGATTTAGCAAGCCCTACAATCCCATACACATTTTCTGTACCGCCTCTCATATTGCGCTCCTGAGAGCCGCCGAAGATCATCGGATTGATTTTAATCTTATGGTTGATATAAAGAAAACCAACTCCTTTCGGGCCATGAAGTTTATGCGCTGCACAAACCAGAAAATGAACCTTCAGTTTGCTTAGATCATGGCCATAATGCCCCATGGTCTGTACTGTATCACAATGAAAAATCGCATTATACTGCTCGCATAATTCACCAACAGCTTCAATATCTGTAATTGTCCCCAGTTCATTGTTAGCATGCATTAAGGATACGAAACTTCGCTCTTCCGATTTCAGAAGTTCCTCAAGATGCGTCAGGTCAATATTCCCTTTCTTATCGATATTAACATAACTCAGCTTGATCACGCCACTTTTTTCAAGCGCCTGGAGGGTATGAACCACCGCATGGTGCTCGATCTTTGATGTGATTGCATGCTTTATTCCGTGATCAAGAATCCCGCTTCTGATAGCCATATTATCAGCTTCAGTACCACCTGAGGTGAAGAAAAACTCTGCCGGAGAAGCATGCAGTAAACTGGAAACTGTTTTACGTGCTTTTTCAATGATGGTGCGAACCTCTCTCCCATGTGCATGAATAGACGATGGGTTGCCATATTGGGTCTCCATCACTTCATACATCGCCTTTAAAACATCCTTATCTACCGGGGTTGTGGCAGCATTATCAAAATATACACGCATTGGTATTAATTAGGTTAGTCTTAGAATTTCCTGAATGTCAGAAATTATCTTCTGAGCAAGATTGTTGGCAACAGTTTCAGAATCGCCTTCTGAATAAATTCTGATGATTGGTTCTGTATTTGAACGTCTGAGATGCACCCATTGTTTATCAAACTCAATTTTCAAACCATCAATAGTACTATACGGCTGATTTTTATAACGCTTTTCAACTTCCTTTAAAAGTGCGTCAATATCCATATCCGGAGTCAGCGTGATCTTGTTTTTCGAAATAAAGTATGCCGGGTAACCAGAGCGAAGAACCGACACGGTTTTCCCTGTCTTTGCAAGGTGCGTCAGGAATAAAGCAATCCCAACCAAAGCATCTCTGCCATAATGTGATTCAGGATATATAACACCGCCATTGCCCTCTCCCCCAATTATCGCGTTGGTTTCCTTCATTTTATTAACCACGTTAACCTCTCCTACAGCGGCCGCATGGTAAACACCATTATTATTTTCGGTGACATCCCTCAACGCACGCGTAGATGAAAGGTTAGAAACGGTATTTCCCGGTGTATTCTGTAAAACATAATCAGCTACAGCAACAAGGGTATATTCTTCTCCGAACATCGAACCGTCCTCCGACACGAAACAAAGCCGATCAACATCCGGGTCAACGGCAATACCGAGATCGGCATTTTTGGAAACCACTTCCTTAGAAAGGGCTACCAGGTTTTCCGGAAGAGGCTCTGGATTGTGCGGAAAGTGCCCGTCGGGCTCACAATAAAGCTCGTAGATAGTTTCGACCCCAAGGGCGCGAAGTAAAGCCGGAACAAATATTCCGCCTGAAGAGTTAACACAATCTATAGCAATTTTAAAATTTGCTTTCTTAATAAGTTCCGCATCCACAAGCGGTAGCGCAAGGACTTTATCTATATGCTTTTGAAGATAACTATCGTCATATGTAACCTTCCCCAGCGAGCTAACGTCCGCGTATTCAATACCCGGCTCTTCCGCCATAGAAAGTACAAGCTGTCCATCTGCGTCAGTTATAAACTCCCCTTTATCATTCAGCAATTTCAAGGCATTCCACTGTTTTGGATTGTGGCTGGCCGTTAAAATAATCCCTCCCCCTGCATTTTCATCCGGTACAGCAACCTCAACCGTAGGAGTTGTTGAAAGCCCGATATCCACTACATCGATACCGATACTCTGCAAGGTGCCAACCACAAGGTTTCGCACCATCTCGCCGGATATACGCGCATCTCTGCCAATAACAATTTTATTTTTCCCTGTATTCTGTACTACCCACCTTCCGTAAGCAGCGGTGAATTTGATGATATCGGGTGGGGTTAAGCCATCACCTGCTATTCCGCCAATAGTACCCCTGATTCCTGAAATTGATTTGATTAAAGTCACGATGTCTGATATGAACGGCAAAAATAACAATTCCATTGTATACCCGTACTGTAAAACACTAAATGTCTATCTTTGACACAAACTCCAGATATCATATATGCCTAGAAAGTGGTTTCAAAACTGGTTCAACTCACCCTACTATCATATCTTATATCAGCAAAGAAATGATGAGGAAGCCGAATTTTTTATTGACAACCTATGTGCGTATTTAAAACCCGGATCCGGTTCACGTTTATTAGATATCGCTTGCGGCAGGGGTCGACACGCGGTTTATCTCAACAAGAAAGGATACGACGTCACCGGGATTGATCTGTCATTTTCCAGTATCCGTTTCGCACAACAATTTGAGAACGAGAAGCTGCATTTCTATGTTCATGACATGAGATATCTGTTCTATATCAATTACTTCGATATAGCTTTTAACCTCTTCACCAGCTTTGGGTATTTCGAAAGTGAAAAAGATCATGTGAATGCGCTGAAAACATTCAGGAAATCTCTTAATAAAGATGGCATACTCGTTCTGGATTATTTCAACATTCAAAAGATCCTTCGCAATCTCACGCAGCAGGAGGTAAAGCATGCTGACGGAATAGATTTTTATATCAGCAAAAAAGTTTCCGGAGGTAAAATAATCAAGAGCATCTCATTCGAGCATAAGAATAAAGATTTCTCTTTTAAAGAAGAGGTGAAAGCATTTACCTTTGCAGACTTTGAAACTATGTTTGAAAAAAGCGGATTTGAGATTGTGGATCATTTCGGCGATTACTCTCTTAATCCCTTTGATGAAACCCGTGCCGATCGCCTAATTTTTATATGCCGCAAAGCCGATGCTTGAACAACTTAATCAGGTAGATCAAAATATCTTTTTTTTTATAAATCAGGACCTTTCAAACCCCTTTTTTGATTGGTTAATGCCCCTATTACGGAACAGATATTTTTGGACTCCCCTTTATCTTTTCCTGGCCATATTCTTCGTCAGAAATTTTGGCAAAAAAGGTTGGCTGATACTGATATTCATGGGAATGACATTTGGCTTCACCGACTTTTTCTCTTCAAGGATACTCAAACCCGCATTTGAACGCCTCAGACCCTGCAATGACGTTGAAATTAAAGCAGAAGTTAATAACAGGATCGCATGCGGCACAGGCTTTAGCCTTCCTTCTTCACACGCAGCAAATCATTTTGCACTTGCATTTTTCTTAATTGCGATTTTTTATAACAGATGGAAAGGCATTCTCCCGGCAGCTATACTCTGGGCTTTTTCAATAAGTTTTGCTCAGGTGTATGTCGGGGTGCATTATCCGTTTGATGTTACGTTCGGAGCAATTATCGGAGGAATAATAGGATACATATTTAGCAGCATATTACTTCATCTACAAGTTTTTAAAGAATGGAAATCTGGGAACTGATCTTGTTATTCAGCAGCGCATTTCTGGGCGGTCTGAGTGTATTTTTCTTTAAAAGCGAAAATACAAACAGACTGAAACTCGTTTTGTCGTTCAGCGGGGCCTACCTTTTTGCAATAACTGTTCTTCACCTCATGCCGGATGTTTACAGTTCCGGTGATCCCCAGATTGGCTTATTTATTTTAGGAGGTTTTCTGCTTCAAATATTGATGGAACAGTTCTCAGAAGGAATAGAGCACGGGCACATCCACAAGCACAACCACGACCACTACGCCTTTCCCGTTGGGATAATGATAAGTCTCTGTCTCCATGCTTTTCTGGAAGGGATGCCGCTGGCAAAAGGACAGCATACGGAACTGGTATATGGCATCGCTCTGCATCACATCCCGGCCGCATTCGCGCTTGGAAGCGTTCTGCTGCATGCTCGGCAGTCAAAGGTTAAAACTATAGCGTTCCTGGGAATTTTTGCTCTGATGAGCCCTATTGGCTACTTATTGAGCTTCAGAATCGGTGAAGGCACTTTTGGAAATATCGATGTTTACTTTGGAAGTATTATGGGTGTTGTGATTGGGATATTCCTCCATATATCCACAACGATATTGTTCGAATCAAGTGTCGACCACAAGTTTAACCTCAAAAAGTTTGTTGCTGTTCTTCTGGGTGTAAGTATTGCCTTAATAGGATATTTTCTGCATTAAGTTGCACGTATTACACATACGTCTGATCGCAGCCCCTAGCCCCGCATCTTATCCAGAAGCCCGCTCAAAACACTTGCTTCCTCATCAGTGATATTATTGCTGAGGATATCCCTCGATGACAATTCGTTATCCAGCTTATGCAGAATATCAAGGCCTTTCTGGCTGATCCTGATATCGACCGCTCGCCTGTCTTTGTCGTTAACGCAACGCTGCACCAGATCTTTCTGAACAAGCCGCTCCACAATCCGGGAAGCATCTGACATCTTATCCAGCATCCTCTCCTTAAGAATATTTATCGTTGCCGGCTTAGGGCTCTGTCCGCGTAAAATCCTTAAAATATTATACTGCTGCAGCGTAATCTTGTGTTTGTTCAGACGCTGCTTTAGCAAATTTGTTATCCAGCCATAGGTGTAAATCAAGTTCACGATGGACTTTTGATGATTATTCTCAAACTTATTGCTGAATATTTCTTTTTCTATCTCCATATCCTGATGGTCAATTATCTGTTGACTCGATATCTTTTTCCTGCCCATATTTCCACGGACAGTGTCTGCATTTATTTTTACAACAATATCCCCTTTTCAAATGATACTTTTCTGTAAAAACCATATTTCCGTTCTCATCGAAATAATAATCGATATTCTCAACTAACATGCGTTCAACAATTTGACAGGTATTTGGTTTATGAAATGTTCACGAAGGTACTTGCCGTTGCCGTGCAGAGTCCAAACCTCCCTGGGTTTAACCTGCTCCATCATAATCAAAATATCGTTCCAATCTACATGATCAGAGATCAGAAGCTCAAGTCCGTTATTTACCTGAAGCCGTTTCCACCCTGATGCAAATGCCCTTACAACATTTTTTGCCCGGATATAACTATCGAAAGTCAACGGAGGGACTATATACACCAGGTTCTGACCAGGCTGCTTCATCGACTTACGCGTGTACAAATCATATTTACCTGGCTTATATCCAAAAGATTCGTATATCTTGTTAAGTGGCAAAATGGAGTGATGCACCAGTATGGATCGCTGCGGGCAGTGTTCATTAATGAGGCTTATCAATCGCTGAGCCTTTCCAAGCGAATATGAACCCAACAACACATTGTGATTAAAGTCGTTCAATTTCCTGATTTCCTCTCCGGCATCAGGATGCTGCACCGATGGATCAGCAAAAGTGGTTTCGGTTATAAGCACATCTGCTTTAACAAATTCGATCTTTTCACAGGTACGATCGTCCTGAAGTTTGTAGTCTCCCGTGTAAAGATATTTCACTTCGTCATATTCCATAAGCACCTGAGCTGAGCCGATAATATGCCCGGCAGGGATAAAAGTGATTCTCACTCCCCCCAGCGTAAATGGTGTATTAAATGAATAAATGATAAAATTGCCGCCTGCATTTTTCTGATACCGGTGTTTCATTATAGCCTCAGTCGGTTCAGTACAAAAAACATTCTCATTATTCTTAACCGCATGATCTCCATGGGCATGAGATATAACTGCTCTAACAACAGGCTTTACCGGGTCAAGGTAGAAGTCTCCGGTTTTACAGTATAAACCGTTCTCATTTAGTAACAGAAAGTCATTAATGATCATTCGAAAGGCTTAAAAAATATTGGTGGAGGTTTAGGATCTGGGGAATTAACAACATTTTTTCGTCATTAATAATTACATGATCTGCAAGCTTTTCCTTTTTTTCATCAGAGAACTGCCTGTCCATCCGTAGCCTCACCTCGTCTGCCGTAGTATTATCGCGTTGAATAATCCGCTCGATCCGTAAGTTCTCCGGCGATTTTACCAAAATTGATTGATCGCACATTTTATAAGACTCACTTTCAAAGAGCAGTGCTGCTTCCTTCAAAACATACGGAGCATGCTTTTGCTCACCAGCCCAGATATCAAAAGCTCTGAAAACAGCAGGGTGAACCAGGGCGTTAAGCTTCTCCAGCTGTTCGTTATCCTTGAATACAATTGACGAAATATGCTTTCGATTCAGCTCGCCGTTTTCAAAATAGGATTCATCTCCAAACCCGTTAATAATATCCTCTCTAAGCAGCGCATCAGTATGCATTAATGATTTTGCTGCGTTATCGGCGTAAAATACAGGAATGCCCAGTACCTCGAAAACCCGGCAAACCGTAGTTTTACCGCTTCCAATTCCACCGGTTATTCCTATTTTCATCGTCATATATTGTTTTTAACTGTTCTGAAGCTCGCGTAAGCTTATCATCACGTCTTTGTTTGAAAGGTAAGCTCCTATTGGTTTCAGTACTATTTCTGAATGATAAAGTCCACGGTTTGAGGCTCAATCCTCACTAGTTTGCAAAAATCAGGAAATCTGGTGATCCTTAAGGGCAGTTGAGTGTAAGATTTTTCAGTCCAGTTATCCAGGTCGACTACTACTTCGAAAAAATCACGGTCAATTTTGGAATAGTTACTTAGCGCTGTCATGAACGTAATCTTCACTTTGTCGGGAAGCAATTTAATGTCGTGATAATTTCGGTTGTTCCTGACTTTTATAGACACATCAATTGACTTTTCGGTGAACTCATCGACGGGAATTTTGACGTCAGCCGAAGAAGGATAGATATTAATATTGGCTATAGCTGGGCGCCTGAGAGCAACTCTGGAGGTAATACTTCTGCCCACATTTCTTGCGTTCAGCGTATCCGTTTTCCATACTCTGATTTTTGAGAGATCGTCTTTGGGGCCGGTTACAGTAACATAACTGGGGTTTATTGCTACAGAATCGGAAATCCCATATTGTTTAACAAACTTTATATCACTCACCAGTTCTACGGGCACCCTCTTAACAGCACGCGATGAAAAATCGAAATACAAGGTATCCGGCTGAACGTATACAACCTTCTGGGTCGAACTAAACTGACGGTTTATATAACCCAATTGATCTGATAAGTTGATAAAAGTTTGCTTATTCAGGTCCTTTAGATCAATGTCAACTGATCGGGGGTTGATCCTTAGTTTTGAAAACAGCAGCTGCCAGCCCGTACCCTCGATCTGCAGTTTAACCGTATCCGATTGCAGGGAATGAAAGGCTTTATTTTGGGGGAAATTTACAAAGCGAACAACTGTGCTCGCCTGGTAAACATAGCTGTTGGAGAGTGCAAAAAATAGCCAGGCCCCTAACGCAAAGGTAAGGCAAATGAAAAATATTGAAATTCGCCGCCGTTCGCTTTGGTTGAATTTTATAAAGGGCATAGCTTATTTATATCTGCAAATTTACTCAAATAAAAACGCCGCCTCAAAATGAAGCGGCGCCGGTAAATTTTATATGTTCCACCTATTTGACAGCAGGTGTATTTAGTGCCTTGGATGCCTCAAGAGAAATGGACGATTTCTCGAAACGGATTTTAGTTCCGCTATCCACTTCCACAAGGAAAGTTGCATCATTAACGTCTACTATCTTGCCATGAATTCCGGAAGTAGTGATAACCTTATCTCCTTTTTTTAATTCCTCAACATATTTTTTGTGATCTTTTGCCTTTTTCATTTGCGGTCTGATCATAAAGAAATAAAACACCACAATGATCAGGATCATTGGTAAAAACTGCCCGATTTGTTCCATATATACTTGTCTAAATAAAAATTAATTACTTGGCAGCTGTAGCGTTAACCACATTTCCAAGGATGTTTAACTGGGTAATTTCAGGCACCGTATTCGCGGTTATAGTGATAACTTTATTCTGCATTCCAGGTTTGCCTGTACTATCGAAAACCACTTTTATAACACCTTCTGCACCTGGTGCGATCGGCTCCTTTGGATAATCAGGAACTGTACATCCGCAAGTTGCTGTAGCACTTGTTACAATCAGCGGAGTCTTGCCAATGTTTGTAAATTTGAAGTCGTACGAAACCTTCTCTCCGTCTGTTATCTGACCAAAATCGTATGATTCTTTCACGAACTTGAAAACCGGAGCATCTGCCGGCGCAGTTGCTGATGCCGTTGCAGTAGTTTCTGTTTCCGTGGTAGCCGATTGCTTAGGCTCCTGATTGCTGCATGACGCTAGTAGTGCTACACATGCCAGGGATAAAATGATCTTCTTCATATTTTAATTTATTCTATTAGTCCTCTGCCAATCTTCCGAACTTTTCCTTTCGCTTTTAGATCAGCTAAAATTTTATCTAAAATACCGTTTATAAACGAATTACTTTTAGGGGTACTGAATTCTTTTGCTATTTCGATATACTCATTCATGGTTACTTTCACCGGCACAGATGAAAAATGTACCAGCTCAACAATAGCCATTCTCATTAAGAGGATATCCATAACAGCAATTCTTTCAGCTTCCCAGTTCTTAGTCTTTTGCGAAATCAGTTCCTGATATTCATTTTCGAATGCAATTACCTTCGTAAAAAGATCAAGGATAAATGGACGGTCTTCATCCCAGTTAGGACAGATCTGAGCGAGATGGTTATCCGACGGATTTTCGCTGGAAAAATTTTTAAAGGTTTTCGCAACCAAAGCCTGGAGCACTTCCTTATCAACAGGCCAGTTGATGAATTTCTCTTCAAATACCTCTTCAATACCCGGAGATTTCAGGATTAGTTTCTTGAAGATAAACTTGATAATATCCTTGTCTGATTTAATCGTATGCTCAGAAAGAGCTATGAAATCTTTGTATTCTGTAGAGGTTTTTAACGATGTGAAGATGGATTTTGCTATTTCCGGATCAAAATCCCATGATATTTTATACTTCTTAACCGCTGCAATATATTCTTCGTTCTCCTGTAAAGACTTTATAAACAGGTTGCTTTTTAGCTTATCGCTCGCGTTTAAGTCTTCCTCAGATGGTAAATGCTTATTAGCGCGCTCCTCAACATCAATAACACTATAGTCTGCAACTTCAATCAGTAATGAAAGCAACCAAACATACATTTCATAAACCTTGTCAACATTCTGAAGCAAAGCCTTTTCAAACGGCTTAACCTCTTTTAATTCCGATTGCTGGTAGGAATATAATACCTGTAACGCTTTAACCCGCAGGTGCCTTCTATTTAACATGTATAAGAACGATTTTATTTTTAACGCCTGTTACCAGGCTGCTTTTATTTTCCTGATATCTTCAATCCGCTTCTCAGCTATTTTATTAGCTGCTTCATTGGTTGGGATATTATCTTCTTTTGATTTCTTAAGTACTCTCCTTGTTGCTTCATAGATATTCTCAGTCATCTGAAGAGTTTTCTTCTTATTGAAGCCTGCAATTTCTGAATAACAATTTATCAGGCCGCCGGCGTTTATAAGATAATCCGGCGCATACAGGATACCTTTATCCAGCAACAGCTTTCCGTGAACCTCTTCATCAGCCAGCTGGTTATTTGCTGAGCCCGCTATAATTGAACATTTCAGCCTGTTAATAGTTTCTGTATTTACCGTTGCCCCAAGCGCACACGGCGAATAAATATCGATATCAAGATCAAACAGTTTATTCGTTGAAATTGCCTCAGCTCCGTATTTCTGGGCGACTTGTCTCAACCGGTCTTCATTAATATCGCTGATATATACTTTCGCGTTCTCGTTTCGGAGTAAACCAACAAGTATTTCGCCTACATGCCCGATTCCCTGAACAGCAACAGATTTGCCGGCAAGGTTATCATTTCCGAAAAACTCTTTTACCGATGCCTTAATACCCATAAAAACCCCGCGTGCGGTAACTGGTGAAGGGTCTCCGCTTCCACCAATAGATTCCGGGATACCGGTAACATATTTGGTTTCCATGCGGATGTATTCCATATCCTTCGGACTGGTACCCACATCTTCTGCGGTGATGAACGAGCCATTCAGATTCTCAATGAACCGCCCAAAGCGCCTCATTAAGGCTTCACTCTTCTGCAGCCTGCTGTCTCCAATTATAACTGCTTTTCCCCCACCAAGATTCAATCCTGTAATAGCAGCTTTGTATGTCATGCTGCGGGACAAGCGCAAAACATCGTTCAATGCTTCCGTCTCCGTTTTGTAAGCAAACATCCGTGTGCCGCCTAACGCAGGCCCTAAAGTGGTATCATGAATAGCAATAATTCCCCTTAGGCCTGTATCGGGATCAGAGCAATAAACCACCTTCTGATGCCCGGATTGTTCAAGCTTACTAAAAACGGATTGTTCATCAA
>JAZKIH010000032.1:0-5760 GCA_040384965.1 Bacteroidota bacterium | reverse complement strand
TTCCTACAAACGTAATTTCAATTACGGATGGTCAGATCTTCCTTGAGTCGAACTTGTTCAACGCAGGTGTTCGTCCGGCGATCAACGTAGGTATTTCGGTATCACGTGTGGGTGGTAACGCTCAGATTAAATCGATGAAGAAAGTTGCAGGTACTTTGAAGCTTGATCAGGCACAATATCGCGAGCTTGAGGCATTCTCGAAGTTCGGTTCTGACCTTGATGCTGCTACAAAATCTGTACTTGATAAAGGTGCACGTAACGTAGAGCTTTTGAAGCAAGCACAATTCTCACCAGAAACAGTTGAGAAGCAAGTTGCAATTTTGTATGTAGGTACTAAAAACTTAATGCGTAATGTTCCTGTGAATAAGGTTAAGGCTTTTGAAGCGGAATTCATTCAGCAGCTTGAGCAACGTTATCCTGAAGTTCTGCAAGGACTTAAAGCTGGTAAACTAGACGATTCTATTACCGGTGCTCTGGAAACTGTAGCAAAAGAATTAGGAGATAAATATTAAGCTATCAGCCCTGAGCTATCAGCTTTAAGCTCCCTTATGGCGCTTGAAAGAAGCTGATAGCTCACAGCTCACAGCTCACAGCTAAAAATATGGCTAATTTAAAAGAAGTAAGAAACCGGATAGCATCAGTTACCTCAACGCAACAGATCACTAAAGCCATGAAAATGGTTTCAGCTGCTAAGTTGAAAAGAGCTACTAGTGCCATTGTCCAGTTACGGCCTTACGCTAATAAAATGAGAGATATCCTGGCTAACCTTTCAGCTAGCCTTGAGGAATCCAATTCTCCATTTATTCAGGAACGTGAGCCAAATAAAGTGCTTATCGTTACTGTATCATCAAACCGTGGTCTTGCAGGTGCATTCAATATGAATGTTATTAAAACTGCAAATAACCTGATCTCCGAAAAATACTCAGAGCAATATCGTAAAGGCAATGTTCACATTGTAGCTATCGGTAAAAAGGTTCAGGATTTTTATGAGAAGCGTAAGTACAACGTTATTGGAAATAATAACGATTTGTACAGCGAACTGACTTTTGAAAATGCTTCAAAAATCACCGACGCAATTATGCTTGGTTTTGCTAAAGGTGAGTACGACAGAGTAGAGTTGGTTTACAACCAGTTCAGAAACGCTGCCGTGCAGATTCTTACTACTGAGCAATTATTGCCAGTTCCTAAGGCTGAAGCGGTAGCGAATGCTGCCACCCAAACCGACTATATTCTTGAGCCATCACAGGAGGAAATTGTTGAGCAGTTAATTCCTAAGTCTATTAAAACCCAGGTTTATAAAGCTATACTTGATTCTCATGCTTCAGAGCACGGAGCACGTATGACAGCCATGGACAAGGCGACAGAAAATGCCGGCGACTTATTGAAAGCGTTGAAACTTTCTTACAATCAGGCAAGACAGGCTGCTATTACGACTGAGCTTACTGAAATTGTAAGTGGTGCAGCAGCCTTATCAAACGGATAATATCAGATTGAATTTTAAACTGTAAAATAGATTCGTAATTTCGTAAATCTCAAACACAGAAAATGGAAGAAACATATAAGAACAAACGCACCGAGGAGTCAAATGATCCGGCACACTACAACCTTATTGTTATAGGTATCGTAATCGGTATGATTGGTATTTTGCTTCGCTTTACGGGAAGCTGGATGTTTATTGATGCAATATCTAACGTTCTGTTTATCGTTGGTATAGTACTTTGCCTGAAAGCTGTATTGAGAATTCTGAAATAGAAAAAGCGATATAATATACAAAGCTCGTAGCGATCAGTTACGGGCTTTTTTTGTTTAGGAGCAGCTACCGCGGAGTATTTAGTGACGCAAAGTTCAACCTGCTATTGTCGCTATCAGAGCCTGCAATTTTTCATCAGATCGAAGCTTTTTCAGCGCTTCGTTATACGAAATCCAGTAGATCTCTTCTGTTTTTTCAACGTCAAATACACTGGTCGCTCCCATGCCTTCCGGTTCGATCAGCACATCTAAGAACTGACATTTATTTTCCATATCGGAGTTTATCGACATGATAGCCGCCCGCTGAAATAACTTGCGGAAGTTAGCGATGGTTTTTACCACAGGAAGATGATTGCATGACGAACCGATAATGAAGTCACAATCCCGTCTTATAGGTTCGATGGGAAAGTTATCCAGCACACCCCCGTCAACGAACATTTTACCGTCTATGATTATAGGCTTGAAGACGCCGGGAATTGAGCAGGAAGCAAGAACAACATCAATTAGCTTTCCCGAAGAAAAATACCTGAGTTTGCCTTCACTGAAATCTGTTGCAGCAATAACCAAAGGAATTTTTAGGCCCTCAAAGGAATCGTGGGGCAAGTGCTCCAAAAACAACGATCGGGTATTGTCCAGTGAGAGTATTCCGGGATGCGTAAAAGCGGGTCTGAGAAATCTGTATAGTTTAGTTTTCAGAAAGATCTGGAGGATGTCGTAGGGCTGCATGCCTTGAGCGAAAAGGGAGCCAACAATAGAACCGGCGCTTGTGCCGCTAATTTTGCAGAACTTTATGCCGGCTTCGGTAAGCGCCTGAAGAACACCCAAATGAGCTATCCCGCGTATTCCACCTCCAGAAAGAACCAAACCGACTTTCATATACACCTTTTTATATAGAGGCATTATCCGCCCACCACGTACAACTTAGAACGTACAACGTATAACTCAAAGCTTCGGTTTGTATTTTGACTCACTTAATATTTTTTGAGCATCCTTTTCAAGCAGCAGCTTTTGTAAAGTCACTTCAGGATTTCGTTCCATGTATTTTCTGACAATTTGCCAACCTGTCCATATGGCGAGCTTCGGGGCAGATTCTGAATTTTCACCTATGCCCGGTGTAAATGGAGCCTCTGCAAGGTATTTCTGGATCTGCATATAATCTGAGTTAAACAGAAGTTCATTTTCTAGCAGGTAAGCCCAGATGCCCCCCTCATTTTCCTCACACCATTCAAGCTGTTTCCCGGTATATCCAATTTTGAGCGTGTCGCCGGTTTCCGGCATAAAGGAATCCATAGCATACAAAACCTTTCCATTATAAATCATCTTTGCCAGCAGACTTCGATCCTCATCTTTCTCCGGGTAAAGCTCTTCTTTGACAAATGCTTCGATAACCCGGGGAGTAATATTCTCCGGAGTAAAACGACGGGCTATGTAGTGAGGTATACTCTCTCTTAATGCAGGGTAAAATTTCTGCCCATTACTGCCTAAAAACATGTCCAGGCCAATTCCTACATAGTCATTTCCTATGGGTGTTTGTACAGCAAATCCAGATATAAAAGTGATCACCCGAGGTATCTTCTGCCTGGGATAATAATAGCGAACATGCTTAAAAGCTTCAGTTAACTCTTCCTCATGGTTACCCATGTCTGGGAAAGCCTTTTCGACAGTAGATTTTAATTCCAGATAGTCGGCATTTTGTAAAACTGAAGCCAGCGTATTTAAGTACGACGGGCCTGCAGCTGGAGACCCCGCGCTTAGCATTTGGCTCATGTAATCATCGTAAAACCAGGTGTATTTTTTTCGAAGATCCTGAGTTTTCTGTTCCAGGTTTGAGGAAGTAATAGTGTTCAGCTCTTTGTCAAAACGCTCGATTGAAACTTTCAAATTTATTTGTGACACATCGGGTCCTTTTTTGTTATTACAGGACGCTGCGGCAAAGCAAATGAAAAAAAACAGGTAAATTTGAGTGTTCCTCATGGGTACAGATATCTGCTAAATTATAAAACCATCATGATTTGCCCAAACCAGAAGGGTATAAGAATAACTCATGATTGCTTTATCACGTTAAAAAAGATAAAAAAACGAATATGAAAGCTTCATGCTTTCATGTCTAACACCAATAAACTATGAAGATTGCGTTAGCCCAATTAAATTATATAATCGGCGATTTTAATTATAACACCCAGAAAATCATCTCTGCAATCAGACAGGCGAAGGATCAGAATGCAGATCTGGTGGTGTTTGCCGAGCTATGTGTTTGCGGATATCCTCCAAGAGATTTTCTTGAATTTTCGGAGTTTATCGAGTCGTGTGAAACTGCAGCTCAGCAGATTGCACTTGAATGCAAAGACATAGCTTGTATTATTGGTCTCCCGACAAAGAATCCAAAGATCCAGGGCAAAGACTTATTTAACTCAGCATATTTTATCGAGAATGGAACGGTAAAGGCTGTCGTTAACAAAGCGCTACTGCCTAATTATGATGTTTTTGATGAGTATAGATATTTTGAACCTGCTATAGATTTTAAGTGCTTTGATTTTATGGGTTATAAAATAGCGCTTACGGTTTGTGAAGACCTATGGAACATCAACGACAACCCGATGTATGTCACGTGTCCAATGGATGTCCTCACTCAGGAGAATCCTGACCTGATGATTAACATCGCTGCGTCTCCTTTTGCCTATAATCATGATGAAGAAAGGGTATTGATTCTTGGTGATAATTGCAGAAAATATCAGCTCCCACTTTTTTACGTGAATCAAATAGGTGCCCAAACGGAGATTATCTTCGACGGAGGATCTCTTGTGTTCGACAGGGATGGCTCGCTGCTCGATGAGATGCCTTATTTCACCGAAGAAATAAAAGTTTATGAATTTGGTGAGGGTAAGATCAAAGGCCTCAAGCCCGTAGTTCACGATCCTCAAAGCGATATCGCGCAGATCCATGATGCACTGATCCTTGGGATCAAAGATTATTTTCAAAAATCGGGTTTTACTAAGGCGGTATTAGGTTTGTCAGGAGGCATAGATTCAGCTCTTGTTTGTGCGCTTGCCGCTGAAGCACTGGGGCCTGAGAATGTGATGGCCGTTTTGATGCCTTCAGAATATTCATCAGATCATTCTATTCAGGATGCGCTGGATTTGGTTAAAAATCTGGGCTGTAAGCACGAAGTTATTCCGATAAAGGAGGCGACAACCGCTTTTCAGAGCATGATGAAGCCAGTCTTTAAAGACCTTCCCTTTAGTGTGGCGGAGGAAAATATGCAAGCCAGAAGCAGAGCGATTGTTGTGATGGCAATGTCAAATAAGTTTGGCTACATTTTGCTTAACACGTCTAATAAAAGCGAGTGTGCAGTAGGTTATGGAACTCTTTATGGTGACATGGCGGGCGCGATAGGGGTTTTGGGCGACGTCTATAAGACACAGGTTTACAAGCTCTCAAATTATATTAATCGCAAGGGCGATATAATTCCTCAGAACAGCATTATTAAGCCGCCTTCTGCGGAACTAAGACCGGGTCAGAAGGATTCCGATTCACTTCCTGAATACGACGTGCTGGACGCCATTTTATTTCAGTACATCGAGCTTAAACAGAGTTCCGTGTCAATAATTAAAATGGGCTTCGACGAAATGCTCGTTAAAAAGGTGCTTAAGATGGTTAATGTTGCTGAATTCAAGCGTAATCAGGCCCCTCCAATTTTAAGGGTATCTCCAAAGGCATTTGGAATGGGACGACGGATGCCGATAGTTGGGAAATATCTTTCTTAATGTAAAGTGGCCACGAGAGAAATTACCATTCCGATGACTTCTGAAATTTACTAGGCATATTATCACAAGATCGTCAGATCACTGTAACAAAACTGTATGTTGGAACAGTTAATCTAATAAATTCCGTTCCTTTATATAGATGATTATCAGGGCGCGATCTTCCGGGATCCGTTCCTTAAGAAATCCCGGGTTCATGCCGGGAGTTTAGTTTGGTTTAGTTTTAGTTTAGTAGAATCCGTTCCTGATC
>JAZKIH010000031.1:0-11980 GCA_040384965.1 Bacteroidota bacterium | reverse complement strand
TATAGTTTCGTTTTATTATTTATTAAATTTAAATCGAAACATTTAAAAAGAATTTAAGTAACATTTTGCAGGAACTTGAAATAAAACGAAATAAAAATCTAACAGAAAACCATCCTAATTTATTCCATTATGAACAAAACGTTTACTGAACATTTCGGTAAGACATGGCAAACCGCAGATTCACCCAAAAACACGGCGAATTCGGTCTTAAATTTCGTAACTAAAGGCCATGGAGGATTAATAGCTAAGATCATATTACTATTATTTACACTCAACTTCTATCCTGAGCAAAATCTAATGGCTCAGCAAACCATTACAGTTAAAGGCGTAATTGTTGACAATACCGATGAAGAAACCCTTATCGGAGTCAGTATCACCGATGCCCAGCGTAGATCGCTGGGGGTAACGGATCTGAATGGCCGATTCAGTGTAAATGTTCCGGCTGGATCGACGGTAAATTTCAGCATGATCGGTTACACCACCCTATCAAGGGTGTTCACCTCTGCTGACAATAACATTTCTCTTAGACTTACGCGTTCGGATAATGCACTTAACGAAGTTGTGGTAACAGCTCTAGGTATTAAAAGAGAACAGAAAGCTCTGGGTTTCGCGACCCAAACTTTAAAGGAAAATGCACTTAATGATGCTCGCTCGAACAATTGGGTTGGTGCCTTATCAGGCAAGGTAGCAGGGCTTAATATAGTTTCTCCGGGTTCCGGACCACTAAATTCGACGAAAATTATTCTTCGCGGCGAAACATCCATGAATTCAGACAATAATGGAGCGCTGATCGTGCTGGATGGCATACCGGTAGGCGGCGGACTTACGTCATCAGGTGTAAACAGTGCCTATGGTGCTGGATCGGGAAATGATGTTCCAGTAGATTTCGGGAATGGTATTTCCGACATCAACCCGGATGATATAGAAAGTGTAACTGTTTTAAAGGGAGCGAGCGCAGCGGCGCTTTACGGTAGTCGTGCAGCAAATGGTGCACTAATTATCACAACTAAATCCGGAACTAAAAGAAGCAAAGGTATTGGAATTACTCTTAACACAAATTACAGCATGAATGACGTGTTAAGGTGGCCTGAATATCAATATGAATATGGTCAGGGAACCGGTACGGTGATCAGACCTGCAAAGGACCTGTATTATTCTTACGGGACTTCTGCAGACGGAGCAAGTACTTCCGGAACGAGTAGTGCTTTCGGACCCAAGTTCAACGGTCAATCCTACTTCCAGTATGACCCTGTCGTTGGTGGACAATCACCTACCCGTGTACCATGGGTAGCTCATCCTGACAACGTAACTGGTTTTTGGCGTACCGGATCCACAATCACGAATAGCTTATCTTTTGACGGTGGCAATGATGTTGCAACCGCCCGCGCGTCAATTACACATTCTAAAAATGAATGGATTATGCCTAACACGGGCTATGAACGTCTCACCGCCGCTCTAAGTTTAAATTACAAACTTTCACCAAAACTTAGATTAGCGACAAAAGTTAATTTCACAAATAAGAGTAGTGATAACCTGCCTGCAACAGGATATAACAACCAGTCGATATCCTATTTTATGATCTTCCAGAATCCAAACGTAGATCTTGACTGGTATCGTCCTATCTGGAAACCAGGTCAGTTTCAAATTGATCAAATACATCCTTTTAGCAGCTTCATCGACAATCCATTCCTGATTGCTAATGAAATGACGAATGCGGTAAATAATTATAAAACCGTTGGAAATATCCAGGCAACTTATGACGTGAACAGCAAGTTCAGCATTATGCTGCGTTCAGGAATGGATATGACAAATGAAGACCGTGATCAGCGCCGTCCTTTCAGTACAGCTAACTTTGGCAAAGGTTATCTCAAACAGCAAAACATTTTCAATTTCGAGGTAAACACTGATGCCTTACTTACTTATAAGACTAAACTTTCAACAGATTTTGATGCAAGTGTATCTGCCGGAGCAAATGCTTTGAACCGCCGCTATACCGGAGTTAATGGGACAGTAGACGGGTTGATCATCCCAGGAGTATATAAATTAAGCAATGGTCAAAGCAATCCGTTGATGAACACTAACTATCTGAACAAAAAAGTTCATAGTGTTTACGGTTTCGCATCCTTTGCGTGGAAAGACAGGATCTTTTTGGATATAACTGGTCGTAACGACTGGTCGAGCACTTTGCCGGTACAGAACAACTCGTTCTTCTATCCATCAGTTAGTTCCAGCTTTATCCTGAACGAAATGTTCACTCTTCCATCTGCCTTCACCTTTGCAAAATTGAGATTATCAGCTGCACAGGTAGGAAATGATACTGATCCATATAAAACGAGCAAGTACTATGGCATAAGTGATTTCCCGGCATCTGCATCGGTACCAACAACTTTGCACAACGCAACGTTCAAACCAGAGATCACTACCAGTTATGAAGCCGGTTTAGAGTATAATCTATTCAATTCACGGTTTACCATGGATGTGACACTATATAACAACGTTACCGAAAACCAGATCCTGGATGTTCCGCTTGATCCAACTACCGGATATTCCAGAGCAGTTCTAAATGCAGGAAAGGTTAGAAACAAAGGCGTTGAAGTTTTAGTGGGTGGTAAACCTATCAGCAATAAAAACTTTAAATGGACCACTACGATAAACTGGTCAACCAACGACAATGAAGTTCTTGAATTGGCAGAGGGTTTATCTGATAAGCAGGATATCGGTTATGGTGGCAATGCTACTATTCAGGCACGTGTTGGCGGTACTACCGGCGACATCTATGGGTTCGGCTTTGTTCGTTCACCTGACGGACAAATAGTTTATACGGCTGCAGGGTTGCCTGCACGGCCAGCGGAAATCCAGTATATAGGAAAAGCCTATGCTGATTGGAGAGGCGGGTTGACCAATGAATTCCAGTATAAAGCTTACCGGTTCAGCTTCCAGTTCGATGGACAGCACGGAGGTAGAATATATTCCCAAACGCATCATAAAATGATGGAACAGGGTAAATTAAAAAAGAGTCTTCCGGGCCGTGAAGAAGGATTTATAATTGGCGACGGCGTTGTTGCGGGAGCTGGCGGTGCATTTACCCCTAACACTACTAAAGTCGCTCCGGCCACATATTATGGTGATTACTACCGAAGGGCTAATGTAGAATCTAACTCATTCGATGCATCATTCATTAAACTTCGTGAAGTTCGCTTAGAATATGCATTACCAGTGAAATTCACTCAGAAATTAAAGCTTAATAATGCGTCTTTGGCATTATATGGACGTGATTTGGCATTGATTTCTGATTTCCCGGTATTTGATCCAGAAGTTGCTGCATTAAATGGATCTACAATTTTACCAGGTATTGAAATTGGACAAATGCCGTCGATGCGTACGTTTGGTATGAACCTAACCGTTAAGTTTTAATACAGAAAGATTAACCGCAGTATATACTGCTAACTTAAAGAAGATGAATCGTTTCAATAACATATTAACGGTACTTGCGCTAACCTCAGTTATGGTTAGCTGTACCAAAGATTTTGCAGAGGTTAATACGGACCCCAATAAAATTGAGAAAATCAGTCCAGGAACCCTCCTCAACCCTATTATCTATGAAGTGACCGCGTTTAACACCGGCCGGGCTGATGCATTTACATTTGATATTATGCAAGTTCAGATCCCTTACCCTAGTGTAGCGGGCGGTATTCATAGGTATGATGTATCGGAGTCAGCGGGAAACTCTACCTGGAATACCTATTACCGGTGGCTTAATAATGTAAAGGAAATGCGCGCAGCCGCTGTTGAGGCACAAGATCCAAACTACGAAGCTATAGCCTTAACGTTGAATGCTTGGATCTACTCGAACCTGACCGACTCTTTCGGAGATGTGCCTATGTCTGAAGCTGTAAAAGGTGATGAAGGTGTATACACACCGGTTTTTGATACACAACAGCAGATTTATACTACGCTTCTTGCTGATCTTGAACGAGCTAACTCAATATACGTTCCGACTAGGACAATGATCTATGGTACAGATATTTTGTATGGCAATAATGTAAGCTTGTGGAAAAAATTCACGAATTCTCTCCGCATGAGGTTATTACTCCGCGTTTCTAAAAGGACAGAGCTGGATTCATTCACCAAACTTGCTGCGATAATTAATAATCCTGCCACAAACCCGGTATTTACCAGTAATGCAGACGCAGCTATTCTAAAAATTAATGGCAACGTTCCCAATGTTTCGCCTTGGGGCCGCGCAATCGACTTTACTACCTTCCGAGCTTCAGCCGCTTTCCACATTGACAACCTTAACGATTTTAATGACCCAAGGCTTCCAAAGTGGAACACATTGGCAAGAAATGCGGCGGGTACTGCTACCATTGGTTACAAAGGAATTCCAAGCGCCTATTCCGGCTCAGAATCACAGTTTGCATATCAGCCTTCGAATGCGAATGTTGCACTGGTAACTGCAACTGTTACAGCGCCGATGCAAGGGATAATCATGACCTATGCAGAAGTTGAACTGATCAAAGCAGAACTTGCGCAAAAGGGAAAAATTACCGGAAGTGCAGCAACTTTTTATCAGAATGGCGTGAAAGCAGCAATTGAACAATGGGGAGCTGTTATGCCGGCAAATTACTTTACAAATCCTAAAGCAGCATACGATGGCACGCTGGAACGCATTATGCTTCAGAAATATTATGCGCTGTATTTCAATGACTACCAGCAATGGTTCGAATATCGCCGTACAGGCCTCCCCGTGCTACCAAAAGGGCCAGGTCTGATGAATAACTCAAATATGCCCGTGCGATTCAAGTTTCCAACTACTGTGGTGACTAACAATAACGCAAACTACAAAGCAGCGTTGGCCAGAATGGGCGGCGATGATATAAATACTAAAGTTTGGTGGGAAAAATAATATTCCCTCACAAAATTATAGCGAAGGATACTCCAGTGGGTATCCTTCGTCATGTTGGATAGATTTTATCAGATTACCTATGAAAAAAACACTAGCGTTAACCGCGATTTCCATTTTAATGATGTTGGCGTGTAAAACGAAGATAGCTGATGTCGGACATGCCAGCTTCCCTTCATTCTCAACTGAGGCCCACCGGGGAGGACGAGGGCTCATGCCTGAAAATACGATTCCAGCAATGAAAAATGCTGTCGATCTTGGTGTTACTACACTTGAGATGGATACACACGTCAGCATGGATGGAATGGTTGTCTTGTCACACGACGATTATATAAACCCGCAATTCACTTTAGATCCGAATGGGAAAGAAATTCCTAAAAGCGATAGTAAAAAATATGCTTTATACGAGATGACTTACGCCGAGCTCAGAAAGTTTGATGCGGGATCGAAAGGCAATACCGGTTTTCCTCAACAGCAAAAAATAAAAACCTACTTGCCTTTACTTTCGGACGTGATTGATACCGTTCAAAACTATCTAAAAACTACAGGTAAAAAACAGGTTTTTTACAACATCGAAACCAAAAGTAAACCTGCTGGCGACAACAAACTTCACCCCGCTCCAGAAAAATTTGTAGACCTGCTCGTGGCTGTTCTTGAAAAGAAAAAAATTGCTCCTTACACAGTTGTCCAGTCTTTCGACATAAGAACTCTGCAGGTTTTGAATCGCAAATATCCTCATATTAAAGCTTCCCTGCTTGTGGACAATGATAAATCTGTCGAAGAGAATATTACTATCCTTGGGTTCAAGCCTTACATTATCAGTCCTATCGCCAGAATGGTAACCGCGGATTTTGTCAGAAAAGCACATGATCAAAATTTAAAAGTTATTCCATGGACGGTAAATACAGCCGCTGATATATCGAAACTAAAAGCTCTGGGTGTTGACGGAATTATTTCAGACTATCCAAACTTATTAATTAATTAAGATGCTTAACATTTTCAAACCAGCTGCGCATAAAGAATTGCTTCCCATCGAGCGGCAGGATCCGGAGTACAAAAAATTAAGGCTTCAGGTGTTTCTGGGAATCTTTATTGGATATGCCGGTTATTACCTCGTAAGAAAGAACTTCTCATTGGTTATGCCTGACCTCATCGATCAGGGGTATACAAAATCCCAGCTTGGCATCGCACTTTCCGGTGTTTCTATAGCATATGGATTAAGTAAGTTCTTAATGGGAAATGTATCTGACCGGAGTAACGCCAGGAATTTTCTTACAATCGGCCTTGTTCTATCTGCATGTACGATGATCTTTATGGGCCTTGTGCCTTTTGCGACATCATCCATTGCAATGATGTTTATTCTTCTGTTTGTAAATGGCTGGTTCCAGGGTATGGGATGGCCGGCAAGCGGCAGAGTGATGGTACACTGGTTCTCTACAAAAGAACGGGGCACTAAAATGTCAATCTGGAATGTAGCTCACAATGTAGGTGGTGGGTTGATCGGACCTGTTGCTATTATAGCCATTGCTGTCTTTTCAGATTGGGAAAGTAAGTTGTACTTCCCAGGCATGGTTGCTCTTTTTGTGGCCTTAATAGCCTACTTAATGATCAGGGATACTCCACAGTCAAGCGGCCTCCCGCCTATTGAAGAATACAAAAACGACTATCCTGTAAATTATTCCGCCAAGCATGAGCAGGAACTTTCAGCTCGTGAGATTTTCTTCAACTATGTTTTTAATAACCGGATGTTGTGGTATATCGCTATTGCCAACGCATTTGTTTATCTGGTAAGGTATGGCATACTGGACTGGTCTCCAACCTACCTTGAAGAAGCAAAGGGATTTAGTGTAAAGGAAACAGGATGGGCATACTTTGCCTACGAATACGCAGGCATACCGGGCACACTTTTGTGCGGTTGGATAAGTGATAAGGTATTTAAAGGCCGCCGTGCCCCCGCCACTGTGATCTATATGGTATTAGTTTTGATTGCAGTGATCATTTACTGGCAGAATCCTCCGGGCAATATCTGGGTAGATAATGCCGCATTAATTGCCATAGGATTTTTAATATACGGTCCTGTGATGCTCATCGGTGTTCAGGCGCTGGATCTTGTACCAAAGAAGGCAGCCGGAACCGCTGCTGGTCTTACAGGTTTATTCGGTTATCTTGGTGGAGCACTATTCGCAAATATAGCTATGGGATTTGTGGTGGATAAATGGAGCTGGGACGGTGGTTTTATCGTGATCGTCGCCGCATGTATTCTCTCGATAATTTTCACGGCTTTCACCTGGAATCGCGAAAAAGTGAATTTGAATCTTTAAATAATAGAAATGAAAAAACTGGCAATCGCTGTAGTTCTTGCTCTTGTATCTTATATTAATGCAGCAGTAGCTCAAACGGCCGCCTGGGACAGCACCTTCCGTCCTCCGGCATACAATGTAAAGGTGGATCAGTTTCGGTCTTACAAGAGTTCTCGTTCGGATTTCGTCTTTCTTGGAAACAGTATTACAGCTAATACCGACTGGAGTGATCTTCTCTCAAACCCACGAGCGAAAAATCGGGGCATATCAGCTGATATAACCTTCGGAGTATTAGAACGCTTATCTGACATTACAAAAGGACAGCCTGCAAAAATCTTTTTACTTATTGGGATCAATGATATTTCCCGAAATATACCCGACGAACTAATAGTTAGAAACTTTCAGCAGATAGTGAGCAGGGTAAGGAATGAATCGCCTCGCACAAAGCTCTACATTCACACCCTTATGCCGGTGAATCATACCTTCAACAAATTCCCCAATCACTACGGGAAAGATCAACACATTCTTTTTGTTAATAATGCGATAAGAAAGCTTGCTGATAATAAAAGAGTTTTCGTAATTGATTTATACCCAGCGTTCCTTGATAAAGACAGCAGGCTAATTTCTGAATTCACACATGATGGCCTGCATTTAACAGCAGCGGGATACCAGAACTGGGTTAAGATATTACGGGCGGGAAACTATTTGAAATAGGGTTATTAATAAATGAGCAAAGGCTAGACTTTGCTCATCATAAACTTCCTAATTCAATAAATTATATAGCAGCGCAGCGAGGCTGGCTCCAATGATAGGTCCAACTACAGGTATCCAGGCGTAAGACCACTCACTAGAGCCCTTGTCAGAAACCGGAAGGATAGCATGCATAATCCGCGGGCCAAGATCACGCACAGGATTAATGGCATATCCGGTTGTGCCACCCAATGACAGACCAATTGCCCATACTAAAAACATTACAGGGATCGCTCCGATTGATCCTAAACCAACTGGCGTTTTCGTATCGGTAATCTCGGCGCTGGTGATATAGAATATGACAAACAAAAGAACGAATGACCCTATGATCTCGCTAAAAAGATTTCCAGTGGTGTTTTTAATTGCAGGCCCGGTGCTAAATGCGGCGAGTTTTAAGCCTTTATCATCTGTAGCTTTAAAATGGTCGATGTATTTTAACCAGACGATTACAGCTCCAAGCATAGCTCCAAGTAATTGAGCAAGCATATACCCAGGTACCATAGCCCACTCAAATTTACCTGCTATCGCAAGCGCAATTGTGACTGCAGGATTTAAATGTGCTCCGCTGTAGGGCCCTGCTACCACAACTCCAACAAACACTGCAAGAGCCCAGGCGGTAGTGATGGATATCCATCCTCCACCGTTCCCCTTGGTTTTATTCAAAACTACGTTTGCTACTACCCCGTTTCCTAATAAGATCAATAGTGCTGTGCCCAAAAACTCGGCTACAAATGGCGTCATAATATTGGTTGTTAGTGGATTGTTAGACTAATTTATAAACTTACGTTGGCTTTGGCAGCTTTTATTGCCCTGTTCCATCCATCGATTAATTCATCGTGATTATCAAGCTCCTCCGGCTCAAATTCCCGGTCTACTTGCCATTGTTCTGCTATTTCATCTACTCCACCCCAAAAGCCTGTTGCCAAACCAGCCAAGTAAGCCGACCCGAGTGCAGTAACTTCAGTAACTTTGGGTCTTATCACCTTACTTTTCAAAATATCAGCCTGGAATTGCATTAACAAATTATTGGCAGTTGCGCCGCCATCAACCCGAAGCTCACTAATTGGAGTTCCGGCATCCGCTTCCATCGATTTCAGGACATCCATTGTTTGATAAGCAATACTTTCCAGTGCGGCTCGGGCAAAATGTCCAGAGTTTGTTCCTCTGGTAATGCCTGTAATTGTCCCGCGGGCATGCTGATCCCAATGCGGTGCACCTAATCCCGCAAAAGCTGGCACCATATAAACGCCGCCGGTATCTTTAACTTTTGCCGCCAGTTCTTCAACCTCACCGGAAGTCTTAATCATACCCAATTCGTCTCTAAGCCATTGAACTACAGCTCCTCCAATAAAAATACTACCCTCAAGAGCGTAGCTCACTTTTCCATTAATCTGCCATGCGATTGTTGTGAGAAGATTATTCGATGATATGGTGGGTTTAGAGCCGATATTCATCAGCATAAAGCATCCGGTACCATAAGTATTCTTCACCATTCCAACCTCCGTACACATTTGGCCGAATAACGCTGCCTGCTGGTCACCAGCTATTCCTGCAATCGGTATTTTTGCTGCGAGAATATTACCAGCTGTCTCACAATAAACTTCGCTTGAAGAACGAACATCGGGAAGCATCGAATTGGGAATGCCAAATATGCCGAGCAATTCCTCATCCCACTTCAAAGTATTTATATCATAGATCATGGTCCGGGAAGCGTTGCTCACATCAGTAACGTGAGTTGTGCCTCCCGATAATTTCCAAATAAGCCAGCTATCTATCGTGCCAAAAAGCAAATTTCCTTCATCTGCCTTTCGCCGGGCTCCTTCAACGTTTTCGAGTATCCATCTGACTTTGGTAGCCGAAAAATAAGAGTCGATGATTAATCCGGTTTTATGACGGATCTTATCGCCCTGAGTTGCCCGTATCGAATCACAATAAGCTGACGTACGCCGGTCTTGCCAGACAATGGCATTGTAAACTGGCAGCCCTGTCTCCTTATCCCATACAACGGTTGTTTCCCTTTGGTTAGTAATTCCAATAGCGTGTACGTCCCGAGCACCAATACCAGCTTTTACAATTGCCTCCGCAGCAACAGCAAGCTGGCTTGACCAGATTTCCATCGGATCGTGTTCCACCCAGCCTGGTTGCGGATAGATTTGTTCAAACTCCTTTTGAGCGATCGCCTTAATATTACCTTTCTTGTCAAAAACTATAGCTCTTGAACTCGTAGTACCCTGGTCGAGCGCTAAAATATAATCTGCCATAAATTTTATTTAGTTATTAAAACTTCTTTTGTTTCCACAGGTGGTTCAAGTATGTATTGAGTTGCAATTAACTTAAATTCCTTCACTTGTTCATCAACCCAGTCGAGATCTTTATTCAATTCAGCAGCCATCAATCTGGCTACTTCACCGCTCATTTCCATTGCAGCCCGAACGTCTACAAATAAAGTTCTTAAACGGCGGGCTAAAACATCTTCCACAGTATATGCCATTTCATTTCTTACTGCCCAGACAACCTCGGCTTTGATATTAGGAAAATGAGGATGTAATTTAACATTCCATTCGGGATTCTCTTTAACCAAATCTTCTATAAACAGCCTGTCGGTGCCATATATTTTTAAATAGCTCATTGAGTTACTTATCTCGGAGGAGTGAATTTTTAGCCCTTTTGTAACACATTTCCTGTTATCAAGATTAGCAGTACGGATAACCTCATCAACTGTCTCCTCAGACATTTTCCTGTATGTTGTCCATTTACCGCCAGTGATGGTTACTAGACCAGAGTCTGATACTATAAGCTTATGGTCACGAGATATTTCCTTCGTGCTGTTCGTATCATTTTTCCCTGGTGCGGCTAGTGGCCGCAATCCAGCAAAAACACTTAGAACGTCTTTTTTTGTCACTTCCCGCTTAAAATATTGGGATGCTGTGCCTAATATAAAATCAATTTCCTCATCTAATGCCCGGGGCTCAAGACTGTGTGTTTCTATGGGAGTGTCGGTGGTGCCTACTAACAAGCGCGAATGCCACGGCACGGCAAAAAGTACCCTTTTATCTGAAGTTTCGGGAATCATCAGCGCTGATTCACTGTTCAGGAATGAATTACTCAAAACAACATGCACCCCCTGACTTGGTCTTACCAGCTTTTCAGCATCAGGAACATTCATCTGAAGGATGTCATCAACAAATACGCCCGTAGCATTTACGACTGCTTTCGAATATAATTTATGCCTTGTTCCGGTTATTGAATCGAAAGCCTTAACCCCTGAAATCTTACCGTTTTCATCTTTAAGCAGACCCGTAACTTTGACGTAATTAAGCACAGTTCCGCCTTGCTCCATACATGTCTGAGCAATATTCACAGCCAAACGAGCATCGTCAAACTTACCATCGAAATAGCTTATTCCTCCCACAAGGCCTTTATCAGCAAGTCCGGGTATTTTTGCTGACACCTCATCACGAGATAAGAAACGTGACCTGCCGAAACTATATTTACCAGACAGCCAATCATACATTTTAAGTCCGGCAAGATATTTAGCAACTGAAAACCAGCTGAAGCAAGGGATAATAAACTCCTCCTTTGAAACAAGATGTGCCGCATTTACCTGGAGCAATCCTCGCTCTCTTAATGCCTGGTAAACCAATGAAATATCGCCTTGTGCCAGGTATCTCACCCCCCCGTGAACGAGCTTTGTACTTCTGCTTGATGTTCCTTTAGCAAAATCAGACTGCTCTAGCAAAAGTGTTTTAAAGCCGCGTGAAGCAGCATCCAGCGCAGTTCCCAACCCTGTGGCTCCCCCACCTATAACGATTAGATCCCATTCATCAATTGATTCAAGAATAGACCTTTCCTGTTTACAATATTTCATCAACTTATACTCTGTTTTATAACCGCCACAACCTGCCTGCCCGGCAGTCTCGCGAACTTATCGATACGGTATTTTTATGCGGCAGGCCCATCCATATTGCATAAAAATAATAAATCGAAATAATACGCAATTATAATAAACATTTCGAAACCTTTTATT
>JAZKIH010000030.1:0-7806 GCA_040384965.1 Bacteroidota bacterium | reverse complement strand
CAATGGCCGGGGTAAATAAGATCTACCCGCCACAAAAACAAGTTTTAAAGAACATCTACCTTTCTTTTTTCTACGGAGCGAAGATTGGCGTGATCGGCTTGAACGGTTCTGGTAAATCATCTGTTCTCAAGATCATTGCCGGACTGGATAAATCCTTTCAGGGGGAAGTTGTATTTGCCCCGGGTTATACCGTAGGATACCTGGCTCAGGAGCCTATTCTTGATAATGAAAAGACTGTCCGTGAGGTAGTTGAGGAAGGCGTTGCTGCAACGACAGCCATTCTTAAGGAATATGAAGAGATCAACGAAAAATTTGGTTTACCTGAAGTTTACGAGAATGCAGATGAGATGGATAAGCTGCTTGCCAGACAGGGAGAATTGCAGGATCAGATAGACGCAAGCAATGCATGGGAACTCGACACAAAACTGGAACGTGCCATGGATGCGCTGCGCTGCCCGGAGCCTGATTCAAAAATTGCCACTTTGTCAGGAGGAGAGCGGAGACGTGTCGCATTATGTCGCTTGTTGCTGCAAGAGCCTGACGTATTGCTTCTGGATGAGCCGACCAATCACCTTGACGCGGAAAGTATCGACTGGTTGGAGCAGCACTTGAAGCAATATAAAGGAACTGTCATAGCAGTTACCCACGATAGGTACTTCCTTGACAATGTTGCCGGATGGATCCTCGAGCTTGACCGCGGCGAAGGTATTCCCTGGAAAGGAAATTATTCTTCATGGCTGGATCAAAAATCCAAGCGGCTTGAATCAGAGGAAAAAACCGAGAGCAAACGTCAGAAGACTTTGGAGAGAGAGCTTGAATGGGTTCGGATGGCGCCGAAAGCGCGCCATGCCAAGTCAAAGGCCCGCCTCTCAAATTATGAGAAACTCGCGTCTGAAGATACTAAGGAACGTGAAGACAAATTAGAGCTTTTCATCCCTCCCGGCCCAAGGCTTGGTAATGTGGTAATCGAAGCGCAGGGCGTAAGTAAATCATATGGTGATAAGATATTATTTGAGAACTTAAATTTCTCACTTCCGCCAGCCGGCATAGTTGGAATCATTGGTCCCAATGGAGCTGGAAAAACAACACTATTTCGCCTGATCACAGGACAGGAAACTGCTGATGCGGGAACCTTCAAGGTCGGACCTACAGTTGCTCTTGGCTATGTAGATCAAATGCATGACGACCTGGACCCAGAGAAATCTGTTTGGGAAAATGTAACTGACGGAAATGAAAACATTCTTTTAGGTAACCGGCCAATAAATTCTCGCGCTTATGTATCGAAATTCAATTTCAACGGTGCGGATCAGCAGAAAAAAGTTGCTGTCCTTTCCGGCGGTGAAAGGAACAGGGTTCACCTTGCAATTACTTTGAAGAAAAGCTCAAACGTGCTTCTACTGGATGAGCCGACAAATGATATTGATGTAAATACATTACGCGCTCTGGAAGAAGGTCTGGAGAATTTCGGTGGTTGTGCCGTGATAATATCCCACGATCGCTGGTTCCTTGACAGGGTATGCACACACATTCTTGCGTTCGAGGGAAATTCAGAAGTATATTATTTTGAGGGAAACTATTCTGAATATGAAGAGAACCGTAAAAAACGCACGGGTGACATTACCCCACATCGGATACGTTATAAAAAGCTTGTAGGTTAAGCATGAAGAATCAAGAGCCAGACATAAAAATCTGGCTCTTTCTAATCAGATACCTAAGTTAATGATGTAGCCGCTCAACTATCAACTGCCAATCCTTAACTATCTTGCGTACCTCTTTAATTTCCTCCAGGAAATATAAAATCTCCTTTCAAGATTATACAGCATTTTCCCGCGATAGCGATTAATGATTGAGATATTCTCATTAATTGACTCCAGCGGACGATTTAACGACTGGCCTACCTTGGTGGGCATATCTTTCATATAATCATCTACAATCTCAGCATACTTGAAACTGCATCTGCTTTTCTGCAGCTGTAAAAGCTCATTTGTAAGACTATTTGCCATGATAAATGGGATTGGTATATATTAACTACAATAGTCGGTTTGATAAGTTTCAAAAAAGATCAGTTCATTTCAGATACAACTTGAGCCAGCTTTCGCTATCTGCTAAGAAGCTGGCCATATAATTTACGTTAATCACCTCGTGTCCAGTATCCTCATACAGCACCAGTTTATTAACTGCTCCAGACTGAACAAGGCGATTTTTTAATTCTACCGCTTGCTGGTAAGGCACCACCGGATCGAGTTTGCCATGAAACATAAGCGTTGGCTTCGATAAGGCCGTCACATGTGTAATAGGGCTGGCTTCGGCATAGGCACCGGGATTAGCCTGTATGGTAGACCCGATCAGCCATTGAGCTACTTGTGCCTGAGCTGGTCCGGCTCCGCCTATCGATGTAAGGTCGGTCGGACCGGCCATTGATATTACAGCTTTAACTTTATTGCCTGTATCGTATTTGTACGTATATAACAGCGACAAATGCCCGCCTGCACTTGCTCCCAGCAGGGCAAATTTATCAGCAGCAGTCTTCCACTCGGCCGATTTAGAGCCAATAAATTCGATAGCTTTCGCGATGTCATTAACCTGTGCGGGATGAACATTCTTTTCCGGTGTATTAGTGTAACGATAATTCATGGTCGCAGCAGCGTAACCTTTCTCCCTCCAGTATTTCGCCAAATCAGTAAAAGCAGCCTTATCACCCTCAAACCATGAACCGCCATGCACTAAAAGTATCACTGGCGTTTTAGAATCTCGTTTCTGAGGAAGATAAATATCCAGCATATTACGGCTGTGGGTACCGTATGAAATATTCAGATGGTCCTGAATCTGCAATGCAGTGTCCGGACTATCGGGAGCTTTCTTACATCCGGGACTAAGAATTAATAGCAATAAGATTCCAGACAGCAGGTTTTTGAACTTCTCCATTTCTTATTATACGGAAGAAGCGCCTGTTTGTTATCCTGATTCTGTTAATATGTTAACAAATAAATAACCTCAGCAAAAGATGTTTTGGATTTTAATGAATTATATTTAATGATAGATAATATCCTGTTTTACACTTGTTTAATAAATTTTAACTCAACAAAATTTATGACCTGGAAAAAATTTAACGGAGAAACTATTCAGATCCCCATTCTTGAAGAAGTAGAACATGCCATCGAAAGAGAGTCAAATCTTGGCAACAAACTTAAAGTATGTATTGGTACAGACTCCCAGGTGAAAGGGTCAATTATTGATTTTGCCACGGTAATTGTATTCCTCCGTGAACAGAAAGGTGGCTTTATGTTTATTCATCAGGAACGTTCTTCCCAGAAGATGAGTATTAAGGAAAGGATGATCTCAGAAGTTCAAAAATCCATCGAATGCGCTTATTCACTGTGTGATCTTTTAGATCTGTACGATGTGGATCTGGAAGTTCATGCAGATATTAACACCAACCCTAACTTTAAATCAAACCAGGCATTACATGAAGCAATGGGCTATATCCTGAGTATGGGATTCGTCTTTAAGGCTAAACCCGAAGCATTCGCCAGTTCAGCCTGCGCAAATAAGATTGTGCAGTAAATAAAAAGGCTCCCTGAAGTTTTAGCGAGCCTTTCTCATTGTAATAAAATCGGTTAGATTATTTGTTTAACACGCTCAGCATCAGTTTCGTAAACTGATCCGTTATCACTCACTATAAGTGTTCCCTGGCTGTATTTCTCATTGTGCTGTGATGCGTCAAGGCCTTCTTCTTCCTCTTCCATAGTTACCCTGATTGGCTGAATAAGATTTATAAGTTTAAAGATCAGGTAAGATCCCACAAAACTAAAGGTGATAACAATTGCTAAAGCTTTAACCTGTGTAAAGAAAAATTCCGGATTGCCATAGAATAAACCGTCTACACCATTTGGGTTAACAGTTTTCGTTGCAAACAAGCCCGTTAAAAGCATACCGACGATTCCACCAACTCCGTGACATGGAAACACATCCAAAGTATCATCTAATCTGGTTTTAGATTTCCAGTGAACTGCAAGATTTGATACAATTGCGGTAAAGGCACCGATAAAAATACTTTGCGGAATAGCTACATAACCAGCACCAGGAGTAATCGCAACGAGACCAACTACAGCCCCGATGCAGAATCCAAGTACGGAAGGCTTTTTACCGCGGACAACATCGAAAAACATCCACGACAATCCAGCTGAGGCCGCGGCAATATTTGTGGTAGCCAATGCAGAAACCGCCAGGCCGTTCGCACCAAAGGCAGAACCTCCATTGAAGCCAAACCAGCCAAACCAAAGCAATCCGGTACCTATTAAAACATAAGGGATATTCGCTGGTGGAATTTCCCGGTTCTCCTGATGTACGCGTCTGCGTTTCAAAACCAAAGCTCCAGCCAAAGCGGCCATACCTGCTGAAATATGAACAACGGTTCCCCCAGCAAAATCAAAAGCACCCATTTTAAACAGGAAGCCTTCCGGGTGCCAGGTCCAGTGAGCCAGAGGTGAATATACCAGTACACTAAACAGACAGATAAATAATATGTAAGACGTAAAACGAATTCTTTCAGCAACTGCCCCAACAACCAATCCAGGAGTTATTATAGCAAACATCAACTGGAAGAAAGCAAATAGTGTCAACGGGATGGTCGGAGCTAAACTCCATGGCTCGCCTGAATTAACTCCTTTAAAGAACAGAAACGTAGTGGGATCGCCAATAAATCCACCAATAGTATCTCCAAAAGCAAGACTGAAGCCCACGGTCACCCATAATACGCTCACAACTCCGGCTGCAACGACGCTCTTAATCATCGTCGAAATCACATTCTTTCTGTGAACCATTCCTCCATAGAAAAATGCAAGACCTGGTGTCATAAGAAAAACGAGGGCTGTTGCAACTAGAAGCCAGGCGATGTCTGCTCCGTTATACTTAGTTGTATCTGCAAAGCTTGGCAATGACGGAACAAATACAGATGCGATCGCAATTAAGGCTAAAATTGAGAATGGCGCTATTCGTTTTAGATCAATTTTCATAACTAAGTATAATTCTTTCAGTAATTTCTGTAATAAATAATTTATAATGTCAAATATATCAAGTTTTAGATTTAATTATTCAAAATTTTGTGTTTTTTATAAAATCTACAGAAAATTATTGTTAAATACAGAAAAAACTAACCATTCAAGTGCCAATTACGCTCATTTTTATGCTCTACAATAATTATTATCGTCAGAAAAGCCACCATTTTAAAATTATTGAGCAAATTAAGATCTAAAACACAGGTAAAATGACGACTCAGTCGAAATTAACTCCAAAAAAATAGCTAAAGACTAGCCAAAGGCGTGTAAAATTTACGCTCTAAAGAAAACAATGTCGAAGTGTATGGTAGTCTGTTAAACGAGAATTGAAGGGATCGGGAGGTAATTGCTACCCTGCACCACGCCTTTTTCTTCCAAACGTTTATCAATATAACTTTGAATTTGAGATTTCTTCATACCCCAGTTAGGTGCAATAAGGAGGTCGAAGTCCGCGAGACCAAATAATCGCTGCAAAACAATATCTGGCCGCAAAAGAGGAATAAATTCCGCTATAAAATCGGTGTACTCGTCAATTGTGAAGGTTTTAAAGGGCTCTTTAGCGAATCTGCTCCCCATTATTGACCCTTTCACTATATGAAGATGGTGAAGTTTCACAAATTTAATCTGGGGAAAGCGATTGATCTCATCAGCATACCTTAACATCATCTCGTGGGTTTCCCATGGAAAGCCAAAAATAGTATGCACGCAGATATCGATTTTTGAACTATCGGCTAGATGAAGAGCGTTTACCAATTCCTGATGTGTGCATCCCCGGTTTATTTTAGACAGGGTGTCATCATAAATTGATTCCATACCCATTTCAAGATCCACATCGAAACGATCGGAATAGCTTTCAAGCAAAGCTACCTTCTCAAAATCAATACAATCCGGCCTGGTACCAACAGAAAGGCCTACTATATTCTCAGTGTTGATACTTAGCGCTTCGTCATAAAGCATCTTCAGGTAATGAGTGGGCGCGTACGTATTAGTGTTGGGTTGAAAATAGATGATAAACTTTTCTGCACGATAATTTTTTACAGCTCGTGCCATCCCTTGCTCAATCTGCTCCTTTATAGTAGGAAGCTTCCTGGAAAGCTCTGGAGTAAACGAATCAACATTACAGTAGGTACACCCTCCATACCCTTTACTTCCATCCCGATTGGGACAGGTAAAGCCGGCATCGGCGATGATCTTATATACACGCTGGCCGTCATACTTATTTTTAAGGTATGCGCCATAGTGATTATAATTCTTGTATCCGTAGTCTAAAGGTGTTCCCAAAACTTTATTTTTGCAAAGATACGAAATTCATCATTAGCCTCAGATCCTCATGCTACGTATATATTATAAGAAAGACCGGCGTCTTGCGAAAGAAAGTGACATTAGCCTACTGAGGTCGATACCGATAATCGACCTGGTGTGGGTTGATTTGCAAAACTCGACCGTTGAGGAAAAAGTTACTATTGAGACTTATTTTGATATTAAATATTCCTCTGAGGAGGAATCTGCAGAGATTGAGAGCTCTTCACGCTTTAACGAGGTTGATGATGAACTGATCATTAACTCCAATTTCCTTTCATTAAGGGAACAAGATTTTGATTACTGCCCGGTATCAATCGTTCTTGAAAAAGGGATACTTTTCACTTATCGTGACGATGATCTGAAGACCTTCGGCGAATCAGTAAAAAAGATAAAATCAAATCCTGGCTCATTCACAAACGGCTACCAGATCCTCCTTACACTTCTTGAAACAGGTATAGAGCAGGATGCAGATATAATCGAATCATTGGCGAAGGACATCGCTGACCTCAATAAACAGCTCACCCTTAACAGAAAACGATCTGACGAGGAAATTCTATTGAAGATCGCTTCTTTCCAGAATTACAACATCATGATGAGAGAGAACATTATAGATAAACAGCGTCTGGTGTCTTCGCTAATGAAAAGCAATCTCTTTCCGGAAGATTACATGAATGTCCTGCGTATAATGATCAAAGATATCGGCTCTCTTATTGAACACAATAAATTCGCTTTTGAAAGGCTGGAATATCTTCAGGATACCTTTATGGGGCTTATCAACATAGAGCAAAACCGGATTATCAAGATTTTCACCGTAGCTACTGTAGCGTTTTTGCCACCCACATTGATCGCAAGCATTTACGGAATGAATTTCAAATTCATGCCAGAGCTTAATTGGGATTACGGATATCTATTTGCTATCGTTTTAATGATTCTTTCATCAGTATTTACACTGCTTTATTTTAAGAAGAAAAACTGGCTCTAATTCAAACAATCACCGGCCAATGGCGTTTATTATCAGGAATAATCTCATTTATCCTTAAAAAAAGAAGCGATGAACATACCTGAAAAGAATAAATCGAACGAGGATCAGCAAGGCTCATCCAAATCAAACCAGGCATTTAAGTCAGGAAAAGAAGACCAAAAACAAAGAGGCATATCTAATAGTGGCGGCCAGATGTCTTATCAAACAGATAATAAGCAAGCAACAGTAAATAAGGGTAACGAAAATCCTAATGTTCAAGGCAAAAAGCAGGCGCCGCAAACGCCGTCAAAGCATAGCCCTAAATAAGGTTAACAAACGGGCTTGTGGGGAGGGGGATTTATTCCCCTTCTTCATTTAATACCATCCACATTTATGGCTTCAAGGGCCAATTATTCTTACCTTTACCCCTATTCATAAAAAGGTAATGACCGAAGTTTACAAACCCAAACATAAATTACGTTTTGT
>JAZKIH010000029.1:0-58632 GCA_040384965.1 Bacteroidota bacterium | reverse complement strand
TGTTCGAAGACTTTTCCACAACGATGTTATATTCCAGTCTTCCTTCCTCTCCCAACTGCTTTTTTACAGTCTTTCTAAGCAGTCCAACATAGTGCTCTTCAAGCCATTCGTAAAAGAACAAACTCGGCACCTGTATGGTCAACACGTTACCATCTAGACGTAAGGCTTTTATCGGCTCAAACCAAGTTTTAAAACTCTGAGCTGGGATATTATCCTTAATGATCTGGAGGCAATTATTCCATACCTGTGTACAAGTTTTTTCCATTTAATTTTACTAATAATCTGATTTACAACTGATGCCGTGAGAAATGTTAATAACTCTTAGGAACATCGAATATTCAGAAAAAAATCCGATTAAAAAACTAAATTTTCAAATTAGTTTTAATATCCTGTACATCAGAAGAATAACTTATTTTTTGGCCATTTTTTCGCTGAAAAATAAAATCGATCCTGCCCAAATTTATACCCGCAAATCCTACCTGATTTACCAGGGTTTCGCCCCCCTGTAAGTTGCGAATTGAGTCGGGTTTATCCATAAAAGTGTGAGTGTGACCACCAATGATCAGATCAATGAAATTGGTGTTTTTTGCAAGTACCAGATCGGATACTTTTTTGCTGTCATATTTATAGCCCAAATGAGATAGACAGATAATAATATCACATTTGTGATCCAGCTTTAAAAGCTTTTCCATTTCCAAAGCTTTTGCGATCGGATCAAGATAGATGGTGTTTCCGTACTGCTGTTTATTTACGAGGCCGGTCAGTTCAATTCCGAGTCCAAAGACACCTACTTTCAGTCCATCTTTGTTGAATATTTTATATCCGCGGGTCTTTCCACTCAGTAACGTATCAGAAAAATCGTAATTAGCATTCAGGATCGGGAAATTAGCGTGTGGAAGTTGTTTCACAAAGCCTTCTATCCCATTATCGAAATCATGATTTCCCATGATCCCCGCATCATAACCCATCATGCTCATCATTTTTATTTCAAGCTCACCACCGTAGAAATTGAAATACGGCGTTCCCTGGAATATATCCCCTGCATCCAGCAATAAGACATTTTTTTCTTCTCCGCGAATCCTTTTGATTAATGCCGCACGTCCGGCTACGCCTCCCAATCCCTGATTTCTTGACCCATCCATTGGAAATGGGTCGATCCGGCTATGAACATCATTCGTATGAAGGAATACCAGTTTAACCAGATCATCACTAGCATAAACACTTTCAGGCCCAATGCCTAAAGCCAGTAAAGCTGCACCGGCGGCTGTTCCCCGGATAAAATCCCGTCTATTCAACTGTGATTCTGCCATCTTTGATAGGGTTTAATATTATGCCGGCCTTGTTTTGCTTCTTCAGGTACATAATAAGTGCATCCCTAAGCTTAATGTCATAGTCCCGCCGATCAGTGGCTTTGAGGAAAATCGCTCCGCCATCTCCTCCATTGGCCATATAGTCGGAGGTTAGAACAGTATAGCTTTTATTTAAATCAAGAGGCTGTCCGTTGATCTGAATGTCGGTCGCTTTTTTATCCTTTATTTTGAAAGAAGCGCCTGATATTGGATCTCCGCCCCCGGCAGCAATGTAATCTAAAAAGCTTTTCATGTCTGTTCCGCTAAATCTAACCGTGGTGATCAGGTTCTCAAAAGGCATGAGCTCGAAGACTTTGTACAATCGGATATCTCCCTTTGGAAGGGGGATTCGAAGGCCGCCATAATTGGTAAAGGCCATATCAAACGAAATATTCTGTGACTTCCCTGCCTCAGCCATCGCGTCTGCCATGAGATTATTTAATCCTCCTCCAGGCTTGCCTCTACTGATTTCAACAGCCGATACAGCCACAACCTCGTTCATCATTGAATCGAGACGCAATTTATAAGGAAGGTAATAATCTGTGATAGTTTTATCTTTAGGAAGTTCGGATGAAATAGGATATAAAGCTTTATCCGAATTAGCGAGCTGTAATTTTGGCGAACAGGCCCATAAAATCGCCAGAAATGAATACCCGGCGATTCCCAAGAATATTTTCCTCACATAAAGGGGGTTGAAATTTGTCATCTCTTAATATTCACCAAACTCTTTCCTGAGCACGTCAGCAATCTCCCCAAGGGTTGCATAAGCTTCTACTGCCGCCAGAATGTACGGCATCGTATTGCTGCCTGATTTCGCAGACCGTGCAAGGGCTTCTAGAACGCTTAGAACCTCCGCATTATTTCGTTCAGCTTTTAAGGTTGCTAGTTTTTCCTGCTGCAGCTCGCGGATCGAATCATCAACTCGAAATACTTCCATAGCCAAGTTCTCTTTATCGGAGTATTTATTGACGCCTACCAAAGTTCTCTCGCCACCTTCTATATCTCTTTGGTATTGATATGCTGAATTAGCTATTTCATTTTGGATATAACCTTCTTCAATAGCCGCAACGGAACCGCCTTTTGCATCGATTATCTGAATGTACTCCCATGCCTTTTTCTCGATTTCATCGGTTAAAGACTCTACAAAGAATGATCCTGCAAGAGGATCAACAGTGTCAGCCACCCCACTTTCAAAGGCAATGATCTGCTGCGTTCGCAAAGCGATTTTGGCAGCAGCTTCAGTTGGCAGTGAAAGGGCTTCATCATATCCGTTAGTATGCAGCGACTGAGTGCCACCCAGTACCGCAGCCATTGCCTGGTTTGTTACTCTTATCACATTATTCAACGGTTGCTGAGCAGTTAAAGTAGATCCACCGGTCTGGGTATGGAAGCGCAATTTTTGAGCGCCCAAATCTGTCGCCCCCAGCGATTTTGCTATCTCAGCCCACATTCTCCTTGCCGCTCTGAACTTTGCTATTTCCTCAAAAAAATTATTATGACAGTTAAAGAAAAATGAAAGTCGCTTTGCGAATACATTAATGTCAAGCCCTTTAGTTATCGCCGCCTGTAAATATGCTTTGCCGTTTGCGAGCGTGAATGCAAGCTCCTGCACCGCGGTTGAACCGGCTTCGCGTATATGATACCCTGATATAGAAATAGTATTCCATTTGGGGACTTCCTTACTGCAGTATTCGAACACATCTGTGATCAGGCGCATGGACGCTTTGGGAGGATATATATAGGTTCCACGGGCTGCATATTCCTTTAATATATCGTTCTGGATGGTACCGGAGATCTGGCTCAGATCAGCGCCCTGTTTTTTCGCAAGACTAATGTACATTGCCAAAAGGATAGGCGCTGTTGCATTAATTGTCATGGAACTCGTCACCTTTTGGAGATCGATGCCCTTAAAAAGCAGCTCCATGTCCCTCAAGGAGTCTATAGCCACGCCAACTTTTCCAACTTCGCCCTCAGCCATTGCATGATCTGAATCATAACCAATTTGTGTGGGAAGGTCGAACGCTACTGACAAACCAGTTGTTCCTTGTGACAAGAGATAATGATACCTTTTATTAGACTCCTCTGCTGTTGAAAACCCGGCATACTGGCGCATCGTCCACAATCGGCCCCGGTACATGTCTTTCTGAATGCCTCGTGTAAACGGAAACTCCCCAGGTTGTTCCAGGCTTTTGGGCTCGCAATAAACCTCTTTAATCTCGATGCCGGAAGTCGTTGTTATTTTCTTCTCGTCCATTCCCCTAAAATAAAACCTGAACGTCCTTTTTAACAATATCAAGGGCGACTTCATACGGATTCTCCGTCTCCAGTCCCGCAAGATGAATTAGGATAGACTTACTTAGATCGCCGGATGTAGCATTATCAGGAAGTGCAAGTACAGCGCTGTTAACTATACTGATGGTATCGTCCTTGATTTTTTTTACAACACCCCAGGTTGTGGCACTAACATATAGCTGCTGAGAAATATTATGTTGATACTCAGCCCTGATATCGGAAATAATCACATTCTGCATTTCTCTTGCGCTCATTCCCTGAACATGCAGTCTGATAAGCATATTAGAAGGATTGATCCTCTCCAAAAACAGAACTGTCCGTTCGTATGCCTGAAGTCTCAGAGGCAATGTCTGTTTAAGACTCTCTTTCTTGATTTCAATCATCCGGAAGTTAAAACGCTGGTTTAGAAATTCCTTTACAAAAAGCCATCCCACAAAGAAAACAATGAGACCCGCAATAGCGAATTTTACAATATCAAGAAGGTAAGCAATTGAATTCATGAATGATGTATTTGTTAACGGATGGTCAAAAAGCCGGTGGTCAGGACAAAAGTGAGCAATTTCACGTATATTTGTTATATCATTTTAAAAGAAATATGAGTACAGAATTTGCAACTGCTGTGGCTCCCGTAACTTTAACAGACGGAGCGAAGAAAGAGATTATAAAGCTTATTCAGCAGCAGGAACTTGGAGAAGATTACGGATTACGCTTAGGTGTTGAAGGCGGCGGTTGTGCGGGTATGAATTATATCCTTGGTTTTGATCAGCAAAAAGAGGGTGACCAGGAATATTTAATCGATGGAATCAAAGTATATATGCATAAAGCTCATGGTATGTACCTGGCTGGAATGCAAGTAGATTTTCAGGATGGGTTGAACGCACGTGGTTTCACGTTCAGTAATCCGAATGCGAGTAGCACTTGCGGTTGCGGCACATCATTCTCGGTATAAAAATAAATTGTAACATTTCATTAAGTCCTGCCGTCAAACCGGCAGGACTTTTTATATTTATACGATGGCAGCAAAGATGAATTATTCAGAAAATGTTAAAGTGGCTTTGCAATCCGTGAAGGGTAACAAACTGCGGACATTTTTAACTGCGATAATTATTGCCATTGGTATAACGGCATTAGTAGGTATCCTAACCTCTATTGAAGCAATCGAAGGTTCCCTGACAAATACTTTTTCTAGTATGGGAGCTAACTCTTTCACCATCCGGAACCGGGGAATTGGCATCCGCATTGGTGGTGGTGGACAAAGGCCGAAACGATATAAATCAATTGATTATCGTCAGGCAACAGAATTCAAAAGCAGCTTTACTTTTCCCGCCATGATATCGGTAAATGTATTTGCGTCTTTCGGAGGTACAGTAAAGTATGGGAACGAAAAAACTAATCCCAATATTTCAATTTTAGGAGCTGATGAAAATTACCTGATGTCTGCCGGATACAAGTTGGCAGGGGGACGTAATTTCTCGCAATCAGAGCTAGATTATGGCACTAGTGTCGTACTTATCGGAGATGAAATCAAAACCCGGCTCTTCCCGAACGCTGACCCTATAAATAAGGTCATTCACCTGGGGAACAATAAGTTCAGAATTATAGGCGTCCTTAAAGCGAAAGGATCGAGTGTAGGCTTCGGAGGCGACAAAGTTTGTGTAATCCCATTGTTAAGGGCAAAACAAATTATGTCTATCACTAACCCTTCATACACCATTTCGGTTACAGGTGATGACCCTGCGCAAATGGAAGCTGCTATCGGCGAAGCTACCGCATTATTCCGAAACGTCAGAAATCTCAAAGTAAGCGACGATAACAATTTCGAAATCACTAAAAGTGACGCGATCGCCCAGACTTTTATAGACAATCTCAGGTACGTTCGCTGGGGAGGAATTGTGATTGGTACAATCACCTTAATTGGCGCTGCCATAGCATTAATGAACATCATGATCGTGTCCGTAACAGAAAGAACACGTGAAATCGGAATCAGAAAAGCTATAGGCGCTACTCCAATAGTGATCAGGCGTCAGTTTCTTATAGAGGCTATTGTAATCTGTATGATGGGTGGAATTACCGGAGTGTTTTTAGGAGTTTTAATTGGCAATCTGCTGTCAATGATTATGGGCGGGTCATTTATTATGCCCTGGGCGTGGACAATATTAGGCCTCACCCTTTGCATTGGAGTTGGTCTTATATCCGGTCTTTATCCTGCAATTAAAGCGTCGAAACTAGACCCCGTTGAATCCTTAAGATACGAGTAGACAGATTCAAGCTGACAAATTCTAAAAAATTTTACCGACTCTCATACTGACTTGAGTAATAAGACTGATAGTCACCGGATGTCACATTTTGCAGCCAGTCTTCATTTCCCAGATACCAGTCAACTGTTTTAGCCAGTCCTTCCTCAAACTGAAGGCTCGGCGTCCAGTTTAGATCCTTCTGGAGTCTGGATGAATCAATGGCGTATCGCTGATCATGACCGGCGCGATCCGTGACAAACGTAATTAGCCTCTCAGATGTACCTGGCTCCCGCCCCAGCTTCTCATCCATAATCTTGCACAAAAGCCTGATAAGGTCAATATTTTTCCATTCATTGTGCCCGCCAACGTTATAAGTACTGCCGGCAGCAGCATTGTGAAATATAACATCAATGGCCCGGGCATGATCCTCGACCCAAAGCCAGTCGCGAATATTTTCTCCTTTACCATAAACAGGTATAGACCAGAAATTTTTAATATTGTGTATGGCCAGGGGTATTAACTTTTCCGGAAAATGATAGGATCCATAATTATTCGAACAATTCGATATAACAGTATCAATTCCGTAAGTATCATGATAAGCCCTGACGAAATGGTCTGAGCTTGCTTTAGATGCTGAATATGGACTGTGGGGATCATAAGCAGTATCTTCTCTGAATAAGCCTCCATCGCCAAGACTGCCATACACCTCATCCGTTGAAACGTGATAGAACCGATGCTTTTCGTAGTTGTCCTTCCAAGCTATCCTTGCTGCATTTAATAGATTTACCGTTCCCACAACATTTGTGAGCACAAATTCCGTGGGATTGCTGATCGAGCGGTCGACATGGGATTCAGCAGCAAGATGAATAACTGATTCAATTTTCTCCTCTGCAAATAATTTATTTATGAAGTTAGCATCAACGATGTCGCCTTTAATAAATCGATAATTGGGTCTATCTTCAACATCCTTTAGGTTTAACAGATTGCCGGCATATGTCAGCTTATCAAGATTAATGATATCATATTCGGGGTAAGAATTAACGAATCGCCTTACAACATGGGAACCAATGAATCCCGCGCCACCCGTAATTAATATTGTCTTCATGATCTGTATAATTGGATATTAAGCTGAAATTGGATTTTGCTTAATGTAATTCTCCCAAGCCCATGCTGAGCTCATCATCTCGGAAATCCCTAGTTCAGCTTTCCATCCCAAATCTCTTTCCGCTTTGCTTACATCGCCAAATATCTTCTCTATATCGCCGTTTCGACGGGCTCCAATAGCATAGTCTAGCTTGACTCCGGTTGATGACTCAAATGCTTTAATAATTTCCAAAACGGAGTTTCCCTTTCCTGTACCTATATTATACACTTCGTACGACGCATCCTCACCTGTCTTATCCATGTTTTTTAAGGCGGCTATATGAGCTTTGGCCAAATCCACGACATGAATATAGTCGCGAATACAGGAGCCATCCGGTGTATCATAGTCATCACCATACACAGTAATTTTTCCTCGTTTTCCGATAGCAGACTGTGTAATGAATGGAACGAGATTTTGGGGAATGCCAATAGGTAACTCCCCGATAAGTGCCGATGAATGTGCGCCGACCGGATTAAAATATCTTAACGCTGTTACTTTCAAATTCTCATTCGCGTTAGCAGCGTCAAACAGAATATTTTCGGCGATCTGCTTGGTGTTCCCGTAAGGTGACTCCGCATGCTTAACCGGTGAATTCTCGGTTACAGGCAGGGTGTCGGGTTCTCCATAAACAGTACAGCTCGACGAGAACACAAAGTTTATTTTGTGGGATGTAAACGCTTCCAACACATTGATAAGGGAATAAATATTATTGCGGTAGTACTTTAGAGGGTGTCCAACGGATTCTCCAACGCTTTTGAATGCCGCAAAATGAATTATACCTGCGATATCGCTATGCGTCTTTAAGAGGTTGCGAATACCTTGCTCATCACAAAGATCGAAGTTGTAAAAATCCGGACTTGTTCCAGTTATTGTCTCAATTTGCTTAAGGATTTTCGAACTCGAATTACTAAGGTTGTCAACAATCACCGGCTGATAACCAGAATTTATAAGCTCAACAACTGTATGTGAACCAATGTAACCGGTTCCGCCAGTAACTAAAATTTTCTTTCCCGACATTATCTATTGTTGTAGTAAGTAAAGTCTTTATGCTTAATTTCCTTTTCAGGCAATGATTTGAAATACTCATAAGTAATCTTCAAACCCTCTGCCCTTCCCACCTTAGGTTCCCAGTTCAGGATATTTTTGGCTTTGGTAATGTCCGGCCGCCTCTGCTTAGGATCGTCAGTCGGAAGTTCTTTGAAAACCATCTTTTGCTTTGTGCCGGTTAGCTTTATGATCTCTTCACCAAATTCACGAATTGTTATTTCATCCGGATTTCCAATATTCATCGGCTGGCTGTAGTCCGAGAAAAGAAGTCGGTATATACCTTCAACCAGGTCATCAACATAGCAAAATGAACGCGTTTGAGAACCGTCACCAAACACCGTCAAATCTTCGCCCCTTAACGCCTGACCGATAAAAGCCGGTAAAACACGCCCGTCATTTAGTCTCATTCGCGGTCCGTATGTATTAAAAATTCTCACGATCCTTGTTTCAAGTCCGTGAAATGTATGATACGCCATGGTCATAGCTTCCTGAAACCTCTTCGCTTCATCATAAACTCCACGCGGTCCTACCGGGTTTACATTCCCCCAGTACTCTTCTGGCTGCGGATTGACGGTTGGATCGCCGTAAACCTCGGATGTTGACGCTATAAGAATCCGTGATTTTTTAGACCTCGCTAGTCCTAGCAAATTGTGAATTCCCAGCGAGCCTACCTTCAGGGTCTGGATAGGAATTTTCAAATAATCTATCGGACTAGCCGGAGAGGCAAAATGGAGGATGTAATCCAAGTCGCCCGAAACAAAAACATACTTGGACACATCGTGATGATAGAACTCAAAATTCTCCAGAGGAAACAGATGCTCGATATTTCTAAGGTCGCCCGTGATCAGATTATCCATCCCAATGACATGGAAGTCCTCCTGTACAAAGCGATCGCACAAGTGGGATCCTAAAAATCCTGCGGCACCGGTGATCAATATGCGTTTTCTTGACATTATTTAACTTATAACTTTGCGGCCTATACTATTATAATAATAGCCACAGTCAATCATTTTTTGCAGATCATATAAATTACGGCCATCAAAAATTACTTTACTTTTCATCATCGAACTCATCTTATCGAAATCAGGAGTACGGAACACTGACCATTCTGTAACTATCATCAAAGCATCTGCATCCTTCAAAATTTCGTACTGGCTCTCCCCAAAATTAACGGCCCCGCCTTTTAGTTTTTTCACATGATCCATCGCCTCCGGGTCGAACACACTAACTTCGGCACCATCTTTCAACAGCTCGTCAATAATATATAATGATGGAGCTTCGCGGATGTCGTCAGTTTCAGGCTTAAACGCAAGGCCCCATAATGCAATCTTCTTGCCTTTAAGACTACCATTATAGTATTTTCGCATCTTTTCTACCATGATGGTCTTCTGAGTATCATTGACCTCCATCACCGATTCGAGTATCTTAAAATCATACTTATTTTCCTTCGCAGACTTTGCCAAAGCCTGAACGTCCTTCGGGAAACAGCTGCCGCCATATCCCACACCGGGGAATAAAAATCTTTTCCCAATCCGCTCATCTGATCCTATCCCTTTTCGAACAGCATCCACATCCGCACCTACCAGCTCGCAAAGATTGGCAATCTCATTCATGAAGGTGATCTTCGTTGCCAGAAATGAATTAGCTGCGTACTTGGTCAGCTCCGAAGACCTCGTGTCCATGAATATAATTGGGTTACCCTGACGCACATACGGACCGTACAATTCTGTCATCAGTTTCTGAGCACGTGGACTTTCGGTTCCTACAACTACTCTATCAGGTTTCATAAAGTCTTCTACTGCCACACCTTCACGAAGAAACTCCGGATTTGAAACAACATCTACTTCAACGTTTGTATTATCATTAAAAACTTTAATAACCTTATCTGCAGTTCCAACAGGCACCGTTGATTTGGTAACTATCACTTTATAGTTTTTAATAAGCTTCGCGATATCTTTAGCAGCCCCTAAGACGTAACTTAGATCAGCTGCGCCATCTCCCCCTGGAGGAGTTGGCAAAGCAAGAAATATAATATTGGCTTCTTCAATAGCACTGGCCAGATCCGTCGTGAACTTCAACCGCTCTTGCTCAATATTCCTGTGAAATAACAATTCCAGGCCAGGCTCATAAATAGGCAATTTGAAGGCTTGCATCATTTTGACCTTCTCTTCGTTAATATCAACACATATTACCGAATTGCCTGTTTCAGCCAGACAAGTGCCTGTTACTAAACCTACATATCCGGTACCAACTACGGCTATCTTCATTTATATTTTAACTCTAGTACAAGATTTACATTATCTTCGGCGAAGATAAGAATTAAGTTTCAAAATGCTTTTTTTGTACGATCTAGGTATTCGGGCATATTATTTCTTTGTCCTCATCGCCGCCTTGAAAAATAAAAAGGCCCGGGCATGGATTGAGGGCAGAAAAAATATATTACGTCGTATTGATAGACAAATTATTAATACAAATCAACGTGCCTGGTTTCATTTTGCATCATTGGGAGAGTTTGAACAGGGCAGGCCTGTTTTGGAAGGCTTTAAGTCTCAACACCCTGACGTATCAATCGTTATTACCTTTTTCTCCCCTTCAGGTTATGAGATCAGGAAAGATTATCCATTAGCTGATCATGTATTTTATCTTCCTCTGGATACGCGCAGAAATGCCCGGGAATTTGTCCGATTAATTAATCCATCCATAGCCATCTTTACTAAGTATGAATATTGGTACCATTATTTCCGGGCACTCCAAGAAAAAAATATTCCATTATTTATAGTTTCCGGGATCTTCAGGGAAGATCAGACATTCTTCAAATGGTATGGGAGCCTGCATAGAAAAATGCTGAAAATGGTCTCCTACTTCTTTGTGCAAAACGATCTTAGCAAAAAGCTACTCAACAACCTGGGACTTGAAAACGTGGCAGTGGCTGGTGACACGCGTTTCGACCGTGTTATTAAAAACAAAAGTCAGGCTTCAGATATATCTGCTGTTAAAGATTTCTGTGATGGGAAGGTATTTATTGCTGGAAGCAGTTGGCCCGAGGATGAAGTTCTAATCGCAGAACTTGCTAAACAATTTTCAGACTGGAAGTTTATTATAGTTCCTCATGAGATCCACCCTGAGCACATGAACGCTATAGAAAGGTTGTTTCCGAATTCTGTAAAGTTCTCCAACATAAAAAACTCAACGACCAACAAACAGGTGATCATCATCGATAATATAGGCATGCTTTCTAATCTCTACCAATACGCGGATATCGCATACATTGGCGGTGGTTTCGGAGCAGGGATTCATAATACACTCGAGGCCGCAGCCTTCGGCATCCCTGTGATTTTCGGTCCAAATTATAAAAAATTCCAGGAGGCAATAGACCTCATAGAAATTGGCGCTGCATTCTCAATTAAAACTCGGGAAGAGCTGCTGAAACGGTTGCACGATATTGAAGATAAAAACCTGAGAGACGAAATGGGTGAAAAAGCCCAGACGTATGTCGCTGGCAAAGCAGGTGCTACAAAAATTATTCTGGACTATTTGGACAAAGGGCGGTTTCTTAAGCCTTAACCAAGCCTTCCAACGCATCTATCCAAAGCGGGTGATCATTCAGGCTCTCTACCAGTTGCACGTGATCTCCGCCCAATTTCTTAAACTCATCTCCATATTCTACTGTCACTTCATAAACCGTTTCGAGGCAATCGGCAACAAAAGCGGGGCAAAATACAAGTAAGCGCTTCGAACCTTTTTTTGCAAGTTGTTCAATCACTACACTCGTATAGGGCTGCACCCATGGATCCTTCCCAAGACGTGATTGAAAACAGACTGTAAATTTATCTGCTGGAATAGCAAGCTGATCGGCAATAAGCCTGGCAGTATGATGGCACTGGGCAGAATAGCAAAACTTATTATCGTCCGTCAGGGTAGAACAGCAATTATCGGCCTGAAGACAATGCTTACCAGAGTGATCTGATTTCTTTAGCTGACGCTGCGGAAGCCCGTGAAAACTAAAAAGTACATGATCATAAGTTTCCGGCTGATATTTTTTCGCATTGTCCGCAAACACTTTAATCATAAGCTCATTGTCGTGGAAAGAATTAACAAATGAGATGTTCGGAATAGTTTGCCATTTTGAAACTAATTCCATTACCTTTTGTAAAACTGAGCCTGAACTAGCGGACGCATAATGAGGAAAAAGTGGAATAACACGAATAGTTTCCACCTGCGCATTTTTCAGATTTTCTAACGCCGTTTCGATCGACGGGCTTTGATAACGCATTGCCAGTTCTACATGATAGCCATCACCCAGTTGTTTCTGCAGCAAGTCCTGCTGGAGAAGGCTATAGTACATAAGCGGCGATCCTGTTGATTCAGACCATATCTCTTTATACAACTTCGCAGATTTTGGCCCACGGAATGGAACAATAATACCTTTCACAAGCATTGTGCGCAAAACCGGATTGACATCAATAACCCGTTCGTCCATGAGAAACTCATCAAGATACTTTCTTACATCTGCAGTGGCTGGACTGTCCGGAGTGCCTAGGTTGACAATTAGTACGCCTTTTTTATTCATATGCTTCTAAAGAGCGGCAAAGATAATCCTGAGATGGCTTAGAAAAAAATGCATCTGCTGATTTGACTTTATTAAAACAATTATTTTTCAGTCCCCTTGAGCCTCCAAAGCCTCCACCACGGAGTTCCTGGTGAGTCGTGATGTTCGTAATGATAGCCGAAAAAATAGCAGGTTAAAAAAGCATAAAGGTGGTTCTTGTCCTGCGTTCGTGACTGATATTGATTGTCATGTTCTCCATGATGAGGAATCCAGGTACCAAAATAAAAAAGTTGTAAAGTGCTTAGGAGGGACGGCAGCACCCAGAATAAGAGCAAATTCGGTTCAGCAACCCATATCTTCAACACATTAAATATGATGGCCATCAGAACTATCTGCCACCATGAAATATACTCCTTTATAAAATTGAAATACCACACAACAAAGCTTCCATTATGATAGTCCGGGTCTTTTTCTGTGTGTACATGAGCATGATGCTCATGATGTTTGGCATGAAGTTTTTTAAACGGGAAGCAAGCATATAACAGGGTGCAAACCTGGCCTAAGGAATCGTTTAGTGTCCTGTTCGCGGATACCGTACCATGCATCGCATCATGAGCAGTAATAAAAAGCCCGGTGTACAAATGCATCTGGACAAGGATCATTACATAGACCAGCGGATTGCTGAAACTAAACTCCCAATTCATCAGAAGCACGATGGAAACTGCCCACGCACTTATAATTAAAAAGGCTGCAATTGCGCCAGTATGAGATTTTGTTGCAGACATAGTTCTGGTATTCTAATACGCTTCGAGGGCGTTCTTAACCTGCGTCATCAACCACATAGGGGTAGATGTAGCTCCGCAGATACCAACTTTGTCGCCAGGGCTAAACATCTCTTTGTTTAGCTCGTTTTCGTTAGATACGAAATAAGTATTCGGATTATGCTGACGGCACACTTCAAATAATACTTTGCCATTTGAAGACTTCTTTCCAGAAACAAACACGATATGATCGAAATTCTTTACGAATTTCCTTAAGTCTTCATCCCGGTTTGAAACCTGACGGCAGATAGTATCGTTAGCTTTGATATCGTAACCCCGGTTGATTAGCTCTTCCTTTATCTGATAAAACTTAGCGGTACTTTTTGTGGTCTGACTGTAAAGGGTAAACTTATCAGGCAAATCAACATCTTCCAGTTCAGCGATGTCCTGAAAAACAATCGCTTCATTATTGGTCTGTCCCTGCAGTCCTATAACTTCGGCATGACCATGTTTACCAAAGATCAATACCTTCTCTTTACTATCGTGAGTATTTTTTATCCGGTTTTGAAGCTTCAACACTACTGGGCATGAAGCGTCAATCAGGGTAATGTTATTCTCGAGCGCAATTTTATAAGTCTCTGGTGCCTCGCCGTGAGCACGAATTAGTACCTTTTCATTCTTTAGCTGTGCCAGATCTTCATGAGAGATGATCTTCAAGCCCTTTTCTTTGAGCCGTGCTACTTCTTCGTCGTTGTGTACAATATCGCCCAGACAATACAAATATCCATCTTCTGCCAGGATGTCTTCCGCCATATCAATGGCATACACAACCCCGAAGCAAAAACCTGAATCCTGATCGATAGTTACCTGAAGATTGTATTTCATTTAACAGTAATTTGAGCTACAAGCGATTATATAAGACAAAAATACTAAAATCTTTTCAGGTACCCCATCTATTCAGAATGATAAAGAAGCATACCTGTGCAACGAAAAGAACAATCGCTGACCGATTTTGCTTTTTAAAATTCACGCTTGTAAACAAAATGAACATTGTGAAAGAAACGGCAAACCAACCCAAATAGTTCTGCATGGGAATAATTTGTTCGGTCCAGCTCCAATAATCATACCTGATAGCAACAGGCTCAATGAGGAAATCGATGCTTACAAGAATAATTGCCCCTAACAATGCTAATAAATACTTATTTAACCGAAAGCCATTTAATAATACACCAGTAGAATATACAAGGATGAGCCAATTAACGCCGATTAATAAAGGTGTTTCCCAAAGCTTTAATCCAAGAGTGGCCCCATACGTATATGAACCGAATATCAAGCCTGTATTCACCCCGGCAACTTCAATCAGAAACCCAAAAATGAAAACCACTAGTGCAAATAACCTGATATTCATGGAGCCGTCATTACCAGAAATTACAAGTAGCGCCAACATCAGCAGCAAATGAAAAGGTACAAGCTGTATAAAGAAATCCGTCAAGTTTGGGTTCAAAAAGCCATACAAACCCACCAGATGGAAAAGGATGATGATCAGACTGGAGATATTCTGTTTGCTTAGCATTTAATTTCTGATTGGCCTGCCCTTCCAGACAATGGTTTTAGTAAAATATTTCTTAACCGAAATCACCGCAATAAATAACATAGAAAGCAATTGTACAGGGTGCAGGAGTATGTTTAGCCAGACATTCTGTCCAGACATTAGTGAAATCATCACACGGCTCAAAATGATCAATCCGATGGCAAAAAGCAACAATTCAGCACTTAAAATATAAGCAATGGCAAGAGGGCCGAGAATCACTAGCAAGAGGTAGAAAAATAAACCAAAAATATTATTATTGAACCCGGCTAACAGGTTTTTGGTGAAACCCTGAAAAGCTCCTGTGAAGCTCCTGTACATCCGGCAGAAGATATAGCCATTTGCAAGCAAGGCCTCTCCGCGAAATCCAAGTCCTTTTACAGATCTCATTATCTCAATATCTTCAACTACTTTCTTTTTCACCAATTCATGCCATTGATTTTCCTTATAGTTTTCCGCATTGAACATCATGAACTGCCCGCTTGCAGCGGAAAAAGCAGGGCTTTTGGATAGTCTGACCAATCGCAAGGGCAACAAGTTTAAAAGCATGAAATGCATCAGCGGCACGACCATCCGCTCGCCGAGCGTGACCATAATCTGGTTTGTAAACAGGCTTAAAAGATCAAGCCGATAGAACTTCATTCGATGAATAGTATTATTTATTAAGCCGCTGGCTACTGTTTCATCCGCATCCAGGAACATTAAAAATTTGCCTTTCGCCTCCTGAGCTAACTGATAGCACGCATAATTTTTCCCAAGCCAATCCCTGGGAAGCTCTTTACCCCCAATCACCCGAAACCGCTTATCCAATGCAGCAAATTTCTCGCAAATCTCTAAAGTTCCGTCTGACGAATGATCATCAAGCACGATGACTTCATAATGCTGATAATCCTGATCACGTATCGATTGCAGAAGGTTTAGAATATTCTGTTCCTCATCTCGTGCAGGAATTAGAACAGATATGAAATCATCATGATCCCGCGGGGAACTTGTGAGTTTTGGATTTGAAATAAAGTTGAACAGAGTAACTGTAAACCGAAGAATTAAGAAAAGAAAAATAAAATAAATCAGTATCATATTTAAACCCCATCCGCGCTCTGTTTTTGCCGCGATGCTTCATAATGTTTATTATAAGCGCTTTTTATCAGCTGCAAGCTGGTAAACTCAGCACCCTCCCAATCCTGCAAATAACAAGTTAAGGAAGCTTTACGGTGCTCAAAATAATCAACGAAATTCGCAGCAAAAATATATTGAAACTTCTTCTTTGAGATGTTTATCATATTCATCAACCCCTTCTGAAATTGGATGTCGTCTGTATGATTTGAATACAGTTTACCTTGGGGGAAGATCAATACCAGGTTATCCGTATCATCCAGTAAACGGCCGGCAAACTCTAATGTTTCAATTATACTCCGTGAATTCTTTTTTACGGAGAAGCATCCCAGATATTTTAAAAACCAGACTTTTTCATAGTTCTCTTCGGTGATCATTACATGAAATTTCTTCTTAAAGTAAATCTTGTTAAGATGGAACATTAGAAATCCGTCCCACCATGAAAAATGATTGGCTAAAAGTAGAATAGCTTTCCCCTCGTCAAACCTCACCTTATTAAATTCCAGTTTTCTGAAATCAGAGCCTATGATATGGCTGATGTACCAGGAAAAGAACGAGTGTATGATTTTGTTCTGGCGGGGTTCGAGCATTAGTTAGTTGTTGTTTTTGCCGCGCTGCGCTCATAATGACAGCGGTGCTTTTGGTTGCAGCAACTAAGATAATAGAAATGAGCTTTATTGAATCAAATCGTCAACTATTTTAGCTGAAAGCAAAGCCAAAGGAATACCTCCGCCGGGATGAACGCTCCCGCCAACGAAAAACAAATGATCGATCTTGGAGGAAAAATTGGCGTGACGTAAGAATGCAGAAAATTGATTATTAGAGCTGCTTCCATACAGTGAACCCTGATAAGAGAATGTTTTTGAATCTATGGAACGCGGATCAAGAATCTTTTCAGATACAATTAAACTGGCAACGTCTGTTTTGAGAATACGTGATAATTTCGACAGGATATTAGCTCGCGCTTTAGCAATCAGAGAATCCCAATCCTGTCCTGAATTTGACGGAACATTGATCATTGTAAACCAATTCTCACATCCGTTCGGAGCGTCCGATGGCTGGATCTTAGAACTGATGTTCAGGTATATGGTTGGATCTCCGCAAACATCTTTTCTCTGCCAGATATGTCTGAACTCATTCTCATAGTCTTCAGTAAAAAAAATATTGTGAAGGTCGAGTTGTTGAAACGTCGTACTTATCCCCCAATAAAAAATTAAAGCCGAACTGCTCCGTTCCTGCTGGAGGATTTTTTCGGGAGCAGCCACATTTTTTAGCAGTTTTCTATAGGTGTACCAGACATCCATGTTCGACACTACCAGATCTGCCTCATGTTTTGCCGAACCAATTTTTACACCAACTGCTCTGCGCCCCGCTAATTCTATCGCATCCACATACGTATTCAGATGAAATTTAACACCGCATTGTGTGGCAAGATCAATAAGTGAAGTAACAATGGCATACATACCGCCTTCCGGGAAGTACGCGCCAAAGTGCTGTTCAAAATGCGGGATGACATTTAACGTAGCCGGAGCCTGATGCGGATCGGACCCATTATACGTAGCATAGCGATTAAATAAACGAATAGTTTTTGAATCTTTAAACTCCTCGGAATTCGCCTGGTTCATGGTGCGGAACGGGTCTATCTTCGGGAAGCGAAGCACGGACTTCAGAGTGGTCAAGTTGAGATAGTTCCTCCATTTGTGCAGCGAACGCTGAAGAAACACAGGATCGGTGATCTCATAAATTCTTTCGCTCTTATTTAGGAAACGCAGAACTGAACCCGCGGTATCCTGGGTCTTATTTTCAATCTCAGAAGCAAAGCTGTTTCTGTCAGCATAGGAATTGAGTACCGTTCCATCTTCAAAAAAGTATTTGCAAACGGTGTCTAGCCGCATGTATTTGAAATGATCCCCTGGTTTTTTGCCCGCGAGTTTAAAGAGCTCATCGACGTACTGCGGCATGGTGAATAGGCTGGGGCCTGCATCAAATCGAAACTCGCCAGACCTGATCTCAGACAACTTGCCGCCCGGCTGGCTCGCTGCTTCATATACATCTACCGAATATCCCTTAACCGCCAGCCTGATTGCAGTTGCGATACCAGCCACGCCAGCCCCAATTACGATTGCTTTCTTCAAACTATCAGACATTAGGCTTGATACTCATTTGTCGACATATCGTTTTTCCACCTTGTGTTTGATCCAGCAACTACTTTAATACGTCCAGCATATTGAAGAGCTTCTGCCTTGCTGTTGAGTTGCTGCCACTATAATTATTTATCATGATCGAAAAAACTAGCGGAGTGCCGTTAGAACTGGTCTGATATCCTGCATAAGCAATGACATCGCTAATGCTTCCACTTTTCATCCTCATGTTATTGTAAACCGGAAGGCTCTCATAATAACTGCTGAACCATGGCTCCTTTTTTATTGACTGAAGTATCTGAGCCATCGACATGGTCGTAATCCGGTTTGCCGGAGACAATCCACTGCCGTCATAAATATTCATCGCATTTTTATCTATACCCAGCTTTTTATTCCAAAAATCCCTGATCACGGTCACTCCATCTGGTGTGGTCACATCTTTACCCTGCTTCCAGGCAAGAGTTTTCACTAAGTGCTCCCCGTAGAGGTTAATGCTTTTTTGATTAAACCAATAAACTATCTTTTCTAGCGTAGGCGAGGTATATGTATCCAGAATTTTGGCATTTGACGCGATTGTGAGGTTGTCAGCTACAAGCTGCCGCGCTGTGATAATCGACTCCGCATTAATGCCAGCACCTTTCAAGCGGTTTTTAAAAGAAAGAGCAAGGTCGGCTGCAGGATCTGGAACGGAAGCGGAAATTGCCTTCTTAAGGTCGACACCATACGTTCCGCGTAAATAAACAATAGTTGAGTACGGGGCCGAGTATGCATAAACATTATCACCAGTTCCAGAACGTCCTGTTGTTACTTCGTTCACAATTTTCAAGTAGCCCATATCGGGTTCTGTGCGCAACAAGGCCGCTGGCTGTCCGACACTGCCGGGTCGAAAGATTAGATCAAACTGATTTTCCCGCCAGGTCAAAGCCGATGGGCCTGCACCATAATAGTTTCCCATATCGCCCCAGGTCCACCCACCGGGCATAGTTTGTGTTCCGAATAAGCTGTCGTCCGCAATGATGCGTCCGTTAAGGCTTTTTATCCCAGCCCGCGCTACCGCATCAACCCATCTTTTAAGAATGGTTTCACTTTTTGTTTGGTCATAACGGTCGCTACCAAGGCTTGGATCACCGGTCCCCTTAATAATAAGGTCGCCGTTCAGGGTGCCATCACCACTAATTGTTCCGGTATAACCAAGCGTGGTTTCCCAGGTATAATCTTTGCCTAATAAATGGTACGCGGTAGCCGCTGTTATTGTTTTCAGAGTCGATGCCGACGCAAGGCCTGTATTTCCATTTTCAGAGAATATTACCTCTCCCGTTTCAGCGTTTAATACGGTCAATGATGCTGAAGCAAAAGCAAGCTGCTGGTCAGAGGCAAATTTCTTATAAGCAACGGCGATCCGCTGAGGCAGCGGCTGCGCAGATACATTACAATTACAAAGGATCAGGAAAAGGCAAATAAGGTTTCTCATGGCAGGGATTTAATGCGACGCTGTCAGTGTTTACAAGCGTAAAATTAAATCATTTGTTCGTCGAAAGTGAAAATAAATTCCCGATCTGAATACCTGTGCGGATCAGATTCGCTTCTGTATCCCGAATAGCTGAGGCCAGATCCGCAGGTTCATTTCCTATAGATTGTAAAACATCAAAATGATTATCTAAATCAGCGTCGCTCTTAAGCGGCACCCTCCCCGCAATCCCTATAATTGGAATATTTTTTTGCTTCGCCATAACAGCAACTGCAAAAGGAGCTTTTCCCTGGAGGCTTTGCGCGTCCAGACTACCTTCGCCAGTGATAACCAGATCACATTCCTTAAGGCTTTTTTCAAAATCCGTTAGCTTCAAAAAGTGGTCTGCTCCGGCAACGAGCTCAGCATCGCAAAAGGCGTGCAGCGCTGAGGCCAGACCTCCTGCAGTACCCCCGTGTTTAATCTGGTCCATGTATTTGCCTGTCTCCCGAAAACCCAAATCAGATATAGTCGCAAGTATTTTGTCAAGCTTTGGGACATCCGATTCTGTTGCTCCTTTCTGCGGACCAAATACAGCAGCAGAGCCATTTTCACCCAGCAAATAATTATCAACATCACAGAGGACAATGATCCTGCAGTTGAAGATACGAGTGTCCATTGCAGATATGTCAATTCGCGCAAGCTCTGAAAGCTTTTCGGGCACTGGGTGCAAAGGTTTATCATCGCTGTCGAAAAACCTTACTCCAAGTGCACCAAGCATTCCTGCGCCGCCGTCCACCGTTGCTGACCCTCCTAAGCCAATAATAATTGTCGATACGCCTTTATCCAAGGCTGCCAGAATTAATTCACCAGTGCCGGAAGATGAAGTTTTAAATGGATTCAGTTCCCCCGATTTTAACAGCCGGATACCTGTGGCGTCAGCCATTTCAATAACAGCTGTCTTGCCTCCTCCAATCAGACCGAATGATGACTTGACTTTCCTGCCCAAAGGGTCCTGAACTTCTATCTCGATTTTAGACCCCCTGAATTTATCGATAATTAGCTGTGCGGTGCCGTCGCCGCCATCCCCTACGGGAAAGCATTCAGTAGTACAGGAAAGTTTAGAACGATGCAACCCTTTTTGAATAGCAAGCGAAACCGCCCCAGCTGAAAGACTGCTTTTAAAAGCGTTTGGGGCAATGAGAATATGCATAATACAGCGGTATAAGTGGATTCGCCTGCTGAGCAGAAATAATATTTAAATATCCTTAGGGTGATTGACCACGTTAATTGGGTCTCCTTTAAGAAATCTCGAAAAATTCTCTTCCGCCATCTTCATCAGCCTGGTTCTTGCTTCTTTCGTGGCCCAGGCAATATGAGGGGTAATGATACAATTCTTAGCAGTAAAAAGTGGATTGTCGGGCGACGGTGGTTCAACTGAAAGAACATCGATACCCGCACCAGCAATAATGCCATTATTTAGTGCATTTGCCAGATCCTGATCAACTATAATAGGGCCTCTGGACGTATTGAGAAGAAATGCCGACCGCTTCATAAGCTTAAGTGATTCCGCATTTATTAATCCCTGGGTTTCTGGAAACAAAGGACAATGTATACTTACCACATCAGATTCTTTTAAAATTTCTGGTATTGCCGCCCAGCGAAAATTCTTTCGTGCAGATTGATCACTCTCAGTTCTTGCTGATCCCAAAATATTCATACCCAGCGCGGTAGCCACATCTGCCACCTGCTGACCTATTCTTCCAAAACCAATAATTCCAAGTGTTTTACCTTCCAGTTCAACCAATGGTGTCTTCCAATAGCAAAAGTCAGGAGACCGGGCCCAATCGCCTGCAAATACTGAATCGCTATGAACTTGAACATGCTGACATAATTCCAGGAGCAGGGCTATCGTCATTTGCACAACCGATGCTGTACCATACCCGGGGATGTTTGTAACCGGAATTCCTTTAGATCCGGCGTAATCAATGTCGACAACATTGTAACCCGTAGCCAGAACCCCTATATATTTCAATCCGGATAGTTCCTTCAGCACTGCTTCTCTCAACGGGGTTTTGTTTGTAAATAAAACTTCTGCGTTTTTGCTCCTCTCTAGAATCTGATCCTCAGGAGTTCTGTCGTAAACAGTTACGTCTCCCAGCTTTTTTAAAGCCTCCCAGCTAATATCTCCGGGATTCAAAGTATACCCGTCCAGTACAACTATGTTCATATATTTCCTTTATAAAATACTAGACTCTCGCCCATGCTTCATTTAACGTACGTTTTGCATTTGCAATAACAATATCCGGATCCTCATCCCCAAATGGCTTAATTTCGAAGCTAACTACAGGTGGTTTTTCCGTATTTAAAAACCCTATATTAAGTAAAACCCTCAAATAATCTACAACCTCATTTACATCGTTTTCTCCATTGGGGAAGCCGAATCTTGGATGTACATCTCCATAGGCAGGCATACCAGCACTTTTCACCACACAGTTCCCTATGTGAGCATGAATAATGTAATCCTTAACGGGTATGATGGATTCTTCTATGGTTTCGTGAATCAATGGGATATGACTAAGATCGACCATCAAACCAAAATTACTATACTTCTCCCTTATTTCCTTCGCATATCTTAACGCAAGCGGAGCAGGACCTATTAAGCTCTTTTTGTCGACATCGTAATCAAAAACTTCGAGAGCAATTTTCATATTACCTTTCGAAGCAGCATATGCACAAACTTCAAGGGTCGATTTAACCAGGGCTTGATAAGATTCCTCTTTCGACGATTCCTCATAGTTTCCGCTCAAAAATGCAAAACTGGATGCTCCAATTTCATACGCCTCATCTATTCCCTGTTTTAGATTTTCAAGCGCCCTTAGCCTTCCTCCTTCATTCAGATCGTTAAGGTTAAGGCCTCCAGTGAGTAAACGAGGTTGAGCACCATAAGCCACGGTCATGTGTGATGATTCCAGCATTGTTTTGACCGCTTGTCTTTCAGATGAATCTTTAATAGTAGTGATTTCTATTGCCGTAAAATATTCGTCCAGAATAACCTTTTTAATGGTTTCCACAATTGGCCCTTCGCCTTTTATTGTGGAAGGGTAAGCCATGAAGTGTACCAGTCCCACCTTCATGTATTTATATAATGATTCGTTCATATTATTTAGTTAATCCGACGTTACTTTGCCTTTTTTAAATTATCCTTGATACCCTGAATTCGCTCAAACGCAGCAGTAGCATCAGCGGTGAGTTGTTCATAGCGTTGATTTTCTAAAATATCCTTGGTGATCATCTTACTGCCGCCAACTGCACACACGCCACTTTTAAACCAGGAAACGAGATTATCATGATGGAGTTCTATCCCGCCAGTTGGGAGGAATTTAATATCGGGAACTACGGCTTGAACAGCGTCAATAAAGCCCGGACCCAAAGTATTGGCAGGGAATAATTTAACAATTTCAGCACCAAGTGTCTCGGCCTGAATAATCTCAGTAGGAGTCATGCAGCCTGGTATACACAGTAACTCATTCGCGTCGGAAATTTCGATAACCGGCCCCAAAATTCCCGGAGTTACAAGAAACTCAGCCCCTTCGTCAATGTAAATTCTTGCGGAAGCCACACTTTTGATCGTGCCTATTCCGAGATACATTCCGGGTAGTTCTGCATCACATACCTTCCGCATCTCTTTAAAGTTTTTTAATGCTGCCTCTCCCCGGTCGGCATACTCTGTTGTTCTGATACCCGCAGCATACAGCGCTTTCATTGTTTCAATGCTTGTTCGCGCATCTGACGAATAATAAAGAGGTACTATACCCTGTTCCGGGATTAATTTTAGAAGCTCAGATTTCTTGTTCATTGTATCTTTTATAATTTATAGCCTTGCCGGGCAAGCAGTTTCCACTTTCCGCCTTTTTTTTCCCAAACCATCAGGCCCCCAAACTTTATTTCAACCGGCTTGCCCTGATTAATTGCCTGGGCGGTCACTATGTTCCGGACGATTGCATTTCTCCCCGTTACAACCACAGTTTCATCTTTCCGGTCAATAACCTTGAAAAAAGTAGGGCCAGCCATTATAGCCATTAGAAATGCCTGCTGGTCCTGTATGTTTCCGCCAGAATGACCATAAGTCAGCCTGGAATGAGTCATTTTCCTAAGGGAAGAAGTATCTGTTCTTATAATGGCGTCATTAAATTCCTGAACGAGCCGTGCAACCGTTTTTTCCTCCTGTGTCTGTGCGTTAAGGCTGATTGCCAGGAAGCAAAAAACAATAGAGATATAGATTCGTCTACGCATAGTTCTACTTATTTTTATGATTTTCATGTTCTGCAATTTCTTCAGTTACTATTTCTTCAGGAGGTAATTTCCGATGCCAGTAGGAAGCAAGGATAGATCCCGTAATATTCATCAGCGGACCAAAGATCATCGGCGCCAAACCAACGGTTCCTAATTTACCCATACCATAAGCCAGACCTTTTGCCAGTCCGGCATTCTGCATCCCTACTTCAATGGCTATGGTTCGGCAGTCGCGCTCAGTCATCTTAAACAAACGTCCTGACCAATAGCCTAAAATATACCCTGATAAATTATGAATAAGCATCAAAAGAATGAGCAATGGTCCCACCTGCAGCAAGCTGTCCCGGCCCAATGCTGTGACTATAATAATGATGAAAGCAATCCCAAACATTGATACGAGCGGCATTACCGGTTCAAGCCATTTTATTCTTTTACCTAAAAATTCATTGAACAATAGCGCCACTCCTATTGGAAGAATTACCATTTTCATGATATCCAGCATCATATCGAAAACATCGATCTCAATAAAAGAGCCGGCCAGGAATTTCATTAAAAGCGGCGTTACGAAGGGCGCGAGCGAGGTCGATATTGCTGTGATTGTAATGGAGAGCGCCAGATTTGCCTTTGCCAGATATGAGATTACATTAGATGCTACCCCGTTTGGCGAGCATCCAATGAGGATAATGCCTGCAGCTATTTCAGGTGGAAAATTACTTAGGCTAGCCAAAGCAAAGCCCAGCAGTGGCATAATAATAAAGTGACTTACTACGCCTATCACGACACCTTTCGGCGCTTTAAATATTCCGACAAAATCCTTAAAGCTCATCGTAGTGCCCATACCAAACATGATAAGCTGAATGAGTGGTGTGATCAGCAATGAAAGCTTAAAGCCGTTGATCTCGATCAAATATTGGGGAAATATAAGCGCTGTTGAAACCACTCCAATTATCATTATGGGATATGCAAAACCTTTTAAAGAGCTGACACCCCTAATCCCTATCGCCAGAGATAAAAGCGCTGTAATCAAAAAAGGCTCAGCAAGGTTACGATTTCCAGTTCCATAAAGAGCCAGAGCAGCGAGCAGACACAGGGCGCCGAGGCCCAGCACTATTTTGAATATCGGTTTCATTCGGTTTAGTTAGTGATCACCAGGTTCTTTTGAGCATAAATTGGTCGAGCTGAGCCCTGTTTATTTTCTTTTCAGAAGGATTCTTATTCAGCCACGCTAGATAATCCTCCCTGATCTGATTTGTCCATTGCGTGTCTACCTGTTCAGCTTTGTACAAACCATTGCGTATCATTTCATGGCCGAAACGATCTTTCGAGGCAATAAACTCGGCAGTTGATATAACCAACTCCGCCATGTGAGCGGGGATAAATACTACTCCTGCCTTTCCCGCAATTACCAAATCTCCTGGAAGCACGATTGCCTGTCCGATCGTAACCGGAGTATTTAATCCCATCAGCAACACACCCTGTAAAAACGGAGGTGCAAAATCACGGACAAATGCGTTAAAGCCTTTAATTTCTTCCAGGCCTTCCACATCACGGGCGAAACCATCAAACACTACTCCGTTACCCGAATTCTTATAGATGACATTTGCCAGATTATCTCCCATAAGCGAACCTACCCTCCCCCGGTTATCAGCCACATATACATCGCCTTGCGTTAGCATATTAATTGGCCAGTGTAAATGACGTCCAGCCCGGCCTTCCTGTTGGGCTCTGGCCCCAATGTTTTTTTCCAAGTCCGGCCGTGCGGGTAAATAGCTGGCTGTAAGCGCACGCCCTATAACCTTCACATCATCGTGGAGCATTTTCCAGTTTCGGTCGTACTGATACAAATAACCCTCGTTGGTCAATATTTGCCAGACTTCTTCAATACCAATTGCTTTCGCCCGTTTTAAAATTTCATCTGGCAGCCTCGGGCGGCCGTCAGGGAAACGATCTCCCTTCCAATCAGAGGTTAGAAAAATCAATTCTTCTTTGGGAATGGTTTGAGCTGAAAGTAACGCAGGTAAAAGTGCAAAGACGCAAACAACAAACAGACGTAGGCTATATTTCATAGTTTAAAGCAAATTTTGGGATATCACGCCCTGCGGGGAAATTTCCATATTTTCAATGCATTCTTTCCGAGAATCAGCTCCCGGTCCGCATCTGTATAAAAATCACAGTATTTATCAACGAACTCTAATTCCTTATCCATTGGAAGCTCCCAGCGGGGACGGGGATAACCCGTTCCCCAAATGATCTGCTTCGCCCCAAACTCCTCGTAAATGGCTTTATAAAAAGGAAGAGTATCCTCGTACGGATACTTTTTTATTTCCGACATTTCATAAGGTTCAGAGCTGCTTATCCAAACTTGAGGAAAGCGCTTCAGACGGAACATTTTTTTAAATTCAGGCCAGCAGTCTGCAGCCTTCAAATCGGGTTTCCCGGCATGGTCCACAACAATTTTCACTCCTGGGAACCTTTGCGCCATATCTTCGAGCATTGGCATTTGGTGAGGAACAATGTAGTAGTTGAATACTGCACCTAATTTTTCAGCTTCACGCCACAGGGGATAATGTTCCGGCGAATTCAACCAGGTCGCTTTTGGATGGTATATGGGGCTGAAACGCATACCCTGGAAACCATGTTCTTTAACCCAATAACGAAGATTGTCTGCAATCTTAGGATCTGCCGGATTTAACAGACCATGGGCAACAAAATGTTTTGGATAGGTTTTAAGGCAATTTGCCATATAAGAATTATCCCATCCGTAATATCGCGGATTGATTAAGACTCCATACTTTAAACCAAAATCCTTCATCTGACCGATTTGATTCTCAATAGGTGCTTCAATCGAAACCTTAAGATTCGGGTTTTCAGGATGCTTAAACGGGAACCTGCTATCGAAGTTCCACGTCTCCACATGTGTATCAATTAACAGTCTTGGCTTAGCAGGCGGGCCTGCCAACACTGACGCGATGGGGCGGGCCATTTCCAATAGTGGCAGAACTGCCAGCCCCTTAATAATTTCTCTCCGACGCATGGTTAACTTTAATTTTAGTGTTGATCCTACTCGTCCAAATTACAGCCAGCGCCAAAGGCCTGGTTCATCTCGTACTCCCTATTTTTTTACCAGGATGTTTTTTTGAACCGGAATCAGCCTGATGATCACACCAGAATCTTCGGTCATGAAATAAAGAAGTTTATCCGGGCCGAGCTTTACGTCGCGGACCCTCCCAATATTTTCAAGCATTATCTCATCGTGATTAAAAGCGCCATTGTTCAATTTCACCCTTAATACTGACTTTCGAAGTAGACCTCCTATGAAAATATCTCCTTCCCAGGATGGATATAGTTTGCCGGAAACCCGGGTAAGGTCGGATGGAGCAAAAGTCCAGTGGTGGACCGGAGGCTCAATATCGTTCCGAAGTGAGTCTGAAGTAATAGGAACTCCTGTGTATTCACGGCTAAATGTCACCTGAGGCCAGCCATAATTCGCTCCTTTTTTAATAACATTCAGCTCATCTCCCCCGAGTTCACCAAATTCAGTAGCCATCAGTGTAGCCGACGCAGGATCAAAAAACAATCCCTGATGCATCCGGTGACCATATGAATAGATTTCCGGCAATGCTCCCGCCGTTTTGACAAACGGATTATCTGCAGGTATGCTTCCATCTTCATTAAGCCGCATGGTCTTACCGGCATGGTTCGACAGACCCTGTGAGTTCTTCCGCTCCCCGGTAATTCCGACAGTAAAATAGATATGCCCCTTGCCATCTAAAGCAATTTTGCTCCCGTAAAAGAATGCGCCCTGATTAAAAGGACCTGCCTTGTAGAGTAACTTTTCGTCAATCAATTTATCCCCTACAAGTCGAGCACTCATCAAAGCTGTATAGCCTCCTTCGGGTTTAACCGGACTAATATAATAGGAGATATAGATCAGCCCGTTTTCATTGAAACGCGGGTGAAGCTTCATATCCCGCAGCTCTTTGGGTACATTGCCAGATATAGGCTTTGCCTGCACCTTCCCATTCTTCACATGCAATAAATTGCCCGAGCGCTCAGCAATAAGCATAGATTGGTCAGGAAGGAATACCATACTCCATGGAAGTTTCAACCCGGCAACTACAGTATCTACCATGAACACTTCCGATTCAGACTTGATCACATTACGAATCTTTGACGAGACCGGAAAATATCCACTACTTACTCCCTGCTTTATTTTATAAGAGGATAAATCGGAAGTCTCAACCTTGAGCCTTCCCGGCGCCGCATTGTCTAAAATGCCAAGCTGCCGTACGTAAGCAATTAATTGCCAGCGTTTTTCTTCACTTAAAGTTTGTTTATACGATGGCATTGCTCCCCGTCCCTCACCCAACTTCCAGAATAGCGCTCCGTCCTTCTGGTCCTTTACAATTTTACTATGAAAGTCAGCTGGTTTAATCGGAAGTCCTGCGCCCAGGCTGCCATCACCGTTCCCCGTTTTTCCATGACAGGTTGCACAATAGGTATTGTACATCTCTTGTGCTTCGATAACTTTCTGCGGTGACATCGCATTTGCCCCCCACCTCGCCTGAAATGGATTTCTCAACGTATCAGCCCAGGCTGGAGCCTTCCAGGGATCCTGCACAGAGGTTGATCTATTGAACGAGTAGAAAGCGAAAACGATTCCGAGACTAGTAATAAATGTGACTGCTTTCTTCATACTATTAGAAATCAATTAAAAACAAGTCTTCCAAAAAATTGCGGCAAATGAAAGTTTGGTTTCTCATTGTAGATCCGCGACCAGGTGATAAAATGAATATTAGATGTCTTTTCAGCAATCTTATAGAAATTAGCCCTCCACGCAACCCCCTTTTCCGGGCGGGTAACATTGGCGTACTTAGCCAGCATATCAATAGGTATCTTAACAAAAATAGTCCACGTAACCTTTTTTGTTATCTCAGGATCGACTACCTGCGGCAAAGAATGCTGTATAACGATCTTTTGAATGTCCTCAACAGACGGTTTCTTAGCGCGATAACCTAATAAGGGCGTTCCTCCTGCATTTATCTCCAGGTTGAAAAACGTTTTCGGTGCGGTCGTATCAGGCGAGAAAAAGAACTCGACAGCAGACTCATTAAACACAGCACCGTTGATAGCAACGATCTTGCTTGAAACGAATTTGTCTTTAACCCGATACATAACGTACAAATTCTCGTCGTCATACATCATTTTCGCTTCAGCGGAAGGTATAAAAGACGGCAATTTCCCCATGTAATTATTAATTTTCACGGGTGTAATATGCCGCCATTCACTTCCTTTCCACTTCTGTACTCCGCTGATCGGTTGCATGAGTCTCTCCACCTGATATACTGGCAATTCTGCTTTTACAGCCTGACCTTGCACAGTATAAACCGAGGCAAGAATTACCGCAAGCAACGCTATACAACTTTTAAAAAATGCAGTACTTTTTCCTGACTTCATATCAAATAGTTCATTTTCTGTTTAAGTAGCCAAAGGCGGACCTCCAGGGATCATAACTTTCTGGCGTGCTGGTTTTGCTGTATTTCGTTTGGCAGTAAATGTAGCCGTGCGATATTCGCCGAGATGGATGTTGCCCGACATCGTATCGCCCGACGCCTCGCCGGAAAAAAGAAAGATCAGGGTGTCACCGACAATGGGAATGTTGCTTCGTAGCATGATCTTATTTCCATCTATGGTACCATTAAGATTCCTTGTATCAAGGTCGCCTTTATGTGTGCCGCTTAGCCAATTCCCGTCCTGTTCAATATTGAATGAATGCTGACTGGTACTGCTGAAGAAATTCACAGTTACATCCCAGCGGCCGGTAAGATTAGCAGCCGGTGCAGCCATTGCCGGTTTAGGATTACGTTTTTTAGAAAGAACTTCATAAAGCCTGTCAGCTACGATTTTTTCTTCCCCAGCCTGCATCTGACCAGTCGTAATACTAACTGAAGTAACTCCATCAGTTTCCTCCTGAGCCGCAAGCGCTACTCTTGGTTTGTTTCTGCCAAGCTCTTCGGCTATATCGAAAGCCGTAGTGTGCAGCGTTTCTGGATTCCAGCTAACGGTCAGCACCGGGGACTTATTTCCAAGACCTGCAGGCTCAAGAATGCTTGTCTTCACACCCGGAATTACTGACACCCTCTTAACTATGGTATCCAGCCAGCCCATCCATTTCTTCCAGTCTGCATCGTGATCGCGCTTAGTCCAGTCTTCAACTGCAGCCATCATCCCGATCATCTCTTCACGGCCCACCTTATTATCCCGTCCCGGACCATGGTGAGGGGCGCTGGCTTGCCATGCCGACATTAATAATGCTTTATCTCCCAGCATCAAACCTGCACACTGCGGACCACAAATAGCTTTACCACCACTATAAGCAACAATTGTTGCTCCTCTTTTCAGATGCACAGGAGGCAGAGTCAGGTTCTCGGCAGCCGCATCGATCAGAATAGGAATATTTTTAGGTTTAGCAATCCCTGCAATTACTTCAAGGGATAATGGCTGTCCGGTCGAGGAATTCCTGCCGGAAGTCAGATATATCATTGCTGTTTTTGGATTGATAGCTTTTGCAAGTTCCTCAGGAGTGGTCACGTGGACTATGGTAACTCCAATATTACGTACTGCATGGTCGTATGCATTGCGGGAGTATCTTGGAATTATTACTTCCGTTTTTTCCAGCCCGGTAAGATCAGGTATACGGATCAGTTTTTCAGGATTACCTCCTGTGACGCAAGCCGCAGTGATATGTTTTAATCCCGCAGCACAGCCTGCAGAAACCATACCCCATTCTGCCCCGGTAAGAGTTGCCAGTCTTTGGCCAATGCCATCTGCAAGCTCATCATACTGAACGAAATTATGAGCTGCAGCCTCCATCGCTTCGCGAACTGCAGGCCGCTCAATGGAGCCTCCAATTATGGTATATGTGCCCATGCAGTTTATAACAGGCTCGACCCCAATGGAACGGAAGATGTTACCTTCTGCCATAAACGACGCCTCTGTTGTTATACTCTCAGCATTTTTTAGGCTACCCGCTGATATAGTAGTATTACCAGTGGCAGGCAAAGCCCATGATTCTTTTAACATTACACTTCCTGCAACGGGAAGAAGTGTTAAACCTTTAATTACATTTCTACGCTTCATATATTTTATGATTAATTTCTATTAGAATATCTTATGGTTTAAAAGCTGTAGCTGCCAGCCCATTCAAGTCCCAGATAATTCTCCCGGCTCGTATGGTCATTTCAGCTTCAAGTTTTTGGTTGCCGTCCATCTTATTATTACCGGAGTCCACGAATCCGAATTTGCCCGGTATGATACTCAGCAGAGCTATATCGGCCACAGAACCAACACTTAAATTCCCCAGATCCTCCCTTTTAATAGATTGGGCGGCCTTCCAGCTTCCCCTGGAGATAACTTCATTCATGCTCATTCCCATGTTAAGGTATTTGGACATTACGTTGAGCATAGTTTTCATTCCCGAATTCATACTTGTACGATGCTCATCTGTACCAAATGAGTTTGGTAATAATCCCTGCTTAAATGCGGGCACAGCCTGGTTGAACCAAAAGCCGCCGCCACCGTGGCCTATGTCAAAGAGCACCCCGCGCTTTTGGGCTTGCATAACAAATGGCCTCACCTGACCTTTCTCGTCAACTACCGTCATACGTTCGCTTACATTCTCGAAAGCATGGGTCATTATATCTCCGGGCCGCATGCGCTTGAGTTGATCTTCAAGTGAATACTGAGGAAGATGACATTCTACAAAAAGAGGTAAATTGGATTGCAAAGCAGCCTCAGATGCACGATCAAAAGGTACCCAGCTGGTTCCCTCGTACCGGCCGATTCTTACCCCCGTTATAATATCACGATTCTCCTTTACAGTGGCTACCGTTTTGGCGACATCCATCTCATCGATATTTTCCTGAGCATTATCCACTGAATATCCCGAACCCGCGATACTCAAAAAAGCCAGAACCCGCGTTACCGACTTATCAATAACTTTAGTTTTAAAATCAGGGAAAGTACGCCACCCGGATGTGCCTGCATCAACAACAGTCGTAATACCGGCGCGCGGAGCAAAAGCATCAGGTAACTGACTTGATGTTCCGCTGGTAAAACCCACATTGCTGCCTGCATAAACATGAGTATGCATATTAATCAATCCGGGGCTTACGTACAATCCAGTAGCATTCACCGTTTTTTTCGCTTCCTGAGCTGATATCTCTGGCGCTACTTTGAATATTTTGCCGGCAACAATTGCCACGTCCATCTTCGAATCAATACCATTCTTTGAATCGATCACATGGCCGCCTTTAATTAAAAGATCTATCTCCTGTGCAGCAGTAATCCCGGGTGTCAGGAAAATCAAAGCTCCTGCTATTACCATACTCGGGATGCAGAAGCGCTGCCATATTTGAATTCTTACCAGCTTCATGTTATTGCAAATTATTTCGTGAAGAAATTAGTTTGTAGCTACGGGCATTGACCATTCGGGCATACTCAATCCATTAAGATCCCATACCACACGGCCAGCACGAATTGTAAGCTGGGCTTCCAGCTTTTCCGTGGCTTTAATCTTACTTCTGCGCACATCCATAAATCCGAAATTTCCCTTCTCAAGATTAAAAACAGCTATATCAGCTTCAGTACCAACACTTAAATGGCCCAGATCAGGTCTCTTAATGATATTTGCTGGATTCCAGGTTGAGCGCAAAATAACGTCCTGCAGCGACATTCCCATTGCAAGGAACTTTGACATAACATTACTCATATCTTTCATGGCACCATTCATACTCAGCTGATATAAGTCGGTACTGATTGCATTTGGAAGAAAGCCCTGCTGGAATGCCGGGATTGCCTGATTAAAATTAAAGGCCCCTGCACCATGTCCGACATCGAAAATAATCCCGCGTTTTTGAGCTGCAAATACGAAAGGCTTAACCTTCCGGGATTTTTCATCAACTACAGACTCGCGACCTCCATTTATTTCTGAAAATGTGTGAGTAAAAATATCTCCGGGACGAAAGTGCTCCATGAACAATGATTCGATAGAGTTAGAAGGAGTGTGTTCACCGAAATCGACTATAACAGGCACATCCGCCAGTTTACCAGACTCAACAGCTTTATCAACTGAAGTGAAGTCGCCCCAATAATGAGCCGATTTAACGCCCACTAACAGTCCCGGATATAAACGTTTGATCATGTGTGCATTCATAACCGGGTTCATATCGTTTACATCCTGCTCCTCAAAACGCCCCACCATTCCTGTCCCGACAACGTTCAAAAAGGCGAGTATTCGGGTTTGCGACTTATCTATAGTGAGTGCTTTGTAAAGGGGAAAGTTTCTCCAGCCGGTAGAGCCTGCATCAACAACTGTAGTTACGCCGGCCCGGAAGGAAAACGCATCTGCTTGAGGACGCCCAGGCGATAAAACATGTGCATGCATATCGATAATTCCAGGGGTAACATACAAGCCGCTCACATCAATTGTGTTTTTAGCTGTATTAGCGGGAATATTAGCCGCTACCCGGAATATCTTTCCTGCTACAATGGCAACATCCATTTTGGAGTTGATATTGTTCTTTGGATCGATGACGTGGCCGCCTTTCAATAGCATATCTATTTCCTGAGAATGTGCTGCCGACGCAGAAACTGCCATGACTAATGCAAGGCACACGAGCGCGTCCCGGCAGCTGCTTAACAGTACGTTGTAAGTTCTACTTAATCGAATTTCCATATACCTATATTTTTATATGATGGACTTACTTAGCTAAAGTCCAGACAGGCAAACTAGTGCCGTTTAAATCCCAAACAATATTGCCTGCCCGTATAGTCAATTCCGCCACCAGCCTTTGCGTGCCCTGGATTTTTGTCCGCCGTACATCCGTATAACCGAATTTGCCAGTTTTCAAATTGAATACAGCAACATCCGCATCAGCACCAACACTTAAATGCCCGAGCTCAGGATGTTGGATTACATTCGCCGGATTCCACGTCGACCTAACAATAACATCCTGAAGAGACATCCCCATAGCGAGAAATTTCGACATTAAGTTACTCATATCCTTTAATGCAGCATTCATACTTAAGCTATAAAGATCAGTGCTGATGGTATTAGGCATAAAACCCTGGCGCAAGGCTGGAATAGCCTGGCTAAAATTAAATGCACCGGCACCATGGCCAACATCGAATATAATTCCGCGCTTTTGTGCAGTAAACACAAAAGGCCTTACTTTTCTGGACTTTAAATCCACAACAGGTTCGCGGTCACCAGCGGTGTGTTCTGAGAACGTATGGGTGAAAATATCGCCGGGTCTGAAGTGTTCCATGAACAAAGATTCCAAGGAGTTAGCTGGTTTATGCTCTCCAAAATCCACTATAACAGGCACATTAGCAAGCTTACCCGATTCAACTGCTTTGTCGACAGACGTAAAATCGCCCCAGTAATGAGCAGATTTAATTCCAACTAGAATTTTCGGATATAAGCGGGTAATCATATTTGCATTCATCACGGGATTCATATCGCTTACATCCTGCTCACCGTAACGGCTTACCATACCGCTGCCGATTACATTCAAAAAAGCGAGAACCCGGGTTTGTGCCTTGTCTATGATCTGTGCTTTAAAAACCGGAAAATTTCTCCAGCCCGAAGAACCGGCGTCAACCATTGTAGTAACTCCCGCCCGAAAAGAAAAAGCGTCAGGTGACAATCCCGCAGCAGAATTTGCCGAAATACTGTTTGTATCTGTCCCGGCAAATAAATGCGTGTGCATGTCTATAATTCCCGGCGTGACGTAAAGGCCGCTTACATCAATCGTCTTCTTCGCTGAAGCTGCCGGAATATCGGTTGCTACACGGAATATTTTTCCGGCAACAATGGCCACATCCATCTTAGAATCTATTTTATTCTTTGGATCGATGACGTGCCCGCCCTTCAATAAAAGGTCGATCTCCTGCCCGAAAGTACTCCTGGGAGCCAGAGCTGCCAATAAAAGCAGAGTTACAGCAATACTCTTCAGCCCGCGGGCAAAGTGAACAACCTTATTGCTTCCGTTATATTCTTTTGCTATCCTCATGTTAAACACAATTAAGTGTGCCGATCAACCGATTATTTTGCGTCCCATTGCGGGCCGCTTACACCATTGAGATCCCATACGATCCGGCCGGCACGAAGCGTTAATTCTGCTTCTATTTTCTTAGTACCATTCTTCACTGAACCTCGTGCATCCATGAAGCCGAATTTTCCATCCTTCAGATTGAATACCGTTACGTCAGCTTCTGAACCAACGCTTAAATTTCCTAAGTCAGGACGCTTTATTGCATTGGCCGGGTTCCAGGTAGATCTAAGAATGATATCCTGTATAGACATGTCCATTGCCAGGAACTTTGACATCACATTAGCCATATCCTTCATTCCTGCATTTCTGCTTGAACGGTAAAGATCCGTGCTGATGGTATTCGGCAAAAAGCCCTGCTTCAAGGCGTTAACAGCTGTACTCCAAACAAAAGCTCCGCCGCCATGACCAACGTCGAAGATCCGTCCTGCTTTTTGAGCTTCGAAAACAAATGGCTTTACTTTATTATTTGCATCCACGATTGGCTCGCGTCCGTTAGGAGCAGTCTCGGTTATGAATGAGCCTGAGAAGGTATGCGTGAAGATATCTCCCGGACGGAAATGCTTCATGAAAAGGTCTTCAATAGACAGTTTAGGAGTACTCGAGCCAAAATCTACAATTATCGGCTTGTCAGTCAGCCTGCCTGCAGCAATAGCCTGGTCAACCGGGAAAAAACTATGTCCCTGGTAATGGTGAGCTTTAATCCCTACGATGATCTCTGGATATTCCTTCATAACAAAGGCAGTGGTTGTAGGGTTCATATCTGAAGTATCCTGCGCATCCACAGTGCCGCGCATTCCGTGTCCTGCAATACTAATAAATGCAAGAACCCGTGTCTGCGAGTTGTCGATAGTTTGTTTCTTAAACGTGTGAAAATCACGCCAGCCTGAAGAACCAGCATCCACAACGGTGGTCACACCAGAGCGGAATGTAAAATCATCCGGCACAACACTGCCGAAACCATTTGTGATACCAAATCCGGTAAATCCAGGATCCTGAGTTCCCGCGAAAACATGGACATGCATATCTATAAAGCCGGGTGAAACATACAAGCCGGTCACATCAACTGTTCTTTTAGCAAGGTTTGCAGGAATATTAGCTGCTACTCTGTAAATCTTACCGCCGGTAATGCCGACATCCATCTTTGAGTCGATCTTATTTTTAGGATCTATCACGTGACCGCCTTTTAACAGCAGGTCGATTTCCTGGGCCCTAAGAGCCGAAGCAGAGATCAGGAATACAATCGTCAGAAAAAATTTAAGGTAGTTTGGAGAGTTTTTAAGCATTGGTTTTATACAATTCATTTCAATTTTGTTTAGGTTAAATTTCGGCTTTATGTGTTTCTTAAAATTAGCTGGAAAGTGGCGGGCCTTTTGGAACTTTAATAGGCCGTTTGGCTGACGGCTTATTGTCCCGCATTGCTGTAAATGTTGCATTGCGATATTCGCCCATAAATATCTTCCCAGTCATGGTATCACCTGTTGCAGTTCCCGTAAAAATATAGCTGATGGAATCTGCCACCAGATTTGGAACAGAGCTTTGAAAAGTCAGCTGGTTGCCTTCAAGTGAACCGCTCATTTCCCTGACCGCGTACGTTCCTTCATGGGAACCCGTGATCCAGTTGCCTTCCTGCTGAATAAAAAGCTTTTGTACTGCGCTGCTATTATAGAACTTCACGTTGACCAGCCAATTGCCCGATAAATTCACTGCGGCTGGTGCCATGGTCCGAACAATTGGTTCGCGTTTTCTGGTAAGCACTTCTACTATGCGGTCCGCCGCAATCTTCTCTTCCCCGGGTTTCATCCCGATGGTCGTTACTGCAATACCGTTAATATTTGGATCGTTGCCTCTGCCGCCGCCGCTTGCTACAGCTATTCTCGGTTTATTCCTGCCGAGTTCCTCTGCCATATCGAAGCCGGTTATGTTCAGCACATTTTCATCCCAGGTAATTACAACCTCTGGTGAGACATTAGATAAACCTGAAAGAGTTGATGGTATGTGTACGCGTGTCTTTACGCTTGGGATCTTTGCAACACTCGCTATAATATGGTCAAGGTAGGATACCCATTGCTTATTTATAGCAGCATGATCGATTTCCTTCCATGCCTGTACTGCAGCAACCATTCCAAACATCTCATCGCGATCCACCTTATTATCACGGCATGGGCCATGATGCGGTGAGCTTGCCTGCCAGGCACTCATCAGGATATCCTTATTGCCAAGGATTAATCCGCATGATTGCGGACCGCAGATCGCTTTACCGCCGCTATACGCAACAATTGTAGCTCCGCGGCTTAAGTGCACCGGCGGAAAGGTCAAAACTTCATTGGCGGCATCGAAGAGCACCGGTATATTTTTGGCTTTTGCCGCCTCCGCAATATTTTCCAGTGACATAGGTGCACCTGTCCATGATCTGTCACCATTCACAACATAGATCATCGCGGTTTTCGGATTGATCGCACTTTTCAATTCCTCAAGGGTAGATACGTTCACCATTGTCACGCCGATATTTCTGATCGAGTGATCGTAGGCATTTCGTGATGTCCGGGGTACAATAACTTCGGTTTTTTCCATGCCCCGCAGATCAGGAATTCTGACCAGTCTTTCCGGGTCGCCGCCCGATACGAGGGCTGCGGTTACGAGCTTCAAACCGGCAGCACATCCGGATGATACGACTCCCCACTCCGCTCCTGTAAGATCGGCAAGCCGCTGGCCAATGCCATCGGCAACCTCATCCATTTGGGCGAAATTATTTGATGCCGCATCCATAGCTGCTTTAACCTGCGGCCGCTTTAAGGATCCGCCGATTATGGTAAAAATACCGCGGCAGTTAATTACCGGCTCCACACCGATACTGCGGTAAATATTACTTTCAGCAAGAAATGATTCAACTGTTACTTCCAGATCGGCAGCTGCTCCCGTTGCGGCTCCAGCTAGCTGCGGGACTGCAGGGAATGACGAGGCGAGCGCTGCAGTACTTCCCGCCAATGGCAGGAGAGTTAGTGTCTTAATTATGTCTCTACGTTTCATGATCTTAGTTTTGTGGTATAAAAAGACATGTAATACAAGCAAAAAATCATCTTCACCCGGTAACGTAGAGATAGTGTCATTTGATCCGTGTCCAACCGGGACAGCGGTATCTGCTGACATAACTGCTGGCGCATTCATACGAAATCCTTAGCCTCAGTTCTGGCTTTTGAAACAACACTGCTCGTAGAGTCGCGCTTTGAACCTGATAATCTGGTTCAATTACGTTCCTTATCGTTAAATTAAGGATGTATGAATTTCTTCATACATCCTGTAATATACAAATTAGTAGTTTACTTTTTCCGTGCGGAAAATTACCAGCCCGTGTTTTGTTTCAGCTGAGGATTAATATCAATTTCAAGCTGAGGAAGTGGGAAAAATTTATGTTTCGGCAAGTAACCTAGCGGTCCCAAAACAGTTTCTGCAAGTCCCCATCTTCTAAGATCGCTGAACCTGTGGTTCTCAAAAGCAAGTTCCAGCTCTCTTTCCTTCATGATTGCAGTAAACATGGTGGCTTTGGTTCCGGTATTTGCGGCAGTCAAAGCCGGAACATTCACGGTTGGACGCTGGCGAACTCTGTTTACAGCATCCCTTGCCTCAGTTAGTTTACCGACTTCATTAGCAGCCTCAGCGTACATCAGCAATACATCAGCAAACCTGATCACCGGATAATTAGTTCCAGCGCCCTGCAGGTAAAGTATAGGCACCATTCCCTTCCTGATATTAAATCCGGTTGCAGACCAGGTAGACTTATACGTGTCAAGGTTGATGCTTTGAGTGGTTAAGTTTGGTGCAAATACATCGCCGTTCCGGTAAATTGAGTATCCCAGGCGAGGGTCGCCGGCAGGGAATGCACTAACGATCCTTGGAGTAGCAACAGAACTGCCCGTACCGCCGTTAACACCTGGCAGGTATGCACCATTCCGTGAGCTTGTTCCGGAACCGCCGATATCTGCAAACTGCACTTCAAAAAGTGATTCTTTGTTATTCTCAAAGTTACGGTTCCATATCTGGTCAAATACCGGCATCAGATCGTAAGTTTTGGTGTTGATAACGGTTCCAAGCAACGACTCAGCCTGCGTATAGTCTTTGGTATACAAAAACATCTTACCCAGCATTGCCTGAGCAGCGCCTTTAGTTATCCGGCCAACGTCTGTGCTTGAATAAGACACTGGTAAAACCGGAATGGCTTCCTGCAGATCTTTGATAATCAACTTATACACATCTGCCTGCGGGCTTTTAGCGATCAGAACATCGTCCGGACTTTTAACCGGTCCAGTGATCATGATCACATCTCCCCACATATTTGTCAGGTTCCAATAGTAAAATGCGCGAAGAAACTTTGCTTCTCCCAGATAGCGGTCCTGAAGCGTTTTGTCCATTTGAACAGCCGGAACTTCAGCAAGCACCGTATTGGAGCGCTTAATTCCCTGGTAAAGGGCAGCATAAATGTTCAGCATGTAGGTATCCGACGCATCGAACGAGAAGTTATTTATCGCAAGCGGCTGGGTATTCGACAGCAATATTTCTCCTGCGGGAACTCCAATAAATTTCGGAAGATAATCTCCATACAGATCAGATACCTGAAGCTGCTGATATATCCCATTTACAGCCAGTTTAGCACGGTCTGCGGAGTTAATAAATCCTTCTTCAGACAATTTATCCGGTGGTGATTTTTCTAAGAAATCCTTATCACACGACACAAGAAATAATACTGACAATGCGACACTTAATATTTTTATATATTTCATGTTATTTTCTTTTAAGAGGTACTGAATTAAATTAAATGATCCCGATTAGAAGTTCGCCTGTAAACCAAATTGAACTACACGTGGTATCGGGTAATTCCCGGTATCCACACCAATCGCCAGGGGATCCTGTCCGCCTCCATTGTTACCATTACCTCCCAAACCGTCAGGGCTATAATTTGTATATCCGCTGATAGTAAGTAAGTTTTGAGTGTTGATGTAAGTTCTTAACCTCTTTACCCCGAATTTACCAAGCACACTTTGCGGAATTACGTAACCAAACTGAAGGTTTTGCAATCTCAGGTAGCTGGCATCTTCAACATACCGGGTTGACGGGCGTGAATTCAAGTTTGCTCCACCGCGGATCGCTCTTGGCATCGTGTTAGATGTTCCCGGGCCTTTCCAGCGGTTAACAACTGTAGCCATCTGGCCATGCTCGCCCTGCATACTTTCAAGATAAGCGCGCTGAGAATTGTAAAGCTGTTTACCCTGTACACCCTGGAAGCTGAAGTTCATATCAAACCCTTTGTATGAGAAGTTTGAAGACAAACCATAGTTGAAATCAGGGAATGGATCACCGATAACTGTTCTGTCATTCGCATCGATAACATTGTTGCCGTCGATATCCTTGAATTTAACATCACCCGGAGCAGCACCTGTTTGTTTTGCATGCGCTGCAATTTCAGCTGGCGTCTGGAAAATTCCTTCCATTACATAGCCATAGAAACTTGACATTGGCTCGCCAATGGCAGTACGTGTAAAGGTTCCGAACTGGTATGAGTTTTCAACTAAGTTGATGATCGTTGCACCCTTTCCTAAAGAAGTAACTTCGTTCTTCACTGTTGATAAATTCATTGACACTCCGAAATTGAAATCGCTGATATTCTTACGATATCCTACCAGGAATTCAAATCCTGAATTTCTCAAACCTGCAGCATTTTCAAACGCACCATTGTCGCGATAGATGCCCGATGCTGTAGAGATCGGTGTTCTTAATAAGATACCGTCTGTATTCTTTACCCAGTAATCCACTGAAAAAGTAAGTGAATTGTTGATGAAAGAAAAATCAGCACCTACGTTGCTTTGTTCTGTTGATTCCCATTTCAGTGAAGGATTACCCAGTGTGGTCACAGCTGATGCTGGTGCAATCTGGTCAGCACCGAAGAAATATCTCGGCGCAGTACTTACTGTAGTGGTGTTGCTGTAGTTACCAATTTCCTGGTTACCTAAACGGCCCCAGCTAGCTCTCAGCTTAAGGCCAGTGATGAATGAAAAGTCCTTAAGGAAGTTTTCACGGTCTACGTTCCATCCCACAGCAAATGATGGGAAGTTACCATATCTGTTATCCTTACCGAAACGTGAAGATCCGTCTCTCCGGATAGTAGCTGTAAACAGGTACTTATCGAAAAGGGTCACATTTGCACGGCCAAGGAAAGATCTCAATGCCCACTCTGACTCATTTCCGCCAAGAGTAAATGTACCTGTCATCGCGTCAAACACCTGCAGGTCATTACTTGGTGAATCTCTTTTGCTTCCTGACATGTTCTGGTAGAGCGCGTTCTGCTGCGTGTAACCTCCCAATAAGGAAACTGAGTATTTCTTAGCAAATACTTTATCAAATGATAGGGTATTCTCCAGCAGGTATTCGTTGGATACGTTCCTTGATTGATTCAGAGTTTGCGTATTGTTCGAACGGTTATCCATATTGAAAATACCAGCCCAACCTCTGTTCGAGTTTACACCTGTATTAAGTCCGGCGTTCAACCGATATTTAAGGCTCGGCAGGAAGGAATATTCCGCAAAAACATTTCCCAGCAAATTGTTTCTATCGCTATAGTTTCTCCGTAAATCACGACGGCCAACGATGTTTTCACGGTTGTTAACTCCGGTTTCTGCCGGGTTAGGACCACCGTAACCGCCTGCATTCTGCGGTTTGTAAAGTTTCATAGTTGGTGATGATCCCAATAGGTAAGCAAAGTCAAGGTTAGTACCCTGGCCAAGATTCAAACCATTGGTGCGGCTCATTACTAATGATTCGCCTACTTTTAATTTTTTGTTCTTCCCTACTGTGAAGTCACTGTTCACTCTGCCTGAATAACGCTTCATTGAACTGAATACCATGACACCTTCCTGATCAAGAAATCCTCCGGAAACATAGAACTTGGCATTTTCACCGCCGCCTGCTAATGTCATCGTATGATTTTGCATCGGTGCACTCTGGAATGCCGCAGCCTGCCAGTCGGTATTAGTTTTAAGAACTTCAGGGTCATTGAAAGCCGCCTGAAGAGGTAGGCCGCCATTTGTCTGCGCCTCATTCACTACATCTGCAAGCTGCAGCGAATTCGCCATTGGTATAAAGTCGTTGAAAGACTGGATCCCGTAATAACCGTTATATGAAAGGCGGGTTTCGCCAGCCACACCTTTTTTAGTAGTGATCAGGATAACGCCATTCGCCGCTCTCGATCCATATATAGCAGATGCTGATGCATCCTTCAAAATATTTACAGACTCTACATCATCCGGGCTGATCGCATTGATGTTATCTCCCGGCATTGGTACGCCGTCTACAACATATAGAGGGCCTGAATTACCAAATGTTCCCTGGCCCCTGATCCGGATCTGCACCGGAGCACCTGGCTCACCAGAAGTTGAGGTTATATCAGCACCTGCAACCCGGCCCTGAAGCGCCTGGTTAACATTGCCAAAAGCCTGTCCTTCAATATCTTTAGCAGTAACCGAAGTTATTGCACCTGTTAAATCGCTTTTCTTCTGTGTTCCGTATCCAACCACGAGAACTTCTTCAAGCGCTTCGTTACTTGGAACCATCGTAACATCTACTGCGGTCCGGCCGCTAACTGCTACTTCCTGAGTTTCAAATCCTATATAGGTGAAAACAAGGGTATTTGAACCGTCGGGCAGGGTAATGGTATAACGTCCATTTACATCAGTACTTACACCAACAGTTGAGCCTTTGAGCTTCACGCTCACTCCAATAAGCGACTCACCCTTATTATCAGTAACCTGGCCGCGCACTTCGCTCGGAAGTACAGCATCCACAACTGGCCTGGGCTCGCTCATAATCGACGCTGAAAATTCAGGCGTACGCTTCTTGACGATGATCGTCCTGTTGCTGATCGTGTATGTGAGAAGCTGGTTTAAGAAAGACTTTTCAAGTACTTCCGTAAGCGGAGCATTCTTCACATTAATATTCACGGGCTTTGCCTCGTTTATTACCGGAGTAACATACACAAGGTCATACCCCGTTTGGTTGCCGATTTCTTTCAAAACGACTTCCAGTTTCGCATTCCTGAAGTTTAAACTTACAGTCTGGGAAAACGTGGTCGCGCTACTGGTTTGGAGCAGTGCAGTAAACAATAAAACAATAACAAGTTTTACCATCATTAAAAATCTGACTATGTAGCCGCATGAACTACAAGGAGTTGATAAACATAATTTCATATATTAGCGGTTTGGGTGAGTTAATACTTGGACAACATTTTTAGTAATCCCAAAATCTAACCAGGAGCGTTGCAACCGCTCTTGGTTTTCTTTCAAGACTACCATATACCTTAGGTCTGTTTTATGGCATAACGGTAATCCTCCTTTCATCTACTTTAAAGTGTACGGCATTCGTAAGCTGAAGAACATTCAGAACTTCTGAAATATCCTTCGACCTGGAAATGTTCCCTCCGAAGCCAACACCGGGGATTTCCCCTGAATAACTAACATCTACATCATACCAGCGCGACAGCTTCCGCATAATGCTCTTTATATCTTCATTCTTAAACAAAAAATACCCTTTTTTCCATGCCACAACTTCTTCTGTATCGGCAGGGATTACTTTTGCAATCGAACTCTGCGGCCTGAACTGCTCGCCCGGGCTGAGCAGCACTACCTGGTCTTTATATATGATCTTAACAGACCCTTCAATCAGCGTAGTCTTAATCGGTCCTTCGTCAGAATAGGAATTAATATTGAACTGCGTACCCAGCACTTCAACCACCTGGTCTTTCGTGATCACCTTAAATGGTTTATCGGGATTTTTAGCTACATCAAAGAACGCCTCGCCCGTTAATTCAACTTCACGGGTTTTGCCGGCAAAAAGTGCAGGGAAGCGCAGTGAAGATGATGCGTTAAGCCACACTTTACTTCCGTCCGGAAGATTAACTTCATACTTACCGCCCCGCGGGGTTTCAATCTTATTATAGATCACATGGATATCTCCTGCCTTTACCACTTTACCCGCATTGGAAAATGTATAAAGCAGCTTTCCATCAGATGTCTTCTGGATGCTCACACCTTCCTGATTCGCCAGCACCCCGTTCTTAGCATTGTCAAGAATAATCCTTGAACCATCAGACAGGGTGAGCACCGCTTTATCCCCGCCCGGACTTATAACTTTAGGCGCCACAGGCTGAACGCGCTGCACAAGCTGCGGTGTCCTGACCCGGTTCGTGTAAAAGTAAAGGGCGGTCGAGATAAGAAGCAAAACACTTGCTGCCACCATGATCCTTTTCCAGTTACCGATCCTCCGCCTATTAAATCCGTCTTCATCTTCCTGCCCGGCTGAATCAAAGCGTTTGTCAGAAATAATATTCTGATAGATCACTTCTTTCTCATTGTCCGTCAGAACAGCATAAGTTTTCATTTTCCGGAATACATGATCGATTGCACTGTTCACGTGTTCGTCATCCGGGTTGTTTTTCAGTCTGTCAAATAATTGCTCATAATCTTCCCGGCTAATTCGTCCCTCAACATACAAACTTAAAAGATGCTCTAATTTATCCTGGCTCATTATTCTGCGTTACTTCCGCGGATTATTTAATAGTAATACACGCCAGACTACCTCGCGGACTAGTCACTTTGAAAATATTTTTTTTAGGGGCTGCTGAAAGGACAGGTACCTTGCTACAGCATTAAGAAAAGAGCTTTGTGAAGCTGTGTCTTGATAGTTTTTAAGGCAGCTACCAAGTGGTTCTTTACGGTATTCCGCGAAATATTCAGTTCCTCTGCAATCTCATCATAGCTGAGCTCCTGCTGCCTGCTCATACGATATACCAGCTGCTGGCGCTGCGGCAAGCGGCTCAACACTTCTTCAGTAAACCGCCGGAGGTCCTCCAGGTTCACTTCATCTTCCGTTTCATTGCTCACCTGCTGCATGTTTACCCACAGCTTGCTCATGGCACTCTCTGAACTGGCAATATTGCGCAGGGTATTTAAGGTAAGACGTCGGGTAATGGTATATAAGTAAGGGGCAATCGGATACTGATCATCAAGACGCTTGCGGTTCACCCATAAGCTTAAGAATGTTTCCTGAACTACTTCCTGACATTGCTCCCTGTTTTTGAGAAACCGGTAGCTGAAATTGTAAAGCTTACCCGAATACTTTTCGAAAACAATGCCGAACGCTAATTCGTCATCGTTACGAAGTCTCGAGATAAGATCAAAATCACAAATATCCAGGTTTTGCATTGTAAGGCCTTTACAAATAACTGCTCTCGTAAATATTGCAATAATATTATTATAAACTTTACACTAATTTTATTTAGGACCCATAATAGTGTAACAATTTGATATTAATTCAAACAATCTGCCACTTCGCCGCGCATCTAATCTTTTTTCGGAGCAAAATGGCTCAATTTAATACCGAAAACAGGCAGCAGCATTCCCTTAAAAACGAGCTGAAGCCTTCTTAGCGGTGCCAGCGAAACTCCTGCATCAAAGCACCTTAGCATCCTCATCTGTATGAAATAACAAAAATTAATAGTAAATATGCCTTTTAGACCGCCATGAAACTTTAATGAAATCATTCCTCGCAGACAAAAATTATTTAGATACGCTTAGTAACATTGAACGGAAAAAGTACCTGCAAAAGGTTCGCCTGGTTAAGCTGCTTCAGGCTGAAGGTGCCAAGTCGAATGCGGATATCTACCGCATCTTAAACATCAGTTCTCCCACTTCCATAATCCTGATCAATGAGCTTCTTTGTGAGGGATTGATCCAGAAAAAAGGCAAAGGAATATCTATTGGCGGCCGTAAGCCTGAATTATACAGTCTGCAGGATCATTCTTTTTTTGTGCTCTGCATCAGCATGGAACTGTTCACCACAGAGATCGCCATCTTCGACAATAACAACAACAATATTTCGGGAACGCAGAAATTCAATCTGCGGATGACCAAAGATAAAACTGCGATCAGGCAGCTTTATGAGTATGCCGAAAGTGTTATCCAGCTTTCCGGCATCAATACCCAAAAACTGGTGGGTGTGGGCTTGAGCATGCCGGGCCTTGTGAACAGCAATGCGGGTAAAAACTATACGTATTTGTTTTCCGGCGATGAGGCGAAAACCCTGCAGGTTACGCTGGAAGAAATGTTTGAAAAACCGGTATACGTACAGAATGACGTTAAAACCAATGCCCAGGCTGAATTTCGTTTCGGTTTAGCAGCAGGCAGGAAAGATGTGCTGGTGCTGCTTTTGGACTGGGGTGTCGGACTGGGGATCATTATGGATGGTAAGCTGCAAAGCGGGATCTCGGGCTTTGCCGGGGAGATTGGCCACATGCCCTTTGTTCCCGATGGCGAGCTTTGCTATTGCGGAAAACACGGCTGCCTTGAAACTGTAGCCTCGGGCCTTGCGCTGTCACGCCTGGCAAAACTCGGGATCCAGTCTGGCGAAACTTCTATGTCAAATGCAATTCCCAACGGCGACATGGAACGGATCGAACCTCAGGTTGTGATAGATGCAGCAAATCAGGGCGATGCATACGCCATAAAAATCCTCGCGGAAATCGGCCAGAACCTGGGCAGAGCAGTGTCTACGCTGATCCAGCTCTTTAATCCTGAGCTTGTTATCCTGAGCGGAAAGATCGCTGATGCAAAGCAATTCATTACTCTGCCCATAAAACAAACGATTAATACCTATTGTACCCCCCGGATCAGAGAAAATACCCAGGTTGTGCTTTCTACCCTGACGCACGATGGCGGCCTCCAGGTTACAGCGGGCATTGTGCTGGAGAATATCCTCGAAAAGCAAATTGAACTAGCTAACTACCGCTCGGCCGTTTCACTATCATACAGCAACGCCAGTTAATAAAAAAAACCTGCCGTATCCGGACAGGTTCTTTTTTAATTTTTCGATAAGCCCCCTTCCGCAAAGCAAAAGGCATGGTGTGCTTACCTGCTTATATAAGCTGATTCTTTTTCAAATACTCCGCAATCTGAACGGCATTTGTTGCAGCACCTTTACGAAGATTATCAGCAACAATCCATAGATTCAGGGTTTTCTCAAGAGACTCGTCACGTCTGATCCGCCCGACAAACACTTCATCTTTTTCATGAGCATCCATTGGCATCGGGTACTTCAGGTTAGCCGGATCATCAACTACAATGATGCCTTCTTCCTTTTCCAGGATAGCACGAACTTCAGCCAGGTCAAAATCATTCTCAAATTCAATATTCACAGACTCAGAGTGGCCGCCCATTACCGGAATACGTACGGTAGTTGCCGTCACGCGGATGGAATCATCGCCCATGATCTTCTTGGTTTCAAGGATCATCTTCATTTCTTCCTTGGTATAACCATTAGCCGTAAACACATCAATCTGCGGGATAACATTCAAATCAATCGGGTAGGCATACGCCATTTCACCCGTGACCCCTTTACGCTCATTCATCATCTGGTCAACGGCTTTCACACCGGTACCTGTAACCGACTGATAGGTTGAAACTACCACCCGTTTAATTTTATATTTCTCATGCAGCGGCTTTAAAACCACTACCATTTGAATAGTCGAACAATTTGGATTAGCAATGATCTTGTCATTTGCTGTCAGCACATTTGCATTAACTTCCGGCACCACCAGCTTCTTGTCAGGATCCATTCTCCATGCCGAAGAATTATCAATAACCGTTGTACCTACAGCAGCAAAACGCGGAGCATCTGCCAAAGAAGTGCTTCCGCCTGCAGAGAATAAAGCCACATCCGGCTTCATTGCAATGGCATCATCCATTGTTACCACAGTGTACTTCTTTCCCTTGAACTCGATCTGTTTACCAGCACTCTTCGCAGAGGCTACCGGGATCAATTCACTAACTGGGAAATTGCGCTCTGCTAAAACTTTTAACATCACCGAACCTACAAGGCCGGTAGCGCCTACTACTGCGACTTTCATTTTTAAATTGTGTTTAAATTTTGTTAATACTGTTTAATTAGGGTAAAGATGGGAAAAATTTGGGGGTTTTTGGAGCTATCTGAATTGATATAATGGATTTGAAGAGCTAATTTTCCTGCAATATCACCCAAGACACAAAAAAAACTACCTTATCCTCATTGCTTCTACCAATGTTTGCCTCAGTTCCAGACTTTCATATTTCATTTCCGGGATATGAAGCAGATTCTGATTTTATTAATGTTTTTCTCAAATACTATAGCACTTGCCCAGCTGAATGAAGAATTTAGTGATGGCGATTTTACAAACAATCCTATTTGGGCTGGCAACGGCGGCGATTTTTTGATAATAGACGGAAAATTGAGGTCAAATTCCAACAATCCAAATACAAGTTCCTTTTTAAGTACGGGCAACACTTTAGTGAACAATGTAAAATGGGAGCTTTGGGTAAATCTACAATTCAGCACATCAGGATCAAATTATGTAGATATATACATTATTTCGGATAAAGCAGACTTGAAAGCAACTTCTATTCATGGTTATTTCGTTAGAATAGGCAATACAGACGACGAAATAAGCCTTTACAAAAGATCAGGAACAGCGGCAAGCAGTGTGAAGATAATTGATGGTGCAAATGGCTCAGTAGGTTCCTCAAACAATACAGTTAAAATCAAATTAACACGCGATAATATTGGAAAATTTACGCTGGAAAGAGAGGTTATATCTGCTAATTCATCTTACATCACCGAGGGGTCGTTCACTGATGCCACTCATACAGCTTCATCTCATTTTGGGATTCTCATACAGCAATCCACTGCATCATTTTTCCTTAAACACTTCTTCGATAATTTCAAAATTCAAGCGATAGTGAACGATGTGACTTCACCATCATTAATTACTGTTGTAGGACTAGACACAAACACGGTCGAAATCACTTTCGATGAGCCTATGGATAGTGTAAGTATTAAGGCAGCAGCAAATTATCAAATAAATAATAAAGCAGGGTTAGTATCCAACGTGAAGACAACGAGCGACCCCGCCAAATTTCATCTTAAAATGGTCAATGCTCTCCAAAGAGGCCTCTATATAATTGCTGCTACAAACGTCAAAGATAAAAATGGCAATCTGATTGGTCTAAATAACAGCGCTTCATTTACTTACATAAATCCCTACATTCCGAAATTCGGGGACCTTGTTATCAACGAAATATTTCCCGATCCCACGCCCCAAATTGACTTACCTTCGGTTGAATTTGTAGAGCTGCGCAACAACACTGACCGAACAATTTCCCTAAAAAACTGGAAACTTAATGACTCCGGTAGCGAGGCGACGTTTGGCGAAATAAAACTAGACCCCAAGTCTTTCCTAATCCTTTGTGCCAAAGCTGACACAGCCGAGTATAAAGAATTTGGTAAAGTTCTCGGCCTGTCTCCCTGGCCTTCCCTGAATAATTCGGGTGAAATCCTAAATTTAATAAGTCCAGAAAATTTACCTGTTGATTCTGTTCGATATACCGACGCCTGGTATAGAAATTCCACAAAGAAACAAGGAGGTTGGACACTTGAGCGTAGAGACCCGCAGACAAAATGTGTTGGGTTGTTCAACTGGTTTGCATCGGCAGATTCATCTGGAGGTACCCCCGGAAGAGAAAACTCAATGTATTTTCCCGGATACGATCTGCTCCCCTTATCTGCCGATAGTTTGAAGCAAGTTTCGGATACATCTGTAATAGTTTATTTCAACAAACATCTAAATAGTTCAACTTTATTGTTGCAAAATTTTGAGCTGGCTCCAAACAAACCTATCCTAAAAAAAATCATTACTGATAGCGATTCCAAGACCGCTACATTAACGTACGACCAAAAATTTCAAAGCGGTATAGAGTACCAGATAAAACTCCACAATGTTCAGGATTGCAGCGGGACTTACATAACGAATGATTTGCAGGGTCTGAAGTTCAAAATCTCAAAGCCATCACCTCCATCGACTGGTAATGACACAGCCAGAATTACTATCACAGAGATATTTGTTGATCCTTCCCCAGAAGTCAACTTGCCTCTTGCCGAATTTATAGAGATATATAACCCTCTAAAAGACCCCGTTGATTTGGATAAATGGACGATAAACGATCCGACGACGAAAGCAATCATTCGCGGGCAAAAAATATTGCCTGGAGAATACATAATTCTCTGTCCAGTAGCAGACACTATTTATTACAGATTTTTTGGAAAGTCTATCGGCCTTAGTCCATGGCCATCGCTAAATAATGGATCTGACCAGATAACTTTAAAAAGCTTGACAGGCAGAATTGTCGATTCCCTGGCATATTCCGACTCCTGGTATCGGAGTAATATTAAGAAGTCTGGGGGCTGGAGCCTTGAAAAGATTGACCTACAGTCGATTTGCGAAGGCCTATTCAATTGGACCGCTTCATTAGATACAATCGGTGGGACGCCTGGCCGCAGAAACTCAGTTAACATTTCCGGTTATGACCGGTCTGCATTGACTGCTGATAGCTTAACATTACTTTCGGATACGACAATCAAGATATATTTTAACAAACATCTGGACAATAGTACTTTGACCGCTGCCAATTTTAATCTTTCACCAGACAATGTTATAAAGAAAATAACCGCGAATACGGAGTCACAAGAAGCGGTTCTAACCTATAGTAAAAAGTTTCAACCAACCATTCATTATACATTAACTGTATTGAAACTCAAGGACTGCGGCGGAAATTTCATAACTGGCAAGTCTTCATTTAGATTTAAATTAAATCCTCTTCCACCATTAGCTCCCGAACAACCGGACACTGCCAGGATTTTAATAACCGAAATATTCGCCGATCCTTCCCCTGAAATAGGTTTACCACTTGCCGAATATATTGAAATACATAACCCGGGACGAGAAACAATTGACCTTAACAAATGGATTTTAAGCGACTCTGCAACCAAAGGACTTATTACCAATACAACTATTGCTCCTGGTGGATATCTTATCTTATGCCCAGTTGCCGACACTGTTTCATTTAAACAATTTGGGCAGACAAAAGGTATTTCACCATGGCCGTCATTGGGGAATACTAGTGACCAATTAACTTTAAAAAGCTTTCGGCAAAGATTAGTCGACTCGGTTGCATATTCTGATGGATGGTATAAAAATAAAACAAAGAAAAGTGGTGGCTGGTCACTTGAGAAAATCGATATCCAGAATAACGTCTGCAATGGCTTCTACAACTGGGATTCCTCAATTCATCCATCAGGTGGCACGCCAGGCCGCGCCAACAGCATTTCGATACCCAAAGGTACTAGCCGAGACCTAAAAATTGACTCCGTAAAAAATACATCTGATAGCACTGTGATCGTGTTTCTAAACCGCGTTGCTGATACCGCTGTTCTAAAACCATCAAATTTCTTCATAAATAATACTATTGGTAAAGCGACATGGATCGCCAAGGAAGACGACTACAAGAAGATCAACCTAAGATTTCGATCAAAATTTCTAGAAGGGATTCAATACATTCTCACAGCTGATTCACTTTTTAACTGTGCTGGCGAAAAAATTATTTCCCCAAATAACTACGCGTCATTTACAATTCCTGTTGTTCCCGAAATTATTTACCCAGTCATAATAAACGAAATATTTGCTGACCCTTCGCCACAAATCGGCTTGCCCGAAATAGAATTTGTTGAACTCTACAATCCGACGGAAAGAATTGTGAATTTAAAAGGCATGTCGTATGGCGATCAAAGTGTTCAGCATAAATTTACACGTGGAGAACTTGCTCCCAAGTCCTATCTCATTCTCTGTCCAGAACGAGATACACTTAACTTTTCTGACTTTGGAAATGTAATGGGGCTGCCAACATGGCCGTCTTTGGGTAATGATAAAGATATTCTAACTCTTAAAAATAATAAAGGCCGGGAATTTCATAAAGTTGCATACAACTCCAGTTGGTACAAGGACAGCAAAAAAAAAGCTGGTGGCTTTTCATTGGAGATGATCAACCCAGCATCAATATGTAAGGATTCACAAAACTGGGAAGCTAGCCAAGATTCTACGGGTGGCACCCCTGGTAGGCAAAACTCAGTTTATGATAGCTCTATTTCTGAAGGTTTAAAATTATTGACAGCTGTTTTAACAGACAGTACTACGCTACTTTTAACATTCAATAAATCTGTAGACAGTCTTTCAGCTTCCATTACCAAGAACTATCAGCTAAATAATGGCGTTGGTAAACCCGACTCTGTTATGCCAGTTGCACCTGCGTTCAAACAGGTTATGCTGAAATTCAGAGAGCAGCTAGCAAGGGGGCATTCATATCGGGTAGACGTTACACATGTAAGAGATTGTGCCGGCTCCGATATCCTGACAAATTTCGATTTTCAAGAATTTATTCTAACTCAAAAAATAGTTAAAAATTCTATCTTAATAAGCGAGATTCTTTTTAATCCAAAACCTGGTGGTATTGACTTTGTAGAGCTTTACAACAACACGCAGCATACTTTGGATTTACGAGACCTTTCAATTGGTACGATTGCAAAAGACACCCTTAGTGGCATTAAGCAAATTAGCCCTCAACAATTATTGTTTGAGCCGGGAAATTACTTAGCAATAACCAGCGATCCCCACATAATTTTGAAAGATTATGTCGTGGAAAATCCGGGTAAGCTTTTTAAAGCTATGCTACCTCAATTTAATGATGATAAAGGTACCGTGTTACTTCTGAGTAATGGCATTAGGGTAGATCAGTTGGATTACACTGAAAAGATGCATTTTCAGTTACTCAAAAATCTCGAGGGAGTCTCTCTTGAGAGAAGCAGCTTTATAACACGTACAAACGAAAACGGCAATTTCAGATCTGCTACAGCATCCGCAGGCTTTGCGACACCAGGGTACAAGAATTCTCAATTTAGCCAGGAGCCTGGAGGCGATGCAGAATTTGCTTTGACAACAAGAACATTTTCACCGGATAACGATGGGTTTGACGACGTAATTCAAATCAGTTATCATTTGCCTTCACCCGGGATGGTTGCCAATGTCAAGATTTTCAACGACAAGGGTGTCCTGATCAAAAACCTATTAAAAAATTCTACATTGAATTCGAATGGGATTATTGCTTGGGATGGGCTAAACGAATTCAATACGCTGGCGGTCACTGGCATCTACTTCCTTTACGCTGAAATCTTTGACACAAATGGAAATTTAAAAAGATTTCGCAAATCCTTTGCTCTGGCGGCAAAACTATAATCAAGGGTTCACAACCGGCTTTAATACCAACCCTCCCTCTCAAAAAAATCCCTATTTTTGCCTAAAACCAATTATAATGCAGGATACAATAGTTGTTATAGGCTCAAACGGGCAGATAGGGACGGAATTAGTAAGCGAATTAAGGAAGATCTATGGCGATGGGCAGGTCATAGCTTGCGATATTCGCCGCCCTGATTACGACATCAAAAATGCCGGGCCTTTTGAGTTTGTGAATGTGCTTGAGAAGGACATTCTGAAGAATATTTTCCAGAAATATAAACCTACACAGGTCTACCTGCTGGCGGCCCTGCTGTCGGCAACGGGAGAGCAGAATCCCAAGCTGGCATGGGACCTCAACATGAATGGCTTATTGAATGTGCTGGACCTGGCGCTGGAATTTAAAACCCCGCGGATCTACTGGCCCAGCTCTATCGCAGTTTTTGGCCCTAATTCGCCGAAAGATCATACACCGCAGTATTGTGTGATGGACCCGAATACCGTGTATGGAATCAGTAAGCTTGCCGGTGAGCGCTGGTGCGAGTATTATTTCCAGAAATATGGCATCGATGTCAGGAGCATCCGCTATCCCGGACTGATCAGCTGGAAAGCTGCACCCGGCGGGGGCACCACCGATTATGCGATCCATATTTTTCACGAAGCACTAAAAAAAGGCAGCTACCAGTCATTTTTGTCGGCCGAAACGGAACTGCCCATGATGTACATGGACGATGCGATCCGCGGCACCATTGAGCTGATGGATGCCCCGGCGGAGAAGATCAGTATCCGTTCCTCTTACAACCTTACCGGAATGAGCTTCACACCCGAGATTCTCGCAGGTGAAATCAGGAAGCATATCCCTGACTTTAAGCTTACGTATACTGACTATGATCAGCGCCAGGCGATTGCCTCAAGCTGGCCGCGGTCTATAGACGACGGTCAGGCACGGATGGACTGGGCATGGAAGCCAGAGTTCGACCTGACAAAGATGACGGCGGATATGTTTGATAATTTGAAGAAATAGTTAGCATATTTGGAGCTGACAGCTGATAGCTCAAAGCTCATAGCTGATAGCTCAAAGCAAAACTTAATAGCATACAATAAATAATATGGGAAGAGCATTCGAATTCCGTAAAGAAAGAAAATTCAAGCGCTGGGCGAAGATGGCCGTACAGTTCACCCGTCTCGGAAAAGAGATCGTGATGGCTGTAAAGGATGGCGGATCTAACCCCGATGCAAACTCACGCCTGAGAACGGCAATGCAGAATGCCAAGGCCGTGAATATGCCGAAGCATACGGTAGAAGCTGCGATCAAACGGGCAAGCAATAAAGACGAAAGCAATTACGAAGAGCTGGTTTATGAAGGGTATGCCCCGCATGGTGTAGCCATCCTGATTGAAACCGCGACTGATAATACCAATCGTACCGTTGCCAACGTACGGAGCTATTTTAATAAGACCAATGGCACCCTGGGTAAAACAGGATCACTGGATTTTATTTTCACGCGTAAGTCGGTTTTCCGCTTTGATCCGGGCGATATGGAGCTGGATGAGCTGGAGCTGGAATTCATCGACTTCGGACTGGAAGACCTGTATGTAGAAGCAGACGAAACCGGCAAAGATGTGGGTGTGATCCATACCTCATTTGAAGACTTCGGAAAAATGCAGAAGGCACTTGAAGAAAAAGGCATCCCGGTGATCAGCGCCAAGCTGGAGCGGGTATCTGAATCAACTACTGCGGTAAATGAAGAACAGGCTGCTGATGTATTTAAACTGATCGACAAGCTTGAAGAGGACGACGACGTTCAGGCTGTGTATCACAATATGGCAGAATAATTATCGGGCAAATGACTTTCGAGGAATTCCTTATTAAGAAAAAAATAGACCTGGCTCAGTTTCAAACCGCTGAGCCCGGTTTGTTTACGGAGTTCCAAAGTCATTACAGCCAGATGGGGCCGAAGAGCTTTGATCATACCAAAAAGTTTCTGTTCAATAAACTCAGACGCGCTTACCATCTGAAGGAAGAGCCAAAGCCTGTTCCGGTGAAAGAGGTTGTTGAGATCAACGAAATTGCTGCCCAGGCGGAACCGCTTTTGTCGCCGACTGTGGAAGCTACGGTTTATACGCCGAGGTTCCGGGCGGGGGGAACGGTGAAGGAAGAACCAGGAGGTGAAAGCGGAAAGCGGAAAGCGGAAAGCGGAACTGGAGACGCAGCAAAACCGGCGTACGTGCCGAGGTTTAAGGCCGCTGGTACTACAAAAGCATCCCCGCAAACCCCATCGAGCCCCGAAACTTCAGACCTCCGACCTCAGACTTCAGATAACAGTCCTCAGACCTCCGATCAACCAAAACCAGCCTACGTTCCAAGGTTCAAAGCCCCTGTTACAACAAAACCTGCTGAAGAGCCTAAGGAAGAAACGGCTGACAAACCCAAACCGGCTTATGTGCCGAGGTTCAAAGCCCCCGTTACTGCAAAGGAAGAACCAGAAGGTGAAAGCGGAAAGCGGGAAGCGGAAAGCAAAACTGGAGACGCAGCGAAACCGGCGTACGTGCCCCGTTTTAAAGCCCCTGTTACTAAACAACAAGCTCCCGAAGCTTCAGAACTCAGACCTCAGACTTCAGAAAACAGTCCTCAGATCTCAGATCCCGGTCCGGCAGAAGAACCAAAAGAAGAAATTGCTGATAAGCCGAAACCTGCTTACGTGCCGCGGTTTAAACCACCGAAGCCCCAGTAAAATAAGAGCTGCTATTCACGCTATGTCATCCCGAACCTGCTCTTCGCAGGGAGGGACCTATGTGGTAAAATACTGTACAGTTAATCAGTTACGAAGGTCCCTCGTTACACTCGGGATGACATGGGTATTAAACCCGCCATTTCCCTTAATCAAGATCACTTCTCAGACTTCAGACCTCCGACTTCAGACTTCCGACCTCAGACCTACGACTTCAGACCTCAGTCCTCCTACTTCTCATGACCAAACACCCAGGGCAATAATTCCGGTTCAGCAAATGCCGCATCCCAGCTATTATGTCCCGCCTCCGGATAGAGAGTCAGCTTAACATCTTTTGCTTTCAGTCGCTGCAATTCAGTCACCACGACCTTCGACTTTGCGGAAGGTACGGTTGTATCTTTCTCTCCATGGAAGAACCATAAAGGAACCTTTCTATATTTTTTGACATTATCAACATGATCGCCGCCGCAGATAGAAAAGGCTGCTGCAAAAACTTTCGGTTTCCGGCGCAGGACTTCCAGCGTACCCATACCACCCATGGATAGTCCGCCGATATAGAACCGGTCTTTATCCGCATAATTCTGTCCGCGGTAATTATCAATCAGGTTGAGGAGCAAACCCATAGCCTTACCCGGCTCCCCCCCTTCCTGAAAACCGAAGCGCTCACCTGTACTCCGGATCTGCACATTCGCCCAGAAATCGTTTGCAGGACATTGCGGTACGACTACAATAGCAGGAAAATCTTTCCGCATCCGTGCACTCTGGAAAAGATCGCCGCCATGCAATAGCTGAGCTTCATTATTATTCCCCCGCTCACCAGCCCCATGCAGAAAAAACAGCACCGGGTATTTCTTCGCCGGATTGAAATTCTCAGGCAGCAGCAGCCTGTAAAGCAGGGTATCAGTTCCGCTTACAAAAGCTTCTTTGGAATAAGAGTTATTTTGAGCCATGGAAAGATGGCTTATGATTAATAGGGTTAGAGTGAAGAGGGAGGTTTCTTTCATGAAAGTGGTGGTTGTTTGAGGAGTTTAAAATAATAAAAATATTCATTATAGTCTCATTTACCCGCTCATTGGCGCGGAGGCCTAGTTCTTTGCTGTAGGTCAAATTATTGCAAATAGTTCTTCCGCCTCGTGCCGGCGGACTGGCACCTACTTTCCCTTCAGCTGGAAAGTAGGCAAAGAGCCGTCGCTGCGCCTGGCGCTATTGAAGTTAGTGGTTAGGCTTAGACACTGCAATCCGCACCAGCCAATGCGAATAAAAAGGGAAACGGGGATTCAGTGGTTTGGCCTAAGAAGCGTACCTAACGTCTAGCTGGTGTAGAAATGCGTGCCTTTGGCACGCGGAACAAAACTAATAAGCGACGAAGTATATAAGACACGGTAGGTACGGTGGTAGCTGACTTTGATAGATTTGCTGCTTCTGCAAGTTCGATGAACTCGCCCTCCTGAAATTTGGCAGTAAAGACGCGTTTTATCCTTTGCACTAACATTCATTTCTTGCATGGTCGTCAAGCAATCCGGAGAAGTGTTGTAGATTCTTACACTTTCTTCACTGACATTCACACGGCTTGGATTGTACCTACAGGATAAAACTTGGATTTGCAACAAATATCAGGCAGGCGCGGCTTTTTGGTACTTTTCAGCTGAAGGAAAAGTACTAGGCCTTCCCGCGGCTATGAGCGGGCCCCTATTCTACCGTACTAACCTTCAACTTCTTACTATTAACAGGCTGTGGCACTTTAACATAATACCCACTCCCATCATACTCCCTTTTCCTCGGATGCGATTGGCAAACTTCTGAGCAGGCACCTTCTAATTTTTCGCCGCAGGCATCGCATTGGGTAAAATGCTCATTGCATTCCGGGTTGGCGCAATTGATCATTTTGGTGGTATGACTTCCGCAGTTGCGGCAGGTGGAGATCACTACAGGGTTTACCTTGTTTACATCCACTGCAACCCTGTTATCAAATACATAGCACTTGCCTTCAAAGTCTTTACCTCCTGCTTCCTTGCCATATTTGATAATCCCGCCATGCAGCTGGTATACATTCTCAAAACCTTCATGTAAAAGCAGGGCTGAGGCTTTCTCGCATTTGATGCCGCCGGTGCAATAGGTAATGATCTTCTTGTCTTTATATTTTGCCAGCTCATTGATCTTTGCCGGAAAATCACGGAAGTTCTCAATGTCCAGGGTGACGGCATTTTTGAATCGGCCGATTGAATGCTCATAGTCTGAACGCACATCCAGAATAACGACATCCTCATCATCCTTCATACTGATAAACTCATCCGCTTCGAGGTGGATGCCGGTCTTCAGTTCCGGGTTTATAATATGCGGATCTCTCAACCCGGAATGCACGATCTCCGATTTATAGCGGCAGTGCATCTTGATAAAAGAAGGCTCAGGAACCTCGTCTATTTTGAAATCAATCTTCGCAAAGCGCGGATCTGCATGCAGCTTTTCCATATAGGCTTTACACGATTCAGCAGTCCCGGAAACGGTTCCGTTCAAACCTTCATCAGCCACGATAATACGGCCTACGAGGTTTAAAGACTTACAAAATTGAAGATGTTCAGCTGCGAATTGTTCAGCATTTTCTATTGCGCTATAGCAATAGTACAGGAGTGTGT
>JAZKIH010000028.1:0-11107 GCA_040384965.1 Bacteroidota bacterium | reverse complement strand
GGATAGAATTTTGGTTTCCGGTACCAAAGATAGGGGTTCGAATCCCTTAGGGTGCACACAGCCTGAGCTTAGCTCAGGTTTTTTTTTGCGCTGCAAAACTCTTGAAGATAGTCACAATAGGTTTTCGGTATAGTGTTTGGAGAGACTCTCACAGTCTACATCCTACCAAAAACATTCTGCTATGAAAACAATTAATAAAACCCTCCAATATTTTAAATTTTCGCTGGTTCTCTCCCTTGTATTAGTGGCACTAAGCTCATGCGTAAAGGACCTTTCTAATGATGAGCCGCAGGACGCTGTCGCACTTAATGTCGTTAATGCTTCGCCCGGACCGCTTCTAATTAATTTCTTTCTCAACAAAAATCTCGTTAACGGGCCAGCCCTTGGATACAGTCAGGAAAGCAAATATTTGGTAACTACCGGGGGTTCTGTAAAATTTGACGCGGCGGCAGGCGGAAGTTTTAATTCTCTGGTTGCCGATACTGTTAATCTGGAAAAGGACAAATATTATTCAATGTTTGTAACTGGTGTAAACAATTCGCTGTCAACTTTTTTAACAGAAGATGATCTTTCACTGCCTCCTGCTGGCAAAGCCAAGATTAGATTTATCAACTTAAGCCCCGACGGAGGCAGTTTTGCTCTGTCTGTTAAAGGCGGTGCAAGTCTATTCCCGGGGCAGGCATATAAGACAGTATCAGGATTTACGGTCATTGACCCGGCCGCATATATGTTCCAGTTAAAGAATTCGGATGGCGGTTTAGAGCATGAGGCAAGCCTCGATGTGGTTGCTGGTCGTATTTATACCATTTGGGCCGGCGGCTTGAAAGATGGCGTTGATGAGCTGGATTTGAGATTACTGGTCCGGGCAAATAATTAAAGAAACAGATCAAGCTACCGGAACTAACATCGCCGCATTTAAGTGGTATGATCTTTGCAATTTATCCGGTAGCTATGAAGAACAAGCTATGAAAAAGAGAAAAATTTTAATCGTCGACGACGATCTTGATATATTAGAAGTAATAGGATTAATCTTAGAATCAGAAGGCTACGAAGTAGAATTGGTATCGAATGGTCAACAAATTTTTGATCATATATCCCAGTTCAATCCTGATTTGATCATCCTCGATGTTATGCTAGGTGATATGGACGGAAGAGAAATATGCCGAAATATTAAAAATTCAGAAGAAACACTTCACATACCTATCATTATGATTTCTGCCACCCATAATATGGCCGACTCCATAAAGAAAAGCTGTAAGCCTGACGATTTTATCGAAAAACCGTTTGATATCGTCAATCTTATCACTAAAGTAGAGCTGAAACTCAGCGCCTAGAATAAGAGTGCTGATTTTATTTCAGCTCTCTTATTTTAATACTTCGGTATGAAACGGCATCACCGTGATCCTGGAATAATATCCTTCCTTGCGGCGCCATCCCGAAGTCAGGCCAGATTTTGTATTTACTCCCTGCCACCAGTTTAAGGTACTCAGGAGATCCCCGCTGGTACTCTACTACTTTATATCCATTTAGCCAGTGTTCCACTTTATTATCTGGAAATACCCGGATAATTCCCTGATTCCAGACACCTATCTTTCTTACTAATGAGGTTGGCAGCTTCAAAGGCTTTATCAGATCATATAATCCGCTGGAAGTTCGATTACCATCAATTCCAAGTTTAGCATCAGGATGACGTTCGTCATCAAGAACCTGATATTCAAGACCTATAGCTGAACCTGTACTTTTTTCCTTCTCTGTGACAAAATATTTGACCCCGCTATTGGCTCCTTCGCTGAGCTTGAAATCAAATTTCAATTCGAATGCACTGTACATTTTCTCTGTGACGATATCTCCGCCATTCACTGCTTCGCCTCCCCCGGATTTCAGAACATTAAGGTTTCCATCGGCAATCTGCCACCCTTTCTCCGGAAATTTCTCGCGCCCTGCTCCTCTCCACCCATTGGTAGTTTTTCCATCCCACAGCAAAGAAAAACCTTTATTCTTTTCCTGATCTGAGATCGTATTAGGCACAGTATTGACCACATAGATCTTATCGGGCGGCGATTGCTTGAGATTAGTTGTTTTTATCCGAATATTTTTCCAACGGATCTGATGTCCGGGTTCTTCCGTTTTCGGGATGCCATGAACTTGCAGGGCTATAAAACCGGTTGAAGTTTCAGCATCAACAACATGCGCAGTAGGGACACCGTTTACCCAGGTTCTGATTGTACTGCCGATGCATTCTATTCTGTATTTGTTCCATTGATTGTTCTTGAAAGCCTTCTTTCCACCAGGATTTAGCTCCATAGGATATAACCAGCCTCTCCTTGCTTCATCGTAGACACCACCGCTCCACTCACGTGAAGAAGGATCAATTTCGATCTGGTAACCATGAACGCGTCCATTCATGTAATCAGGCTTGCTCAGGCTTCTGATCTGAATTCCTGAATTCATTTGCGGATGCACAAATAGCTCGAGTTCCATAATGAAGTCTCCATACTCCTTCTCTGTCGCCAAAAACGAATTCGGTTCATTCGCAACTGTAGTACCAACAATCTCATTATTCTTAACTTCATACTTAGCTTTCCCGTTAAGCTGTTTAAAGCCGCTAAGGTCTTTGCCATTGAAAAGCTTTGTCCAGCCTCCATCCTGTGCAGACGCTGTAATAGATGTTAAAATAATCGCGAACATTAAGATTGATCCTGACTTCATATTAAAATTGATTTATTAAAAGTACTAATTCCTGCATTACATGAAACTCATATATTTCTTCAATATCATTGAAATATATTAATTTCATCACCAAAACGATAATCATGAAGCATTCTCTGTTATACCTGTTTCTTTTAACCCTTATTTCATGCACATCAGTTCGTGACAGCCAGGGTTCTGCCGGCAAAGTTCAGCTCAAAATAATGAGCTATAATATCCATATTGGGATACCTCCTACCAAACCAGGCACTACAGACATCGACGCTATTGTCCGGGCAATCAAAGAACAAGCTCCGGATATAATTGCATTACAGGAAGTCGACGTGAATACAGCACGGACGGGCAAGATCAACGAAGCTGCACTGATTGCTGAAAAACTTAAAATGAATTTCTTTTTCGCAAAGGCTATTGATCATGATGGTGGCGATTATGGGGTCGCGATACTCTCTAAATTCCCCCTTAGCGAAACAAAGGTTCATCGTCTTACGACTATAGAGGGAACTAAAGGCGAGCCCAGAGTGATGGCAACCGCGAAAGTTACCCTTAAAAATGGACAGACAATCCGCTTTGCAAGCACACACCTCGATGCTCAGGGTCCCTCTGTTAACCGTGATAAGCAAATCTCTGAAATCAATATGATCAGCTCGTCAGAAACCCTTCCGTTTATCATCGCCGGAGATTTCAACGCCACCCCCAATTCATCGGTAATCAAAAAGCTGGACGAAGTATTCACCCGCACATGCCAGGATTGTGCGCCTACGTTTCCTGTTGTAAATCCCAAAACAACAATAGACTTTATAGCCTTCAAAAAATCAGCAAGCTTCAAAACCCTATCGCATTCAGTAGTTCAGGAGCATTATGCTTCAGACCACTTGCCAGTAGTAGCATTGTTGCAATTGGATTTCTGAAAGCAAAAATTTAATCTCTTTTAATGATAGCTTTATGTCCTAAAACCACTTTATGTCATTCCATATTTTAGCAAAATTTCCCAATACTGCTTTTAAACGGCTGCTGTGCGGCATTTGCTTTATTCTTGCCGTCGTCTCCCCTCGTGAGTCTGATGCCCAGTCTCTTTTAACCGGCTACGAAACGCTGTTCACCAAACCCAAATCATACACGCTTTATCAGGCTGAGTCGCCCCTGACAATTGACGGAAACTTAAATGAAAAAGCCTGGACTGAAACACCATGGACAGACTATTTCATAGATATTGAAGGCACCCAAAAACCTGCTCCTGCTTATAAAACCAGGGTAAAAATGCTTTGGGATGAAAAATATCTGTACATCGCAACGCAGATGGAAGAACCCCATCTTTGGGCAAATAAGCAATCTCCGACAGATAATATTTTTAGAGACAACGTGTTCAAGATGTTCATAGATCCTAATAATGACATGAATGATGATTTTGAGATCCAGATCAATCCCAGCAACCTAATGCTGTTTCTCATCATGAACAAACCCTACAGGGATGGCGGCAGCCCGCTGACTGGATGGACTCCCATCGGGCTTCAATCTGCAGTGAAACTAAACGGCACGTTGAACAACTCCGGAGATAAGGACACAGACTGGATAGCTGAAATTGCCATCCCATTTTCTGCGCTCACATTCAATCCTAAAGACGCACGCCGGAATACCGGCTTTCGAATTAATTTTCTGAGAACGGGCTGGGACTTTACAGTGCAGAATAATGTCTACGCGAAAGCCGTTGACGCGGCCGGCAAACCAATGCCTCCACATTATGCGGTATGGAGTTCACAAGGTCTGATAAACATGCATTTGCCCGAGCGATGGGGATATACGATGTTTGCCCAAGCTCCCCCGTCCATTAAAACAACAGATGACTTTGTTTTACCCTATGCGGAAAAGCAGCGGGAGTATCTATGGCTCGTATATTACAAGCAAAAAGACTGGCTAAAAAAGAACAAAGTTTATACATCTGCGCTGAAAGATCTCGCAATCCCCGATGACGGGATTAATATTGACGGCGTAAAAAACAAAATTAACCTGGAAATCACCTCAAAGTACTTTCTGGCTACAATAACAGACGAATCAGGGAAAAGCATCTCGATAAATCAGGACGGCTATGTCCAGTGACCTTTCAAATACCAAAAGAATGAAATTCAAAATATCTATAATACTAATGGCTTCAGTATTCTTAGCCAGCAGCACAGTTTTCGCTCAAAAAAAGACCCAGCTTTTGGTTTTGCCTACAATTCATGGCGGGCATGCGAAAAATGTTAAATACAGTTTTAATCACGTCACAAAGATCATCGAAAATTTCAAACCGGATATAATTGCTGTTGAGATCAGACCGGAAGATATGGATCAGGATACTGCCTATCTCAGAAAATTCTATCAGCCAGAAATGATTGCTGCCCGATTAGGCTTTCCCGGCGTGCAGAAAGCCGGAATCGATTTTATGGGATCAGAAATGGACGGCAAACATCTGCCCGCAAATTTTAGCAGGGATACTGTTGGTGAAATGGGAAGGTTCAGGATCACCAACCAAAGACTGATGAAAGACACTGCCATGGTCAAGGCCAGAATAGCGAAAGGAATGGTGGTTTTAAAGGCAAAGCAAGGCGAAATGATGGGAAAGTTAAGCGCCAACGAATTATTGGACGGAACATACGACAAGGTGACGGACGAGTATTCCAGAGCCCAAACTGAAGTACTGTCTAACACCTCTTACCAGTACTATGACACATTTGCAATCAAGCGGGATCAACGGATTGCTGATAATATCAAAGAGCTTGCGCTTAAAAATCCAGGTAAAAGAATTATAGTATTATCAGGCGCTAATCATCATAACAGGATCGTTAATACCATGCGAACAGTACGATCAGTTAAACTGGTGACCAAAGTCCAGGATTTTTGATTTTAAGGATGATGTAACAACAGCCTCATTTTCTCCGTATTGTAACATTAGACATCTTGATTTATCTCAATATTAAGATGTTAAAAAGATTATTTTTGTGTGGGGAGATTATGAAACGGCTAGCTTTAACCATTCTGATATTAATTCAATTTTCTTCTGCTGGAGCGCAGAAGGTAGGCTTGGTGTTTAGCGGCGGCGGTGCCAAAGGGCTTGCTCATATTGGTGTTCTTAAAGCCCTGGAAGAAAATAATATTCCAATTGATTATATAGTCGGCACCTCAATGGGTGGCATAGTTGGCGGAATGTATGCGTCCGGTTACTCCCCTGCCGAAATCGAAACAATTGCCCTAAGCACCGATTTCCAGAATTGGGTAAGCGGAAGCTTCAAGAATAACTACCGCTATTTTTTTAACAAGAAGCCGGAAAATCCTTCCTTCCTAACTGCAAAATTGCAGGTCGATACAGGTTTCAATGTTAAGCTGAGGTCAAACCTTATTAATGACGTGCCCTTAAACTTCGCTCTGCTGGAACTTTTTGGACAAGCTACCGTTAATGCCGGAGATAACTTTGATAACCTTCTGGTGCCTTTCAGGTGCATCGTAGCAGACGTTCTCTCGCAGGAAATGATCGCTGTTTCAAAGGGCAACCTGACCGAAGCAATACGGGGTACTTTCGCCGTCCCGTTGGTGTACAGACCTGTAAAAGTAAACGACAAATATGTTTTTGACGGGGGATTATATAACAATTTCCCGGTTGATGTATTGAAAAAAGACTTTCAGCCCGATTACATAATAGGCTCTAATGTTTCTTCCAAAATCTTTAACGATTATCCAAAAGAAAATGATGAGAAGCTAATGAACCGCTTTCTGGTATATATGTTCCTGTCCAAATCAGACTCAACAGCAATTGGTAAAAACGGTGCGTATATTCAGCCGGACCTTGCAGGATTCAGCACCACCAATTTTTCTCCTGTTGCTGAGCTCATAAAAAGGGGCTATGATGCGACCATAGCGGATATGGATAAGATTAAAAGATCCATAGGCAAACGATTAAGTTCGGAGGAGCTTTCGCAAAAACGAGCAGAATTCAAAAACCGGAAATCTCAGCTTGAGTTTGAAGACATTGTTGCGACGGGTGTAAATTCCAGGCAAAGGAAATATGTTGAAACCGTTATTAAAAGCAATATAACGCAGAATCCAACCATCGCGCAGCTCAAGCCTGGGTATTACAAGCTGGTCGCTGACGATAATTTTGAAACAGTTTACCCAAGAATAAAACGGGAGCTGAAAACAGACGGTTATGATTTTGAGCTCCAGGTACAGCGTCAAAAGAATTTTAAGCTGGATTTTGGCGGAGCGATATCTACCCGCCCCATCAGTAATGCATACGTTGGTTTGCAGTATAATTATCTCCGGATAAACTCCTACACATTTTCAGCTAACTTTTATGCAGGCGGTTTTTATGAATCCGCACAGGGAATGACGCGTATGGATGTACCTGGAAGATTGCCCATTTACCTGGAAGCTGAATTTACTTACAACCACTGGAATTACTTTAACAAAAGCCAGATATTTATAGAGAATGTAGACCCTACTTTCGTGGAACAGTCTGACAGGAAATCTGCCCTGAAGTTAGGAATGCCGCTAAGCAATAACGGGAAGCTTGAACTCCAAACGGGTTTTATCAGTTTTGAAGACAAATACAGTCCGAATCAAAGATTCCAGTTTGGCGACATCCTCGATCAAAGCAGTTATCATGGTTTTATGGCTTCCCTGAATTTCAGCAAGAATTTGCTTAACCGTCGCATGTATGCCAGTTCCGGATCTTCCTTTCAAGTCGGACTAAACGTTTACAATGGAACTGAAGAATATTCACCAGGCAATATTCTGCGCGATGAGTCGGGTGTCAGCCCGGCAAATGCCCGGCGCGAAAGCCGTAACTGGTTTAAAGCCAAACTGAGCAGGGAACAATATCCCATTCATAATGACAAATACTCTTTTGGTTACCTGACGGAAGTTGTGATCAGCAATAAGCCGGCTTTCAGCACTTTTAAATCTACCCTCCTCAGCGCACCGGCCTTTTATCCTTTGCAGGATTCCAAGTCACTGTACCTGGAAAAATTCAGAGCAAACACTTACGGAGCCCTTGGAATTAAAAACGTCTTTAAAGTGACTAAAAATCTGGATGCCAGAGCAGAATTCTATATCTTTCAGCCAATGGAAGAATTTGAGCTTAATAAGCTGCAGTCAGTAAGCTACAGCCAGCTGTTTGCAAAAAATTATTTGGCAGCAACTGCCGGCTTAGTTTTCCATACATTGGCAGGCCCGGTAAGCTTAAGCTTCAACCATTACGACGATGATCATAAACGGTTCGGCGTAATGTTCCATGCGGGATTTTTAATTTATAATAAGCGATCATTCGAATGAGAAATTTGAAGCTCTACCTGTTTTTATTCTATACCATTATAAATATCACTGCAGTCTCGGCGCAAACTGACAGTGCCACGGCGCAGCTTGTCGCCGTAAATAACTTTGTAGTTAAAGAAAACCTTCTGAAGAACAATAAGATCGCTATAATTGCGGCCGATGAGAATGAGAAGCCAATTGAAAGCCTGAATGGCACTTTCTTATTCAGCATTAATGGGTTTCAGCAAGAATTAAAATTCAATGGCGGTGTAGCCGTACCCCCGCAGCCTATCGACAAATCAACGTTCCTGTATCTGCGCCATGAAAACGAATCGGGCACCCATGGCAAGCTTTACTACATCTATAAAAAAGATGATAATCTTAGCCCTTACAAAGTAAATTGGCTCGTGTTGATACTGATCCCGCTCGGAATCATTGTTCTGGCGACCCTGTTCCGGAAGTTCATCATAATCGGCGGAATTATTCTCGTAGCTTTTTTGATCTTTAACTCCAAAAACGGACTAGGTATCCCAACGTTCTTTGATACGGTTTTCGATGGCCTGAAAGGACTGTTCTAGGATCAGTTGCCAGTTATCAGTTATCAGTTGCTAGTTACCACGCTAGGACGCCTGCACGCTGGGTGGGCACTTTCAATTTTCAACTGTCAACCGTCAACCGTCAACTGTCAACTCAAAAAGGCATCCCTATACCAAAATTATACTGCACAAAACGGTACACATCCGGGAAATTAGTGATCTCGTACCGGTCTTTAAATTCGGCCCTCTTTTTACTAAGCAAATACTTAATAACATACTGATCAGAGCCTTTAAACTGGGGGTCTTTCACTTTGATTCCAAGGTCAAACCTGAAAACAAAATAATTTAAATCGAACCTCAAGCCCGCTCCTGTACCAACCGCTAACTGCCCCAAAAATTTATTGAACTGAAATTCACCGCCCGGATTCTCTATCCTGCTGGCTTCTGATCCCTTTCTCCACACGTTTCCAAAGTCGACGAAAGTTGCGCCCTTAACCTTTGCGTTAAGAATATTATCGGCAATCTTAAACCGGTACTCTAAGTTTCCTTCCAGTTTATACTCTCCTAGCTGATCCAGATTTCTCAGGTTTCGCCGAAGTACATCTGCCTTTGCATCTGAACCCAGTGACGCCCTGTTATAGTTACCCGGTCCCAATGTCCGCGCTTGCCAGGCCCTTACTCCACTCGATCCCCCGGCAAAAAAGTTCTTTTCAAACGTCAGTTGCTCACTGTTGCCCCACGGCACCCCGACTCCCGGATTCAGCCGGAATATAAACTGCTTCTCGCCGCCTAGTGATCTGTAGAATCTGACATCAACCTCGGTCTTAACATATTGCTGGTACGGAAGTCCGAAAATTGTCTTTGCCCCGGTTGAATCAGTCTTAAAGTTTAAAAGACGGTCAAATAAACCAAGTGTGTTTCCTGCAGCATCGATGGCTCCCCTTAGGTATATAAAGTTCGTATAGGTATTAAGCCTGACCGTATTAAGAGTGTATGCATATTGACTTCCCAGATTAAAGAAAGCCCTGTTATTTGTTCTTACGTACAATTCATAACCTCTTTGCCTGAGGGTATCCCTGAACACCGGGTTAAGCCTGCCTTTCCGGAATTCGATATTAATCGGCGTAAGAGAGTGCAGCTTATACTTTGTTTCTACCCAATCATATGTGATGGAGTTTATAAACACCCTGCTGGAAAACGCCTGCTTCTGATCAAATAGCTGAACGCTGCTGGATATAGTTGTATGCGGTATACCATTCTTCCCCATCATTGGAATTGGGAAAGGCACCAGTAATCTTGGCAGAACCAGGTTAACACCCAACTGAAGATCCCGGCTGAAGATCTTATCAAGTAGATTTCCACTCGCATTGGCGTCAAAAAGCACCCCATACTTTGCTTTTACTTCAAGCAGCTCAGCTCCTCCGAAAAGATTGCGGTTTGTATACGTGTTACCAACGTTAAATCCGTTCCGGCCTGAATTAAAGGTGTATTCTCCCTCAATTCTATTGCTCATTCGTTTCAACGGCACAATATCATATCGGGGTTGAAGGCGGTTTGTGCTGTCGCTGGTTTTGGCATAATCAATCTTGATCGTCCGGAAAACATTCAGTTCATACAGCCGGTCGTAGGTTAGATCCTCCTTGTCAATATTGTATATGTCGTCCTTTCTGATAAATATATACCGGGCTATAGGCTCGGGTTTAAACTTCGCAGAATAGTCTGTAAACCGAAATTGCGTGTCGACAGTCACGGTGTCCGTTATAAGGCTGTCTGTTAATCCGCTGCTATTGCGAATTGTTATGAGGCTGTTATCTATCGTATAAACCTGATGCCCCGGCTTATCTGTGGGATTAGCCAGATACATGATCACCTTGGCCTGGCTGTTATTCAGGTTACTGTCTACGTCGAATCTTACAAACTGCCTCACATAATCATAATAACCGTTTTGCTTCATCAGTCTGAATATCTGCTCCCTTTCATAGGCTAGTGAATCAGAATCAAAGCGCTGCCCTTCATGCATCTTTGTAAAGGTGTTCCGGTTTGCCTGATATAGGGCCGCAACCGCAGAATCAGCAATTTCATAATCTATGCTGCTTATTTTGAACTCGGGCCCCTGCTCTGCAGTGAAAGTTATGGCAGCTTTTTTATTCTCAACCACTATATCACTCTTGACTTTGGCCTTGAAGAATCCTTTGGTAGCTAAGAATTTCTCTATCTGTAACCTGGAGATTTCTACCAGTGAGCTGTCGAGAAGATGGGGAGCTTCTCCTATGGCTCTCACCCGGTCTGTACGATATTTGCCCTTTTTCGTATTAAGAAAATTATACAGGCGCAGATTGAGCCAGGAGTTAGGTCGGATATCATTCTGAACAAAGGTCAGTGCCTTCGCTTTAAATTCCTCGCTCACACTATCAAGTGTCACACTTTTCACCAAAGCCTGATCATCTGGTATAAACTTCGTGGCATTACAGGCAGAAAGAAATATGATCAAAAGCAGTATACTTGCAAGTGAGGAACTACGGCAGATAGAGTATGATTTCAAAGTCTCAAATAAGTTTTATAAAATCGTTACAGCAAAA
>JAZKIH010000027.1:0-42848 GCA_040384965.1 Bacteroidota bacterium | reverse complement strand
TATCCGGACAGCTGGAAGGTGAGCTGGCAGCTATGGCTTTTGGAGATATCTATACTTTCGGCCCAACATTCAGAGCTGAGAACTCGAATACTACCCGTCATCTGGCAGAATTCTGGATGATAGAGCCTGAAATGGCGTTCTATGATCTGAATGATAACATGGATCTTGCCGAAGAGCTTTTAAAGTATCTGATCAAATATGCTATTGACAACTGTTCGGATGAGCTGGAATTCCTTAAGTCACGTTTGCTGGAAGAAGAAAAGCAAAAGCCACAGAACGAGCGCTCAGAGTTTGATCTCTTAGAAAAGCTAAACTTCTGTCTTGATAACGATTTTGAGCGCCTTACTTACACTGAAGCAATCAGTATTTTAAGAAGCTCCAAGCCTAACCAGAAAAAGCAGTTCAAATATCTTATTGATGAGTGGGGTGCGGATCTGCAATCTGAACATGAGCGTTACCTGGTAGAGAAACACTTCAAAAAACCTGTTATACTAACAGACTATCCTGCGGAAATTAAATCGTTTTATATGCGTTTAAACGAGCCGGATGCTGAAGGAAGAAGAACTGTTGGTGCAATGGATATCCTTTTCCCTGGTATCGGCGAGATCGTTGGCGGTTCACAACGCGAGGAGCGTCTCGAGAAACTGGAAGGCAGAATGGCAGAGCTTCATATCCCGACAGAAGAAATGTCGTGGTTCCTTGATACCCGTCGCTTTGGCTCCGCTCCGCACTCCGGCTTCGGATTAGGATTTGAACGCCTGGTGTTATTTGTAACTGGGATGACTAACATCAGAGACGTAATTCCTTTTCCAAGAACGCCGAAAAACGCTGAGTTTTAATTCTTTAATTAGCACAGCTGGTTTTTTTATAACTATCTTACTTACTGTTCCGGTCAATTCCATGGATGATGGATAACATCGGGCTGTAACCCAAATCGTAAGACACCACTTTATGAAACCATCAGCACCAAACAAAATTCTTTGGGCAATTGCTCTTATCGCAGGTATTCTGGGCCTTGTCGGCCATCTAACTTCAGTGAATTATTTAACAGAACACAGCTTCATGCTGGTTTTGGTGGGATTTGTTTTACTTGCTATCGGCACTTCGTTTAAGCGAACCTGAGTTTTTCGACTTGCGGTCACAAACTGTGACCGCAAACTCGCATTCTCTTTCGGTTTACAAAAACCATTGCTGCACCATATGTTTCGGAGGTTCCGGCCTTCACCGGAATCGGAGTAGAACCTCTTATTTATTACTCCACTTATTTGTCATTCGCAAAAGCGGGAACCTCCATTTGCCATTCGCTATAATTATTTGTTCTCAAGAAGCCTCAACAACTCTTCCAAATCCAGCCGATCCGTCGTCATAACAAGATTCCCTTCAGCATCAATAGGCCATTCTTCTCTTGGCTTATCCCAATAAAGCTCAACTCCATTCCCATCAGGATCGTCTAAGTATAAAGCTTCGGAAACTCCATGATCCGATGCTCCGGTCAATGGATAGCCAGCATCCAATATCCTCTTTAAAATAGCGGCAAGGTCCTTTCTTTCCGGGTAGAGGATTGCGGTATGGAACAAGCCGCTCGAATGCCTTGGCGCTGGCGGTCCATCCTTCGAGTACCAGGTATTTAAACCAATATGATGATGGTAACCGCCGGCAGATACAAATACAGCCTGATCTCCATAACGCTGGGTAATTTCAAAACCAAGAAGTTCGTGATAAAATGAAAGAGCCCGCTCAAGATCAGCTACTTTCAAATGGACATGCCCAATACGGGTCGAGTCAGGGATCTTATATGTCATAAGTCTATTCTAAATTTCTGCGAACAAGGCAACAGATCGGGTGTTGTCTAAGCAGAACTTTAATTTAGTACTTTTAAACATGCTTATCAAAATATACCCTGAGAATCCGAATGAGAAAATGATACAGCAAGTGGTTGATGTGCTTAAAAAAGGCGGTGTTATCATTTATCCTACAGACACGGTTTACGGGCTAGGATGTGACATAACTAATCAACGAGCTATCGAGCGGATATGCAAAATAAGAGGCATAAAACCCGAAAAGGCGAATTTCTCCTTTATCTGCTATGACCTCCGGCATATTTCAGATTATACAAAACCTATCGACAACGAAACCTATCGTATTCTAAAAAAGGCATTGCCCGGACCGTTTACTTTTATTTTTAATGCGAGCAAGAATGTCCCGAAGCTCCTAAGTTCGAATAAAAAAACAGTAGGTATTCGGGTTCCTGATAATACCATTGCCCGCTGCATTGTAAAGATGCTGGAGAATCCAATAATGTCTACTTCTATTCATGATGATGATGAGATAGTTGAGTATTCCACAGATCCTGAACTGATCTATGAGAAATACCAGGACCTGGTAGACCTGGTCATCGACGGCGGTTTCGGTGATAATCAGCCATCAACTGTAGTAGACTGCAGCGAAGGAGAATTCGAAATCCTGCGTCAGGGTAAAGGGGATCTGGACCTATATTTATAAGTTTTGTGCGGCATCCACGTGTGAATACCTGGCTATTCTCGGATACCTTTTAAAAACTCGCCAACATTCTCCAGCGCATTGTCAGTGTCCAGGAACTTCACGAAAGCACTCCCTACAATCGCACCGCGGGTATATTCCGAAGCCTTATTAAAACTTTTCTGATCAGAGATTCCGAAACCTATCATTGTCGGGTTATTCAGATTCATATCTTTAATTCTCTGGAAATAAGCGTCAGCTTCATTCGATACTTTGAGATCTTTTCCAGTAGTTGACGACGACGACAGCAAGTAAATAAAACCATTGCTCAGACCATCAATCTTCCTTATTCTTTCCTCAGAAGTCTGCGGTGTAACCAAAAAAATGTTGCTCAGCTTATTTCCAAGGAAGCAGTTCTTATACAGGTTCTCATACTCATACATGGGCAGGTCAGGAACAATAACACCGTCTACCCCAACTTCCGCAGCCTTATCACAGAACTTTTCCACTCCATATTGCAAAACAGGATTTACATAACCCATCAGCAAAACAGGAATAGACACGCGCTTTCTAAGATCCTTTAATTGATCGAAAAGTATCGGCAGAGTCATTCCGTTGTTCAATGCCACCTGGGAACTAGCCTGGATTACAGGACCGTCGGCAACTGGGTCTGAATACGGGAAACCAATCTCAATAAAGTCGGCACCACCCTTTTCTAACGCTTCAGCAATATCAAGGGTACTGTTGAGATTTGGATATCCTGCCGTAAAATAGATCGATAAGATAGGACTTGTTTTATTCTTAAAAAGTTCGTTTAGTCTGTTCATCAGTTCAAATAGCTGTTAAAGATTGAAATGCTTCATGTAGTTATCGAGATCCTTATCTCCCCGCCCCGACAGACAGATCACTACCGTTTCATTTCCTTTGAATTTCATTTTCTCCAAATGCGCCAAAGCATGCGCACTTTCAATAGCGGGAATAATACCTTCCAGTTCGGCCAACAGCTTTCCCGCATTCATAGCTTCATCATCTGTAGCGCTTACGTACTCGCCCCGGCCTGCTTTGAATAAATGAGCATGCTGCGGACCGATACCCGGATAGTCCAATCCTGCTGAGATTGAGTATGGTTCTACGACTTGTCCATCGTCTGTCTGCATTAAAATGGAACGGCTACCATGCAGAACTCCTTCTTTACCCAGTGCGGTTGTGGCTGCCGATTCACCACTGTCAACTCCCAATCCGGCCGCTTCTACAGCTATAATCCTCACTTCTTCGTCGTCGAGGAAATTGTAGAACATTCCAATAGCGTTACTGCCACCGCCTACGCAAGCCATAACAATGTCAGGGTTTTCAGAACCGGTCTGTTCTTTAAGCTGGGTTTTTGTTTCTTCAGAAATTATTGATTGAAACCTCGCCACCATATCTGGATATGGGTGAGGTCCTACAACAGAACCAATTATATAATGTGTGTCTACCGGATTATTAATCCAGTCGCGCATAGCTTCGTTTGTCGCATCCTTAAGTGTTTTGCTGCCGGAGGTCGCGGGGATCACCGTTGCGCCCATCATTTTCATGCGGGCTACGTTTGGAGCCTGTCGTTCAATATCAATCTCTCCCATATAAACCACGCACTCCAGCCCCATGAGCGCGCAAACAGTCGCAGTTGCAACGCCATGTTGTCCTGCGCCCGTTTCAGCAATGATTCTCTTCTTACCGAGATGCTGCGCCAGCAAGATCTGGCCTACAGTATTATTAATTTTATGTGCTCCAGTGTGATTCAAATCCTCTCTTTTCAAGAAAATGGTCGCTCCGTACTTCTCCGATAATCTTCCCGCCAGAAATAATGGAGAAGGCCTGCCTACATAATCCTTGAGCAGCTTATGAAACTTCTCCTGGAAAGAAGGTTCGTAAATGATCTCCAGGTATTTTGTACGAAGCTCCTCTACATTGGGGTACAGCATTTCAGGGATATAAGCTCCGCCGAAATCTCCGTAATATCCTTTCTCATTCACCCCCCAGTTCACCGAACTTTTTATAAATTCTCTGTTCATATATCGTAATTAGCTGCTGTTAGCAGTAATTAGGTGTTAGAGGCTCTAACTCCTAATCCTTTCAAAAACACTTTTCAGTTTGTTAATATCCTTTACACCCGGTTCGGTCTCAAACTTACTGTTCAGATCAACACCGTAAAACCTCACATCCTTTATCTCATTAATTCGATCAATATTATCTGCGCTTAACCCTCCGCTCAGAAAGTATGGCTTTTTACCATGGTAATTATCCAGAATCGCCCAGTCGAATGTCAGGCCCGATCCGCCATAATCAATGGATTTAGTATCGAACAAGAAGTAATCCACCATGTCCTCGTACCCGGCGAGTACGGCGAAGTCAAATTGGTCGTAAATACCAAAAGCTTTAATTATCTCAACATGCTTTTCAGTCTGCATATTGTGAAGGAATTTCCTAAGAGACCTGCAAAAATCTGGCGACTCATCGCCATGCAGCTGAACAGCATCCAGATCATACTTAATAACCTGATCTGCAATTGTATCCATCGCCTCATTGACAAAAACTCCTGTTCTTTTTACCGCACGAGGGAATGTATCCAGGGTAGTTGCCTCCATATCACCGGCAAATCTCTTTGACTGCGGATAAAATATCAGCCCCATATAATCTGGCTGTAATTCAGCAAGTTTCCTGATGTTATCAGGATCTTTCATACCGCACACTTTTATTATCATGCTACCAGTTTTTTGAAGCTGTCCAACGCCCTTTTACTTATCAACGACTCTTCCGCTTCATAAAAACAGTCTGCAAAAGAAAGATGTGGCTTTATAGTTCTGATTGCAATGGCTGCGTTACAGATCACTACGTTATTTTGCTCAGTAGTTCCCGCCCCGCTAAGAACGTTCTTGAAAATTGTAGCCGAATCCTCAACAGTATTCCCACCGCCAATTTTAATCGGATCAATCTTTTCAAAACCCAACTGCGATATCGAATGAATGTGTTCACCGCTTCCGGAGAAGGTCTTGAAATCGCAGGTTAGCGAGATCTCATCGTATCCTTCGAGTGCATGCAGAATAGTATATTTTAACGATGACTTCTGATATAGATAAGCATAAAGTCTCGCGAGTTCAAGACTGAAGACTCCCACAAGCTGATTTTGTGGCCGGGCAGGATTTACCATTGGCCCAAGCATATTGAAAAATGTTTTCACTCCCAGTTCTTTACGAATTGGGGCAACGTTCTTCATTGCGGGATGAAAAAGAGGAGCGTGAAGGAAACAGATCCCGGCAGTATCCAGGCTTTTCCGTAATACGTCCGAATCATTGGTAAATGTATAACCAAGGTACTCCATCACATTTGAAGAGCCGCAGCCTGAAGAAACCCCATAGTTCCCGTGCTTTGCAACATGATAACCCGCTCCCGCAACCACGAATGAAGCCAGGGTGGAAATGTTAAACGTATCCTTCCCATCGCCGCCGGTACCGCACAGGTCTACCAGGTCGTAATCATGTAGATTAGGCTTTAAGCACAAATCAAGCATGCCATCTCTGAAGCCCTCCAGCTCATCGACTGTAATGTTTCTCATACAGTAAACCGCCATAAAAGCAGCCATTTGAGACTGGTTGTATTTCCCAAGAGCGATGTTAGTCAGTATCTCTTTTGCTTCCTCCCTGCCGAAAGTCTTTTGTTCAAACAGGTGATTTAATATTTTCTTCACGATTCTATTCTTAATTTTCTTAACAAAACCTGCATGAGTTATAAACAAACGAAAAAAGGGTTGCCTTTAGGCAACCCTTCATATCTAGTTTCTTTATATGGAATACTATATACGCTTACTGATCGCCGATTGATTACTCATCTGCCACCACCACTTTGTATATAAATTGCTTGTTCTCATTTTGTAAAGCAAATATGGATAATCTTTTCTTTAGCTGCAAACCTTTTAACTATTTTTAGAAGATGAAAGCGACAAGACGGTCCAGGAAGATATTACAGTACAAGATTAACGCGGGAAAAGCTGCTCTGATTCTATTAGGAGTAGCATTGGCTTGTTTCGGACTAAAGGGCTTTCTTCTCCCAAATCATTTTATCGATGGCGGCATAACGGGCATATCGCTGTTAACATATCAGCTGACTTACGAGTCTACCGGCATACCTGTATCAGTCTGGCTGGTGCTATTTAACATCCCTTTCATCATCCTTGGAGCAAAGCAGATTGGGCGTCGTTTCGCAATAGGCACCTCCATAGCAATTGTAATTCTGGCAGCTACTATATTTCTTGTCGAGTTTCCGGTAATTACTAACGACAAATTGCTTACAGCAATATTCGGAGGTTTCTTCCTGGGCGCCGGAATCGGCTTGGCCATACGGGGTGGCTGTGTTATTGACGGCACAGAGATTCTTGCTGTTTATCTAAACAGACGAAGCGTCCTGAGCATGGGAGATATTATTTTGCTTATCAATGTGATAATATTCCTGCTTGCCGCTTTTGTACTTGGTATTGAAAATGCGCTTTACTCCATACTAACATACCTCTCTGCCTCAAAAACCGTCGACTTTATAATCCAGGGTATTGAAGAATATACCGGAGTAACAATTGTCTCCGCCAAAAGCGCTCAGATCAGGGAAGCAATAACCAAGAATCTCGGCCGGGGTGTAACGGTTTATAAAGGTGAACGCGGGTTTGAAAGCTCACAATTCAAGAGTAAAGACATCGATATTATCTTTACCGTTGTCACACGACTAGAAGTCTCCAAGTTGAAACAGGAGGTGGATCAGATAGATCACAAAGCTTTTATTGTGATGAGTACGATCAGCGATACCAAGGGCGGAATTATTAAGCCGAGGCCTTTACATTAGAGATTTGCGGAATTGAACAACATTGTTCACTAGAGGAATCGCAAGTTATCTGCCTTCAAATCTATAAACTGGAAAATTATTTTTTGACTTAGTATCTCTTCGGGTTGCCCTCCGGGCCCGGGCTCTTCGCTATAGTTTTTGCCCTTCAAATTCGTAGTTAAATAAGAAATATGTAGCCGGCAAAAAGCTGCCGCTTCGATCCCTAACCCATCTAAACGCTGCAAGAGAACTGACTATCTCGACTCAGATAGATCTCCCTGTTCGTTCCAAAGCTTTCTGTCAGCATAAAAGGTTCCGAAGGGAATAAGAGAAGCCAAAAAGCTCAGTGCTATTTTTCCAAAAGACCATTTGTATACATAGGCAACATGCAGCAGCAAGCCTATATACAGTAAAAACAAAAATCCATGAGCCATGCCGACTACATAGTTCGGGCCGGGCATTTGATACTTGTACTTCAGGATCATCGTTAAGCCAATAAGTAAAAAAGAACAGCCTTCCAAAAAGGCAATTGTACGGAAACGGCTAAGCGGTGTATTGAACATAGTTAATAGTATTAGACTTTCCGGCAAAAATATGAATTCCATGAACGCCGAAGATCATCGGAAAGTAATGATGTTTCAAAATTGAATCAAACAATTAGAATGTGATGCCCGTTTTCCTTAAATACATCCCCTCACATGAAAAGAAAGCCAAAATCATTCTCAGGAACTGAAAAGCAGGATCATCAGCCCGGCGTAGAAAAGGAAATGTCGCCCCGGCCAGAATACGTAAGCCCCAATTATAAAGCCGCGGGAAAATTGATGAATAAAACGGCTCTTATAACTGGTGGCGACAGCGGAATTGGCCGTGCTGTCGCAATACATTTTGCAATGGAGGGTGCAAATGTTGCGATAGCTTATCTTGACGAAGGCAAAGATGCTGAGGAAACAAAAAAGCTTGTTGAAGATGCAGGCAGACAATGTATCCTGTTCAAAGGTGATGTCAGCGAAAAAGAATTCTGCGACAAAATAGTAAAACAAACCATAGCAAAACTGGGAAGTCTAAACATCCTCGTTAATAATGCAGCCCAGCAATATCCGCAGGATGACTTCCTGAAAATCAGCAAACATCAGCTTGAGAAAACTTTTAATGTCAACATCCTACCCTATTTCTTTTTGTCACAGGCTGCGGTAAAAAACATGAAGGAAGGTGATACAATAATTAATACCAGTTCTGTAACTGCATATCGCGGCAGTCCGCATCTTATTGATTATTCATCTACTAAAGGCGCCATTGTCAGCTTTACCAGATCGCTTAGTGAAAATTTGGCTCCAAAGAAAATACGGGTTAACTCGGTTGCTCCCGGGCCGGTATGGACTCCCCTGATCGTGTCCAGTTTTGATGAAAAAGAAATCAAAAAGTTTGGGCAGAGTGTACCGATGGGCCGTGCGGGTCAGCCATCCGAAATTGCACCTGCGTATGTATTCCTTGCAAGTGAGGATGCTTCATACATCACCGGGCAGGTGATCCACGTAAATGGAGGGGAACTGATTAACGGTTAAATAGCCTGAGAACTTAAACTGGCAGCAGCGATCACACTCAATATTTCTGCATGAAATCCAGGATATAATCATAAAGATTATTACCTCTGAGAATCATCTGCGCAATCATGGGCACGTGCTTCTTCTTCGGAATAATCTTAAGGTCCGCCCCTATGCCCAAAGTGGTCAGGTCTTTTCGTAACCTCTCCGACTGGAGCTGAATAGCTGGATAGGTATTCTCGCCTACGAACATCAGTACCGGAGATTTGAAATTATTCAGGTAATATAATGGGGACGCAGTTTTCCAGGTCTCCTGATTAGTAGAAAAAGTATTGAGAAAACTAGTGGTATACTCGTCCGGCTCTGCCTTTGTCAGATACTCGAACATGTCAAGCCCAAAAGCATCGTTCAAAACAAGCCCGTGAATAGGGTCGCCAATTCCTTCGTTTTTAAAAAACCGGGGGTCTGAATGGATCAGGGCAGCGAGATGGCCGCCTGCAGAATGACCCATAACGTATATATTACTGTTATCGCCGCCATAATTTGCAGCGTTGGCACTTACCCATTTCAGAGCCCGGGCACAGTCCGCAGCCATTTTCTCATACTGATATTCCGGGCTAAGACTGTAATTAATAATTATGGTGACTACATTTTTCGACGCCATATTCCGCCCTAGCCACCAATACGTCTCTTTCTTACCACTGTTCCATGAACCACCGTGGATAAAGACAAGTACGTTTTTTGGCTGCGACATATCTTTCGGATAATACACGTCCAAAAGATTTTCTTCGCCTGTCGCTCCAGTACCGGAGGAATAGGAAATATCCCGTTTGATCTTGATAGAAACTGCGAAGGCCGACTGCAAACCGCCTATTAGCACCATCACAAAAATTAGTCTGAACTTCATCTGATCAAAGGATCTTTTTCCCGGGTGAAATGTTTGTAGACCAGCCCGTCAAGAAAAGAAGGCATAACTTTGCTGAGAAATACGGTCAATTTCCCCTGGCCAGTCATAACCAGCGACCGTTTACGTTTTTCCACCCCGTTAGCAATGATTACAGCCACTTCACCGGAAGTCATCATCTTACCTTCCTCCATGCTGGTATCACCCTGTGCACTACCATCCTTAACTAACGCAGCGAAACGAATATTCGACGCAGTAAACCCGGGAGATGCTACCATTACATGTAATCCGGTTTTAAGATTTTCAACCCTCAGAGACTCTAAAAATCCATTCAGTGCAAACTTAGACGAAGAATATCCTGTGCGACCGGGCAATCCTTTATAGCCGGCTATGGATGAAACTCCAACGACTGATCCCCTATTTCTAAGAAGCTCGGGCAATGCATACTTTGTACAATAAACCGCACCCCAGAAATTTACGTCCATTAAATTTCGAAGCACCTGCAGATCCACATCAGCGAACAATGCTCTCATAGAGATGCCCGCATTATTTATCAGCACATCAATACGGCCAAAGGTGATGAGTGCCTGATCAATAAGCCCTTTACATTCCTCCTCTTTGGAAACATCACACTGAAAAGCTATGGCCTTCACATTATATTGCTTTTCAAGCTCCTGTGCTATCTCACACAAGGTAACATACTGCCGTGCGCCGAGAACCAAATTAGCACCTCGCTTCGCAAATTCTTCAGCACAAGATCTCCCGATACCGGATGAGGCCCCTGTGATGATTACAGTCTTATTTTTTAGATCCATTAAATGTTAAATGATGGTATGTGTTGGGGATTATTTGGCAAGTGTATTTTCATAAGGTATGCGGGTTGCTATCGAACGGCCAAGCGTGATCTCATCTACATATTCAAGTTCTCCTCCGAAAGCTATCCCTCTCGCAATTGCACTTATCTGTATATTTTTGTCCTTTAGCTTTTTGTAAAGATAAAATATGGTCGTGTCACCTTCCATGGTTGCGCTCAAGGCCAGGATAACTTCGGAAACACCACCCTCATTTACCCTGTTAACAAGACTTTCAATAGTTAGATCTGAAGGTCCTATCCCATCCATCGGTGAGATAAGCCCGCCCAGCACATGATAAACACCATGATACTGTCCCGTATTTTCAATCGCCATCACATCTCTGGTATCTTCCACAATGCAGATGACTGATTTATCCCGTTTAACGGCTCCACAGATCTCGCACACTTTCTGGTCGGCTATGTTATGACAGGTCTCGCAGAACCGTATCTCATTCTTAAGCTGCAGAAGCGTATGACTGAATTTTTCTACATCAGCCTGCGGCTGATTCAAAAGATGAAGCACTAATCTTAAAGCAGTCTTCTGACCAATACCGGGTAATGTGGCAAATTCATTAACTGCATTTTCAAGCAGCTTCGAAGAAAAATTCATTTACAAATTTAAATTTAAAAATAATCTTTACGCAGGTAATTAGCTGATTAATTCGGCCCAAAAGAAATACGAAGAAACAATACGAAATGAATTAATTCGTATTAAGAACTTAATTATTAATTTAGGCGCTTATCTCAAATCAACCATGGAGCCATCAATATTACTCAGCTTTCTTGTAGCATACTTTCTGATGCTAATTGGTATCTCGTATCTAACGTCGAAAGACTCTTCAGACAACTCTACTTTCTTTACAGCCAACAGAAATTCAAAATGGTATCTGGTGGCTTTTGGTATGATAGGGACTGCATTATCGGGAGTAACATTTATTTCTGTACCGGGCGAGGTAGGTAATCCCGCGGGTAATGAATTTAAATATTTCCAGTTCGTCATCGGAAATGCTATCGGTTTTATAATTATCGCAACGGTACTTCTCCCTCTGTATTACCGGATGAAGCTTACCTCTATTTACACTTACATCGAAGAAAGGCTCGGTACCCACAGTTATAAAACTGCTGCCAGCATATTCCTTTTGAGCCGCACAATAGGTTCTGCCTTCCGTCTGTATCTTGTTGTGATTGTATTACAGCGGTTTATATTTGACTCTTACGGCGTTCCATTCTGGGCCACGGTGCTGATATCACTGGCGTTAATATGGTCATATACGTTCAAAGGTGGGTTAAAAACCATTATTATAACAGATACCCTGCAAACGGTCTTCCTCGTATCATCTGTAATTTTAACCATTTACTTTATCTGCTCAAGCTTAGGCCTGAACATCCCGGAAGCCTTTGAGACCATAAAGAATAGCGGATATTCGAAAATATTCTTCTATGAAGATTTTGTAACCAGCAAGTTCCATGTTTCCAAACAATTGCTCGGTGGTATTTTTGTAACTATAGCCATGACCGGACTCGATCAGGATCTGATGCAGAAGAACCTGAGCTGTAAGAATATCGGAGAAGCTCAAAAGAATATGTTTACGTTCACCGCCGTATTCGTAGTAATCAACATCTTCTTCCTAAGCGTAGGTGCCTTACTTTATATCTACGCAACAAAGAACGGTATCGAGATTCCGGTGGATGCTGTTACCGGCAAACCGCGTACAGATTTCCTGTTTCCTGAAATAGCATTTAATCATCTTTCACTCATTCCTGGAGTTATATTTATGCTTGGTCTTACTGCAGCTACATTTGCCACAACTGACTCGGCACTTACTGCTTTGACAACTTCGTTCTGTGTCGATTTCCTAGGCTTTGCAAAGAAAAAAGATTTGAATGCTCCATCTGTTATCAGAACCAGACACATAGTCCACGTCGCTTTTTCGATTCTGATGTTCCTGGTAATCCTGCTGTTTAACGCCGTAAATAATGCAGCTGTGGTAAGCGCCATTTTTACCGTCGCCTCTTATACTTATGGGCCTCTTTTAGGCCTTTACGGATTTGGACTGTTCGTGAAAAACCGTGGGGTACAGGATAAGCTCGTTCCATTTATCTGCTTATTGTCCCCTGCAATTTGTTTCTTCCTGAACAAAAACTCAGCTACTTTGATGGGTGGCTATGTTTTTGATAATGAACTAATCGTGGTAAATGGTTTAATCACCTTTATTGGCCTGCTGCTGATCAGCAAGCCAACCACAGCAAAAACCCAATTTTAATTTGAATTACCAAGTGTGTTATGACAAGTGATGATAAAATAAGAAGTGCGTTCGAGAATAAGAACTGGCAGGAAATCAAGGTTACTGATTCATGGCAGATCTTTAAGATCATGGCAGAGTTCGTGGATGGTTTTGAAAAGCTCGCCAAAATAGGTCCGTGCGTATCCATCTTTGGATCGGCCAGAACCTCCAATGAAAACAAATACTATAAGCTTGCTGAAGATTGCGCACGCCTGTTAACAGAAAGAGGATATGGAGTAATTTCAGGCGGTGGCCCGGGGATTATGGAAGCTGCCAACAAAGGAGCTTTTGAAGCGGGCGGTAAGTCTGTAGGATTGAATATCGAATTACCCTTCGAACAGTTTCACAATAAGTACATTGATCGCGACAAAATACTGGAGTTTGATTATTTCTTCATCCGGAAAGTAATGTTCATGAAGTATTCACAGGGCTTTATTGTTCTGCCCGGTGGCTTCGGAACCATGGATGAAATGTTTGAAGCTCTAACCTTAATTCAAACCGGAAAAGTTGCGCGCTTCCCTATTGTATTGGTGGGTAAATCCTACTGGTCAGGTCTTATAGATTGGGTAACCAATACTATGCTTCAGGATGAGCGAAATATTAACGAAGATGACTTGAACCTTTTCCGTCTTGTAGATACCGCAGAGGAAGCTACAGAACATATCTTTAGGTTCTACGATAAGTACGTACTGAAACCGAATTTCTAGTCTCAAGGATCAGGTATCAAGATTTAGGCTATCAATTGGAGTACTGCCTTCCACGGAATACAGGCCCTCCTTTGTTACCTGATACCTGATACCTGTTACCTGTTACCAGATACCTTTTTAAACAAATATTTCCCCTGCCAAATACGTTACAGCTTTACCTGACATCAATACCCTGTCGCCTTTAAGCTGGCACCATAACTCGCCGCGCCGCGCTGAAACCTGATAAGCATGCATGTTCTCTTTCCCTAAGCGTTTTGCCCAATATGGAATAAGGTTACAATGAGCAGAACCGGTTACCGGATCTTCATTTATGCCTGCTGAAGGTGCAAAAAACCGGGAGACAAAATCGCTGTTGTCGCCAGGTGCGGTTGCAATAAATCCTACTGAATCTATTTTGCCCAATGCCACAAAATCCGGATTGAGAGAGATGATATCAGCTTCTTTCTCATACACCAAAAAATAATCTCTTGACCGTAATACGTCTGCTGGAGCTGCTCCCATTGCCTCAACAAGTCCGTCAGGCGCTTGTGAAGCCTCAGGCACGCGGGATGGGAAATCAAGCATATATTTATCACCGTTCCGGTGAACACTCAGCATGCCGGCCTTAAGGGTATGGAAATTAATTACTTCACGCTCATAACCCAGTATTGTAAAAAGGACATGTGCTGTTGCTAAAGTGGCATGGCCGCACAAGTCTATTTCAAACTCCGGAGTAAACCATCTCAGTTCAAAATCATTTCCCTGAGGGATGAAAAAAGCTGTTTCAGCAAGATTATTCTCGGCAGCAATCTTCTGCATTTGCGGAGCAGGAAGCCATTCAACAAGCGGACAAATGGCTGCAGGGTTGCCCCCATGTAACTGGTCTGTAAAGGCATCAACCTGGTAAATTGGGATCGTCATATTGATTTTTTTCAAATATAGTAATAGTCGTTATTATGAAAATAGATAATAATTATCCTGGCTTGTTACATTTCCCTGCAGACATACGTATTTCATTAAAACGCAACTATGAAAGCATTCATTTCTACCCTTGGGATTATTCTATTTCTTTGCGCCTCATGCGAAAAAGATAACTCAGACATTGCCGCTCTGCAGGGAAAATGGATAGTTAAAAAGATGCTTGCTGATCCTGGCGATGGTTCTGGCCGATACCAGGATGTATCTGGTAACACTTACATTGATTTTCGTAAAGACGGCGAAATTAAAAGTAATGCTTCATTCGGACTTAACATGCTTAAATCTTACGAGGTAACTGATAGCGTCACCATTTTATTTTCCTTTAAAGAGAGTTCATCACAGCCGAAAACCACATACCGTTATAAATTTTCGGGTGATACTCTTATATTAAATCCACCTTGCATTGAAGGTTGTGGAATAAAGCTCGTCCGCTCACATTAAGCTTAGTTTCTATTGCTAAATCTTAAGCTTCCTGACTTATGAATAAGCCTCACGTAAAAAGGGCCGAAAATAAAAAAGACCAGGCTTAGCGCCCAGTCTTAATATTTAATACTTAATACCTGATATTATCCCAGGTAAGATTTCAATATTTTACTTCTGGAAGTATGGCGAAGACGCTGAAGCGCTTTATCCTTGATTTGACGAACACGCTCGCGGGTAAGGTTAAATTTCTCACCAATCTCTTCTAATGATAGCGGGTGGTTTGTACTTAGACCAAAGAAAAGAACTATTATTTCTCTTTCTCTTTCAGTCAGCGTAGACAATGAACGTTTAATTTCCTCAGAGAGGGATTCGTTGATCAATGCGCTGTCTGTATTAGGATCGCTATTCTCAAGTACATCCAGAAGGGTATTCTCTTCTCCCTGTACGAAAGGTGCATCCATAGAAACGTGACGGCCTGAATTACTCAGGGTATCAGATATCTTCTCAACAGTTGTCTCAAGATTATCTGCAAGTTCCTCCGGTGATGGCTCACGCTCAAACTCTTGCTCCAGCCTTGAGAACGCCTTGCTGATCTTGCTTAATGAACCAACCTGATTCAATGGCAACCGCACGATTCTTGACTGCTCTGCAATAGCCTGAAGGATAGATTGACGAATCCACCAAACGGCGTAAGAAATGAATTTGAAACCTTTTGTTTCATCAAAACGCTTTGCAGCCTTGATCAAGCCCAGGTTACCTTCGTTGATAAGGTCACCAAGGGTTAAACCCTGATTCTGATATTGTTTTGCAACTGAAACTACGAAACGTAAGTTGGTTTTAGTTAGTCTCTCGAGGGCCGCCTGATCGCCTTCTCTGATCTTCTGCGCAAGAATTACTTCTTCTTCGGCGGTAATTAAATCTACTTTACCAATCTCATGTAAATACTTGTCTAATGACTGCGATTCACGATTGGTAATGGATTGGGTTATTTTGAGTTGTCTCATTTATGAATAAATACTCCCTTTAAAAGTCTGCAAAGTTAAACAAATCTGCCATTTTAACGACAAGTTAAACGAAAATTTAGCTGATTTTTAAGGATTTACGTGGAAAAAAATCTAATTTTTATAGCACAAAAATCATTCCATAAAAACGCAAAAACACGCAAATAATTATGTATGAAGTAAGATACTTTTCATTTATCTCACCTAACATCTCTGTCAACGGGAAAATGCAGCCAGTCCGCCCATAGATCTTTCCGCGCGGAAATTTTATTTGGTGTCATATTTACACGAAGGCCTGAAAAACAAAATATTATTTTGAGCAATTAATTCTCAGTAATGAGCATTAAATTCCCCAATACTTGAAAATTCCACAACTTATTTTTGAGATTTCTTCCCTTCCCGTGATAGGTATCTATTAAAATTTCTCACTAATACATTGACTACTACACATCTGTACTGAATGTGTACCACGTTAATATTAAGTTTTAGTTAAAGAGGAACTATACAGGGACTAAAGAGGGACTAAACAGGGATAAAAGAGGGACACCAGCCTGTATACTGCCTGTTTAATTCCTCTTTAGTGCGAAATTAATTTTCTTTTAGTGATAATTAGGCCTTAACCATTTCCGGGCTTAGACATGCTGCTATTCCAAGCCTGTGAAAATGTATTATGAAACTTCTAGCGAATATGGGTAGTAAAAGAGTGATTTGATTCAACTGTCACTTTGCTTTTGCCACAGTAATGGATTAAAAGCTGTAGATGAATTAGCGGATAAAAAGTATTTAAGAACTGTTCTCAGGTCAAATTTCTCACTTCGAACCACACATCATCAGGACTGGCATTAAAGCGCTCCATTTTGCTGACTAATTCTGCGGGATCTGAGTGGCTCAAGACTAAATCGCGGTTCACAGGCTTGAGGAACTTTTTTTCGACCATTACGTCCATCTGAGCTAGCAGGGGATCGTAGAAACCATCGATATTTAGTAAACCTATCGGGTTATTGTGTAAGCCAAGTTGTAACCAGGTTAAAACTTCGAAAAATTCTTCAAGGGTACCAAAGCCTCCCGGAAAAGTGATTACACCGTCAGAAAGATCTGCCATCTTCTGTTTCCGCTCATGCATGGTCGAGGTGATTATTAATTCAGTAAGGCCCGTGTGTCCTACCTCTTTATCCATGAGAAATTGCGGGATAACGCCTATTGCCTTCCCTCCCCTCTCCAAAACCGCATCAGCAATCAGGCCCATCACACCAACCCTGCCGCCACCGAAAATAAGACTGATATCTTTTTCAACGAATACGTCAGCAAGAGCATTTACTGCTTTTATGAGCGCTGGATCACCGTTAAAATTGGCGCCGCAGAACACGGAAATGGATTTCATGAGTAGTACGTTTTAGTAACCGGCAACAACCCAACACCGTTACCGGCTATAATTCGGTGCTTCTTTCGTAATGGTGATATCATGCGGATGACTTTCACGCATTCCTGCAGCTGTAATTTTAACGAATTTCGCGTTCTGAAGATCCTTAATTGTGGCGGATCCGCAGTAGCCCATACTCGCTCTTAAACCACCGATTAACTGGTACATTACTTCTGACAAAGAACCTTTAAAAGGAACACGCCCAACAATACCTTCGGGAACTAACTTTTTAATATCATCTTCGACATCCTGAAAGTAACGGTCCTTGGACCCTTGTTCCATGGCCTCGATAGAGCCCATACCGCGGTATGATTTGAACTTACGGCCTTCGTAGATAATAGTCTCACCTGGCGACTCTTCCACACCAGCAAACAATGAGCCTGCCATGATGGTACTAGCACCGGCGGCTATGGCTTTAGCGATATCACCAGTTTGCTTGATCCCTCCATCTGCAATAACAGGTACTCCACGGCCTTCCAGTGCTTTTGCACATTCGTAAACTGCATATAACTGAGGGACACCTACACCGGCAATGATCCGGGTGGTACAGATCGAACCGGGTCCTATACCTACTTTTACAGCATCTGCTCCTGCGTCAGCCAAAGCGATTGCGGCATCACCAGTAGCGATGTTTCCAACTACAACCTGCAGGTTGGGATATTTAGCTTTAACTTCCTTTAGCTTGTCGATAACTCCCCGGGAATGTCCGTGAGCTGTGTCGATAGTAATAACATCAACCCCGGCCTTTACAAGAGCATCTACGCGATCAAGAGTGTCCGGAGTAACTCCAACTGCAGCACCGACACGAAGACGGCCGTGAGCATCCTTACATGCGTTAGGGTAGTTCTTAAATTTTTGAATATCCTTAAATGTGATTAATCCAACTAACCGCTTGTCTTTGTCAACTACTGGCAGCTTTTCAATTTTATAATCCTGAAGGATAAGTTCAGCTTGAGATAGCGTTGTGCCTTCCGGCGCTGTAATCAGGTTCTCTTTTGTCATCACATCCCTGACAGGACGCTTAACATCCTTCTGGAAACGAAGATCACGGTTTGTTATAATTCCCACCAGCTTTCCATCTGCGTCAACAACAGGGATACCGCCAATTTTATACTCTTTGATGATAAGAAAGGCATCAGAAAGGAGAGCATCTTCATGTAAGGTTACCGGATCCTGGATCATTCCGCTCTCTGAGCGTTTCACTTTACGAACTTCATCTGCCTGAGCCGCAATGCTCATATTTTTGTGCAGCATTCCAATACCGCCAGCCTGTGCAATCGCTATCGCCAAACCTGACTCGGTTACTGTGTCCATAGCCGCCGAAACAATAGGAACATTCAGTTTGATATTTCTGGTGAAATAAGTGCTGGTGTCCACATCGCGTGGTAAAACTTCAGAATAAGCCGGGATTAAAAGGACGTCGTCGTATGTAAGGCCTTCGGATACGAATTTGTTTGGATCGAGTTGCATGGCAAATAATTGTGGGTTATTACTTGCCGGGCAAAGTTACTAAAAAAATGGAGAATTGAGAATGAACCTTAGAGAATGACTTATAAGATGCTACAATTTACAGTGCAGTTACAATGCCTACTGACTAATCAACTCTTTTTGCCAACTATGACTTTCTCTAAAGCATCCCAGTCCAAATATTTATTGGCAAGTGCCTGAAGATCCTGGGGGCTTATAGTCCGTACCGTTTTGATATAGTTCTGATAGTAATCATATCCAAGTCCTGAAAAATAGATGTTTTTGAACTTGTCAGCGTGAGACATTGCATTTTCAAGTCCGCCGAGCATAGATCCAAGCATATAGTTCCTGACAAGGTCAAGTTCATGCTGGCTTACTTCCTGCGTCTTCAGAATCTCGATCTCTTTGTGGATTTCGTCAAGCGCAGAAGAACATACGTCGGCTCCAACTTCGGAGGCTATAAAGAAATAACCGGCATTTTTCATCGATACAAGAGCTGAACCGATACCATAAGTATAGCCTTTATCCTCACGAATATTTGCCATTAGACGGGAACCGAAATACCCTCCTAAAATGGTATTCAGCACCTGAAAGCCTGGAAAATCTGAATGGGAACGGTTAATAGACACCTTTCCAAGCCGGATTGCGGATTGTAAAGCATCAGCTTTCTCCACATAGTGTTCCTCCCCATTGCCTGGATAGAAATTAAAAGTGTTCGGCCTCACGCTTTTGCCGTTCTTCCAGCTATTCCCGAAAAACTGGTCGATCAGGCTCAATGCTTCATCAGTTACCTTGCCTGAAATGACTACAGTACAATTTTCAGGCTGGTAAGCAAGGTCGAAATATGCCTGTAACTGTTCGCGGGTAAGCCGGTCATAATCCTCTGCACGAGTATCATACCCATATAGCGTATTACCAAATAATACCGAGTTAAATATCTTACGGCTTAAAAAATCATTCTTCTCGAGGTTAACACTCAGCTTTTGTTTCTGATTTCTGATGAATGTATCCAGTTCAACCTGGGGAAATATGGAATCCGAAATTACCGCCTTGACTATTGGAAGGGTTGCCGATAAGTGTTTGTTAAGAGAATAGAGAGTAACGGACGATTGATCGTTACTAAAATCTGTCTGCAGGAATGCTCCGTAATAATCTACTTTATCTGCAATTTCCGAAGAGCTCAGTTCACTTGTCCCATCGTTGAGCATAGTGTTGGTTGCGTACGATTGTAAAGGTTTTGAAGGGTCGTATGCTATGTTTTCAAATATGAATTCAATACGCACAAGGTCCTGCTCGCCTCCTGTGACAACAAATACCTTTAAGCCATTACCAAGCACGATTGGCTTTGCCTTAAGCAGTTCTATATTTTCAACCTGGCCGAAAGCCGGAGCTAGTGTTCTGTCAATCATCTTAGTTAGCTAAGTAGTATAAAGTAGAAGAATTTTCCTTGCGGAAGATAGATTGTGCTTGCTTCTGAATTTCCTCAGCGCTAACAGCAAGATATTTATCTGTTTCAGAATTCAGCTGATCGGCGTTACCAAGCAGCTCGAAATATGCCAGGTTCATGGCCTTATCTAAGAGACTCATTTCAGAGAAAACCATAGTTGATTCCATCTTATTTTTAACCTTAGTTAATTCCTGATCAGGCACTGGCTCATTTTTCATGCGATTCAGCTCTGTCCATATAGCAGCTTCTGCCGTTTCCATAGAAACACCCGGCAGCGGTTTTCCTTCAACGACGAATAAACCCGCATCAAGGCTTCCGGTCAGGTAAGCGTTTATATCACTGAAAAGCTTCTGGTCTTTGAGCAGATTTCTGAATAAACGTGATGAATTACCCCTGGATAAGATATCTGATATAAGATCTGCAGAATAATAACCCGCGTCTGTACGTGCCGGCATATGGAACACCTTATAGAGTGCATCCAGCGGGACATTTGCTTTTACGGTTTCTAGTCTTTCTTCGGTTTGAGTGCCCTCCACCGGAAGTTTACGCTGCGCTTTCTCGATGGCAGGAATATTCCCGAACCATTTTTCAGAAAGGCGCCTGACGTCTTCAAGTTTCACATCACCGCCAACAACCATTATGGCATTCGCAGGATTGTAGTGTTTTTTGAAAAATGCCTTAACATCCTCAATTGTAGCATCTTCAATATGCTTTAAAGATTTCCCGATGGTTGCCCATTTGTAAGGGTGATCTTTGTAAGCCAAAGGCCTAAGCTTCAGCCATACATCGCCGTAAGGCTGATTTAAATAACGCTGCTTGAACTCCTCACTCACAACATTCCGCTGCACCTCAAGGCTTTTTTCAGAAAAGGCCAGGCTGAGCATTCGATCACTTTCCAGCCAAAAAGCTGTCTCAAGATTCACTGCCGGAAGCGTGATGTAATAGTTGGTGATATCATTACTTGTGAACGCATTGTTCTCACCGCCGACACGCTGCAGCGGTTCATCATATGATGGGATGTTTACCGACCCGCCAAACATGAGGTGTTCAAAAAGGTGCGCAAAGCCTGTTTGATCCGGATCCTCATCCCTTGCTCCAACATCGTACAAGATGTTCAGCACAGCCATGGGTGTAGTCGGATCTTCATGGACCAGTACTCTGAGTCCGTTATCAAGGGTAAAGCGTTCAAAAGAAACCATAAAGTTGTGATCGTTTAGGGCTGCTAATTTAGGGATTTTAGGGCGGAATCGGGAATGGGCAAGTAAGGTAAAGGCAAATAAAAAGCAAATGATTACAACGAATCCACATATCAAAGTCAGATTAATCATTTAGGAATTCGCTCATTCTCTAATTTGCTAACTGACACGTATCTTTGTGATGTGAATACTTCAGACCTTCTTATCCGTGCGTTAAATTTTGAATTTCTTTCTGCTGAAGAAGGACTATTTCTGTTCAAAAACGCCGGGACACCTGAGCTAATGTATGTAGCAAACGAGCTGCGCAAGAAACAGGTGCCTCATGGCAAAGTAACCTGGATTATCGACAGAAACGTTAACACTACAAACGTCTGTATTGCGAACTGCAAGTTTTGCAATTTCTTCAGAAGGCCCGGGCATGACGAAAGTTATATCACCGACATTGAAACTTATAAGCAAAAGATTGAGGAGACGTTCCGTTATGGCGGTGAGCAACTGCTGCTTCAGGGCGGGCATCATCCTGATTTAGGTCTTAAATTTTATGTTGATCTTTTTAAAGAATTAAAGCAACTCTACCCTACCCTAAAACTACACTCTCTTGGGCCACCTGAGATAGCTCATATTGCAAAGCTGGAAAGCATGAGCCATACTGATGTTTTAAAGGCTTTAATGGAAGCAGGGCTGGATTCGTTGCCCGGTGCCGGAGCTGAAATACTGAATGACCGTGTACGCCGCCTGATCTCTAAGGGAAAATGTGGAGGGCAGGAATGGCTAGATGTGATGCGTGCAGCTCATCAGCTTGGCTTAACAACGTCAGCGACAATGATGTTTGGGCATGTTGAGACATTAGAAGAGCGCTTTGAACACCTCGTCTGGCTGCGTGAGGTACAATCAGAAAAACCTGAGCATGCCAAAGGCTTTGTTGCCTTTATCCCGTGGCCTTTCCAGGACGATGGCACCTTATTGAAAAAAGTACGTGGCATAACCAATCAGGTTACTGCCGATGAATATATCCGCATGATTGCACTAAGCCGCATTATGCTGCCAAACGTCAAGAATATTCAGGCCTCCTGGCTAACAGTAGGAAAACAGGTCGGACAAATCTGCCTTCAGGCAGGCGCCAACGATTTCGGATCGATCATGATAGAAGAGAATGTTGTTTCAGCGGCTGGCGCTCCACATCGTTTCACGTCTCAGGGAATACAGGATTCTATTCGGGAAGCGGGATTTGAGCCACAACTTCGTACACAGCAGTATGAATTCAGGGATCTTCCTGAAACAACTGAACAACAGGTTATTACATATTAAAGGCAGCGATTCTTTACCGTTCCCTCAGTCAAATTCATTTAAACACAAAAATACATTTACATTGGTATTAGTGGTTTTAAATAATGGATATGCCTATGAACGCCATAATAGTAGACGACGAAGAATACTCAAGACAGTCACTGTTTTTCCTGATAAATGGCTACTGCCCGGATGTTAAAGTAAAAGGTATTGCCAGATCGGTTGCCGAAGCGAGGTCACTTCTGAAAGCCGAGGCCATTGACATTGTTTTCCTTGATATTGCTATGCCGGTCGAGGATGGATTCAGCCTTTTACCCGATCTTCAAAGAAACGTCACATCAGTAATATTTACTACGGCCTATAATCAATATGCCATTAAGGCTATTAAGGCAAGTGCCGTAGACTACTTACTGAAACCTATAGATATCCAGGAACTTCAGGATTCTATAGATAAAGCTTCGGAATGGAAGTCATTTACTGTTGACAGCGATATTCTTGCTGTCAATCATGAAACTATCTTTAGCAGCCTGAACGAAAATCTGAACGAGATAAAGAAGATTAAAAAACTCAATCTTCCGCATTCTAATGGCTTCCATGTCCTTAACATAAACAATATCCTATACATTCAGGCAGACAGCAACTATTCCATTTTTCATATAGATAAAGGAGAAAAAATAGTAGTCTCAAAGCATTTGAAAGAATATGAAAGCATACTTGATGATTGTGAGTTCTGCCGAATCCACAAATCCACAATGATAAATCTCGCTCATCTGCAGAGTTACTCTAATAAAAACGGACTGATAGTAAAGATGTCTGACAATTCAGAACATTCTGTTTCAAGGCGACGATCTCCGGGGTTTATGGAGACAGTAAAAGATATGTTTAAAAAGTAGGTTTTGCGGTTGAAACTGAGTGGTCCTTATGACTCCGCCTCCTGCAAGTACATATCGTCAATCTCCCCGGCATATTTCTTCTCAATAACTTTGCGTTTGGCTTTCATAGTTGGAGTAATTTCCCCCTCTTCGATACTGAATGGATTTCTTTTTACGATAAAAGACTTTAAGCGTTCAAACTTGGCAAGCTCAGTAGAAAATTTCTTTACGTCTTCTTCCAGCCAGTCAATGATCTTTTGGTCTGCAATAAACTGTTCTTTTTGATTGAAAAATTCCTCCTTTAAATTGAATGTTTCCTGAAGAGTTTCCTTGGATGGAGTTATAATAGCAGTTACATACTCGCGCTTGTCGCCTATAAGGAAGATCTGTTCGATCTTAGGACTTTTCAGATAAGTATTTTCTACCGGAGTGGGATATATGTTTTTGCCATAAGCATTTACAAGCATGTTTTTAATCCTGTCCGTTATTTGAAGATTTCCTTTATAGAAACGCCCTACATCACCTGTGTGAAACCAGGCATCCTTATCGATCACATCAGCTGTCTCCTGAGGTTTCTTCCAGTAGCCCTTCATGACACAATGCCCGCGTACTATTACCTCTCCTTCAGAACATTCAAAACTTTCATCAAACGTATCGTGGGTTTGAACACTGATCATCTCCTTCGTCTCTACATCCTGGATGGCCACTTCAATACCGGGAATAACTCTTCCTACAGTACCGTATACCTGACGGTGGTATTCTGTAACCGACATTACCGGCGAAGTTTCTGTTAGTCCAAAACCCTCAAGGATCTTAATACCAAGATTCCCGAAAAACTCTCCTACATTTTTAGGCAAAGCTGCACCACCTGAGATCATGAATTTAAGCCGTCCGCCAGTCTTCTCTTTTATTTTGCTAAACACCAGCTTTTCAGCCAGATTTTGCTGCAGGCTAAGAAAAATTCCGGGTGTTTTCCCTGCTTCCCTAACCTCACGATGTTTCTGGCCTGTTTCAATCGCCCATAAAAAGATCTTAGCTTTAGTTCCTCCTGCAGAGGTTCCCGTTTTCATCGCCTTATCATGGATTCGCTCTAATAATCTGGGCACGCAACTCATCACAGTGGGTTTTACCTCGGCCATATTTTTGGCAAGAAGTTCCAGACTCTGAGCAAATGCAATCTTTGATCCTACCGCACAGCAAACATGGTAGGTAGCCGTACGCTCAAAAACATGAGATAATGGCAAGAATGAAAGAAATGTATCGTTTTGATCAATTACCGGGATCTGATCTAAACAAACCTTTACATTTTGAACAAAATTAGAATGCGTCAACATTACACCTTTTGGTGTTCCAGTCGTACCGGACGTATAAATTAGTGAAGCAATATCTGAAGGGTGAATTGCTTTGCGCATAGAATCGATATCTTTCTGATATCTTGAAATGCACTTTTCTCCTTCACTGATAAGATTTGCGAAGCTGATAACCCCTGCGTTCAGATCAGCACCAGAAATGTGTTTCTCATAATCATCAAAGACAGGGATGATACGCTGCAGATCGGGGCAGTTATTTGCGATTTTGAGAATTTTCTTAAAAAGGAAGGGATTGCCGACGAGCATTGTCTTTACTTCCGAGTCTTTTAGTATGTATTCAATTTCCTGCTCAGATAAGGTAGGATAAATAGACACGTTGATACCGCCAATTTGCTGTATTGCCTGATCGTAATAAACCCACTCAACTGAGTTCTCAATGATCAGACCCAACCTATCACCTTTCTGAATACCCATTTCAAGAAAATAACTCGAAACAGCATCAGCAGTATGCAGAACCTGTTTATAGGTAACTTCAACCCATACGTCCTTTACCTTATGCAGTAAGAAAGTAGTATTTTCATCGTGAACGTAACTGACCACGTCCCTTAAAAGCATTGGAATAGTAGTGGACTCGATTATTGGATTCATTTGAGAAGAGTTGGGAATACTTAACGATTTATATATTTAACAAGTATACAGAATACCTGTAAAATACAAAAGTCCCGTTCCCGGGACTTTGTTTTCAAAATATACTTGAACGCATCCAGCAAAATGCTGAATCGTTTTAAACAGAGAAGCTTTCTCCACACCCGCAGGTGCGTGTTGCGTTGGGGTTATGAAAATTGAAACCCTTACCATTCAGTCCGTCAGAAAAATCCAGCTCCGTACCTGCCAGGTAAAGAAAAGATTTCATATCCAGAGCCAAACGAACCCCCTGATCTTCAAAGAACTGATCTCCGGGTTTTTCTTCGTTATCGAAGTCCATTTTATAGGATAACCCTGAGCACCCACCTCCCTGAACAGAGACACGTAGAAAATAACTGTTATCCAGTCCATTTTCACCCATCAGCTGCTCGACTTTGCTTTTTGCTTTTTCGGTTACAGTTACCATTTTATTGTTTTTTGAATAAAAATCTCTTAGTGGTGAGATTTCTCCACTTCAAGCGCTTCCATTCCGTTTTTGATGCGATAATCGTTGATCGCAGCTTTTATTGCATCTTCTGCCAATACAGAACAGTGAATTTTTACTGGCGGAAGAGCAAGCTCTTCAACAATATCCATGTTATCAATTTTCATTGCATCATCGATAGATTTACCTTTCAACCATTCTGTTGCCAGAGAAGAAGAAGCAATTGCTGAGCCACATCCAAAAGTTTTGAATTTAGCATCAGTAATCATGTGATTTTCATCGACCTGGATTTGCAGGCGCATTACGTCACCACATTCAGGTGCTCCAACCAACCCTGTACCTACAGTATTGCTGGCTTTATCTAATGTTCCAACATTACGTGGATGGGTGTAGTGATCGATTACTTTTTCTGAGTATGCCATTGTTTTATGTTTAGTGCTCGATAAAGAGCTTTGTATTTTGATATTATTAATTTTTAGTTGTCGAAGTGGGTGCTAGTCAATTAATGCTCAGCCCACTCGATCTTGTCAAGATCAACTCCTTCTTTGAACATCTCCCAAAGAGGTGAAAGATCGCGAAGGTGATTAACTGCCTTTTTGGTTTGCTCTATCGCAAAATCAACTTCCTCTTCAGTAGTAAAACGTCCAAGTCCGAAACGAATTGATGAATGCGCGAGGTCATCAGATAAACCAAGGCTTTTTAACACATATGATGGTTCAAGCGACGCTGAGGTACAAGCTGATCCAGAAGATACAGCTAAATCCTTCATTGCCATCATCAGGCCCTCTCCTTCCACATATTTAAAAGAAATGTTAGCTACATGAGGCAACCTGAATTCCGTGTTACCGTTAATGTAACTTTCTTCCATAGTTGTTAATGAAGCTTGTAATTTATCACGCAGAACGGATAAACGGTTTGCTTCAGATTCCATCTCAAGGCGACAAAGCTCACACGCCTTTCCTAATCCGACTATACCAGGGACATTTAACGTACCTGAACGCATTCCACGTTCATGGCCGCCACCGTCCATCTGTGCAGTAACCTTAACCCGTGGGTTCTTGCGGCGAACGTAAAGTGCACCAACACCCTTCGGTCCGTACATTTTATGAGCAGAGAAAGCCATCAGGTCAATCCCATCTGTATTAACATCAACAGGAATCTTTCCAACAGCCTGCGTTGCATCAGTCATGAACAAGGCACCATGCTTATGAGCGATAGCCGAAATCTCTTTTACCGGCTGAATTACACCGATCTCATTGTTACCATACATGATAGCAACAAGGATAGTTTTTTCAGTCATTGCAGCCTCAAGTTCCGCAAGATCTATCAGTCCGTCAGCTTTAACACCAAGATATGTCACCTTTCCGCCTAATTTCTCAACGTGCTTGCATGCATCAATAACAGCTTTATGCTCAGTTACACAGGTTATGATATGATCGCCTTTTTCTTTATACATTTCGAAAACACCCTTGATCGCAAGGTTATCAGATTCTGTAGCTCCAGAAGTAAAGATAATTTCTTTCTCACTGGCCCCTATCAGTTTCGCAACCTGTTCACGAGCATAATCAACTCCTTCTTCAGCAGCCCATCCAAAGGCATGATTTCTGCTCGCCGCGTTACCAAATTTTGCATTAAAATATGGCAGCATAGCATCCAGAACCCTTGGATCCATTGGAGTTGTAGCATTGTTATCTAAGTATATCGGCAAATTCATTTTTGTATATTTATTTTCAATTGTTGTAACAGCACAAAGATACGAAATATTTTTTGCAGTAATTATCAAAACCTAATACCTACATATACATAAAATGGTCATTTTTATGCCATAATAAAGCCATCATGAACAAGATTGAGCACATTGGGATTGCCGTAAAAGATTTAGAAAAATCCTCGCTTTTGTACAGGAAACTTTTGGGATATGAGAGTTACAAAACCGAGTTAGTAGAAACCGAAAAAGTAATTACGGAATTTTTCAAAATAGGCGACAGTAAGCTCGAGCTTCTTCAGGCCATTGCGGATCAGGGAGCCATTGCGTCGTTCATTGAAAAGAAAGGTGAGGGAATTCATCACATCGCTTTTGCCGTAGACAATATTGTTGAGGAAATGGCTCGTTTAAAAGATGAAGGATTTCAACTACTGAATGACGTGCCTAAAAAAGGGGCAGACAATAAGCTGGTTTGTTTCGTGCATCCAAAAACTGCAGGGGGCGTTTTGATAGAGCTTTGTCAGGAGATATCTCAGCCATAAAATAAAATTGCGTTCAATTCGGCAATCATTGAATTATCTGAAATGAAGACTTTTGTAATAAAGGAAGACGGCATCAACTCAATGATGAAGGATTTGTACATCAGGGGAAGCCTGGCTGCTACTGCAATTTTTATATTTTTATTCGCAATGACCTATTTCCGTCCTAACCGGAACCTGGACGAAACAGGAATTATAATTCTTATTATAATCTTCGCGAGCATAACAACATGGTTCTTTAGCATTGCTATTGCGAAAACCAGGAGGCTATTTGAAAGCTTTTCATTAACGTTTGACGGTAACCTGATTACCCGTGACCAGTATGACACTCCAACAATTACTTTACTGCGCACTGAAATCACTGAAATTATAAAATACAAAAAAGGAAGCTTCAAGATCAAAGGAGGCTCAAAGTATGATGTTATACTTGTTCCAAAACAAATTGCTGAGGGTCACCAACTGGAAGAGTTATTAAAGCAAATTGTTCCTGTTGTGGAAAAAGAGCGTGAAATATCCATACTGCAATCTTTGACAATGATTGGGGTGGTGATAGCGTTCTTTGCGTTGTATGAAACCACGAAAAATAAATTCGTCGTCTTTACATGCGGAGCAATACTCATTCTGGCAACAATATTTCATTTGCTGAATACTCACAAAAGCAAAAATATTGACTACAGCAGTAAAAGAAATGTATGGCTGACAATCCTAACGCTCATTTCCATTGGCTTGGGTATTTACAGGAGATTGTCCAATTAAGGCTTTTTAGAGCCGTGCAGCATTAAGAGCGTAGAAATTCTTATTACCGATTCGCGGACATATATTTGCATCACACACAGATTCCTTAAATATGAACTTGCGAACTACAGACAGTCTAATCTTTGACCTTGATGGAACACTTTGGGATGCGTCTGAATCCTGTGCTAAAGCATGGAATGATCTGCTTACAGAACTCGGGATTACGGAGTACACGATAGATGGGCCAGCAATTCGTGCGGTATCGGGCTTGAGTATCGACAAAGTATTTAAAGAGCACTTCACTTTTATCCCTGAGAATATGCGCGCTAGTCTGCTGGAGGCGTATAAACCGAAAGAGTCTGAATACATGAAACGATTTGGAGGGAAGCTGTATCCGAATGTGAAAGAAGTTTTGAAAGAGTTGTCAGTTCACTACAAACTTTTTGTGGTCAGTAATTGCTTGTCGGGGTATATCGAAAACTTCATCGAATTTAACACCCTGGAGGGAATATTCTCTGACCACGAGTGCTCTGGCCGAACCGGACAGGCTAAAAGTGAGAACATTAAATCTATAGTTGAGCGTAATAAACTAACAAGTCCTGTATATATTGGGGATACCATATGGGATTATGACGCAGCGACCGCAGCAGGCGTACCTTTTATTTTCGCTGCTTATGGATTTGGGAAAGTTGATAATGCCGAATGCGAGGTTAATGAGTTTGAAGGGATAAAGAGTCTTTTCAGACCCGTATCAACATCAGCTTATTAAATTGAAGCCGACATACGTTGCTATTCATATACTAGAAATATAGGCTACATGTCGGATGAGGCTAGCAATGACTTTTACAACAACCAAATATTTTCAAATTCCTTTTAACTAATTATATTTTTTCCTATATTTGCACCTCTTAAAAAGTATTGAAGATGAAAGCTGAATTGCATCCCAAAAATTATAGGTTAGTTGTGTTTAAAGACATGTCTAATGAATATTCTTTCTTAACTAAATCATGCATTGATACAAAAGAAAGCATCAAATGGGAAGATGGTAATGAATATCCACTTGTAAAACTAGAGATATCACACACGTCTCACCCGTTCTACACTGGTAAAATGAAATTGGTTGATACCGCAGGTCGTATCGACAAATTCCGTTCACGTTACGAAAAGAAATAATAATATTTTTAAATATTATATGAAAGTCCCGCCCTGTAAGGCCGGGACTTTTTTTTATTTTTGTTCATGGCTGTAATTCTATTCGACGACCAATTTCGTAACAATTTACTTCCGCTCACCTATACCAGGCCCGTATCAGAGATCAGGATTGGAATACTAACCATCGCTGAGAAATGGGGCATATATTTTAAAACCACTCCCTTTTACCTTACCGAAGATTATTTACAGGAGAAATATCCATTTAGGGCGGATAAGTCGAATATCTTAATAAACGCCTCCGTTTGCCCGGACGAAGAACTCGCTGAAGCCATCGATAAGTTAGGCGAAGGTGACGCTATCGTTGCTGGGAATATTTTGGTAGCTGTAAAGTTAAATGAACATGGAGCGAAAGAGTTTAAGTCAGATAGCACAACTGGCTATCAGATATCAGAGTATTCCGGTCCAATATTAAAGATTTCTTATCCTGAAGATATATTCAGCAACAATCATCAGGAAATTATGATGGATTTTGCCATGTTAACTGAAGGGCGTTCTTCCTCGACATTGAGCAGCAGCAACATAATAATCGGTGACAATATTTTCGTTGAGGAAGGTGCGACAGCGGAATGTGCAACATTTAATACAACTGGAGGACCGATCTATCTGGGTAAAAATTCTCAAGTTTGGGAGGGGTCACACATCCGCGGGTCCTTTGCGCTATGTGAGGAATCGATAGTAAAAATGGGCGCCAAAATATACGGCATGACGACGATAGGACCTCATTCGAAAGCTGCCGGAGAAATAAACAACTCGATAATTTTTGGAAATTCAGCTAAGGGCCACGAAGGTTACCTCGGTAATTCGGTTTTAGGTGAATGGTGTAATATTGGTGCCGACACAAACAACTCCAACATGAAGAATAATTATGCGGAAGTTAGATTGTGGGATTACCCAAAACAAAATTTTCGTAAAACGGGGCTGCAGTTCTGCGGTCTGATTATGGGTGACCATGCTAAATGCGGGATCAACACCATGTTCAATACCGGAACTGTAGTTGGTGTAAGCGCAAATATTTTCGGATCGGGCTTCCCCCGCAATTACGTTCCTGATTTCGCATGGGGAGGTAATCAAGGCTTTGAAACATACACGCTCAGCAAGATGTTCGAAGTAGCTGAGAGGGTGTACGAGCGTAAGAATGAGGTTTTCGGCGACATTGACAAACGTATCATTACAAAAGTCTTCGAGCTTAGCGAAAGATATAGAAGAGCCTGAACGCTCAAATTAACCTAAATCTGCTGAAGCTATTATAATAAACTGATTAATTAGCAATTCTAAAATAAATGAGAAAAAACATTGTTGCCGGTAACTGGAAAATGAACTTAGATCATGCAGCAGGGCTGCAACTCTTTTCTGAGATCCTTAATCTCATCAGTAATGATGTTAAAGGAAGCCAGGAAGTAGTAGTTTGTCCACCTTTCGTTCATATCAGCAGTCTTGCACAGCTTCTAAAAGCCAATTCAAGCGTTTCGGTTGGCGCGCAAAACTGCCATCAATCCGACTCAGGTGCATATACCGGCGAGATATCTGCGTCTATGCTTAAGTCATCTGGCGCCACTTATGTTATCATTGGCCATTCAGAGCGCAGAGCTTTTTTTGCGGAGGATGATCTTGTTCTTGCTAAAAAATTAGACGCAGTATTGAAAAACGACATGACCCCGATATACTGTATCGGAGAAACCCTGGAACAACGAAATGCCGGAACCCACTTTGACGTGATAGAAAGCCAGTTAAAAGAAGCAGCATTTCATCTTGAGGATGATCAATTCAAAAAATTAGTTCTTGCCTATGAGCCTGTATGGGCTATTGGTACTGGCTTGACCGCTACCCCCGAGCAAGCTCAGGAAGTTCATGCTTTTATCCGCCAGAAAGTTTCAGAGCAATACAGTGCGAAGCTTGCCGATGAGCTAACAATACTATATGGCGGAAGCTGTAATCCAAAGAATGCTGCCGAGCTGTTTGGTCAGGAAGATATTGATGGGGGATTGATCGGGGGAGCTTCCTTAAAGGCTAATGATTTTGTGGAGATAATAAAAGTATTCAACTCTTAGAATTAACTGTAACGGAATTTGGAACTGCTGGGTGCATGTACACCCCTGGAAGCTTAATAATTGATATGACCTACAGAGAATATAGCTTTAAACTTGACGGCAACGAAGATTTTCATCAGGATCTTTTAATCAATTCCCTTTCGGAAATAGGATTTGATACTTTTGAAGATACTGACGACGGCTTTAAAGCTTATATACCTGATAGCGATGATATTGAAGAGCAGATTAATGTCATTGCCAAGGAATATTCAAAGATGTTCACCTTTATTTTCGAAGTAAAGACCATCCCCCATCAGAATTGGAACGAGGTGTGGGAAAGTAACTTTGAGCCACTGAGAATTAATGAGCGGTGTTACGTACGCGCCACTTTTCATGAGGCGCATCCGGAAGTTGAATTTGAGATCGTTGTGGATCCGAAAATGGCTTTCGGAACAGGGCATCATCAGACAACAGCACTTATGATGGACCTTATGATGGCCACAGAATTCAAAAACAAGAAAGTTCTGGACATGGGTTGCGGTACAGGTATTCTCGCAATACTAGCCTCAAAAATGGGTGCGTCGGATATCGTTGCTATTGATTATGATCAAATTTGCTTTGAAAGCACAATAGAAAATTCCAGTCTTAACCAAGTAAGTAACATTTTACCGGTCTGTGGTTCAAAAGAAGCAATTCCTAATGAAAAATTTGACGTCATCCTTGCCAACATTAATCGCAATATACTCCTCGATCAAATTGACAGGTATGCCGAGGTTTTGGTCCCTGGTGGCATAATTTTCTTTAGCGGGTTCTATGAAGATCCAGACCTTAATTTTATAAAAGAAAAAGCCAACAGCTCCGGTCTTACCTATATTTCGCATCAAACAAAAAACAATTGGGTAGCCGCGCAATTCCAGTTCAAAAATTAGTTTTATAGTATTGTATATTATAATAGACGAAAAATTTATTCGTTTGAGACAAAATAATGTACAATTAACTACCTGAAGAAATTCCTGATTATCGTCTCAAAAGAATGTTTTAGATTAAATTGGATATTTAATTAACAGGATCTTTCTGGCGATAGGTGCCCCCTTTTATATACTATAATATTTTGAAACTATAACATAAGACGCATTTATGTATTAAAAACATAATTGCGGTAAATGACGTTTTATTTAACAATTCACATGTTATAATTACTTGTTTTCATAATTTATTTAACCTAAAACAACAATTCGTACATCGTGGAAAGGTTTTTGAATTAGATTAATTATAAAGTAAACTGAAATATTTTGTCCTTAAGCTGACAAACAAGCGAACGCTAAAATCAAATTGGTTCAGAATGATTAAATAAAATTACGATGAAGACATTAGGTAAAAAAATTAGATTATTGAGGCATCAAAAAAGCTGGAGTCAGGAGGACGTTGCCAAGCGTCTTGAAATTTCAATTCCCGCATTTTCAAAGATTGAAACAGGGATTACAGATGTTAACCTGTCGCGTCTTGAACAAATCTCAAAGCTATTCGATATGAGTGTGGTTCAATTGCTGACCTTTAATGATGCCGAAAGTCAGGAAAAGTATACTTCTGAAGTAGAAGAATTAGGCAAAAAAGTTGCGGAGCGGGAAAAAGAAGTCATCGATCTCCAAAAACGGATAATTGAACTTTATGAAGAGCTAAGAACGGTGAAGAGTTAGGCAAGTCACAACAAACGTAAATCATAAAACTATTAACTAATAAAGGCCTCTGATGAGGCCTTTATTAGTTGCTGGCTTTCGGTTATTCAAAAATTTTCCTCATCGTAGCATGTCTTTTACCGAAGGTCGCCCCTGTAGCTTCGTGAATTGCAAGCATTTTATCATTGAAATCTCCAACCCATGAAAGTTCCAATTCTTCATATTGCTTTAACGGAAGGACATATTCTTTGAGTTTGATGAATAGTGCAGACTCGAGCCCATGCTTTTGAAAAGCCTGCTTCGTACCCATCACCACAGCCCTCATCCGATTGACGCCTTTCCAGCGTTTGTATACAAACTGAATCTTCTGAATAATGCCAAGCTTTCCATTAAAGCTTTTGATCATTTGGTTTGCGTCGGGGAGCATTACGACCACCGAAGCCGGTTCACCATTGATATAGGCAAACCAAATAAGCTTTTCGTCCATAACGGTCTTCATTTTATTGAATGTTTCAAGGACGTTTTTTATGTTCAATGGAACAAAATTGGCAAAATCCTTCCATGCATCATTATAAATTTCAGCGAAATCCCCGGCGTATTTTTCAAGTTTACTTGCTTCAAGGTGTTTAAAGGTATAACCTGGTTTATTAGCAACCCAGGTAGCTATTTTAGTAAATCGTTCAGGAAATGGCTTATTTACTTCAAGATGATTCGTGATCTGTTCATAAAGCGTTTCGAACCCATAATCTTGAAACAATTTCTGATAATATTTATGATTATAATTCATGCCGTATGAGGGAGTGGTAAATCCCTCGACAAGCAATCCCCAAAAGCTGTCGTTTTCGCCAAAGTTTATAGGGCCATCCATTGCCTTCATGCCCCGAGCTATAAGCCAGGCCTGCGCAGTATCAAATAATAGATTAGCGGCTTCTGAATTGTCGATACACTCGAAAAAGCCGACTCCACCAGTAGGCTGATCTGCCTGATAAGCTTTATTTTCATTAATGAAAGCTGCGATTCTGCCAATTAACCCGCCATCATCTGACTTTAAGACCCATCTGGTAATTGTTCCGTGACTGTGAAATGTGTTTTGCAGAGGATCAAACACTGCATTAACATCCTTATCCAGGGGGCAGACCCAATTAGTATCATTCTTATACAGATGCCGGGCTACATCCAAAAATTCATTTGCACCCCGGGAATCCTCTACTTCTCTTATAATCATCAGGAACTATATAAAAAAAGCATCCAGTAAATACCGAATGCTTTAAATCCTATATTATTAATTTATTAAAAATCGTCGTCGTCTTCGTCATCGTACTCGTCAAAGCCCTTTATGTCATCGTCCAGAGGAAGGTCGAAATCATCATCATCATCCTCGGCTATTGCACGCTTCGATTCTTTCGGAGCATCATCATCTTCATCTTCGTCGTCATCCTGAACTCTCTTTCTCGGATCAAGCGAACCCTTAAAACTATCTCTGGCTACTGGTGCTGTTATTGACGTTATCATCTCTAGCAAATTACACTTTCTTTATTCTGATTTTGTAAATATAAAATTAGCAAGTTTTTGATTTTTATAAACTTCTTTTTTAATTTTTATCTGATTTATTCCGCTTGCTCTCCAATTGCATTACCTTCTGTCTGAAGATCTGCCAGTTGTGGCAAATCAGCTGTAGAGTTTATTCCAAAATAATCCATAAAAAGGCTGCTCGTGCCGTAAAGGATTGGCTTTCCAACAGTGTCCGCTTTACCTACAATATTTACAAGTTCTTTCTCCAGCAGCTTCTGAACCGTGTAATCGCAATTTACTCCCCGAATCTGTTCAATCTCGAGTTTAGTTATGGGCTGTTTGTAAGCGATAATTGCCAGCGTTTCGAGTGCAGCCTGGCTTAGCTTCTTTTTAGAACGCTGAATTTGAAGCTGATTGATTACAGGATAATATTCCTTCCGGGTCAAAAACTGATAACCTCCGTTAATAAAAACGAGCTCAAGAACGATATCCAAAGAATCATATTTTAAACGAATGTTGTCTACCATCAACTGAATTTTCTCCGGCTTTAGCTTTTGGCTTTGTGCATCTTCCATCACCTGCCTTATTTCTTCAATGCTAATACTCCTGTCAGAAGCGAATATCAGGGCTTCAATAAAATTTTCAGGCTTATCCATACTCATGAACAAACATAGCACAAAGCATTTTATCGAAAAATATTTCAAGAATAAAAATTTGGAGTTTAACACAGCTATTCCGAAAAGTTGTAAGCACTTGAAAACCGCCTCTAAAATATTGTCGTACATAAAGCCAATCAACAAATATTCAAAATTAACCCATAAACAAATCGAACCTGATCAGCTTAAGATACTAATGCAAGCAGGTTCCGGAAAACTAAACTTATGAATATGAGAAACTCAACAAAATCGGAGGATCAAGCTTTATTGAAAGAGCAAGATTTCTTTTCCTCAAAATTAGAGCGCCGCTCCTTCCTACGCTTTGCAGGTGCAGGTGCTGCTGGAGTGGCTCTTGTAGCAGCCGGATGTAAAAAAGATAAACTTGAATCAGGAGTATATCTGGGTAGCGGTGACATTGGTATATTGAACTATGCATATGCCCTGGAGCAATTAGAAGCAGCATTCTATACTCAGGTAGCTACTTCGTTCTATACTGGTGCAACTCAAGCGGAGAAAGATCTCCTGATCGACATCCGTGATCACGAAATTGCTCACCGTGAATTTTTTAAAGCTGCACTGGGCTCGAATGCTATCGGCGGACTTGAAGTTAACTTCAGTTCAATAAATTTCACAGACCGTACAAGTGTACTTGGAACAGCTAAAGCGTTTGAAGATCTTGGGGTTTCTGCTTATAACGGTGCTGGTTTTCTAATTAAAGATGCTGGATATCTAACTGTTGCTGGAAAGATCGTTTCTGTAGAAGCAAGGCATGCGGCACTAATCCGTGACCTAATTAGCAATGGTTCATTCGCTAACAGCGAGGTTATTGACTCAAATGGCCTTGACAAATCACGTATGCCAATAGAGGTACTTGGCATTGCTTCGGCTTTCGTAACGACTAAAATTAACGCTAACGATTTACCTACATCTTAAAAGAAACAGCCATGAATTTATTAAATATATTAGACGAAATTGAAAAAGTAGACGCTGAAGTATATGAGCGTTTAAATCCAAGAAGAAATGCCATGAAGCAATTCTTCAACTTCGGAAGCAAAGTTGCGCTGGCAGCTGTTCCGATGGCCCTGGGATCTATGTTTAAAGCTGCTTACGGGCAATCTACCGCGACAGTTGAGCAAGTCCTGCAATATGCATTGACTTTGGAATATCTGGAAGCCGAATTTTACACTAAAGCAGTTGCGGCTCCAGGGCTTATACCTGCGGGTGCTCCGCTTGGCGCGATTACAACAATCCGTGATCATGAGAATCAGCACGTAGCATTTCTTAGAACCACAATTACGTCACTTTCAAAAACTCCTGTAGCTAAGCCAACCTTTGACTTTTCAGCAGGTAATGGATCTGGGACCGGTCCTTTTGCAAGTGTATTCACTAATTACGATACTTTCCTTGCGGTTGCACAGGTATTTGAAGATACAGGTGTTCGTGCTTACAAAGGACAGGCTCCGAATTTATTAAGACAGGGAGCAGTACTTACAGCAGCTTTGAATATTCACTCTGTAGAAGCACGTCATGCATCTCACATCCGTCAAATGCGTAAGGCACGTGGCGCAAATGTTAAACCTTGGATCACTGGTAAAGACAACGGTATCGGACTTGCTGCGGTACAAGCTTCTTACGATGGTGAAGAACTTGAAACACAAGCTGGAGTTAAGATCACGGGCATTAATGGCCAGGCGATCAGTGTTAGCGCCGCTACAGAATCATTTGATGAACCTTTAACAATGGCCCAGGTTTTGGCAATTGTAGACCCTTTTATTGTTTAGTGGTAAGTTTTAGGGTGATTAAAAAAGGAGCCAAATGGCTCCTTTTTTTTTATATAGGAATTTGTATGATCACCTTAGTTCCCGATTTTCCGGTTTGATGCTGATCAATTAATATCCTACGGCCACTGAGCTTATTCAACAGTTCAATTCGCTCACGTATCAATGCCATTCCCCTGCTAACGTGCCTTGTTTTCTTCTGCTTCTCAGAATTTAGAATCCCTACCCCATCATCAACAATTGTGACCAGAAGATCGGATTCTACCACATCAAAATTCAATACTATAATTCCACCCTCATCCTTTGGCATAATCCCGTGCCAAATGGCGTTTTCAACAAATGGCTGAATGAGCATTGAAGGAACAATGATCTCTTCAGTATCGGTATTCTTATCTATGACTATCTCATAATTCATCTTGTTAGAAAACCTAAACTTTTCCAACGAAAGATATAGCTTGAGATAAGCCAGCTCTTCATGTAAAGAAATCGTACTGCTCATACATATTTCCAGGTGCTTTCTGATCAGGCGTGCGAATCCGGAAAGGACTTGATTTGCTGTCTTAGCATCAGCCTGATTCATAAAATGCTGAATCGAATTCATCACATTGAAGACAAAGTGAGGGTTCATCATAGCTTGTAATGCCTTCTGTTCTAATGAGGTTATTTTATTTTGAATAATTAACTCCTCTCTCTTACGCCTTTTCTCCCGCTGAAAATGCCATATCAGCCCTGCAATTACTGATAAAAGTATGCCTACGATACCTAACGTGATTATCAATTTCGTTGTGGCCGCCTCATATTTTTGTCTCGTTATAACTAGTTCCTTTTCCTGAAGTTTTTGCTGCTGAAGATAGTGCTGAGAGTTTATATCGATATTGGAAGATTGATTTTGGTTTAACAGCAAACTGTCGTTGTGGTAGATAACAGATAAATACTGTAGCGCCTTCTGATAATTTTTCTGCTTCAATTCCAGTTCATAGTTGACCCGGTTAAAATCATTATCTAACACCGGATTTTGCGCTTTTCGGGCATATTTCAAACCTTCAGCAATAGTTTCCGCGGCTAATTTAAATTCGCTCTCTTCCAAATAGATGTAAGTAAGCGACAAATAACAGCCGCTCAACGTCGTATATAAGTTCAGAGCTTTGGCAGATTGAATGGCTTTGTTCAGCCGGGCTTTAGCTAAATCCGTTCTATGAATGCGGTGGTAGAGCCTGCCCGTATTTTGCCAATAGATAACCATAGAAACGGTATCTTTTAATTTGCTGAATATGGCATAGCTTTTATCAAAATTGATCAGGGCTTGCTTGTACTCGGATTTTCTGGAATAGGTTAATGCAACATTAAAATATAAACCGGCAAGCAACTCTTGACTATCGATGGTTCCTGCAATTTTTAAAGCTTTGTTAAAATATTTTAACGCCTTATCCGGATCATTGTATTTGTGAAGGTTGCCAATATTACTATAAGTTCTGGCAATATTCTTCCTGTCTTTTATTTGTCTGTAATATGCGAGCGCGTCAATATAATTCTTCGTCGCCATAGCATTATTCTCTAAATGCGAGAATCCAACTCCGCTCACGCGATAAGCCTCGGCAATTCCTGGTAAATAATTTATTTTCTTAGCCAGCTTTAAAGCCTTATCAGCAACTTCAATTGTCGTTTTCGGATTTGTCAAACGACTATTAAAAGCCTTTTTATTTAACTCGATTACGATAGTCGAATCCCTTAGCTGAGTATCATTTTTAGACCCGGAAAGTATTGACGACCTTAACCCTGGAAATTGCATAATCCAGAACGTTAGAGTCACTACACCTGCTATCAGCAGAAAATATGGCAGGTATCTGTAATATTTCTTTTTCACGGTAGATGAGTGAGAGATATTTACGTTACTCCGGATTAATATTGAATGATTCAAGTTAGTTCATTTTATCTGAATTCAAAAAGCGGCACAATCCCATAGATAGCCAATTGTCTTACGTTGTTTATCAGAGGCAAAAATTTATCTAATGACTTTATAACTTAGCTTAAAATACTTCCAGCGCTACCTTTAAAATGGTTTGACCAAATAAACGGTAGGTAATAATGAATTAACGGCGACAAATTGGTACGCTGCCCGCCTACTACTTCATAAATCCCCCCGAAATCTTTACTTTTGCACAAATTCTAGTACAAAAATGAGCATCGGATTATCTGAACAGGAAATTTTACGCCGCGAGGCGATGGTGGAACTTCGCAAACTGGGGATTGACCCATATCCCCCGGAAGCATTTGAGGTAAATGCAAATGCCAGCGACATAAAGGAAAACTATGAACAAGATGAAACTTCCTACAAGAATATCAGTTTTGCGGGCCGGATTATGAGCCGACGCATAATGGGGAGTGCCTCGTTTGTGGAGCTACAGGATTCTACGGGCCGTATACAAGCTTATTTAAACCGGGATGAAGTTTGTCCGGGCGAAGATAAAACCCTCTATAATACTGTATTCAAAAAACTGCTTGACATCGGTGATTTTATCGGTGTTAAAGGTTATGTTTTCACCACTAAAACTGGTGAAATTTCCATTCACGTGAGTGAAATGAAAATTCTGGCTAAATCGTTAAAACCGCTCCCGATTGTAAAAAGGGATGACGAAGGTCATATTTACGATGGCTTTACTGATCCTGAATTGCGTTACAGACAGCGTTACGTGGACCTAACAGTTAATCCGGAATACAAAAAAATATTTCAGAACCGATCCAAGGTTATCAATACCATGCGCAACTACTTTGACGAACAGGGGTGGATGGAAGTCGAAACACCTATTTTGCAGCCCATCCACGGCGGTGCTGCTGCACGTCCTTTCAATACGCATCACAATGCCCTGGACATGCCGCTTTACCTTCGTATCGCTAACGAACTTTACTTAAAGCGATTGATCGTCGCCGGGTTCGATGGCGTTTATGAATTTGGCAAAATGTTCAGAAATGAAGGTATGGACCGTACCCATAATCCAGAATTTACCTCTATGGAGATCTATGTAGCTTATAAAGACTATGTGTGGATGATGGCTATGGTTGAGGAATGTTTGGAAAAAATCGCTGTAGCTATACACGGTAAAGCCACTGTCAAGGTAGGTGAGCACCAGATAAATTTCGCTGGTCCTTACGAGAAACTTTCCATGTATGATTCGATTAAAAAACACACAGGAATAGACGTTTCTAAAATGGATGAAGAAGCTTTGCGCAGTACGTGCAAAGAACTTAGGATCGAAATAGATTCTACTATGGGACGGGGGAAGCTTATTGATGAAATATTCTCCGAAAAAGTGGAATCTAACCTGATCCAGCCGACATATATAACCGACTACCCGATCGAGATGACTCCACTAGCTAAAAAACATCGAACCGAAGAGGGTTTGGTTGAGCGCTTCGAGCTGTTTGTGCTTGGGAAGGAAATTGGGAATGCATATACAGAATTGAATGATCCGGTTGATCAGCGTGAGCGCTTGGAAGAGCAATTGCTACTTGCTGGTCGCGGTGATGAGGAAGCAATGGCCATGGATGAAGACTTCCTCCGTGCACTGGAATATGGCATGCCTCCTACTTCTGGCTTAGGTATTGGTATTGACCGATTGGTGATGTTGATGACCGATCAGAGCACAATACAGGAAGTTCTATTCTTCCCACAAATGAGGCCTGAGAAAAAAGCGAAAATAGTTTCAGCTGAAGAATTTACTGCGCTTGGTGTACCCGCTGAATGGGTTCCGGTTTTAAACAAAATGGGGTTCAAAACGCCCGATGAGTTAAAAGCTGGAAATCCTAATAAAGTTTTCAATGACCTTGGTGGGATGCGCAAAAAGATGAAGCTCGAAATCACTATGCCGTCTAAAGAAAGTGTAATGGAGTGGTTTAGTTAGTTACTAGAGTCAATCTATCATAGATTAACATAAACATAACATATTGATAAAGGCAGCTTTACCGTGGGTGAAGCTGCCTTTGTTATTTTTGGTTTATGTGTTAAGATCTAACGCACAGCTTAAAAAATATGGCTATGAAAAATTCAAGTATAGAAATTACCGATCATGAATATCTGATTAAATTACCAAGGGAAGAATTTAACCTTTCTTTTATTCATCAGATTCTTAAAAGGATTCAGGCTGAGCAGTTCTTTTTTACTTCAAACACTGCTAATGAACCGGAAGATCTTATAGGAAAAAACTCAAATATTGATCGTGACTTGCGTTTTGACGATTTGAGAGACAAATAAATTTATCGATATCAGGTCAAAATCTTCTGGCATTTCCCCTTTGCTGAACAACGGTTCTATCCATTTGCCCCATCTGCTCTTTCATCATCTTGATCTGATCCGCAAGTAATTTATTCTTATCAGCTTTTTTAGCTTCCTGAAGGTATAACGTTGCTTCGCGCTTATTTCGTTTAGCCATCGCAATACCAGCCAGACTCAATTTGGCGAGCGCAATATTATGATCCATCGTCATTCCCAGGCTAATTGCTCTTTTGAAATATTTTTCAGACTGTAGGGGTGCCTTTCTGGATTCGATAAGTCCTAACAACAAATTATAATAACCATGCTGGCCTTTGAACAGTTGCGTTTCGTAATTATCAATCTTGGCAAGCCATACACCCGCCTCGTCCATTTTATCTTTTCTCAAATAATATTGAGCAATAAGCATCTTTTCATTGAAGAGAAATGTAACTCCCACCAAAATGGCCACGAAAACTAAAGGAATTCCCCATCCCCAGTGACCGAAAACCATCAATGTTACAGCTGCACCCAACACCATGGCTGCTAGAATCAATCTTATGAAATTAGGCATTATCTTGTTATCTGTTAAATTTGCTGCAAATATCCGTTTATTTAAGCGCTTAACCAATATCTATCT
>JAZKIH010000026.1:0-3946 GCA_040384965.1 Bacteroidota bacterium | reverse complement strand
TGCGTACATTATTAATTGTTTTTTTAAATGAGGTGCAAATATAGGAAATAATATTAAAAAAGAAAACTAAATATGGAGACGAGGAACGAGATGCGAGAAAAGGCAAGAGATGGCTATCTCGTCTCTCGAATCTCGTTTTTCGCTTTTATTTTGAATCTCTGTCCCGAGTATCATTAATCATATTGCTTATTTCCGTGATCAGAGACTTAGCAGCATCATTCAGCTTTGGACTTTCATCATTCTGCGCATCAAAAAGAACATGTTTTGCCTTTCCTTTATATCGGAATTCGATGTAATAGTGAGGTGAATTCGTACTGTGTTTGGGGCTTCCTTCTCCTGATATTTTTTCCGGAAAATTCCAAAATCCAAGCTCAGCAGCTTTCCTGTGCAAGTAAAGAAGATCATCCTTACGAAGCTTCACCTTTGTTTTTATTGTAGAATCACGGCTATTCACATACTGATAATCGCCCGTTTTGGAATTGAATTTATTAACTAGGCTATCTCCTAATCCGTAATTGAAGGTAATCGACTCAAAATCCGCAAATCTATAGGGCGCGTTTTTTACCATAATAGAATAATAATAAACGCAATACAACAGGAATGGAGTTATAATACAAATAGCAAGAAATATCTTTTTTCCTCTTTCGGTCATGGCTCATTTGCAGGCTTTCAAGCCCCAATTTTAATTTATTAATGTATGATCTAAACCTCGTCTTCGAGTTTGTGAATACGCGCCTCATTTGGCGCACTTAGTTCGACAGGTGGGTGGAATTCTCCCTCCCACTTCGCTATAACAACCGTCGCCAGACAGTTACCTATTACATTCACTGAGGTACGCGCCATATCCATTAGCTCATCTATACCAAGAATGATAAAGATGGGCCATACAGGCATCCCAAATGATGAAGCTGTACCTAATAAAATAACGAGTGACGCCCGGGGTACGCCCGCTACTCCTTTACTTGTAAGCATTAGGGTGAATACGATGAGCAATTGCTGACCGAAAGTAAAGTGAATACCGGCCGCCTGAGCAACGAAGATCGATGCGAGTGAGAGATAAAGCGTTGTCCCGTCGAGATTAAAACTATAACCTGTAGGCATTACAAACGCCACTATTTTGCGGGGAACACCAATTCGCTCCATAGCTTCCATAGCGCGCGGTAAAGCTGCTTCGGAACTTGTTGTGGCAAACGCTATAGATACCGGTTCAGCTATCGCCTGCAGGAATTTCTTGATTGGAACACCAACCATTACCGCTATTGGAAGCAACACACCCAGTAAAAAGACAATAAGAGCAACATATAAAGTAATTAGCAGCTGGAATAAATTGACCAAAATACCGAGCCCCATATGTCCAACAGTATAAGCGATGGCCGCTCCCACACCAATCGGCGCGAAGTACATGATGATATTGGTAAACTTAAACATAACTTCAGAAAGGCTTTCTGTAGCTTTCAGCATAGGTTGACGTTTATCTTCCTTAACCATTGCCAGAGCAATTCCGAAAATGATACTAAAAACAACAATTTGAAGAATGGCTCCCTCGGCTATTGACTTCGCAATATTTTCCGGAAAAATATGCAGGATTACATCGTTAAACGATTGCGGGGGTACGACTGGCAATTCTTCGTGGGTACCTGGAGGAAGTGTTATTCCCATACCAGCCTGCGAGATGTTGATCGCAGCAAGTCCAATAAAAAGAGCTATCGTGGTGACAACTTCAAAATAAAGAATCGACTTCCACCCCATGCGTCCTACTTGCTTAAGATCTGAGTGCCCGGCGATTCCGTACACCAGGGTTGCAAAGAGAAGCGGCGCAATGATGGTTTTTATCATCTTAAGAAACACCTTGCTCAGGACCTGCAATTTGATACCCACTTCCGGATAATCATGACCTATCTCTGCACCAACCACCATAGAGATTAATATCCAGGTTGTAAGTGATTTCTTCTTTAGGCCGTAAAGAAACAAACCCGCGATCGCCAGCCATCTGGAAGACATCAAAGCGGTTTGATTTACGGGAATAATATTGTAGTGATTCAGAAATGCCAGAAGCGCGGCGATCGAAACAACAATAAGGGCAACTAATCCAATATTTTTAAATTTCATATTGTGGGTTTAGCATAACGGACAAAAGTAAGGAATTGAATTTACATTGCTGAGTTTACGATCAAAACATATCCCATCGGAATTTATCCTTAATTGATCGGCAAATTTTACCGAACTTTCGGCATATTTATCCTGGCCATGAAATCATTCACAAAAGATCCTTTGTCAAAAAATGAACTTCTCAATAACTGGAAAATTAACACCCTGTTCATTTCTGCTTTAATTATTTTGATATCATCATGCAATAGTAAGCCTGTTAAAGACGTCAGACCGACGGATCAGCAATATTTTGTCAGTGTAGTTAAAGCAGTACGAGACTCTGCCACTCGAGTGCCCTTAACAGATCCGAATCGACCGGTTATGATTGATGAGTCGGTGAAACGGGTTAAGGCCTACATTATTGACACATTGAAATCAGGGTTCGACGGCTGGCATGCAAGAGTGCTGGACAATACTAAAACAGATCCGAATGGAACTGAAGTGCGACTTGCGTTTGGGCTGAGCATAGACGATTTCAATCTTGAAGAAACAGGAAGATACAAATCTGTGGTTTTTAAAGAATGGTTAAGTGATGCACAGTCACCTCTCCGGGAACAACTCCTGAATCTTAAAGTTGGTGAACATGTGAAGATTAGCGGAACGTTTGTTACCCGGGACAAAAGGATCGATGTTGATCCTTATAATGAGAAAGAATTTAAAGTCTCTAAAAATATTTTTGCCAACCCGGAGTTCAGAGTGGATGTAAGTGAAGTTAAAGTTGTGGAAGATTAATCCAGAATGAAGCCAGAGAAATTAAGCGATATTAAAAAAGATCTGTTAAGTCGGTCGGTACCTGAATTAACAGAGATCTGCCTTCGGATTGCGAAGTATAAAAAGGAGAATAAAGAGCTGCTTAATTATCTGCTATTTGATTCAGATGATCCTCTCGGTTTCGGTGAGAAAATTAAGAACCTTCTTGCAGAAGACTTTGAGGCGATGCAAAAGCATTATTATTACAGTACAAAAAGCCTCAGAAAGATCCTGCGACTGATGAATCGCTATACTAAATACACAGGTAATAAGCAGGTTGAAATTGAGCTTTCCCTTTGGTTCTGCACAAATTTTCTTGAATATGTTGATCTCAGGACAAGCCATAAACCACTTCAGGGATTGCTAATTCGACAATTAGAAAAGATCAGTAAGCTGTTGCCAAAATTACACGAAGATCTTCAGTTTGATTATCAGGGTGAGTTTGAAACTTTGCTTCATAAGGCTGACAGTCAAGCCAGATGGGTTAGCAAAAGCCTTTATCTGTAACAATATCTAAGCAGCTTTATCTAAATAAAAATCACAGGTTTGAGCAAAGAAGCGCTTTTTAAAGAAATTTTTCAGGCCAATTCTAAAAAGATCTACCATTTATGCTATGGTTATACCGGCGATGATGACACCGCTAATGACCTCATGCAGGAGACTTTTATGAAGGTTTGGCAAAATCTGGATAAATTCCGCAACCAGGCTTTGATTTCAACCTGGATCTATCGTATAGCTGTAAATACCTGTCTGTCACATCTCCGCGTGGAGAAAAGACAACCCAAAGATGAGCTTACAGAGAATATCATCGAAACAAAAGGCGAAGACATTTCAGACAAAAATGAGCAGGTAGCATCTTTATATAAGTGCATAGCTCAGCTCGATGAAAATGAAAGAATCATTATAACAATGGTATTGGACGAGGTACCATACGCGGAAATTGCGACGATCTCAGGTATTTCTGAAGGTAATCTTAGAGTTAAGATTCACCGAATTAAACAAAAACTGACTGAATTATATAATAAAAATGAAAGATTTTGAAGCACTG
>JAZKIH010000025.1:0-50876 GCA_040384965.1 Bacteroidota bacterium | reverse complement strand
GAAGAAGTATTAGCAGCGTTAAAAGTCAGCCATCGCCTTATTCTTTGGAATGATGATACTAACACATTTGAACATGTGATACATTGTCTCGTAAAGTATCTCGATTACACTGAAAAACAAGCGGAACGCATTGCCTGGACAGTTCATAATGACGGGAAATGCATTATTCTGGAAGGTTCCTTTACTGAAGTTGAAGTCTATCGTAAAATCCTTCAGCAGGAAGGCTTGACTGTTAGCATAGAGTAATTAAAAGTAGCATCTCGCCAAAGTACTCTCCGATCCTTTAGAGCCAATTCTGAAATTTAAAACGATTTCATGCGATCCCTTTTCTACTCTTGCAAGTTTAGATGTTGTGAAATCATAAGAGTATCCTAACTGAATATTCGGCGTTACTTGCAATTCAGCAATAATATCAAAGGAATCCATTGATCGAACAGATCCTCCAAGCCATAAAGTCTCTTTAAGCAGAAAATTCGCATTTACATCTACCTGAACTGGCGAACCGCTTACATATTTAACCAGAACATTTGGCTTAAATTTGACGTCGGGGCTCAGAGTCGCCAGATATCCCCCCTGCATAATGTAATGGGGTTTGTAAGCTGTTTCTGATGGTGACTGCCCGCCGAGATCCCGATAATAGAAGAATGGGGATGAAATACCGGCGTAAAATTTCTCAGAGAATAACATCAGGCCCATACCGAAATTTCCTCTCAGGTTATTCTGATCGACAAATACCGGATCAGATGAGGCCGAAGCACTTCCTGTTAAGCTATATTCTCCAACATATTTGCTGATACCTCCGTTAACTCCCAATGCCAGATAAGTTCCTTCGTTTACCTGAACACGATGTGCCACCGTTGCGAACGCTCCATTATCTCTAATCACTTCACCTATCTGGTCGCGCATTAAAATTAGTCCGACCGACGTATTTGAGCTTTTTATCGGGCTATGGATAGAAAGGGTTTGGGTATTGGGTGCTCCTTCAAATCCTACCCATTGCTGCCGGGCGAGAGCTGTAATATTAAGTGACTCATCGACTGCCGAATAAGCCGGATTTATTACTAATCCATTGAACATATATTGAGTGAACATTGCTTTCTGCTGAGCAAAGGCTGAATTCGTTCCGGCAAGCAGAAGTAAGTTTGCAAGCCAGAGAAAAATTAACCGTTTGGATAGTATCTGCATCAGAAGATGAAATATTAAATATGTTTGCTTCGGTTAAGCGGGGAATCTGGGTAACCTTTGGTGTTCTTCTACGGAAAGCAATTGAAATGGTTACATTAACTCTATCCGGTGGACCTCATTTTAATGTCATATAAATTGGCTTAATTTGTCTGGCCTCAATCGTAAACTAAAGCCAATGTTTTTTTACCTGTCGAAAATATTGACCTTTCTGATATCTCCTTCAGTGATCCTGCTGGTCCTGTTGCTGTGTGCCATAGTTGTCAAATCGAATCAGCGAAAACGGCGGTTGCTGATATCTGCATTTATATTATTATTGGTTTTTTGCAACCCGTTCATAATAAGGAACCTGAGTAAATCGTGGGAATTAAAAGACACCAGTTTCAAAACCACTCAGCATTATGAAATTGCCGTAGTTCTGGGTGGATTTATGTCCAGAGATGAGGATTCGGACCGGCTAACCTTTGGGGACGCTGTAGATCGTATGAATGAAACCCTGGTTCTTTATCGCCATGGAAAGGTTGATAAGTTTCTCATCAGCGGGGGAAGCGGGATGATCACGAAAGATGTACGGGAAGCATCACTCGCAAAAAACTTCCTTGTAAAATATTGCAATGTGCCGGACTCGGTTATACTGATCGATACCTTGTCACGAAATACGTATGAGAATGCTATTGAAAGCAAAAAGATTTTACAGCAGCAAAAAGTAAAGAAAGCACTTTTAGTAACCTCGGCTTTCCATATGAGACGGGCGAAAGGCTGCTTCGACTCCGTTGATATAATAACAGATACTTATTCCACCGATGTCATGAGAAAACAAACTTATTATTTACACGATCTGATCGTGCCCGCTACTGAAAATATATTGCAGTGGGAAATACTTATGCGTGAGGTTGCGGGGGTGATTATTTATAAATTACAAGGCTACAATTAACTACCGACTTCTGTGTTTCATATCGATATTTTTTAGTAAATTCATTATCGAACTAAGCCAAATCACGCTTCTTATCCTAATTTTAAGTCATGAAGTATACTCCGGTAAGAAATTTTGTTCACGGACAATTTATTGATGTTGAGAATAACAATACCATAAATGTAATATCTCCTGTAGATGGAAATCTACTTTCCATTGTCCCAATGTCAAAATCGGCTGACCTCAACAAAGCCGTTTCATCAGCTAAAGAAGCTTTCAAAACCTGGGGCAAAACACCTATAAAAGAACGGGTACAGGTATTCTTCAGGTTTAAGGCTCTTTTGGAGAAAAATAAAAAAGAATTAGCAAATCTGGTTTCCGAAGAAAACGGAAAAACGCCGGATGAGGGATTGGCAGAAATAGATAAGTCGATTGAGCTAACAGAATTTGCATGCTCTCTTCCACAATTGATCACCGGAGAACTGCTTGAAGTGAGCAAAGGTATTGAGTGCCGTACTGAACACGTTCCTCTGGGGGTGGTTGCATCTATCGTGCCCTTCAACTTTCCAAGTATGGTGCCCTGCTGGACTATTCCAAACGCGATAGCGCTTGGAAACTGTATGATCATGAAGCCTTCAGAAAAAGTCCCTTTGAGTGTTGGGCGCATCGCTGAGCTCCTCAAAGAAGCTGGTCTTCCAGACGGCGTACTAAGCGTTGTTCATGGAGACAGCGAAGTAGTAGATGCAATATGCGATCATCCCGATATCGAAGCGGTGTCGTTTGTGGGTTCAACTGAAGTTGCAAAACTAGTTTACAGGCGCGCTACTCAGAATTATAAACGCTGCCTGGCTTTGGGTGGCGCTAAAAACCACTTACTGGTTCTGCCAGATGCTATTCCCGACATGACAGCACAAAACATAACCGCATCAATGAGCGGCTGTGCTGGGCAACGCTGCATGGCAGCTTCCGCTATGGTTGCGGTGGGAGATGTTGATCATATTATTGATAAGCTTTGTATTGAAGCGAAAAAAATGGTTGCAGGTAAGAATCTGGGAGCAGTAATTAATAAAGAATCAAAGGACAGGATTGAAAGTTATATTGATCAGGCGGAGAAACTAGGTGCAAAAATTCTGGTCGATGGCAGGAACACGGTGGTTAACGGTAAAGAAAAAGGTACCTATATCGGAGCAACAATAATAGATCACGTCACTCCCGATATGTCAGTTGCGAAAGAAGAGATCTTTGGTCCGGTGATAAGCATTATGCGAACTAAAACTCTGGACGAAGCACTGGTTATAGAGAACAATAATCCTTACGGAAATGCGGCTTCAGTATTTACGCAAAACGGCGCAGCAGCCCGGTATGTTATTGAACATGCGAGTGCAGGCATGGTAGGTGTTAACGTAGGAGTGCCAGTGCCTCGCGAGCCTTTCTCTTTTGGCGGCTGGAACGATAGCAGGTTTGGAGTGGGTGATATTACAGGTAAAAGCTCCATAGAATTCTGGACTAAACTCAAAAAGTCAACAACAAAATGGAATCCGCAAGCTGGGGTAAACTGGATGAGCTAAGAGGGTTGAACCCGTAAAACTGGAAATATCCAGGCAGAGACAAAAGAACGGAGAAAATAAGTTATGTCAGAAGTTATAAATACAAGTCAGACAAAAGAAATTATCCAGAATAATCTGGATTATACGCTGTTCTCATGGAGTAAACAAGCGGGTATCGACCCAATTGCCGTGAAATATGCAAAGGGTGTTTACCTCTACGACCATGATGACAAGCGATATATTGATTTTTCATCAGGACTGATGAATGTAAACATTGGCCATGGTGATCAGAGAATTACGGATGCCGTTGTGAAGCAAATGCAGCAAGTAAGTTATGTCACCCCGTCGTGCGTAACCGATATTCGTGGCGAGCTTGGAAAGAAACTTGCTGAAATTTGTCCTGGAGATTTAAATAAAGCGTACTTCACACTATGCGGTGCCAGTTCAATAGAAAATGCCATCAAAGTAGCAAGGCATTATACTGGAAGGCACAAGATATTGAGCAGATATCAATCCTACCACGGATCTAGCTATGGGGCTATTTCAGCTAGCGGAGATCCACGAAGACTTTCGACAGATTCACAGCAGGCTCCTAACTTTATCCACTTCGACCTGCCGATCGCATATCGATGGAATTACGGTGAAGAAAATCTTTTGACGGAATCAGTTCTTCAACTTGAACGGATCGTTGCTCTTGAAGGACCCGGAACGATTGCGGCCATGATACTCGAGGGTGAATCCGGAACGTCAGGATGCCTTAAGTACCCTGAAGGCTATCTGAAAAAAGTTAGAAAAATCTGCGACGATAATGGCATACTTCTTATCGCAGACGAAGTGATGAGTGGCTTTGGCCGGACAGGTCAATGGTTTGGCTTTCAAAACCATGATATTATTCCTGATATGATCGTGATGGCGAAAGGCATTACATGTGGCTATCTGCCATTTGGGTGCCTGATGCTCTCTGACCGGATCGCCGATAAGTATGACGATACGATACTTCCTTTAGGCATGACTTATTCCGCGCACCCTGTTAGCTGTGCCGCCGCACTGGCCACTCTTCATATTTATGAAGATGATGATCTGATAGCGAATGCGGTTTCTATGGGAAAATATGTAGATGAGCAAGTCGCAATTTTACGAGACAAACATCCGAGTATTGGTGACTGGAGGAATACTGGTTTACTTGGATGTTTAGAGTTAGTAAAGGATAGAACTACAAAAGAACCCCTTGCTCCTTTCAATGCAAAGCCTGAGCAAATGACAGTAATGAATAAGGTTTCTGCGCGCCTGAAAGAATTAGGTATGTATACGTTTGTAAGGTGGAACTATTTATTTATTGCGCCTCCCCTGATAATAACTAAAGAGGAAATAGATGAAGGCATTGCTATCATATCAGAAGCTTTGAAAATTGCCGACGATTCGCTCAACTAAGATAAAATGAATTCCTCAGCTCTCTATAGCGAAGATTTGGCTCCAATTCCTGCTAATAAAAGGACCTGGAATACCTGGAATTATGCTGCACTTTGGATTAGCATGAGTCTTTGTATTCCAACCTACATGCTGGCCAGCTCACTGATAGAGGGGGGAATGAACTGGTGGCAGGCTATCCTGACCATATTCTTGGGTAATACCGTGGTTCTAATACCAATGATACTTAACGGACACGCTGGAGCTAAATATGGAATTCCTTTTCCAGTATTCGCAAGAGCCAGCTTTGGTGTAAGCGGTGCCAATATCCCTGCTGTCCTCAGAGCCATTGTCGCCTGCGGATGGTTTGGCATCCAAACCTGGATTGGAGGCTACGCTATCTACTTGATGTTTAGGCTATGGTTTCCAGCCTTAAGCACCATGAGGCCCATTTTTCCAGCATCCTGGACATTGGAAACAGGGCCTGCAATTACATTTTTTTTATTCTGGCTGTTGAATATGTATGTAATATATCTTGGGGTTGACAGCATCAAAAAACTATTGGTTTTCAAGGCATTCTTCCTGCCTTTTGCAGCACTTGCCTTATTATTTTGGGCGATTTCTGCCGGCAACGGACTCGGTCCCATTCTGAGTCAGCCATCAAAATTTTCTAAGTCTGCAGACTTTTGGCACTTCTTTTTTCCAGCGCTAACCGGCATGGTAGGGTTTTGGGCGACCTTATCGCTCAACATCCCCGACTTTACCCGGTACGCAAAAACCCAGCGTGCGCAGATAGTCGGTCAGGCTATAGCTCTCCCGCCTGCCATGACTTTATTTTCTTTCATCGGCGTGGTAGTGACCTCCGCAACAGTAATAATTTATGGAACAATGATTTGGGATCCACTCGTTCTTGCAGAAAAATTTGAAAGCAAAATATTGGTAACCATTGCGATGATTGCGGTCGCTATTTCAACACTAGCGACTAACATCGCAGCCAATATGGTTAGCCCTGCAAATGATTTCGCTAACTTATCTCCTGCACGGGTCAGCTTTAAAACTGGCGGCTACATCACAGGAATTATTGGGATACTAATCTTCCCATGGAAGCTTATCGCGGATCCAAATGGCTACATTTTTACGTGGTTAATTGCTTATTCCAGTTTATTAGGTCCGGTAGGCGGTATCATGATCGCTGATTATTATTTTATCCGAAAAAAATTACTGGCCGTGGATGACCTTTATAAATTTGATGGAATTTATGGCTACAAAAAGGGGTTTAATTTGAAAGCAGTACTTGCAATTATTGCTGGTATCCTGCCTAACGTTCCTGGCTTCCTTGTTCAAGTTAAGCTAATCAACCCGGATACTGTTTGGCCATGGATATCCGGGATATATAATTATGCATGGTTCGCCGGATTTTTTATATCGGGGGTGTTATACTATGTGTTGATGAGAAATAACGAGTCAAAAACTTTAAAGAAAGGAATATAATTTTGTCAGTCCTGATTAAAAACGGCCGGATAATAACCGCATCCGAAGATTATGTCGCAGATATTTTCATCGATGGTGAAGAGATAAAAACTATCGGTAAAGATCTCCAGCAGGAAGCTGACGAAATTATCGATGCGACCGGCCTGATGATCTTTCCGGGTGGAATTGATCCGCATGTGCATCTAGACATGCCCTTTATGGGGACTTTCTCAAGTGATAGTTATGAAACAGGAACCCGTGCCGCGCTATATGGAGGTACAACGATGGTGATTGATTTTGTATTGCAAACTCAAGGCGATTCACTCAAAAATGCATTGGCGGACTGGCGGTCCCGCGCAGACGGCACAGCCGTTGGCGATTATAGTTTCCACATGGCAGTCACTGATTTCAATGCTGACACTAAGCTCGAAATAAAAGATATGATCGATGAAGGCATTTCGTCATTCAAAACCTTCATGGCTTATAAAGGGTCGCTAATGGTCGACGACCGGCAAATGGTTGGCTTAATGGAAGAAGTTAAAAAGCAGGGCGGAATTGTTACTACTCATGCTACGAATGGTGATATGATTGATTTCCTTATAGCGAAACATCGTTCTGAAGGGAAACTTTCACCTTTATACCATTATCTATCCCAACCTGAAATTACCGAAGCGGAAGCATCGGCGCGCTTTGCGGACATGATAAGTTACACAAAAAGCCCGGGTTATATAGTACACATGACTTGCCAGGGAGCCTTGGATGCTATTAGAGATGCTACTTTTAGAAATCAGAAAGTTTTTGCTGAAACCTGCATCCAATATCTCACATTAGACGCCTCGCTTTACGAAGATGATTTTGATGGCGCCAAGTGGGTGATGAGCCCCCCGCTACGTGAGAAAAAAGATCAGGATGCATTGTGGGCAGGAATTAACCAGGGTTTAATTCAAGTGGTAGCAACAGACCACTGCCCCTTTACCTGGGATCAAAAACAAATGGGGAAATCTGATTTCTCGAAAATTCCCAACGGGCATCCCGCAATTGAACACAGAATGGAACTGCTTTTCTCAGAGGGCGTTCATACTGGTAAGATCAGTCTCAACAAATATGTAGAAGTGTCTAGTACCAATGCGGCGAAAATATTTGGTCTGTTTCCTCAAAAAGGAAGTATTGGTATTGGTTCCCATGCTGATCTGATTATTTTTGATCCGGATAAGGAGCATACTATTTCGGTAGATACGCATCATATGAATACCGACTATTCTGCTTATGAAGGTTGGAAAGTTAAGGGAAAAGTCAAGACAGTTTTACTGAGAGGTAAAATTGTGATCGACGATAACAATTGTCTCGTAGAAAAGGGCAATGGTAAGTTTATTAAGAGAAAAAAAGTAACAGGGATCATTTAATCCCATAAAAAATAGAAGATGCCAAGAATAGTAAAATCGGGTCTTATTCAGATGAGCCTGGCAAAAACTGAGGGAGAAGGAAGTATTTCGGAGATAAAAGATGCTATGCTAAAAAAGCATATCCCACTTATCGAGAAAGCAGGTGAGCAGGGTGTTCAAATTTTGTGCTTACAGGAAATTTTTAATACCCCTTATTTTTGCCCCGGGCAGGATAAAGCATGGTACGAGTCAGCTGAAAGTGTTCCCGGCCCTACCACAGATTTAATGGCTGAATATGCTAAGAAATATAAGATGGTGATGATTGTTCCTGTTTACGAAAGAGAGCAAGCTGGATTTTTATATAATACTGCGGCTGTTATAGACGCTGATGGCACTTATCTGGGTAAATACCGAAAAAATCACATCCCGCATACAACCGGATTCTGGGAGAAGTTCTTTTTCAAACCGGGCAACCTTGGTTATCCTGTTTTTCAGACAGCATATGCCAAAATAGGCGTTTATATCTGCTATGACAGACATTTTCCGGATGGTGCCCGTGTACTTGGATTGAACGGTGCTGAAATAGTTTATAATCCATCAGCAACTGTAGCTGGATTATCACAATACTTGTGGAAGCTTGAACAACCTGCACACGCTGCTGCAAATGGCTATTTTATGGGCTGTATAAATCGTGTTGGCGAAGAAAAGCCCTGGAATCTGGGGAGATTTTATGGATCATCATACTTTGTAGATCCACGCGGGCAAATCTTTGCGCAGGCATCTGAGGATAAAGATGAGTTACTTGTTTCAGAGTTCGATCTGGATATGATTGAGGAAGTTAGAAATACCTGGCAGTTCTTCCGCGACAGACGCCCGGAAACTTACGGGAAATTAACAGAGCTTTAAACAGATGGCGATATCAGATAACAGGCTTTCTCAGGAAGGGTACGATTCCAATTTTAAGGATATCCACCCACCATTTGAAAATTATACCGCGGCGGCTGTTGAGGCCAACCGATGTATATTCTGTTATGATGCGCCTTGTATGAAATCTTGTCCGACAAGTATTGACGTACCTAAATTCATCAAACAGATCTCCACCGAAAATATAAAAGGTTCTGCGCACACCATATTTTCTTCCAACATTATGGGGGGAGGATGCTCCAAGGTATGTCCGGTTGAGAAATTGTGCGAAGGGGCGTGTGTATATAATCTTTTAGACGAAGAGCCCATTCAGATAGCAAGGCTCCAAAGGTATTCTACGGAGAAAGCTATTAAAGAAAAATGGCCGCTCTTTTCAAGAAAAACATCGACAGGAAAGAAAGTCGCAATAGTTGGTGCGGGTCCGGCAGGCTTATCTTGCGCTCACGTTCTTTCCCGCGAGGGTGTTGAGGTAACCATTTTCGAAAAAGAACAGAAAGGCGGAGGGCTTATGACATACGGCATAGCTGCATATAAGGTCACTCCTGAATTTTGTCAGGATGAAGTCGATTATATTCTCTCTCTTGGGGGAATCGAAATTAAATACGGACGAAAGCTTGGAGAAGACATAGAACTCCACGACCTCGAAGAGCAGTACGATGCCACTTTCATCGGGATGGGAGTAGGTTTGACACGCAAGTTGGGTATACCAGGGGAAGGTCTTCACGGGGTTATTGATGCTATTGATTTCATCTACGATATTCGGACCAAGCCTTTCGATAAAATACCGGTTGGCAATAAGGTAGCTGTGATTGGAATGGGTATGACTGCTATAGATGCAGCTACGCAAGCAAAACGTCTGGGTGCAGAAGAAGTTACCCTAATATACCGGCGCACGCAGGAAGAAATGCCCTGCACGGAAAAAGAGCTTAATATTGCTAAACTGGATGGATGCAAGATTATCTGGCTGGCATCACCCAAAGAGATCACTGGGACAGACAACAACGTAACGGGCATTACTTGTGATGTTATGGCATTAAATTTTGCAGTGCCCGGCGAGCGGAATTTCCCTGAGCCTACTGGAAAAACAATACAACTGGAAGTTGACATGGTCATCAAGGCTATCGGCCAATTGCCTTTTGAGAAACTTGTCGAGGAGAACGAATTCATGAACAAGAATGGCAAGCTGCTAGTTGATAACCAGCAGGAAACGTCCATTGCTTCAATTTTCGCAGGCGGTGATTGCGTTAATGGGGGTAAAGAAGTAGTTGACGCCGTTCAGGCAGGCAAAGATGCAGCAGCCGGTATCCTTAATTATCTCAAAATAATACCCTTTCCAACAGAGCCGCTAATTATAAACCCGCTTAAGCTTTAACTCAAAAAATGGCAGATCTCACATCAGACTTTCTGGGCATCAAGTCCCCAAATCCATTTTGGCTGGCAAGCGCGCCTCCTACAGATAAAAAAATAAATGTCCTCAGAGCATTTGAAGCAGGATGGGGTGGCGTAGTGTGGAAAACATTAGGTTCACAGGTTAAGAACGTATCATCCCGTTACTCTGCCGTCAATTTTCATGGCGGAAAAGTTATGGGTTTTAATAACATAGAGCTTATCTCTGATCGCCCGCTGCAAATAAATTTGGACGAAATCAGAGAAGTACTAAGACTCTTCCCAGATCGGGCAATGGTTGTTTCTTTGATGGCCGACAATTCACGTGAAAGCTGGCATGAGCTGATAAAAAAAGTTGAAGACACAGGGGCACACGGACTTGAACTTAACTTTGGCTGTCCACATGGCATGACTGAACGGGGAATGGGTGCCGCTGTGGGGCAGGATCCTGAGATCGCCCGGATGGTGGTAGAATGGGTCATGGAATGCGCCACAATTCCGGTTATAACGAAACTCACGCCGAATGTACATTCAGTAGTTCCAACTGGAAAAGCAGTTGTGGAAGCCGGAACCAATGCTCTTTCTCTTATAAATACCATACAATCTGTTACGGGAATCGATCTCGATTCTCTTGTCCCAAATCCGAATGTTGCAGGAAAATCTGTATTCGGAGGATACTGCGGACCTGCGGTGAAGCCCATCGCTTTAAAATTTCTGACAACTCTTGGCCAGAACGAAACAACCATGAATGTCCCTGTTTCCGGGATCGGGGGTGTTAGTACCTGGAAAGATGCAGTCGAGTTTATGCTCCTGGGAGCGACAAATGTTCAGGTCTGTACCGCGGTTATGACCCATGGGTTTCGTATCATCGAAGATCTTTGTGAAGGATTAAGTAACTGGATGGACGAGAAAGGCTTTGGAAACACTACAGATTTTATTGGGAAATCTCTGCCCGTAATGACGAATTGGGAAGAATTAGATATTAATTATCATATTGTAGCTCACATTAATCAGGATAAGTGCATTCATTGCGGACTCTGTTATATAGCTTGTGAGGACACAGCTCATCAGGCGATTAATCTGTCCTATGGAACGCCCTATAATACCTATTCGATAAAAGAGCCTGAATGTGTAGGTTGTAATTTATGCTCTCTGGTATGCCCGGTTGATATTTGTATCACCATGGTTGAACAGCGAAAAGGCGATGAATATCTCAACTGGAAAGAGTTTCAAAAAAGAGGATTACCGCTGAACGATCATTAAGTAAATGCCAATTGCGGACAAGTTACTTTATAGTAGTTGCCCTGTTTCCTTGCATTAGTCCCTCATCATTTACGCTATAGGTCATCCCATCTCCCGTTATGTAAACCATAAACTGACGGCTGGTGGACTCCATTGATAATTTATTGTCTTTCCCATCCAATCTAAATTCTGTTTCAGAGATCCCAAGGTCCTTTAAGTCCTTTGCATAAGTCCTATTTTTCTGAAAATGGTCTTTCTGGCTATAATACACTAACCAGAGATACTTTTTTTGAGTCTCACTATAGGGTATTTCATATTGGGTTGTCGTTCCTGCTTCAGGCTTACTGAAAAATACATAACCCCAGCGCTCCGGGAAATGCATATTAATCACCCCCTGCGGAGACCATACCCAATTATGTTCGGGAAGATTACGGCCATTTGGACCTTTTAGTTTAATGTATTTGCCATCCTTAACTTCGACATCCCATTCAACTCGAGAAAAACCCAATCGCCAGAATTCGCCATCAATTGGAACTTTTGCAATGTTGCCCATCGTTACTGCCATGAAAGGGATAAACATTTCAATAGTCCAGCCCTTATCTATATCGCTGGGATTGTTAAGAGTGCCTTGAATACTTACCGCAGTTTTCATACCCGGGGTGTTGTATGCAAACATTGCCCCACTGTTGTTTCGATAAGGCTTGGGCATGAAAAGATCAAAAATTGTGTTAACAGCGTTAATTTCTATTTCGTAATAACGATGTGTATCATTATCAGGGTCAATAAAAACCTCAAAGTCATTGTCGTAGAAAACAACTTCGTCATGCTTGTTTAAATACGCCCATACATGTGGTTCAAGCAGTTCGGCAGCAATGTAAAGACCTTCCGCCGTCCAGGTCATTTTCGCCCGGGTATTCCAAGTTGGTGCCGGCTTGCTATCTCCCTCAATATCTTTAAAATATTCAGTCCACGCAGCCTGCTGCCATATATCCTCATCGATTTTGCCATCAACAATAGGGGCCTTATTTGAAAATACAGCAACATATTGTTTTGGAGTAGCGAACAAAGCGTCTTTGCCATCGAATATAGATTGTGAATACGCGAGTGATGGACTTATTAAAATCAGGATTAGTAGAAATGAATATTTATGGATTCTAATAGTGAGTTCGGTCATATTTATAAACATCTAAGTTCGCAAAAATTAAGAAGATTTATTTAAACCCGGCAATGTGATTGATAATTGATGGCGAGGATATGGAATAAGCACTATGATAGCAGCTGAATATCCATTTGGCCGCAAACAAGTAATTAATCGCTGACGGTAACATGTAAGTTAATTGGATACAGCATATCCGGACATTTAATATATTTGAACAACCATTATAAACTCTAAACATTAATTCATGAAAAAATCGATAGGATTACTATCTGTATCATTAATATTTTCTGCTACTCTGTCATTCTCTCAGACGAAAGATCCAGTGGTAGAAAACATTATCAAAGAAGCTACTCAAAATTCTCAGCTTAAAAAAATGGCTCACGAATTAACGGACGGCATTGGGCCGAGGCTTGTTGGGACGCCACAAATGAAACAGGCTCATGACTGGGCTGTTGCAAAATATCAAAGCTGGGGGGTAAGCGCTAAAAATGAAAAATGGGGTGAATGGCGGGGATGGGAAAGAGGTATTTCTCATATCGACATGGTGTATCCACGGGTAAAATCACTGGAAGGTATGCAATTAGCCTGGAGCCCGTCAACAAACGGCAAGGCTATCACCGCCGAAACCATCATTCTGGGAAATGCACCTGATTCCATAGCTTTTCAAAATTGGCTTCCTTCGGTTAAAGGAAAGTTTGTTTTGATTTCCATGAATCAAACTACGGGACGTCCTGACTACAACTGGCAGGAATTTGCTACGAAAGAGTCTTTTGAAAAAATGAAAGCCGAACGAACCGCTGAAACATCGGCATGGAGAACCCGTATGACCAAAACAGGATTGACGGCTAGAAATTTAGCCCTTGCGCTTGAAAAAGCCGGCGCCGCCGGGATTGTAGCATCCAATTGGTCAGCTGGTTTTGGAGTAAATAAAATATTCAGTGCTAATACCACAAAGATTCCTACAGTTGATCTTTCCTTGGAAGATTACGGTCTGTTATACCGACTTACAGAATCTGGAATAAATCCTAAAATTAGCGTTCGGGCTGATTCCAAAGAATTGGGTCTTGCGCCTACGTTTAATACCATTGCGGAAATTCGCGGTACAGAAAAACCCGAAGAATATGTAATGCTATCAGCGCATTTCGACTCATGGGATGGCGGCACAGGTGCAACCGACAACGCAACTGGAACGATCACCATGCTTGAAGCCATGAGAATTTTAAAGAAAGTTTATCCAAATCCTAAAAGAACTATTCTTGTTGGTCACTGGGGTAGCGAAGAACAAGGTTTAAACGGATCCAGAGCTTTCGTTGAAGACCACCCTGAAATAGTAAAAAACATCCAGGCGCTTTTCAATCAGGACAATGGAACAGGACGAGTAGTAAGTCTTTCCGGGCAGGGATTTTTAAACGCTTATGATTATTTAGGGCGTTGGCTTAACCCGGTTCCAACGGAAATCAAATCCCAGATCCAAACAAGCTTCCCCGGTTCACCTGGCGGCGGCGGTTCTGATTATGCTTCGTTTGTAGCTGCCGGCGTACCTGCTTTTTCGTTAAGCTCTTTAGGCTGGTCATATGGCAATTATACCTGGCACACCAATCGTGACACGTATGATAAAATTGTATTTGATGATGTTCAAAGTAATGCGATTCTCACAGCGATTTTAGTTTATATGGCTAGTGAAGACCCGGCAAAAACATCACGTGAAAGAAGTATACTTCCTGTAAATTCCAGGACCGGCAGTCCTATGGAGTGGCCGGCACAACGGTCGCCGACACGGAAAGGTGGTGTGAATTAAGTCACAACACTTTCACATAATAAAAGAGTCAAGAGGGCGTAATCAATGATTACGCCTTTCTTTTGAAATACAATTTTTCCGGTTAATTTCTCTCGAAATAAACAAAGGATAGTTTCATCTGTAGTGATATTATGAAAAATGCACAACGTATTTCCTTTCTATTTTTGCTCATCGTATTCGCAGCATGTGCAACTATAAACGAGAGCGCTACCCTTGCCGGAAAATGGAGATTAACTGAAACACTTGCTGATCCAGGAGATGGAAGTGGAAAATGGAATCCAGTAACCAAGGAATCGTATTTGACTTTTAACAACGATGGGACAGTTACAAGCACTGAATCCCCGAACTATCAATCGTATACAATCGCTGATTCGACAAAACTTGAATTTACCCTTACAGATGGAAGGAAACAAGTTGTAGCATATAGAATGGAGGGTCCGGCGTTGATAATTACGCCGCAATGTATTGAGGCATGCGGTTCAAAATATATGAGGGTAAACTAATTACAGGATCAGTAAGCCTGATTGTCTGAGCGTATTAATTGCCTTTCCGTACCAAAACGGCTCGAAATCATCTCCCGTTACTTTTTCGAAATCATCTTTAACTTTTTGAAAAATTAGGCGATCTGCATTTTCCGGTCTGCAGTTATCCAGAAAGGCTTTTAGCCACTCTGCATAGCTCTTATCTATCTGGATGCAAAAATCCGAGCGCTTGTCATAAAATTTAAACTCGGCAGTTTCCCATTGTTTGCCTTTTTTTGTTTTCGTAAAACTAGTTATGATAGGTTTTGATCCTAACCAAACCAGTTTAGCATCAGGCTTAACTAAAAAACCATCATCGGTATTAATAGCATTTTCTATAAATCGTCGATCTACTGTGGTGCGCGGAACCTTATGCTCGAACCAGGACTGCAATGGATTTTCAAAACAAATTCCATGCATGTAATTAAACAGCGATTTTTTTAATCCGTAGCTGAATAACTCATGATCGGCGCCGCCGGCATCATTGTGAACTATGTCATTATTTGCAAAAGTACCAACAGTTGAAGATACACGGGAAACATTAAACCGCTCAGGATACATACCTACAGGACTATGCGCCGTCATCGCAAACTGATGCCAGAAACCTGATTGGAGAATACCATATTCAAACATCTGACGAACCATCTCCAGAGAATCAATTGTTTCCTGCTCGGTTTGCGTTGGAAACCCATACATTAAATAGGCATGAACCATTATCCCAGCTTGAGTAAAATTATTTGTAACCCTTGCCACCTGCTCAACTGTAACTCCCTTTTGAATTAAGTCTAATAGACGATCTGACGCTACTTCCAATCCGCCGGAAATGGCTATACACCCGGAAGCCTTTAATAAAAGACAAAGATCTTTCGTAAAGCTCTTTTCGAAACGGATGTTAGTCCACCATGTAACGGTAAGTTTTCTTCTAATAATCTCCAGAGCTAAAGAACGCATTAACGCAGGAGGTGCCGCTTCATCTACAAAGTGAAAACCATTCTGACCCGTTTGAGCCATCATCTCCTCCACCCTATCGCACAGCAAGCCAGCTGCAATAGGCTCGTACACTTTTATATAATCCAGAGATATATCACAAAAGGTGCATTTTCCCCAGTAACAGCCATGAGCCATGGTAAGCTTATTCCATCTGCCATCACTCCACATTCGATGCATCGGATTGACTATCTCTATTACAGATATGTATTGATCTAATAATAAGCCGGAGTAATCAGGCGTACCAACTTCAAACTGTTTGTAATCTTTGGACAAGCTGGAATTAATGTAGTTTACAACACCATCATTCAATACAAAAGTTCTTTTAAGCTCATTTGTATTGCGTTTCCCTTCTAAAAGTTCAATAATATTTTCGATAGGAGCTTCACCATCATCCAGGCAAATGAAGTCAAAAAATTCAAACACACGCGGATCCGACACTGATCGTAATTCGGTATTTGGAAATCCCCCTCCCATGGCGATTTTTACCTCAGGGTAATTGCTTTTGATCCATTGCGCGGAACGAAATGCGGAATACAAATTGCCGGGAAAGGGAACTGAAAAAGAAACTAGATCTGGCTTAACAGCATCCATTCGTTCGGCAAGAATACCAGTCAGTAGTCTATCTACATAGGTATCATTCTGCTGCAGCGAGTCGTAGAGTTCGTCGAATGTGGATGCAGAACGTCCCAGACGTTCAGCATACCTGCTAAATCCAAAGTTATGGTCAACGCACTCAACAATAAGGTCGGAAATATCTTCAAGGTACAGGGTAGCGAGATGTTTTGCCTTATCCTGTGTCCCCATCGTCCCGAATGCCCAATCCAGTTCCTCCACTTGTTGAAATCGTGAAGCTTCCGGAAGGAAATCTTCCAAACAGATCAAATGTGACAGCATTGGATTTTTCCCCTGGAGAAAGGATATAACTGCGTCAATTGTTTGAATATAATGCTCTTTTAAAGCTATGATACGCTGTGCATTATCCGTTAAAGGTTTACTATAGCGCTTTGTTTCTATGAAAATATCTCTCAACCCTTCACTTGAGAACAGTTTGAGAATTACCTCGATTCCAAGATCTGCCTGCACCGCGGAAATATTTTTGGTATTAAGAAAGCCCTTCAAATATGCTGTAGCAGGATACGGCGTATTTAACTGAGTAAAAGGTGGCGTGATTAATAATACTTTAGTCAATTGCAAATGAAATCTTCGCTGCAAAAATATCCTTATTATCTGAGATAATGAATGCGCATCTTTGGATTGTCAAGGCAGTGGTAATTCTGCATTGATAAATCTGAGAGATTCATTTTATAAAACCTTATCTCTTGCCATTTGTTATCAAGCTATAAATCCTAAAACCTTTATTATGAAAAAAACGGCACTATTGTTATCACTATCACTGTTTATTGGTGTGATGACTGCTTGTACAAACACTAACAAAACTGATACTGCAAATGATTCAACCATGCTCGCAGACAGCATGTCGATGGATACGACTGCGAGCATGTCAGGTATGGCTACCAAAGCTCACGCTGATATTGCTGCTACAAAAACAGATACTGCAGGAAGCGGACGAGTAGAATTTACGAAGAAAGATGATGGAACCGTCGAAATGAGTTTAAATGTCAGCTTCCCGAAGATGGCGAACAAAACTGTAGCAGTTCATTTCCACGAACATGGCGATTGTGGTGATGCAGGTAAAGGTGCGCATGGACATTGGAATCCAACAAATGAAGCGCATGGAAAATGGGGTTCTGCTGCATACCATTCAGGTGATATCGGGAATGTTCAATTGAATGCCGAAGGCAGTGGCGCAGTAACCGTTTCGTCTAACAGGTGGACTATTGGCGGCGACGATAAGACAAATGTGCTTGGTAGAGCAGTTATAGTCCATTCAGGCGTTGACGATTATAAAACACAGCCTACCGGTAATGCAGGAAGCAGAATCGGCTGCGGCGTAATCTCCGGAAATTAATAATAAAAACATATAAGATACGAAATGCCCTCGCCTTGCGGGGGCATTTTTATTTACCAACGGTGCTGGCAAAAAGCATTGATGCTGTTTCGTATCTTTGCCACACCATTGATGACGCCGTTATAGTTTAGAAAGCATGATAGATATTGGAAAGTTCAATGAACTCAGATTCATTAAGAAAACAGACGCTGGTTTAATTCTCACCGACGGTGAAAAGGAAGTTCTACTTCCTTATGTTCATGCTCCGCAAGAAGCTGAACCAGGTGACAATATGCACGTTTTTGTATATATCCATAGTGACGGCAGATTAATGGCTACCACTGAGACACCAATCGCGATGGTTAACGAATTTGCCTTTTTAGAGGTAGTAGACATTAACGAACAAGGTGCTTTTATGGACATGGGTATTGGTAAAGATGTGTTTGTTCCTGAGCGCGAGCAAAAACGCCCTATGAAGGTAGGACAAAAGCATGTAGTCTTTCTTTATACAGAGGAACGAAACGAACGAATTACCGCGTCTTCCCGCCTGACAGATTTTATCGATCAGGATATGCATGATCTCGAAGAGGGTGACGAAGTTAGTTTACTAATCTTTGATGAGAGTGATTTGGGGTATAGCGCGATCATTAACCAAAAATATGCTGGATTACTTTATCACAATGAGGTGTTTGAAGATCTTCAGCCGGGTGATGTAAAGCGGGGCTTTGTAAAAAAAATACGGGAAGAAAATAAGATCGACTTAAGCTTGCAGGTTATTGGTTTCAAACATATTCTCGATTTAAAAGATTCCCTTTTATTAGAACTTAAGGAGAATGGGGGCATCATAAATCTCGGAGACAAAAGCTCTCCGGAGGAAATATATAATCAATTGAAAATTAGCAAAAAAGCTTTTAAAAAGGCTATTGGGAGTCTTTATAAAGAACGCTTAGTTCTGGTTTCAGACGATTCTGTTAAACTGGTTCTTCCACCGACCGAACAAATCGACTTAAACGCAGACTAAATATTTGCTATTTAGGCAGAAAAGAGGTAATATTAGTTAGCAGATAATGCTTCAAACACTAATCCTATGAAAACTGCCTTTCTAACATTCAGCATTTTATTCGCTAGTCTTCTTTCATTCGCACAGAATGTTGTTCCCTCGTCTGCCATCCAAATTCAAACTGCTGTACTGGCGGCCCCTGCCGACAAACGCGATAAGGCCACAGTGCTGGGGTATAATGATAAAGGTCAGTTTGTGGAGTTGAGAAAAGGAAGCAATGAAATAATTTGTCTTGCCGACGATCCAAAAGTCGCCGGCTTGAGTGTTGCCGCGTATCATCTGGATTTGGATCCGTTCATGAAACGGGGGCGTGATCTCAGGTTTTCAGGAAAATCTGCAAAAGAAGCGTCAGATCTTCGCGACGAAGAAGTGAAAGCTGGTAAACTAATGATGCCAAAGCAGCCGACCACTCTTTATGTATATTCAGCAAAAGCAGAGAATTATGATGCCAGTACAGGTGCTATCAAAGAGGGTTTTCTCAGATACGTAATTTATGTGCCTTACGCAACTCCAGAGAGCACAGGTCTCCCTACTAAACCTGATGTAGCGGGAATGCCATGGCTGATGGATCCGGGCTCTCATCGTGCACATATTATGATCACACCTGCTCCTAAAAACTAAGAGCTTTTGTCATCTTAAAGTCATAACCAAAATTCCAGCAAGATTTGTCTTTAAGTACAAATCGTGTAAAAACTACTATCCAATATCATCCTGAAAATCGACGAACCCGCTTGGGAAAGCTGGATTTTGGGGTGAATTAGTGTCTGCTTTCCTCATCATTCTGTGTCTATAAAGCTAGACACCTGCTGAAGCCCTTCAGAAAGAATATACGCTGCGATACAGGAAAAACCTGTTTTCGGGAAAACAAATCAAAATATGTGCCGTTATAGATGAAACCTTTTCTTAAACCGATTTCACAACGATCACTTTAACTGAGAAAATTATGAAGAATCAAATTAAGCAAAGAACAACTATGAAAAAATACATTTATCATGTACTTGTGCTGGCACTTGGCTACGGAATTGGTTTTGCGTACAATGCAAAAGGTATATTGAACGCTGCTGAAACTACCGCGAAATCTCAAACAAGCGGGGTGCCTAGTGATTTCTCAGAGAAGGCTCTAATAGCTCTGATGAAGGAGCTTAAGATCAAGTATCCTGAAGTCGCTCTATCGCAAGCCAGACTAGAGACAGGTAATTTCACTTCAGATATTTTCAAAGAAAATCATAATCTCTTTGGGATGAAAATGGCTGAGTTAAGACCGACATCAGCTGTTGGTATAAACAGAGGTCATGCTCTTTACACCAACTGGAAAGAGTCTGTGGTTGACTATGCTTTATTCCAAAGCTTCATAATCTCCCGCTTAAAAAATGTAAGTAAAGATGCTTATCGTGAGCATATTCAAAAATATTACTCAGAAACTTCCGATTATTTGGCAAGAATTGATCGTGTCGGTGTTGACAAGATTGATGACGTCTTCAAGGTAAAATTATAATCAGGGATTAATTTTCCGATTAATAAAAGAATCTTTCTTCATGGTGCGGGCTGCCACTATTGCACTGATGAACATTAATATCGCGCCGGCAAAGAATGGCGCACCAGCAAATTTAACAGGCGCACCGGGCCTGGTGAACCACGCAAAAAGGTTGGTCATTAATAAAGGACCAACAATGGACGTTGCACTCATCAGGCTCGTTAAAGCTCCTTGTAATTCTCCCTGCTCGTTTTTTGGTACGTTACCCGAAATTATTGATTGGAGAGCCGGACCGGCGATTCCACCCAGGCAATATGGAATAAGAAATACAAACATCATCCAGCCCTGACTTGCGAAGGCAAATAAAAATAATCCCAGGGAATAGAGTGCTAGTCCAACATAGATACTTTTCTCGTCGCCAAGTTTTGGGTTAGTATAACGAATTAATACTCCCTGAACGATAGCCACCAATAAGCCTACCACCGTAAGCGATACCCCCATAAGGGCGTTGCTCCAATTAAACTTCTCGATATTAAAAAAGGTCCACGTACTTTGAACAGCATGGGCTGAGATGTATACAAATATCAAAGACACAATCAGACCGCCCACCCCTTTATACTTTTTAAGTTGCATTAGAGACCCCATTGGATTTGCTCGCTTCCAATCAAAAGGCCTGCGATGTTCCTTGGTCAGAGACTCAGGCAATACAAAATAACCATATATAACATTAAGGAAAGTCAAACAGGCGGCAGCAATAAAAGGTACTCTGGGGCCAAGCTCACCGAGTAAGCCTCCTAAACCAGGTCCGATAATAAATCCTAATCCAAATGCCGCCCCAATCATTCCAAAATTTTGCGCTCTATTCTCGTCGGTACTAATATCAGCAATGTATGCTGTTGCCGTTGTAAAACTTGCTCCAAATATCCCCGCTATTATTCTTCCTAAGAACAACCACCAAATGCTTGGTGCGAGTGAAAGAAAAATGTAGTCTATCCCGAAACCTAACAGGGATAAAAGAAGAACTGGTCTACGCCCATATTTATCGCTTAGATTCCCAATAATCGGAGCACACACGAATTGCATAATGGCATATGCAAAGGTCAGCCAACCACTCCATTGTGACGCTTCGCTAATATTACCGTTAGTGAGTTGCTCAATTAATTCTGGGAAAACCGGAATGATTAATCCCAGGCCCGTTACGTCAATCAACAAGGTAATAAAGATGAAGCTCATTGCAGCTTTACGGGAAGTAGGCATAGTAGTTTAGAGTGAAGATAACTGCGGTTAAGAGCGCAAATATAATGGATTTAATGAAGCTTGTATGGAATGATTCCCGCCTTGAATAGCGTTCCTTGTCAAAGGAGTTTTTCCTGATCAGGAATATTAAAATAAAATGTGCTTCCCTTTCCAGGTACGCTTTCCACCCAAATTTTACCACCATGTTTCTCAACAAAATTTCGGCATAAGCCAAGACCCATTCCCGTACCTTTCTCCCCCAATGTCCCATAGGAAGTAAAACTAGTGTCATCACTAAAGAGTTTTCCGATGTCTTCCGGTGAAATTCCTACACCATCATCTGATACTGAAAAAAGATATCCGGCTCCTTTTGCTTTTGCAGAGACAACGACTTTCCCGCCCTTGTTTGAGAATTTGATCGCATTTGTTACGAGATTCCGGATGATCGATGCCAGCATATGTTTATCTGCTAATATGGAAGTATCTTCTTTTATATCTTGTGTAATCTCAATATTCTTTGCTTCGGCAAGAGGAGCTAATTTTTTGAGGGTATGTCTGATATCACTGCCAAGATTATCGATCAATGACGGAATGAAATCAACTGAATGAAATTGTATCCTGGCCCATTCCAGAAGATCTTCCAGCAACTCGTGTGCATTGAGCACCCCCTTCTGCATCATCTCCATGTACTCTACTAACTCATCCTTACCAATATGTTCGATGTCTGTAAATACCACATCAAGGAGAGCCACACAGCCGGAAATAGGATTTCTTAAATCGTGGGCAATTACTGAAAGCAACTTATTTTTCTGGTCATTAAGCGTATTCAGATCGTTGTTAAGCGATCTGAGAGAATCTTCCTGTAGCTTTCGCTCAGTCACATCGCGCATACTTCCTTCTGTACCGATCACTTCACCATTTCGGATGATCAGTTGTGCGTTCACTGACGAATATTTTTTCTCACCCGCCCTTGTTTTTAACCGCACTTCAAAGTCGGTAACTATTCGGTTTTCCCTGATCGTTTCAACCAATCGCTGCCTGTCTTCGACATTATAGTAAAAATCCGTTACCGGCTTCCCGATTACCTGATCACGCGGATAACCCGAGTGTTTTTCTATCGATGGGCTTATTTCTGTCACAATCCCTGCCTGATCAGTCTGATAAAATACATCCTGAATATTTTCAAAAATTCTTCGGTACTTCTGTTCACTTTCAAATAAAGCACTTTCAGCCGCTTTGATCTTGGTAATATCATAGGTGATGCCTAATAAGCCTGAAATGTTGCCATCATCGTACAGGGGGATTTTGGAACTTAAAAGACATCTAACGCTGCCATCATTCCAAGTTACTATCTTTTCCCGGTTGACTATTGATTTGCCTGTTTTGTAAACTTCCTGATCTTCCGCTATGGTTATCCTTGCAAAATCTATTGGAAAAAGTTCAAAATCATCCTTTCCTAATATTTCTGCAGAATCTTTCACGCCCATGTAATCGCACTCTGCTTTATTAACCAGTATTTTACGTGATTGAAGATCTTTTATAAAGATGCTTGTGGGAATGTTGTCAATTAGTGTCCGTAGAAGTTCCCTTTCTTCACTGAGGGCACTCGCGATATTTTTCTGTTCGGTGATATCCTGAATCTGAACTGTCCAGTGCGAAGGCTGATAGTCTATATCATGTACCACTGAACTTGCCTGATGTATCCAAACTACCGCTCCTGATTTATGAATAAGGCGTTTTTCAAGATGATAAGATTTCTGCGATCCATTTAAAACCGCCTCGATTAATAGCTCCTCCCTTTCAACATCATCAGGATGCGTTATTTGGCTCAGCGACCGCGCCATGAGTTCACGGTTTGTATATCCTAAAATCCTGCAGAAACTCTCATTTATTCTTATCCACTTACCGTTAATATCCATCAACGACATCCCCAATGCTGAATATTCGAAGGCGGCACGAAATTCTGCTTCGCTCAACCGCAAATTTTCTTCCGCTTTCTTCCGTTCGGTTATATCAACCATGGATACGCTGGTTCGCTTATTTCCGTGAGAATCCGTGAAGGTTACCGAGGAGATCTCATGAGGAAAAAGCTCTCCACTTTTCCTGATACCTATAAGTTCTGCTGTAGCAAAACCTAATTTCTCTCGCTTTGCCACATAGGAGGCGAGATTGGGATCATTGACATCCATAATGTCTGCTCGTCCGAGTGTACGCATTTCGTCGATGGTATACCCAAACATATCCAAAGCTGCGCGATTCGCTTCAAGGATATAACCGTCAGGGTCGATCAAAAAATGCGCATTCAACGAGTTCTCAAGAATCGACTTGTATTTCTCCTCGCTATCTCTTAGCTGGATACTTTGAATTTTTAGCTCCTGTATATCCTGGATTGTTCCAGAAACACGGATGCATTTTCCCTCATTAAAGTGAGGATTCCCACGCAGCCTAATCCATTTCGGATCGCCCTGTGCTGTAATTATCTCCTGATCAATATCAAAGGACTTATCTTGATTTATAGCCGCTGTAAATAAGTCACCAACAAGAACTTTACCCGACTCATTTTTAAAAAAATCCTTTATACTATCAAGAGTTGGTAAGTAGCCTTCATCAACTTCGTAAATATGCTTAACCATCGGCGACCAGATCATCTCGCGGGCGAGCAGATCATATTGCCATGCTCCGATACGAGCAGCCTCATTGGTTTCATTAAAAAGATCAAGATTTGTCTTCAGGTCAACTTCGTATGCTTTACGTTCGGTAATGTCTTCTGCGTACATGATCATACCGCATATTGTGCCCTCCGAATCTGTCCACGGTCGAATATCCCAGCTGAGCCATTGAACCTTTCCATCTAGTCTGACAAATTTATCTTCCGGGTTTTTCTGTGCTTTTCCTTCAAGACATGCAGCATGAATGGCTTTCCATTCATCCCCTATTTCAGGAAGCAAATCATAATGAGATTCGCCAATGACTTTTTTTCCTTTTAGACCATAATCCTCTAGCCACTTTTGGGACGCGGCAATATATCTCATGCTTGTGTCCACTACCGCAATAGGGGTAGGCATAGCTGAAATAATATTTACAATTGGGTCGTCAGTCGACTTCATTCTGTCCGGTTGAAACTATTAAGTAAACAATATGCTTGCAAAATAGTTACGTAAAAGTACGTGTTTATACGTGGCGCATACCAATACAGTTATTAAATTAATCAAGTCTTATGTCTGCATTTAATGATATTCTGAAATCGGATCAGCCTGTGCTGGTAGATTTTTCCGCCGAATGGTGCGGCCCTTGTAAAATGATGGCGCCAATACTAAAACAGCTTAAATCAATGGTTGGTGAAAAAGCGAAAATCCTGAAAGTCGACATAGATAAAAATCCAGCAATTGCGAGACTATATCATGTTCAAAGTGTTCCCACGTTAATACTTTTCAAAAATGGCGAAGTTAAATGGCGCCAATCGGGCGTTATCCAGGCTGCTCAACTAAAACCGATAATTGAAGCCCAAATTACGAGCTAGTCCATGAAGTGATATAAAAACACCACATTTCCTGAAAATGCCGCCTTCTTTTGATCCTTTATCTCGAGTTCTACTCCAATAGTTGCCTTAGTAATGCCACGCAAATTAGCTATAGCTATGAGTTTAACATTTAATCTTACCTCGCTGTCTACCAAAACAGCCTGGCCAAACCTAAGATCTTCGATACCATAGTTGATCTCCATCTTTAGATTTTGTATATCAACTATCTTTTTCCATAAATATGGGATGAGAGAAAGTGTAAGGTAGCCATGAGCGATTGTGGCTTTAAAAGGTCCTTCGGTCTCAGCTTTTGCTGCATCAGTATGGATCCACTGATGATCAAGGGTTGCATCTGCAAACTGATTTATTTGTGGCTGATCGATCTTGTGATAAGGGGATGTTCCCAGGCTTTTCCCAAGATAGCCCTCAAATTCTGCGTAATTCTTTATAATGATCATTCTATCGTTGCTAACATTTCTTATCAAGCACTGTACTTAGTATGAATATAGTAAAGCTTTTGAATATGAACATAAAATCCCGGTAAATGTTAAAGATCTGATAATATGAAATATAATCATTGCACAATATCCAAATCCCGAAAATCGCATATAAAACAAAATATCTAAGTTTGTTACGATGAGTGAACAGAGCCGGTTCGAGAAGAAACCCAAGAATTCTATTTCAACAGATAATCTTACGCTTAAACAACGTTTATCCGCGTTGTCAAATCTCCCAGCTTTCTTGAAACTGGTATGGCGAACTAATCCGGGATTGACTATCGCGAGTGCCCTTTTACGGCTTATTCGGTCAACATTGCCTTTAGGCATGCTCTACATCGGAAAGTTAATCATAGATGAAGTTGTAGTCATCTGTAAAGGATCATCTACGGACGTACACGATTATCTCTGGCTGCTTGTTGCTATTGAGTTCGGACTCGCAATAGCGACTGATGTCCTAAACCGCGCAATCACTCTGGTCGACAGTTTGCTGGGCGACTTGTTCTCAAACTTCACCTCTGTAAAGATCATGGAACATGCAGCAACCCTTGATCTGGATCAGTTTGAGGATTCTGTTTTCTACGATAAAATGGAACGTGCGAGGCAGCAAACCATCGGCAGAACGATGCTTTTATCGCAAGTGATGAGCCAGATACAAGATATTATAACTATACTTTTCCTTGCCGGTGGCCTCATCGCATTCAATCCATGGCTCATACTACTGCTCTTCGTTGCTATTATTCCATCGTTTCTGGGAGAATCGTATTTCAACGATAAAAGCTACGCACTTACCCGCGGACAGACACCAGAACGCAGAGAACTTGACTATATCCGATTTCTTGGTGCTAGTGATGAAACCGCCAAGGAAGTTAAGATTTTTAACTTATCAGGATTTATTACAAACCGGTTTAGAACTCTTTCAAATAAATTCTATCGCGACAATAGAAAATTAGTCATCGGCCGGGCAGGTTGGGGCGCCTTCTTTTCCGTTCTTGGTAGTGCGGGCTATTATCTTGCCTATATCATCATCATTCTAAGAACTATCGAAGGTAAAGTCAGTATCGGCGAACTGACATTTTTAGCAGGCTCTTTTCGCCAGATGAGAACCTTATTGGAGAGTATTTTAACCCGGTTTACAGGTATATCTCAAGGGGCAGTATATCTCAGCGATTTCTTTGAGTTTTTTGATATTATGCCCCGAATTGTGCCAGTGCAAGGCTCACTGCCATTTCCTATCCCAATGAAAAAAGGCTTTACATTTGAAAACGTTGGATTTCGATATGTAAATTCAGAGAGGTGGGCAAACCGTCATCTCAGTTTCACCCTGCACCCCGGTGAAAAACTCGCCTTGGTAGGTGAAAATGGTGCGGGAAAGTCAACTCTTGTAAAACTGCTGGCTCGCCTTTATGATCCTACCGAAGGCAGAATCCTTCTTGACGGTGTGAATCTCAAAAAATATGATCTTTTCGATCTCCGGAAAAATATGGGAATTATTTTCCAGGACTTTCTAAAATATCAAATGACCTTTGCCCAAAATATCGCTGCAGGAAATATTATTGAAAAGGATAATCATGAGCTAATTGAAGCAGCAGCTAAGAAAAGTCTGGCTGACCTATTGGCAAAACGCTTACCGGACCATTACGATCAAATGCTCGGAAAGCGTTTTGCGGATGGGATGGAGCTATCTGGAGGTGAATGGCAGAAGGTCGCCTTGGCGCGGGCTTATATGAAGGATACTCAACTAATGATCTTAGACGAACCAACAGCAGCATTGGACGCAAGAGCAGAATATGAGGTATTTGAACGTTTTGCCGAACTTACAAAAGGAAAATCGGCGGTATTGATCTCACACCGCTTTTCCACTGTTCGTATGGCCGATCGGATTTTGGTACTTGACAAAGGTGAACTGATTGAAATCGGAAGTCATGAAGAACTTCTAAATAAAGGCGGAAGATATGCTGAGCTGTTCAATCTCCAGGCAATGGGATACCGCTAACAGGCATGGAAAGCAGAGATAAAATTCAGCATTCAAAACTAAGATCAACGCTGTTAGCGATTGCCTGTATGCTTGTTGTTATTATTCTGATTTTTAGTCTGAAAAGCTATCCCGATTTTATAGAACAATATTATTCAAACGGACTTTATGTTCTGATTCGTACAGGTTTTCAGTTCCTGTTTAATCATGTTCCTTTTAGTGTCGGAGATGTATTTTACATAATAATTGTAGTTTTATTATTCATCGGCGTTTTTCAAATCATCAGGCTCCTTATCCGCAAACAGCTAAATGAAGCCGGCCTCTTATTGCTGCGATTAGTTTTGAAAACCGAAATTGCTATTGCAGCGTTTTATATCCTTTGGGCTTTGAATTATTTCCGGCAACCGGCGAGTGAAAGGTTGGAGCTGCAGAATTACGAATATGATGTCGCGCAACTGGTAACCGTTACCTCTATACTGATCGATTCTGCAAATGTAAGCCGCTCATATTTGCAATCATCAGATTTCGATATCTCCCGACAGGAAATTTCGGAGGCGGCCAGAACCAGTATCTTAAGCTTGTCTTCTTTTGATCCACCTATGGTTGCAATTAAGCCGATGCCGAAGGTAAGCTTGCTTAGTCCGCTGCTAAATTATCTCGGAACTGCAGGATACTACAATCCGTTCACCGGAGAAGCACAATATAACAGCTTAATGCCTGTCTATACCCAACCATTTGTAGCATGTCACGAAATGGCTCATCAAATGGGCTTTGGCGCTGAAGACGAGGCAAATTTTGCCGGTTTTATTGCGGGAAAATCCTCCAATAATAAGCTCCTGAAATATTCAGCTTATTACCTTGCGGCCCAGGAATTCATGAACGAAGTTTGGAGAACTGACAGTACAGCCTTTAAAAAAATGAGAGAAAAGATCTCACCCGCAGTAATTGAGGATTTGGAAAATGAGCGGCAATACTGGATACAATATCAGGGTAGTGCAGCACGCTTAAGCAGCGTCTTTTACGATAATTACCTAAAAGCCAACAAGCAGCCGGGAGGCTTAACAACATATAACAAAATGATCAAGCTCTCTATGGCTCACTATCGAAAAAATGGCCTCTTCAAATGACCCACTACAATGCCGTCTTAAAAACAAATGAGCCTGTCCAAATTGGACAAGCTCATAATATACTTTAAAAGTGCTCGTATGCAATTAAACTTTAGGCTCCCATCCCTTTTGATATTCGCGCTTCCAGAATTTCATTGCATCCTTGTCGTTCTTAATATGACCATTTGTCGGATCAATGTTTAACGTTTTACCTGAGCGCTGAGCGATATTTCCAAGCTGAACGAGAAGAGTGCTCTTATGACCTCCAAAAATATCAGCATTTAGTGCCTTACCATTTTTAATTGCCTCAAAGAAATTTTGAAGGTGGAATGCATCCAATTGCTGCGAAGGGCTTGTTAGACTACCTGTATTTACTACAGAGTCTGCTTTAACCTGTTTTAAAATCTTATTCTTCAGGTCATATATTGTGTAAGCATTCCCACCTGTAATTACCAAAGAACCCGTATCACCATAGAAAATAACTCCAACACTATCACCCTCGATTTGATGCGGGTTACAGCTTCTGCCCTCCCAGGCTATCGTACTTTTATTAGCAAATTCCATCGTTATAACCTGAGTGTCGGGAGTTTCCCAATCGTCCTGGTAGCGATAACGTCCCCCAGCTGAAGTGACTTTGGTCGGATAATCAACGCCCAGACCCCACCGAGCTAAATCGACCATGTGCGTTCCATTATTAAGAGCTTCCCCGGTACCCCAGTGCCAGTGCCAGTGCCAGTTGTAATGTATAAGATTATCTTTATAAGGCATCCTTGGCGCCGGTCCTTGCCAAAGGTCATAATCCAGCCAATTTGGAACAGGGGCTGCCTTACCAATTCCAATTGATGGGCGATTGTTGGTATACCATGTTTTAGCGAAATACGGCCGGCCAATAACACCCGAATGAAGTTCTTCGATAGCTTTAACAACATTTGGCCATGAGCGACGCTGGTTACCCATTTGTATTACATTCTTGTATTTCAGCGCCGCAGCTACAAGCATTTCACCTTCATGAGGATTGTGACTACAAGGCTTTTCGAGATACACATGTTTGCCAGCTGCCGAAGCCAGCAGAGCGGCAGGGGCATGCCAGTGATCAGGAGCTGCGACAACAAGTGCGTCAACGTCTTTATCTTCAAGCGCTTTTCTGAAATCAGGTACTGCCTTTGGACTGGTATTCTGAATCTTACGGACACTATCTATACATACCTGCGCAGCACGGCTATCTACGTCGCACACATTATAAACTTCACAGTTCTTCTGCGCAGCAAAATTATTTGACAGTGCAAGACCCCGAGAATTAACTCCCATCACCGCGATCTTGATACGCTCATTTGCTCCAAGAATACGGGCATAACTACTTGCACTAAACGCTGGCAGAACGCCTCCAAAAGATAATGCCGCCGCGCCGGTCATAGTTTTTTTGATAAAATTTCTGCGGGATTCTGATTTTTTACTCATAGCAAATTGTTTATTCGGCAAAAGCCTCGATGTATTTAACTTAGGCTACTAATCTATTATTAGGATCTCAACACATTTATGTATTCCGCCAATCCGGTATATTTCAAATTAACGTAAAAAATTCATTCTTCGATAGCTACGATTCGAGAATCGGTGTCATTTTAGGCACAAGAACGCGAAACATCAGAAACCAGGCAACTAAGTAAGCTGTGCCGCAAAAGAGGAACAAGATATAGTATGCTGTTTCAACCTGACCCAACGATCTGTAATGGTCCAGAAGTGCCCCGGCTGTTTTTGCGATAAGTATTGCACCAAAACCCCCAAACATACCGCCGATCCCAATTACAGCGCCAATTGATCTTTTAGGAAACATATCTGAAACAGTAGTGAAAATATTAGCTGACCACGCTTGGTGGGCGGATGCTGCTATTCCAATAATTATTACCGCATACCACATGTTATACGACCCAGCTTCCTGAGAGAACATTACCATAAGTGGAAAAATCGCGTAAATGAGCATAGACGTTTTTCTGGCTCGAACCATACTCCATCCCTTACTTCTAACAAACCACATCGGAAGCCATCCCCCTAAAATACTTCCTACACCTGCCATGATATAAACAACAGCAACAGGCACACTCACTTCCATTCCTACAAGGCCATATTCAGCAATGAGGAAAGCTGGCAACCAGAAGAGGAAAAACCACCATACACCATCGGATAAAAACTTCCCGACTGCAAACGCCCAGGTTTGCTTATAGGTAAGCAGCTTCGTCCAAGGAATTGCAGGGTGCTCTTCTTCAGACACCGACTCATTCATATCAGGATCACTATGGATATATGCCAGTTCAGCTTTTGAAACCCGTTTGTGTTGAGCCGGCAACTTGTACATTACGAACCAGAAAGCCAGCCATAAAAACCCGACCGCACCGGTTGCTATAAAAGCCATCTGCCAACCATAAGTTAACGCAAGCCATGGAACTACCAACGGCGCGATAACGGCTCCGATATTTGTTCCGCAATTAAATATTCCGGTTGCGAGTGCTCTTTCCTTTTTGGGAAACCATTCGGCTACCACCTTAATTGCCGCCGGAAAATTCCCCGCTTCCGTAACACCCAAAAGCGCCCTGAAAATACCGAAGCCAAATGTACTTGTAGCAAATGCATGCAACACTGAAGCGATACTCCACAAGAACAAAGAAATTGCATACCCTAGCTTACTGCCAATTTTATCAATGACACTTCCAATTCCTACCATACCGAGGGCATAAGCTAACTGGAAAGCAGCCACGATGTTGGCATAATCAGACTCGCTCCAGCTGAATTCTTTTTCCAGAACAGGCTTTAATAAACTAATAACCTGTCGGTCAAGATAGTTAATGGTAGTCGCAAAAAATACCAGAGAACATATTGTCCAACGGTAATTAGTCATGTGCTTCATTCTTTAGGTTTGTATATAAAATGTGCAATCAGCAGTAAGCTGCCAACCCAAATGGCTAGCGGGCAAACTCAAATCTAATTCATTCTTCATGGAAACCAAATTACTAATTTCTAAGCGGTTGGCCCCCTGAACTCAGTCGGTTTCAGTTTTAATATCACAGAACAATACTCTATAGTTCGACTGCAATCGCCGCCGATTGATTTTCCCATAAAAGACCTAAAATATTCTATATTGTATTCGCACCAGGGTAAGAATATTTTCAATTAAAATATACAAATCACAATAGAAAATGAAAAATGATCGCAGGGATTTTATAAAACTTGCCGGAATGACAGGTTTAGGAATCGCAGGAGAAGGTATGCTTGGAAATTTTGCTTCGGCAAAGGAGCCTGATCTATCCGCTCTGAGAGAAACTCCTGATCGGGATAGGTTGCGCAATATCCAGATCAGCATAAACGAGCAAATCAAGCTTGACTTTGAAAGAGCAAAAAGTATCTTAAAACCTACTCAGAAACAACTTGAACGTGGATTAGAACTTCATAAGAATTCCCTGGTAATTGATACATATGGATTCATGCCGCGGGCAGCATATGATGGTACTCTACTCAATTCTGCTATAGCAACAAAAGCATCTCAGCTGGAAATTCAGGATATGCAGGAAGATATGTCTATGACTCGTTTTGTTATGGATAAAAATGAAAAAGATGAATTCCAGCTTGCCTGGGAATCTTCCGGAGTTACGGGTGTCATTCAGAATGCTGGTGAAGAAGGTAATGAGGTTAAACGGCTGCTAAAGCGCTTGGCTCACTTTACATATACAACAGATATGATGGGCGATTTTATAGGAAAAGCGGTCACACCAGATGATTTTCTTAAGGCAAAAAAAGAAGGTCGGCATGTCCTTTATTTCACGGGAAATGGCGTTCCTCTACCGCAGGAATGGGTCTCAGTGGAAGAAGAATTAAGGCATATAAGCATATTCTTCCAGCTTGGGATTCGAATGATGCATCTTACATACAACAGGCGAAATATGATTGGGGATGGATGCGGAGAAAAAAACGATGGAGGCCTGAGTGATTTTGGTTATGCGGTAATTAAAGAAATGAATCGGGTAGGTGTAATCGTAGATATTGCCCACTCAGGCTGGAAAACAAGTCTTGAGGCTGCAAAAGCATCAGAACGGCCGATGGTGGCTAGTCACAGTACCGTTGCTTCACTTAATAAGCACATTCGCTCAAAACCCGATAATGTCATTCGTGCTATAGCAGATACGGGTGGATATATTGGAATTTGTTGTATCCCAAGATTTCTTGGCGGAACTGGAGATATAGCTTCTATGATGAAACATATTGATTATGTAGTGAAGAATTTTGGCAGTGACCATGTCGCTATCGGAACTGACGTTGCGTATACCTCACAATTCGCTGTGCAGGAGAACAAGAAAATACCTGCTTATAGAACAGGCAGAACACGTTGGGAGGCTCTGTGGCCTTCTGATGATTTTAAAGAAACACCCGAAATGGTTCAAAGCATGTCATGGACCAACTGGCCCATGTTCACTGTTGGTATGGTTCAATTGGGTTACCCAGATGATGTCATACAGAAAATTTTGAGCGGAAACACGCTTAGAGTTACCAAAGCGGCACTAAACCAATTAAAATAATGCTTTACTACAGTTTTATAATTACTTGTATTTCAGCATAAATGACCTTATATTACTTTACAAATGGGGCCAAAAAGACTCATGTGTTTCTGAATGGATACTTATTAACTATACGCAAGTGAAAAACAATCGTCGAAATTTCATAAAAATGGCAGGTATTGCAGGCATTGGTGTTGCCGGAGCTGGTGTATTTGACGGCTTAAATCAGGTTAAAGCTCAGGGAGTAAATGCTCCTGCTGGTAGTAAACAGGAAAACCAGCTAAGTATAATAGGCCAATATGGACCTTGGGCGTATTCGTTGACCGAAAACAAAATACCGTCATTTTCATTCAGAAATACGAAATGGAAGAATATTAACAAATGGAGACAAGCCGCAAGAGGAAAATTGATCGAACGATTGGTCATTCCAGATCTTGGCCCTACACCTGAAGTTACTGTAAAAAAGCAGTATAACTATGACGGTTTGCACATCGAAGAGCTTAGCTGGCAATTACCATATGGCCGCCCGACTGAAGCGATTTTGCTGAAACCTGCAAATGCGAGCGGACGATTACCTGCGATACTCGCTTTTCATGACCATGGAGCAAACAAATACTTTGGTAAAAGTAAGATTACCCGAACGTCAGATACTCAACATCCTCTTATTAAATCTCATCAGGAATTATATTACGAAGGTTTTGCATGGGCAAATGAAATTGCCAAACGGGGATATGTTGTTTTAGTCGCTGATGCATTTCTATTCGCTAGTCGAAGAGTAATGCTAGGTGATGTTCCGCCCCATATGAGAAAAGGACTAAATGACGACAATCCCGAAGATTCAAAAAATATTACGGCGTATAACACGTGGGCAGCTGATCATGAACATATAATGGCTAAGTCCTTGTTCTGCGCAGGAACAACCTGGCCTGGAGTGTTTTTAGCCGAGGATCAAAAGATGCTTGATGTTTTATGTGATCGTCCAGATGTCGATAAAAATCGCATCGGATGCGGAGGATTGTCAGGTGGAGGCATTCGTACTGTATTTATGGGCGGGGTTGATCCAAGGATCAAATGCGCTGTATGTATGGGTTTTATGACAAACTGGAAAGATTTGATTCTTGATAAATCCTATACTCACACCTGGATGACTTTTGTGCCCGGCACGCCTAATGAACTGGACTTCCCGGAAATTCTCGGGCTTCGCGCTCCACTTCCTACTCTGGTGTTGAATAATACAGAAGATGCTTTATTCACCTTATCGGAAATGAAGGCTTCAGATGAAGTTTTAGCGGAAGTTTATAAAAAAGCAGGTGCAGAAAATAATTATAAATGCAATTTTCACCCGGGCCCACACAAGCTCGACAAAAAAATGCAAACTGAAGCTTTCGATTGGTTTGATCAGTGGTTGAAGGTATAAGACAAACAAATACAACCTACACTGGCAGACTTTTTGTATTACTAGTGTATCTTATTCCTCTAAACCATAAGATCGTTCTTTTTCCTCAGTTAAAAGTTAAACAACAAAAGAATCCCGTCCCCACGGGATTTTTTTTTGGAGCAAAAAAAAAACAGTGACCTAATTAAATGATACAATAGTCCAAAAATAAGGACACACATATTAGACAATGCCGGCTCAATTATATGTAGCCTGCTATTTTGAATAGAAACCACAACTTACAAGAATACTCACGTCTTTTGTAACGAATTGGAGTCGCTTAAAAACACAACTATATTATTTTTGTTGATAATCAAATATTTATTAATTAGGCTTGTTTTTAACGAGGCAATTCCAAAAATAAATTGAATGGCAAAAGCTAAATCTCAAAAATCAACTCATAATATCACCCTGGCCAAAACGCCTACAGGCATCAGTGGTCTCGATGAAATTACGTTCGGAGGTCTGCCTACCGGGCGACCAACCCTAATATGCGGAACAGCAGGATGTGGAAAAACCTTGTTTTCGCTAGAATTTATCGTCCGTGGAGCATTGCAATATAATGAACCTGGAGTTTTCATGGCTTTTGAAGAAAAAGCTGAGGAGCTTGCTACAAACGTGTCGTCTTTAGGTTTCGACCTTAAAAAATTAGAAGCAGAAAAAAAGATCAAGCTCGATTATGTTCATATCGATAAAAGCGAAATTGCAGAGACTGGCGAATATAATTTAGACGGCTTATTCATCCGGCTGGGCTATGCAATAGATAGCATAGGGGCCAAACGAGTCGTGCTTGATACACTAGAGAATTTATTTTCCGGTTTATCCAACCAGGGGATTTTGCGTGCGGAAATACGGCGTCTTTTTCAATGGTTAAAAGAAAAAGGTGTGACTGCGGTAATTACGGGCGAACGCGACGGGCAGAGCCTGACACGTCAGGGCCTGGAGGAATATGTTTCAGATTGCGTTATCCTTTTAGATCACAGGGTAATCGAACAAATATCTACCAGACGGTTAAGAGTTGTCAAATATCGTGGTTCTGTCCATGGAACTAACGAATATCCTTTCTTAATTGATGATGACGGCATTTCAGTACTGCCTGTCACCTCACTGAATCTCGACAAGCCAGTTTCGTCTGAACGTTTGTCGTCAGGTATTCCTTCTCTTGATATCATGCTCACTAAGGGCGGGTTTTATAAAGGGAGTAGTATCCTCGTATCCGGCACTGCGGGAACTGGTAAAACAAGCGTTGCTGCTAGTTTCGCGGACGCGGCGTGTGAGAGGAAAGAAAGATGCCTGTTTTTTGCATTTGAAGAATCACCACAACAGATCATTCGAAACATGAGGTCTATTGGCATGAATCTTCAAAAGCATTTAGATAAAGGTTTTTTACAATTTTATGCTTCCCGACCAACGCTTTACGGTTTAGAAATGCATCTCGTTGCAATCCATAAGGCTATTCGGAAGTTCAAGCCGCAGGTCGTTGTACTTGATCCGATCACCAATTTGATTACGGTAGGATCAGTCAGCGAAGTAAAATCCATGCTTGTCAGGCTGATTGACTTCTTCCAGGCGGAACAGATCACAGTAATGTTTACAGCCCTGAGTCTCAACAATATTGTGAATGAACAAACTGATGAGGGTGTTTCTTCATTAGTAGATGCCTGGATTCTTATTCGTGACATTGAATCAAATGGAGAAAGAAATAAGGGCTTGTATATAATGAAATCCCGGGGTATGGCTCATTCTAACCAGGTCCGTGAATTTGTTATAAATGAACATGGACTGGAACTTGTAGATGTTTATCTGGGGCCCGATGGCGTTCTGACCGGTTCCGCCCGAATTGAACAAATACTGCATGAGCAAACTGGCGCAGTACTGCATACTCACGCACTAACAAGAAAAGATCGGGAAGTGCTGAGAAAGAGAACTATGCTCGAAGCAAAAATTGAGAGTCTTCGAACGGAATTCGAGTCAGCCGAAGAAGAGCTGAATAAAGTGTACGTTGAAGAAGATATCAAAAAGGCTGTAATGGATGAAAATCGTAAACAAATGACGCAATTAAGGCGGGGAATGAACGAAAATAATAAAGGCAGTGCTGCCAAGAAAAAAAAATAAGATAGTGGAAAAACAATATCAGTTAAGACTTTATATAGCAGGGAAGACATCCAGATCGGTGACGGCCCTCAACAATCTTAAGAAATATTGCGAAGAGCATCTTAAAGGGCAATATTCGATTGAAATTGTGGATTTATTAGTTAATCCTCAATTGGCTGAGGGAGATCAGATTCTGGCGATACCAACGCTGGTTAAGAAAGTACCTGAACCCGTTAGAAAGATCATTGGCGACCTTTCTAACGAAGAGAAGGTGTTGGTTGGTTTGGATATAAGGCAATTATAAAGCTGGGAAATGAGCGAGAGTAATAAGGATGAACCGGAGAAAAATGACGAAATCTACATTCTTCGTTTATTTGTCAGTGGTACGTCTCCCAATTCAGTGAGGGCTATAAATAACCTTCAGGTTATTTGCGAGTCGCATCTGAAAGATCGTTACGAGCTGGAAATAATTGACATTCATCAGCAGCCTCTGTTGGTCAGGAATGAAGATGTAGCGGCTGTCCCGATGTTAATAAAAAAGGCACCTTTCCCGAAACGACGTTTGGTTGGTGACATGTCTGAAAAGGAAAAGGTGTTAAAAGGATTAGGATTATTGTAGGATTTAGTTTTGGACGAGTTAAAATCAAATATAGAATTACTGGCTGAACTGAAGGAACTTCGAATTCAATTGGAAGAATCTAATGATACCATTGAAGCGATTCGTTCTGGTGAGATTGATGCACTGGTGGTTAAAGATAAAGATGGACATCAGATCTTTACGCTTAAAACTGCCGATCAAACCTACCGTATCTTCATAGAGCAAATGACTGAAGGTGCGGTTACATTAAACCAATCCAATCTTATACTATACTCTAACACTCAGTTCGCAAAAATGCTGGACGTTCCTCTGGAAAAAGTTATCGGTCAGCCCTTTGAAAAATTTCTTCCTCCACAATATCAGGGCTCATTTAAGTTTCTGATAGCTAAGGCATGGAATGAAAATGTAAAAGGAGAATTGAAATTGAAGAGTAGGAACGGATTAAACCCGCCTGTTCTTCTTTCATTAAAAACGCTGGAGTTAGAAGAAGGTAATTCGATGAGTATAATTCTAACTGATCTTAGCAGTCAAAAGAATGCTCAAAAACAATTGCTTCAAAAAAATCTGCAGTTAAAAGAAGCTCAGAAAATTGCTCAGCAACTAAATGCAAATCTTGAAAATACTGTAAAAGATAGAACTCGTGAGCTTGAAATAACTATTACAAAAAAGACCAGAGCCGAAGATGATCTTCGGGCAAATCAGGAGCGGTTAACCCGCATTCTGGAAACAATGGCTGAAGGGGTTGTAATAGTCGATGTTGAAGGGATGTTAACATACGCCAATCCGCTCGCCCAGAAAATTTTATGTACGGACATCAACGAAAAGTCAACCAGCATATATGGAACTGAAAAGTGGCAAAATTTAGATGTTGATGGCAGACCATTAGCAAGTAAAGATCATCCAATTGCTATAATGATGGCAAAAGGCAAAGAGGTTTACGACCACGAGATAGCTATCCAGCCGGTAAATTTTGAACGATTCTATATTTCTGTTAATGCAGCCCCTATCCGGGACCAAAATGGAACATTGATAGGAGGTGTTGGCACATTCATGGATGTAACCAACAGGAGAAAGATATCCCAGCAAAAGGATGAATTTATTAGTGTGGCAAGTCATGAACTAAAAACTCCGCTTACATCCCTAAAAGCTTCAATGCAGATTCTTACCCGGCTTATGCAGACCAATAAGACATCTGATAAAATTCCGGAGTTTGTTGAAAAGGCAAACAAGAATCTGACAAAAATTCTTTATTTGACTGAGGATCTGATGAACGTTTCGAAAATTCAACATGGTCAGCTTCCTCTCAATAAAACTACATTTAACCTCACAAAGTTAATTTCTGATTGCTGCACCCATGTAAAAGCAGACGACAGCTATGATTTTATAATGGAGGGAGAGAAAAATGTTCAGATCTGCGCAGATTTTCAACGGATAGATCAGGTTGTTGTGAATCTGGTCAATAATGCGATAAAATATGCACCGGAATCCAAAATAATAAAGTTGGATATTACCCGGCAGAATGGAACTGCTAAAGTTTCAGTACAAGATTTTGGGATAGGAATATCTCCGGAAAAACTGCCCCATTTATTCGATAGATATTACCGCGTAGATCCATCAGGAATCCAATTCTCTGGCTTAGGATTGGGTTTATATATCTCCTCTGAAATTATTGATCGCCATGGTGGAAAAATTGGGGTTAACTCAGTTGAGGGGAAAGGCAGTACCTTTTGGTTCACCTTGCCAGTCGAATAAATCACTCCATACCAGTCCCGTTGTTTTGTGGGTTTCAGCCATCGACATATGGTTCTGCACTTCGCTTTTCCAAAAAATAATATTAGGTTTAAGAATTGATGTCTTAATTAAGAAATGATGCTTAAATCTAGCCGAAGAAAATTTATTGCCTCCGCAACTAGTCTGGCGGTCGCTACAACTGTGAATGGATCGGAAATTATAGAAATGGACGAAAAATATATAGCGCATCAGGTATACTTCTGGCTGAAAAATCCCGGTTCAGCTGAGGACCGCACACAACTCATTAATGGCATCAAAACCTTAAGAAAAATCAAATCTGTACAAAAAATCACAATAGGAATTGTTGCAGCTACAGAAAAAAGACCTGTAATTGATGATTCCTGGGGAGTTTCAGAGCTGGCTACATTTAAAGATCTGGCTGGTCAGGCCGCCTATCAGGTTGATCCAATACATCTTGCTTTCGCAAAGAATTACGGTCATTTATGGTCAAGAGTTTTGATTTATGACTCGTCTGAAGTCTAAATAAAAGTAGGTCAATCGCTGCAAAGGTGAAGCAGCTGATGTAATCTCGCTATTTATCATTAACATCAAGCCTGGCAATATTCCTCTGATCAGTCTGAAGATGTTATCGAGTAAGTTAACAGCACAATGCCGCTTTCATATGATTTTATCTTCTTTAATTTAGCCTTTGCGTTATATTTTTCCGGAAGAAAAGTCAGCCCTTTACCGAGAAATGCTGGTGCTACAGCGAGTTGAAATTCGTCGACAAGATCCCTAGATATTAGATATTTCACGAGCGTAAGGCTTCCCCAGATCACCATGTCCTTTCCGGGTTGCTGTTTTAGTTGAGCAATAATAACAGCTGCATCACCCCGTTCCAATTTCGCTGCTTCCCATTCACCCCAGGGCGCACTCGAAAGTCTGTCAGAGAAAACAATCTTAGTTGTCGAATTCAATTTATCTGCTACCAGCTCTTTGGAGATATCTGCTTCTGGCCAATAGTCGACAAACATCTTATAAGTATTAGCACCCAAAATTATGGTATCAATGGAATCCAGAAACACCAATTCATCAACCTCCCAGCCTTTACTAAACTTTGGGTCATTGAAAAAATCTATTCCACCATCGCTATCTGCCGCAAAACCATCAATTGAAATCCACTCCTGAACTATAACCTTTCGCATAACAAAAATTATTTGATTAAATAACTGAAGAATTGAGTAACTGTTTGGTTTTGCTTTTTATTCGCGAAAGAAACAATTATATTGTGCTTGGAAACGGGTAGGTACACGCAGTTCTTTTTTGTGTTAATACTCATAAAATTATCGCTATGAATAAACTTAACCGTCGAGCATTTGTTGGGGGTACTGCTGCTTCAGCTGCAGGAATCTTGCTCGGTAATACAGTACTTGGGTTTCGAGAGAAAGAGGAATCAAAATCTATTCCTGAACTCGCAAAGAAGGTAAATCTAATGGCCGAAGTCAAAAAGTATCGCAAAATAGATTCTCATGCGCATTTTGGTCTTGCCGGAGCCACTAATGAATCTAATATATCTTATGCTGACCGTTTGGGTATCGAGAAACTCGTAATTTCAAAACCCATGGCACCGGGCAGCCAGGGTTTACCTGAAGAATTCAGAGCCTGCAATGACGCCATTATTAATGCAGTCAAACAGCACCCTGACCGATTTCTTGGCCAGTTAACGCTCAATCCGACATATAAGAATCAATCCATGGAAGAGATCAAACGATGCATTGATCTTGGATTTACGGGGATGAAGCTTTATAATCATGTGAAGATAAACAGCCCTCTATTCTACCCAATCATAGAAAAATTCATCGACCTTAAACTGATTATACTGATGCACTCTCCAATAGGTAAAGCTCGTATAAAATATAATGCTCGAGAACCGAAGAACATTTCCATACCAGAGGACTTTGTTGATATCGCAAAGCGATATCCTGAAGCTATGTTTCAATTTGCTCACACTGCCGGTGGTATTGACTGGGAAGATGCGTGTAAGGCGCTCCAGCATTCTCCAAATGTCTATGTTGACCTTTCTGGCAGTAACAATATTGCCAACATGGTTGAATTTGCGCTAAGGTATATTGGTGAGGACCGATTGCTGTTTGGTTGTGATAATAGTTTCTACCAGGGTGTAGGTCATATCATATCGGCGAAAATGACCGACGCCCAGCGAAAGAAAATATTCTTCGATAATTATAATAACATATTAAGAAAGGCAGGGAAAAATGTTGATTGATAGTAATGCTTATATCGGACATTGGCCGTTTCTGCAATTAAAATATAATAATTTTCCAGCGTTATCCGACAGAATGAAAGAATTCGGAACAGACATGGCCGTAGTGAGTAGTCTTAATGGAATTTTTTATAAAAACACTCAATTTGCAAATGAAGAATTATTCGAAGAGATCCGGTCCGAAAAATCTTATCAAAGCCGGTTTATCCTTTTCGCAGTCATAAATCCAATATACAACGGCTGGAAAGACGATTTTAACACAAGCGTTAATTCACTTGGAATGAAAGGTATCCGTCTCCACCCCATATATCATGGTTATGAGCTGGATAATCCTGCATGTGTAGAACTTGTGAAAATGGCACGGGACCGCGGTCTCCCGATCGCTCTATCCCTCCGAATGGTTGATAGCCGTCCGAGCTCCTGGCTCGATGTAGAAAAGGAATGGACACTTGCGAGTATAATGCCAATTATCCGTGCCGTTCCTGATGCCAAGTACTTGATATTGAACCTGGCAAATAGCATAGTTTTGGATGAGAAAGATACAGCCCTTTTAAAAAAATCGGATGTCATCATGGATACTTCTGGGAGAAATGTCCTGGATCTTGGAGGTCTATTGAAAACATACGGAAGAGATAAATTTTGTTTTGGAACGCATTCTCCTGTTTTAGATTATTGCACGGGGCTCCTTCGGATAGAATCATTAAGGGCTGATGAGGCTGATGAGAATACAAAGGAAATGTTAAGATCCGGGAATTTGAGCGTATTTTTGGGCCTTAAATAACTATCGTTACTGAAGTTAATCTGAAATTGAATAAACGAAGTAAGGTTAGTTACGCGTTAATTCATGCCCACAAAAGATATACAGGATTTCATTGACCAACATATCGCTTCGGTCGCGTTGATGGCTGATCTGCTGCCGGGTGTTGTGATTATTCACGATCTCCGCGATTGGTCAGTTGCCTGGATCTCCGAAAGAGGAGTTAGAGAGCTCGGGATTAGCCGGGAAGAAATTGTCAGCCTTACGATGGAACAATATCATGCGCGTTTCTTTAATGAGCAGGATTCAAAGGACTATGCGCCGAAGGTTTTTCAATTAATGGAGAAAAATAGCTTCGAAGATATGGTTGCATTTTTTCAGCAGGTGAGATTTGGAGGAAAAGCTGACTGGGTGTGGCACATGACGGCCATGAAGATTTTGGCTCACGATGATTCAGGCCGGCCCTTATTATCAATTACTCTTGCATTTCCAATCGATCCCGGCCATCGCATGACATCAAAGGCTTCACGGTTACTAAAAGAAAATAATTTTTTAAGAAAAAATCTCGCTCTTTATCGAACACTTAGTAAGCGGGAGCGCGAAATTCTAAAAGATCTGGCCCTGGGTAACACCGCACCTGAAACTGCTGAAAAACTGTTCATTTCTATCCATACAGTACAAACTCATATAAAAAATATCAGGCAAAAGTTAAATACCAATTCTTACTATGAGTTAGGTGAATATGCACGAGCATTTGATCTGATTTAGAATCACTAATCGACTTTCCATCTTTCCAGAGAATATGTGAGCGCTCCCACAGCGGTGTTGTAAGAAACTATGTAATAAGTCCCTGCCGTCAATTCTATTTCGTATAGACCCGGTTCAGCTCCACTACTTCCACCATAATCAGTGTAGTATTCATACTTCTGGCCATTTTGGAATGCTGATAACTGATTTGAAGGGATTATCCGCACATCACAGTTAACGTTTACCCCATCAAGAAAATAGCGATAGCCGGCTTGAACAGTAAACGCCTGCGTTACACGACTGCCTGCAGTCAGGCTTTTTGCACCGCTGGCATACACGTCTACAAACCTGGCCCGGTCACTTGCTGGCAAGACTATTTCCTTATCCAGCTCAAGACTCCATTTATTAGGGCCATTATTTGTGTTTCGAACTGCAACATAATATTTTCCAGCTGTTAGGGTGACGCTCTGCGTCCCTACTTTATTATCAAACAAGCCAAAGCCTGTGAAAACTTTATTGGTTTGAAAGTTAGTCAGTTGAGCTGGAACGATGATTGCGGCTTGAGCTCCATACTGCGATGCAAATCTAAAATCGAATACTGTAGTGCCTGATACTGTAATTTCCTGAGTCCAGTAACTCCCGCCTGCTGTAACTGAATAATCCTGGGATGCAACAAATTGCGTGCTTGGAAGTGTAATGGTTGCTTTATTAGTGGATCCAGGATTCGTTGTACTGCCGCCACCCGTAGTGCCACCACCTGTACTGCCGCCCGAGCCACCAGAACCATCACTAGCAGATGAAATAAGTTTAAAGGCATTACACTGTCCGTCTTTAACTGTGATTGTACCTGTCCAGGTTTTTCCGCTGCATTTGGCGGTGTAGTTATGGTTTCCCGCTACTAGATCGAATGTGGCACTTTTGGCACTTCCACAGCTTGGTTCACTAGCAAAATAGCCCGTTATGTCCTTCGATACACCGTTACAAGTAACGGTTATTACTCCACAGCCCAGATCAGTTTCTATCCAGAACATAGCTTGTGTGGGTATCTTGACAATTTCCTCTTTCTTTGTTTCTGTTTCCTTCTTACAACCGATCAGGAAACAAACGATAAATACCACAGGTAAAAATTTTTTCATCTCGTTGAGCTTATTGTCTTAAATCAGTAATATGTAATACAAGACTGGATAGGCTTGATAGTATGTGATAAATTAAGATTAATGGCAACTACCAGCGTCGGAATAAAGTTAGCTGCCAGGGCTGTATTCACACAATACCTGAAAATAGGTATATTTTGAAACGCCTGATATTAACGGATTTTTAGACGCTTAAGAGAGATTGAAAGTAAGGCCAGATCGCCAAAATCTTATAAAGCAAAAAAGCTCCTCATTTCTGAGAAGCTTTTTGCGGACCGGACGGGACTCGAACCCGCGACCTCCGCCGTGACAGGGCGGCATTCTAACCAACTGAACTACCGGTCCGTTTGCGTTTACTATATCTGCCTTTCGGCTAATTCCTGAAATGCTCAGGAAAGATACAATTTATTTTTGTGATCCCGCTGGGATTCGAACCCAGGACCACTACATTAAAAGTGTAATGCTCTACCAGCTGAGCTACGGAATCATTATTAGAACTACTTTCGAGATCGTTTTTCTTAAAAGTGAGGCAAATATACGGCAATAACCCTTACAGTGCAAATAATAAAAAGCTTAATTTTATAAGCTTACTTAACGTCCTAATATTCAATTAAAAACAATGAATACAGCATATAGTTTCAGACTTTTTTCGCTGTATTTATCAAGCAAAAGAGCCTTCTTTCATCTTCTCGGCATTCTCCGCAAGCTGCAATTGGTCGATAACTTCCTGAATATCTCCATTCATCACATTTGGAAGATTATATATTGTGAGCCCGATTCTATGCTCTGTCACTCGTCCCTGTGGATAATTATACGTCCTGATCTTCGCTGAACGGTCGCCCGTTGCAACCATTGTCTTGCGTTTCTTGGATGTTTCTTCGAGCATCTTAGCATGTTCAAGCTCGTAAACACGGCTCCTTAAAACGGCAAATGCTTTATCAAAATTCTTTAGTTGAGACTTCTGATCCTGACATTGAGCCACAATACCCGTTGGAAGGTGAGTTAATCGCACCGCAGAATATGTTGTATTAACCGATTGCCCTCCTGGTCCGGAAGAGCAGAAAAGATCTTTACGAACATCGTTCATGCTGATCTGAACATCAAATTCATCTGCTTCGGGCAATACTACAACAGACGCTGCTGATGTATGCACCCGTCCGGCCGTTTCTGTATCGGGCACACGTTGCACACGATGCACTCCAGACTCATATTTCAACTGACCGTAGGCATCTTCTCCGTTAACGTTGAACACAACCTCTTTATAACCACCCGCAGTTCCTTCAGTCACATCCACCACCTCCATTCTCCAGCCTTTGCGCTCGCAGAAACGAGTATACATCCTATAAAGATCACCAGCAAAAAGAGCAGCTTCATCACCTCCTGTGCCGCCACGAATTTCAACAATAGCATTTTTACCATCTTCAGGATCTTGAGGAATAAGCATCATGCGAATCTTCTCTTCAAGTTCCTCTTGCTGAGGAATTAAATCTTCAAGTTCCATTTTCGCCATTTCGCGCATTTCTTCATCCTTCTCGGTGGAAAGAAGCCCCTTATTTGCCTCAATATTACTTACTACAAGGCTGTAGACCTTGTATTCGTCCACAATTTTGGTGAGGTCTTTATATTCCTTATTCAGCTGGGCAAATCGTTTCATGTCGCTCATCGTAGCCGGATTGCTTAATTCCCGCTCTACGTCTTGCCAGCGCTCTTTTATTAATTCTAATTTGTCTAACATCTTCTATTTAAGATTGCAAATACCTGAATTCTAGGTAATGCTAATTTTTCACAAAAATACGGCTTTTTCAGATAATAAGTTAATCAGGTCAAGAACAGGAATATTCTATGACGATTAGGCTAGTCCTGCCCTTGTTCGAAATATTTCAACTCAAGGTTTTCACCATCAAAAACGGCATAAGAGTTAAAGCTAAGCCACTCGCCAAGATTAATATAACGGCTTTGGCCGAGCGTGAGATCAAGGGGAAGGTGTCTGTGACCGAAGATCAAAAAATCGTAAAAATTCTTTTGAAGCAATTCCCGGGAATGGGTATACAGCCATTCATGTTCTGCATCTTCAAATACTTCCAGCTTCGCATTTTGTGCCCGGCTACTTCTAGACCATTTCTGCGCAATGCCTACGCCCAGATTAGGATGCAGCCTGGCAAAGAGCCATTGACAAGTTCTGCTCCTGAATATCTTCTTTAATATCTTGTACATTTTATCCCCCGGACCCAATCCGTCTCCGTGGTGGAGATAAAATTTCTTACCATTTCTTTCCAGTAGCAATTCGTCAGAAATGATATCAATCCCCATTTCTTCTCCAAAATAATCAAACATCCACATGTCGTGATTTCCCTTGAAGAAAGTGATCTTAATTCCGGAATCACTCAGCTCAGCAAGCTTACCCTGAAATCTAATGAAACCTCTTGGAATAACCGTCGCATACTCGAACCAGAAATCGAATATGTCTCCCATAAGAAAAATCTCGGAAGCATCGCCCTTAATAAGATCCAGCCATCTAACAATACGGTCCTCTCTTTCACGGCTTGACGTGTGTGTAGGAACCCCTAAATGAAAATCAGATGCGAAGTAAATTTTGGTGCCTGGCATTGTTTCAAAAATACATAATTTTTGCTTTTAAGCACTCTGCGTTGCGGCAGTTGATAAGCGGAATGATGAGTATCCATTTGCCGTTGTCCTGATCATTGACCTGTTGATCAAGATGTTTAACCTGCTGATCAACTTTATATATCTTCTTTATCCCGGCTTTTCTTAATTTTATCAATCCTTAACCAATTACTATGAAACCATTTCTCACTTTTAGCCTGCTAAGTGCTGCGTTGATCAATACTTTTAGCGCTAGCGCCCAGCATACAAGTCCGAATCCAAATACAATGAATTATCCGAAAACAAATAAAGTTGAAGTCTCTGACACCTACTTTGGAACTACTATTAAAGATCCTTATCGCTGGCTGGAAGATGACAGAGCTGAAAATACAAAGGCCTGGGTTGAGGCCCAAAACAATGTTACTCAAAATTATTTATCGAAAATCCCTTTCCGCGAGGACATAAAGAAGCGCCTGGAGACTTTATGGAATTATGAAAAGTTCACCGCCCCTTTTAAAGAAGGTCAGTATACATACTTCTATAAAAATGACGGGTTGCAGAATCAATACGTCCTTTACAGACAAAAAGATAAAAGCACTCCTGAAGTTTTTCTGGATCCTAATAAGTTCTCAAAAGATGCAACTACTTCGCTTGCCGGAATCGAGTTCACAAAAGATGGAAGCATGGCTGCCTATCAGCTTTCTGAAGGCGGCTCTGATTGGAGAAAAGTTGTTATACTGAATACAAGCGATCTCAAAAAAGTAGGTGATACCATGACTGATGTGAAATTCTCCGGTTTGTCCTGGAAAGGGAAAGAAGGATTCTACTACAGCAGTTATGATAAGCCAAAAGAAGGAAGCCAGCTGTCAGGTTTAACACAATATCATAAATTATATTTCCATCAGATAGGCACTAAACAGTCTGAAGATGTGCTCGTATTTGGTGGTGATAAAACTCCAAGAAGGTATATTGGGGGCAACGTCACTGAAGATGACCGCTTCCTTATTATTACCGCAGCAAAGTCCACAACAGGAAATGAGCTTTATCTGCAGGATTTGTCAAGGCCAGGCAGCCCCATAGTGAACGTCGTGAATAATTTTGACAGCGAGCAATATGTAATTGACAACATCGACAACAAACTATATATCTACACTAATTTAAATGCTCCCAACTATCGGGTTGTTACTGTAGACGCATCGAACCCTTCGCCGGCAAACTGGAAAGACTTAATCCCTGAAACAGAAAATGTTTTAAATGTTAGTACTGCGGGTGGAAAAATCTTCGCGAACTATTTAAAAGACGCAACCTCACTTGTCATGCAATATGATATGGAAGGTAAGGTCGAGCGGACCGTTACTTTGCCTGGCGTAGGCTCAGCAAGCGGTTTCAGCGCCAAGAAATCAGAGAAAGAATTATATTACACTTTCACGTCTTACATTTACCCTCCCACAATCTTCAAATATTCTATTGCTTCAGGCCAGTCAGTAGAGCATAAAAAGTCCGGAGTTTCGTTTGATCCCTCTCTCTACGTATCTAAACAAGTCTTTTATACTTCAAAGGACGGCACTCGTATCCCAATGATCATTACTCATAAAAAAGGTCTTGAGTTAAATGGCAAAAATCCTACCCTTCTATATGGTTATGGCGGTTTCAGCGTAAGTCTAACTCCGGCATTCAGCACCTCAAATATTGTTTTGTTAGAACAAGGAGGGGTATATGCAGTACCTAATCTTCGCGGAGGAGGCGAGTACGGAGAAAAATGGCATCTGGCGGGAACTAAAATGAACAAACAGAATGTGTTCGACGACTTCATCACTGCAGCGGAATATCTTATCGACAACAAATACACCTCGAAAGATTTCCTGGCTATTTCAGGCGGGTCTAATGGTGGATTGCTGGTTGGAGCTGTTATGAGCCAGCGTCCAGAGTTGTTTAAGGTAGTCCTGCCGGCCGTCGGCGTACTCGACATGCTTCGTTATAACAAGTTTACTGCAGGTGCAGGATGGGCGTATGATTACGGAACAGCCGAGGAATCAAAAGAGATGTTCGAGTACATGCTGAAGTACTCACCTTACCATGCTTTAAAGCAAGGCGTTTCTTACCCCGCCACTCTGATAACTACCGCAGATCATGACGACCGTGTTGTACCAGCTCATTCATTTAAATTCGCGGCGCGTTTGCAGGAGTTTCATAAAGGTGCAAGTCCCGCGCTTATACGAATAGAGACAAATGCAGGGCACGGAGCAGGAAAGCCTACAGCTAAGGTGATTGAAGAGCAGGTTGACAAGTGGGCATTCATGCTCTACAATATGGGATTGAGATACCAGAAATGAACATTGATTAATGAGTTTTCCGGATCGGATATCGTCCGGAGTGGCAGAAAGAAGTGAGCGCTGAGCCCTGGCAAATCCAGAGCTCAGCGCTCATAGGTCATAAGTCAGCGTGCGTTAGCCGAAAAGTCGGCACCTGGCTTTCCGATAGACTTATAGCTTCCCTCTCCGTTGAGGATAGAGGCTAATACTGTTTTATTGCCGATAACCTTTAAGGACTCATTAATGTCGGTGTCATATTTAAACCCTTGTTCCAGCCGGCCCTTTTCAAAGAAATAACGGGAAACAATTTCAGCTTCGAGAACTTTCCTGATCTCGTCCTTAAATTGTGTCAGATCATTTTTCTTACTATGAGATACTTTGGCTTTCAGCGCATCGTACTCAACCTTAATGTCAGTCATTTTGCTTTCTTTTTCCGCTTCATCACGAAGATCGTTCAGTATGCGCTCAGTCCGCGTATTATAATTGTAATCACGCGCTGACAGATATGAAACAAACTTTGCGTATTCAGCATCAGTAAGCTTGAAATTCTTCGCATCCGGAATTGCAGCACGCTCAGCCCTGTAAACCGTAGCGTAGTCAAAAATATGATATTTGGAAGCAAGTGTTTGCGTGATCAGATTATATCGCACAGGTTTAACAAAAACATCAGGATAGATCCCGCTTCCGTCATACACCGATCTGCCCGCTTTAGTTTTATATTCCGTAATCAGGGAATCAGCAACCTTTACTACACTGCCTTCGCTGTCGCGATGCGTATAATCCAGCGCCTGAATACATCTGCCTGACGGGGTATAATACTTCGCTACAGTCACCTTTACCAAACTGTTGTATGGAAGATTAAACGTTTGCTGAACCAGGCCTTTACCAAAGCTCCTCTGACCAATTACAACTGCTCTGTCAAGATCCTGCAGTGAACCAGCGACGATCTCTGAAGCAGATGCTGCGCGATTGTTAACAAGAACCACCAGAGGAAGGTTAGGCTCCTCGGGATTATTAAAGGTGTTATAGGTAATTGATTTCTCACGATTCCTGCCTTTTTGTATAACGACGGTAACTCCTTTTTCTACAAAAAGATTTACAATTTTCACAGCTTCCTGAAGGATACCTCCGCCGTTGTATCTGAGATCAAGAACAAGTCCCTTTAAATCATTCTTTTTAAGATCAATAAGTGCACTCTTAACTTCCTGGCCAGAATTCTCGAGAAACTTATCAAGCTTGATATATCCTACATTCCCCTCCAGCATTCCATAATATGGCACATTATCCTGTCTGATCTCTTCTCTCTGCAGGTTAATCTCCATTTGCTTTGTAGCGCCCGGCCTCAAAATTAAAAGTTTTACTGGTGTACCTTTAGAGCCCTTAAGCATCGAGCTCACCTGATCATTAGCTTTACCCTTCAAAGAAACTCCATTAATCTCCAATATTTCATCTCCGGCACGCACATCAGCCTTTTGAGCCGGGAAACCCTCGTATGGTTCAGCAACTATAACTTTTCCATCCCTGTTGGAAATGGTCGCACCGATCCCTCCATATTGCGTGCTGACATACTTTAGCTTATAATCTTCAATATCAGATTCAGGGATGTATTCGGTGTAAGGGTCAAGGTCTTCAAGCATCGCATCGATGCCTGTCTTCATCATTTCGGAAGAGTTAACGTTATCGACGTAATTAATACTTAAATTCTTGTATACCGAAGCGAAGATGTCGAGATTCTTAGAAACCTGAAAAAGATCTTCAACAAATGATAAAGAGAATAGAGAAATGAATAAGGCGCCAATCAGGAATTTTCTCTTTAACGCAGCTTTGTTGGGCTTAGAGTCTACAGAATTCTTCATACAATACAATTACGGTACTTAAAAGTACGAAAAAGGCGTACTATTAGTAT
>JAZKIH010000024.1:0-3771 GCA_040384965.1 Bacteroidota bacterium | reverse complement strand
TCGGTGTGGATCTTGTACATCATATCCCCTTCACCTTTTTCAAACTTGTTACAACCGGTAAATGCCGTTACTGCAATACCTAACACGATTACTAATTTCTTCATTGTCTTTTATTCGTTATTGTTTTTTTTGTTTTTAATCGCTGCTAATGCAGCCTATATATTATTGGATTAATAATGCTTTATACTCGGGTAATATAGCGTTAAATTTCTCTCTTACAACATCTACCGGATCATCAGAAGCTCCGCCAGCTGCATTTCGATGCCCGCCCCCATTAAAATACCTTTTGCAAATCTCGTTCGCCGGGAAATCGCCTGTGGAACGGAGGGACAATTTCACCCTGTCAGGCCGCTCAATAATCAAAGCGGCAAGGCGTATGCCGTTTATTGAAAGAGCATAATTGACGATCCCCTCTGTATCACCAGTTGTGATTTGAAATTTTTCAAGCTCTTCTTTATGAATAACTATAATGGCAGCGTTAAACTCTGGGAAAACTTCCAGTTTATTAAGGAGGCAATGTCCCAGAAAACGCAGTCTGTTCTCAGCAAAGTTATCATAAACCAGCTGGTGGATCTTGGAATTCTCAGCCCCATGATGAATCAGATCTGCAACTATATGGTGTACTTCAGCGGTTGTAGTTGGGAAGCGGAATGAACCCGAATCTGTCATGATGCCTGTATAAAGACATGTTGCTACGTCTTTGTTAATTAGATGATTATCTCCCATAACTGTGGTGATAAAATCATATATCAACTGGGCGGTTGCACATGCATTTATACTCCAATGACGAAAATCATCGAAATCTTCGGGCTCAAGGTGATGATCGATCATCACTTTTTTGCCTTTCGCCTCGCGCACCAACTCTCCGAGTTCATTGATCCTGGAAAGGGCGTTAAAATCCAGGCAGAAAATTATATCAGCGTTCGCGACTAATTCTTTGGATTCATCAGGCTTCTCCGTGAAAATTACAACTTCAGGATTGTTGGGAAGCCACTGTAAAAAAAAAGGATAATCGGTTGGAGTAATCACATGAACATGATGACCCTTTTGGATAAGATAATTATATAATCCCAGGGATGAGCCCATAGCATCGCCATCGGGTTTGTGATGTGTTGTTATCACAATGTGCTTTGGATCAACTAATAACTTTTTTAGAGGGTCTAATTCTGACATGTAAATAAAAAGAAATGCAAAGCTATCAAAATTACTGATTACGAAGAGCTGATTTTTTGAAAATCCTTTAGCCTTTGATTTATTAGGCGTACTTTTGCACCAAATTTCAAAATACCCAACATGGCAACGAATAGAACTTTTACTATGATTAAGCCCGATGCTGTAGCCAATGGCCACACCGGAGCTATTTTAGACGATATGATTAAAGGGGGATTTAAGGTGATAGCTTTAAAATACACCCGCTTGAGCGACGAAATTGCTGGTCAGTTTTACGGCATCCACAGGGAACGCCCATTCTTCAAAGACCTTGTGAGCTTTATGTCTTCAGGACCTATTGTAGCAGCTATACTTGAAAAGGATAATGCAGTAGAAGATTTTCGTACGCTGATTGGTGCTACTGATCCATCTAAGGCTGAGCCTGGAACTATCCGTAATAAATATGCAAAGTCAATCGATGCAAATGCAGTTCACGGATCTGATTCTGATGAAAATGCTGAGATCGAAGGAAGTTTCTTCTTTACGGCATTTGAGCGCTTCTAAACATTAAAAAACGAATCGTCCTGGTGAAGTTTAATTATTTTCCAGGACGATTTTTTATTTTAGAATTTTATGAAAATATATCAAACTCGCTTTCTGATCTTTTTCATTGTTATGCTCATTGTACCAGGAGCAATATCTTATTATGGGGGCTGGGATACAAAGCTGGATGGCTTTTTCGTGCTGAAAGCATTCTCTATTGCCTGTTTTATGACAGTGCTGTATTATCTCCTATTAAAAAACGGACTTAACCGGAAGCTTTAGCATTCGAGTGAACGCAGGGTGGCCAGTTACCAGTTGCCAGTTCCCGCCTGGATCATAACCGATGTGTTTAGGTGCTATGCTCAGACTTCAGACCTCCGAAATCAGTCTTCACAGAAAAACGATCTCATCGATAACATTACTCCCTGCCATCTCGTTCATTTTTTCGATGATATTTGAACGCATCATCATCAAATCGTTCTTTATTACGGCAGATTCTAATCGTATAAATAATTTCCTGTCTCGGATGAAAATATCCTTCGTCCGGTTGGCAACTGCACTGCCCATCATCTCCGGCCAAGCTACGATCAGAGCCGTTTCATCAAACTTTCGCCTTAACTTATACACATGAAGCATTTGTTCTATTGCTTCTTTTAAAGGTTTGTCGTTTGTACGGCCCATTTTTTAGCGATAAGTAATCAGGTAATCGATAATCAGTAAGTTAGGCTATTTTCTGTATAGGTGCATTGCCAACTGTCAACTATCAACTGTCAACTGTCCACTAATTTGCCCCTTTTCTACCTCAAAGATACTCACTGTGACAGCCAACTTTTGAAAAATGCTTTCAACCCTTTCCCGGCTGGTATCAGTAATGAATATCTGGCCAAAATCTTTGTCGGATACCATTTTCATTAATTTAGTTGTCCGCTTGTTATCGAGTTTGTCGAATATGTCATCAAGGAGAAGCAGAGGTTCAAATCCTTTTTGCTGATGCAGAAATGAATATTGAGCTAGCTTAAGAGCGATTAGAAAGGATTTTTGTTGGCCTTGAGAACCGAATTTCTTTAACGGCATTCCTTGGATAGTAAAGTTCAGCTCATCTTTATGTATTCCGGCAGTGGTTCTTTCAAGTATACGATCGCGTTCAAGGTTTCTTTTCAGCAAGGTTGAAAAGTCGTTTTGCAAAAGCGGCGAATCGTAAACGAGTTCCACTTCTTCAGCCTCTTCGCTTAGATAACGGTAATGCTTGTTGAAAATCTTTATGAATTCAAGCATAAATTCTTTTCGTTTCTCAAATATATTGGTGCCTGAGAGGATCAGCTGCTGATCATATATATCCATTAAGGCCGGATCGTATCGTCCTGAAACAGCTATCTGCCTTAACAATGCATTTCTGTTAAGTAAATTCTTGTTGTAAATAATGAGCTCATCGAGATAAGAGCTATCAGTTTGCGATATCACATTGTCTATAAACTTTCTTCTTTCCTCACTGCCCTCAATGATAAGGCTAATGTCGTTTGGTGATATCATTACCAGAGGAAATGAGCCGATGTGATCGGCAAGTCGTTGATATTCCTTTTTATTACGCTTAAAAACCTTCTTTTGCGCTTTTTTCAATCCGCAATAAATGGTTTCATCTTTTTTTTCTTTTTTAAAAATGCCCTGGATCATAAAAAGATCTTCACCCTGCCTTATTTGCTGACTATCGATTGGATTGAAGTAGCTTTTGCAGAGGGAGAGGTAATGGATCGCATCCAGAAGGTTGGTTTTTCCAGCGCCATTATTTCCCGTAAAAGCATTCACAGTTTGGGAAAAGCTCAATTCAGCCTCGGAATAATTCTTGAAATTTATTACAGATAGTTTTTGGAGCCACATACATTCGCAAGCTGAAGGCGATTCTGCAAATTTACTCTTTTCGGTGTCTTTTAGTCGGGCGAGTAAAAAAAATAGAATCTCACTGATTTAAAAGTTGATACTTACTGTGAAAAATGTATTTTTGCGGATAATTCGTTTCGGTAGAACGAATTTTTATTTTTAAAGGCAAATGTCAAAAACTCAAAAAGAAAACTTACCAGAAGC
>JAZKIH010000023.1:0-1121 GCA_040384965.1 Bacteroidota bacterium | reverse complement strand
CTGTAAAGGTCAGATAATTCGATGACAAAATAGCTTAACTTAAAGCTATGCGAATCAATACAAACGACCTGACCCTGAAACGCAATTACTTGCAGACTTATCGTTTTCTAATAAAGGATTATGAACTGGTAAAACAAGGCTTGCATCCCACATTCAAACTGGCGAAAGAATTTTATGAAGCACATCATACCGACCGCCGGAGCTTTCTGAAGTATTATAACCGCTACAAACAATCCGGCAATAAAGAAGATCTGCTCCCGTCAAAACGAGGCCCAAAGTATAGGACCCGCAGGCCTTCACTCCAGGATGAACAGTTAGTGCTTGATCTACGTGCGCTTGGCAACAATAAGTTTGAAATCTCCCATCATCTTAGGCAGAAATCAAATAACTTTAAGCCATCGCCTTCAGGAGTTTATAACATTCTGAGACGGTACGATAAAAACCGTTTAAAGCCGGCAGATAGAGAAGTTAAGCGTAAAATAATTAAAGAGCGCATGGGACAGTTGGGTCATATCGATTGCCATCACCTAAGTAAAACTATTATTCGTGGGCAGCACCGCAAGCTTTATCTGCTTTGTATTATTGACGATTACTCACGGGTAGCCTGGGCTGAGGTCATGGAAGATATTACTGCCCTGACCACCATGTTCGCTGCTTTGCGCTGCATGAGGATGGTCAAAGAGAAGTTTAGTATTCAGTTTGAAGAGATCATTGCAGATAACGGTCCGGAGTTTGGTCCGGCTATCAGTCAGAATAAACGCAACCACCCTTTTGAGCGGATGCTGATAGAAACCGGTATTAAGCGCCGGTACATTCAGCCCTATCGGCCACAAACCAACGGAAAAGTAGAACGATTTTGGCGCACCCTAAAAGAAGATCTGATAGAGGAAACCGATTTTGACAGCCTTGAAGAACTTGAAGATGAACTCTTACGATACCTGGTTTACTATAACTGGGAGAGACCGCATCAAGGTATTGATGGCAAAAAACCTATCGATATGATCACCCTAAACAACAAAAAATAAACCGCTGTTCTGTCATCGAATTACTAAACCCTTACAGCAACGACGATAGGGGTGAGGCGGGGCGTCGGGAGGCTTGAGCAAAATCAAATAAGCAAA
>JAZKIH010000022.1:0-31983 GCA_040384965.1 Bacteroidota bacterium | reverse complement strand
AGTTTTACAAGATGGATTATCAATTCAGAGATATAGAGAAGAGGTGGCAAAAATTTTGGGCCGACAATCAGACGTTTAAAGTCGACAATAATTCAGCTAAACCTAAATATTATGTCCTGGATATGTTTCCATATCCTTCAGGAGCAGGCCTTCATGTCGGTCACCCGCTTGGTTACATAGCATCGGATATATTTTCCCGGTATAAAAGATTGAAAGGATTTAATGTTTTGCACCCCATGGGTTATGATTCATTTGGTCTTCCGGCAGAGCAATATGCCATTCAAACTGGTCAGCACCCTGCAATCACCACAGAAACTAATATTAACCGATATCGCGAACAGCTTGACAATCTTGGATTTTCATTCGATTGGAGCCGTGAGGTGAGAACGAGTGATCCGGGATACTACAAATGGACGCAATGGATCTTCATGCTTTTGTTTAATTCGTGGTACGATCTGGAAAATGACAAGGCTGAAAGTATTGACGAACTGATCAGGAAATTCGAAAAATCAGGGAGCCACGGCATTCGTGCGGTTTGCGATGATGATGTTTCGACTTTTACATCCGACGAATGGAAGCAAAAGTCGGAAGAAGCTAAACAGAATGAATTATTAAAATACCGCCTCACATATCTTCGTGAAAGCACCGTAAACTGGTGCCCTGCCCTTGGAACCGTTCTGGCGAATGATGAAGTAAAAGATGGTTTCTCAGAACGCGGAGGATTCCCTGTAGAGCAGAAAAAGATGATGCAGTGGAGCATGCGTATCACAGCTTATGCTGATCGTTTGCTTCAGGGACTTGACACCATCGATTGGCCCGAGCCTCTTAAAGAGATGCAGCGGAACTGGATTGGGAAGAGTGTTGGCGCATTAGTAAGCTTTAAGCTCGATGGACATGAGGGTGCTATCGATGTATTTACAACACGTGTCGATACTATTTTTGGAACTACGTTTCTTGTACTTGCCCCGGAGCATGAACTAGTCGAATCGTTGACGACAGCTGATAAAAAGCGGGAAATTGCAGACTACATTGATCAAACTAAGAAGAAGAGTGAACTCGACCGTATGGCTGATACTAAAACAGTGTCGGGAGCCTTTACGGGAAGTTATGCACTTCATCCTGTTAGTGGTGAAAAAATCCCTGTCTGGATTGCGGATTACGTTCTGGCAGGCTATGGAACGGGAGCAGTAATGGCTGTACCGTCCGGAGATCAGCGCGACTGGTTATTTGCGACCAAGTTCGGGCTTCCGATCGTTGCTATTTCTGATGCCCAGGTTGATCTTGACACCCAGGCTGATCCAACAAAAGATGGGAAGTATATTAATTCAGGCCTGATCAATGGATTGGATTATAAGGAAGCAACAACAGTTCTTATCAATAAGCTTGAAGAGCTTGGAGCAGGTAAAGCAAAAGTAAATTACCGCCTGCGAGATGCCATTTTTGGCCGCCAGCGTTATTGGGGTGAACCTGTTCCTGTATACTTTAAAGAAGGGCTTCCTCACCTGATGGATGTTTCAGAATTGCCATTGGTGTTACCAGAAGTCGACAAATATCTTCCGACAGAAAGCGGGGAACCGCCTTTGGGCCGTGCCGAGAACTGGAAGTATCGCGGTGAACTTGAATACGAATTAAGTACCATGCCAGGCTGGGCAGGATCGAGCTGGTATTGGTTCAGGTATATGGATGCCCAAAACGATGGCGAATTTGCATCAAAAGATGCCATTGCTTACTGGAAAGATGTAGATCTCTATATCGGCGGTTCTGAACATGCGACAGGGCACTTACTGTATAGCAGGTTCTGGAATAAGTTTTTGAAAGACCTTGGTTTCGTTATAGAAGAAGAGCCGTTCAAAAAGCTGATCAATCAAGGTATGATCCAGGGAAGATCTAATTTCGTGTATCGTCTGATTGACGAAGAAGGAAAAGGAACTAACACCTTGGTATCTGCTGGATTAAAATCACAATACAGAACTTCCGCAATGCACGTGGATGTAAACATTGTTGAAAATGAGATTCTTGATATCCCCAAATTTAAATCGTTCAGGCCGGAGTTCGAGAATGCAGAATTCATTTTGGAAAATGGGAAGTATATCTGCGGTGTAGAAATTGAAAAGATGTCAAAATCAAAGTTCAACGTGGTTAATCCTGATGAACTTGCTGAGCGTTACGGCGCTGATACTCTTCGGATGTACGAAATGTTCCTTGGTCCTTTAGAACAAAGCAAACCATGGAACACGAATGGTATAGAAGGCGTTTTCAAGTTCCTTCGTAAGTTCTGGAAGCTTTTTCACGATGATGAGTTCAACTTTAAAGTTTCGGAAGAGGAACCTGCAAAGGCGGAATATAAAGCCCTGCATAAGATCATCCGTAAAGTGGAAGAGGATATTGAACGGTTTTCTTTCAATACCTCGGTTTCCAGTTTTATGATCTGTGTGAATGAGCTTACAGACCTCAAATGCAACAAACGAAAGATCCTGCAGGATTTGGTAATTGTATTACAGCCATATGCGCCGCACATTACTGAAGAGCTGTGGACTTTGCTGGGCAACGAAGCTGGTCAGATCTCAACTGCCAACTACCCTGAATTTAATCCTGAATATTTAATCGAAAACGAATTCTCATACCCTGTGTCTATTAACGGGAAGACAAGGCTGAACCTTAATATTTCGCTGAGCCTGGCTCAGGCGGAAGTTGAGGCAATTATTCTGGAAAATGATGATGTGAAAAAATACATGGAAGGAAAAATTCCAAAGAAAATAATATTCGTGAAAGGCAAGATAATAAATGTTGTAGTTTAATAATAATACTCCAGAGAATATTTAATCAAATATTTAGCTATTGTGAATACGCTCACCGCTTTGGTAGCGTTTTCACTCTCGATTTCTTTGCAGGCTTTTCGCCTAAAGGTGTAACAATTACCAATTTCTTAAGACTAATATCAAAACCAATTATATGAAACGAATTTTACTGTTATTAACTTTTATATCCGTTATAGGTACTGTTTCTGCGCAAGGTTTGGGCGGTGCGGCACCTGCAGGTGTTACTGGAAGAATCTCTGGATCAATTGTCGATTCAGTTACCCGGACACCAATCGACTACGCTACTATAGCTCTTGGCCGTGCTGGTACAACACGGTCAACAAATGGTGCCCTTTCTGACGAAAAAGGAGCATTTAAGATCGAAAACATTGCCGCGGGTTCTTATCGCATTACCATTGCGTTTTTAGGATATCAAACCAAGATCATCGATTCAGTGAAAACCACTGCGGCTAAACCAGACCTTAACCTTGGCCGTATACTTTTAGCTCCGAATGCAAAAGCCCTTGGTGAGGTTGTAGTAACAGGAACGACGCCTATTGTCGAAAACAAAATTGATAAGTTAGTATACAACGCGGAGCAGGATGTTGCTATAGCAGGCGGAAATGCGACAGATGTACTGCGCAAGGTGCCGCTTCTTTCAGTGGATTTTGAAGGTAATGTTTCACTCAGAGGAAGTCAGAATGTTAAAGTTTTGATTAATGGCAAGCCTTCAGGTTCCATGGCTAACAATATGGCGGATGCGTTAAAAGCTATTCCTGCAGATCAGATCAAGAATGTGGAAGTGATCACATCCCCGTCAGCTAAATATGATGCGGAAGGCACATCTGGAATTATTAACATTATCACGAAGAAGAATAATCTGGCTGGTGTAAGCGGGTCAGTAAATGCAGGTGTTGGTACAAGACAAAATAGCGGAAACATTAACCTGAATGCGAAAACCGGGCGTCTTGCAGTTACTGCGAATGGTGGCGGCTTCTACTCATGGCCGCAAACCAGTACTATATCTTTCAAGCGTTCATCTAACAATGGCTTACAGGTTTTAAGTCAAACCGGTAAAAGTGAATCAGATCGTTTGGCTGCAAATGGCTCGATCGGTGCAGACTACGACTTTAACAGTTTCAATTCGATAAGTTCGAACGTGCGTCTCAATGGTTTCAATACCAAAGTTGACGGAAGCAATGTTAACGAAAATACCTTCGGCGGAGCGCCAGTGATCTTTACACGGTTGAGCGATAACTCCATCGAAATGAATGGCTTTGACTGGAGCAGTGATTTCCTTCATAAATTTAAAAAGAAAGATCAGCAAATATCTGTTGCCTATCAGTTATCACACAGTGTCCAGTTGAATGACTATACAACCGATTTCTCTAATACTATGATTGACGAGTATGGTGACAATGACGCTGATAATACCGAGAATACAATCCAGTTAGATTATACCCATCCTTTCAAAAAAGTAACTCTCGAGACAGGGGTAAAAGGCATCTTACGTGATATTGTTAGTGATAACCGTACGCGTAATTTAAATGCAGCCACCGGAATATTTACTCCAATCGCTGCGCGTACGTACATTTATGATTACAATCAGGATGTTTATTCAGCTTATGCTACTGTAGGTTTCACTCTTGCAAAGAAATATGGAATCAGAGCTGGCGCGCGTTATGAGGCTACTGAAATTGAGGGTGATGCCAGAAGTGTTGGAACAGGTGTTTCACCTTTTACCAGCAGCTATTACAATCTCGTGCCAAGTTTCGTGATATCACGTACTTTTAAAAACTATTCGACAGTTAAATTAAGCTACAATCAGCGTTTACAAAGACCAAGCTTATTTTATCTGAATCCATTCCTGAATAGTGCAGATATATTCAATCAATCGCAGGGTAATCCATCTTTGAAACCTGAATTATCTCACAACGTTGAATTCAATTACTCGATGTTCGTGAAAACTACGGTAGTTAACGCTTCAGTGTTCTACCGCAGAACTAATGATATTATCGAGAGCTTTATACTCCCAACCACAGTTACAGATCCAACGACAGGAAACAATGTTTCCGGTTCGAAAACAACTTACCGTAACGTAGGAAATAATAATTCAGTAGGATTTAACTTTTTCGGCCAAATCAATCCGGTAAAGCCGCTGACACTTCGTGGTAACTTTAATGTTTTCACGTATGACATTAACACCAATAGTTCAGTTGTTGTATCTAATGTAAATTCAGGAGTCCAAATGCTTTATAATGGATTTATAATGGGTACATATGCTTTTCCTAAAGGGTTAACATTCGAGACTTTTCTTATCACAAATTCCCCGCGCCGTACAGCTCAGGGCCGTAATCCATCATTTAACATGTGGAACCTGGGTCTTAAAAAAGAGATTCTGGCGAAGAAGGGAAGTATTGGTTTGACAGTTATTGATCCGTTCAATGAGAATAAGAATTTCCGTCAGAATATAACCGGGTCAGACTTTACACAAACCAGTAATTTTTCACTTCCATTCAGATCTTTCGGAATGAGTTTTAGCTACCGTTTTGGAAAAATGACCATGCAGGCTCCAAAGAAAAAACGCGGAGTTACAAATGACGACTTGAAACAGGAGCAGCAGGCTACGGGTAATCAGTAATTTTCATAATTTTTATACCTAGAACACCGGCGCTAAATTAGTGCCGGTGTTTTTTTTATTTTGAGCCTGTTCGAAGTAGTAATGCCCGTTTTGTACATTTGCCCAAATTCATCATAATGAAAATTATTTCACTTTTGCCTGCGGCTACTGAGATAGTCTGCGCACTAGGTCTTCAACAACACCTTGTTGGCCGTTCGCATGAGTGTGATTTCCCTGATGGTGTTAAAGATTTGCCAATCTGTTCGTCTGCAAAGTTTATTTCCGGATCAGACAGTCTTGAAATTGACAGACAGGTTAAGGAAATTTTAACCGATGCTTTATCGATATATACCATCGATAAGGAAATGATAAGGAATTTGAATCCCGATGTGATCATAACTCAGGCACAGTGTGAGGTTTGTGCCGTGAGTTTAAAGGATGTCGAATCTGCTTTGGAAGGTCTCTTGGATAAAGAATGCCGGATTATTTCCCTGGAGCCTAATGTGCTTTCAGATGTTTATAACGATATCAGAAACATCGCTGAAATTATGAATGTTAGTGCTCAGGCAGACGATTTGCTTGAACGCGCTGAAGAACGAATAGATATCATCCGACACAAACTCAAGTTTCTTTCGGAAAAGCCAAAGGTCGCGTGTATCGAGTGGCTCGCTCCTTTAATGATTGCTGGTAACTGGACACCTGAGCTTGTTCAAATTGCCGGCGGCGATCCCATCCTCGCAATCAACGGTAAGCATTCCCCCTTTGTTGATTTTAAGGATTTGTCAAATGAAGATCCTGATATAATGATTGTTATGCCCTGTGGATTTTCTACTGCACGAACATTACAGGAGATTAATCTGCTGTTAGACCTTTCCGGCTGGCGCGACCTTAAAGCAGTTAAAAATAACCGGATATATATTGCTGACGGGAATCAGTATTTCAACCGCTCAGGTCCCAGATTGACAGACAGCATTGAAATACTTGCCGAAATTATTAATCCGAAGCAATTTGTTTTTGGCTATGAAGGCGAGGGGTGGATTAAATTTAATGTTTAACTAGAAACCGATGAACTGCTCAATCTGCTGATCGGTAAATTTTAAAGTATCCTCTTTAAATAGATTACCATTTTCATCTATTTCCTTGTGAATCGCTGGGATATGGATTCGAAGGGGCAGGACATGCATATTGATATAGTGACAAATACCTGTGAAATGCTCTACACCACGGATATTGCCATATTTACCTGAGGATAGCCCTACCAGAGCTGCCTTTTTTCCGTAAAAGCTCTCCGGAAATTTGCAGGCGTCTATAAAGGTTTTAAGAATGCCCGGAAACCCTCCATTATATTCAGGAAATATGAAAAGGAACTTGGTAGTTAGCGTGACTTTATCCTGTATGACTTGAAATGCTTCACTGCGCTGACCGTACATATCGGTACCAATCAAATGATGAGGTAAATCCGTTAGAGATAGCAGATCTGCTTCGTATCCTTTGGACAGGATTTGCCCCTGATAGTATTGCGCCAGCTTCAACGTATAACTTCCCTCTCTGTTCGTGCCTGAAATAATAGTGATCATTTTTGTTGATAAGATGTGCAAAACGAAAATCGCCCCGCCGGTTAAATAGTTTTAAGTTTGTTATCTTTAGTCCTTGGTAAAAAGCCGTCCAGAGATGTCAAAAGTATTGTTTTTTAATGCTATACAGATATAATGAGGCTTATTTAATATCAGTTATTTGTAATTATTTTCTAGAAATGGGTAAAATCATCGCGTTAGCTAACCAGAAAGGTGGCGTAGGCAAAACAACTTCGTCGATAAATCTGGCCGCCAGTTTAGCAGTGCTTGAATATCGTACGTTATTGGTTGATGCTGATCCCCAGGCCAATTCAACTTCGGGCATCGGTTATGATCCCCGTACAATAAAGGCGAGCATTTACGAGTGCATTATCAATGAGATAGATCCGGCTGACGCTATTCAGAGTACTGATACACCCAACCTTGATCTATTGCCTGCCCATATAGATCTTGTTGGAGCTGAGATAGAGATGATCAATCTCCCCGATCGGGAATATAAAATGAAAGCGGTTCTCGAGAAGATCCGTGATAACTATGATTTCATTATTATCGATTGTTCTCCTTCATTAGGGCTAATCACAATTAACGCTCTTACGGCGTCAGATTCAGTGATTATTCCTGTACAATGTGAGTATTTCGCGTTGGAAGGACTTGGAAAGCTGTTAAATACGATCAAGATCGTTCAAAACCGTTTGAATCCTGAATTGCAGATCGAAGGCATTTTACTCACCATGTATGATGTTCGTTTGCGCTTATCAAATCAAGTTGTTGAGGAAGTTAAAACACATTTCCAGGACCTGGTTTTTGACACAATTATTCAGCGAAATACACGCCTGAGTGAGGCTCCAAGTTACGGGATATCTGTGATTATGCACGATGCAAACTGTAAAGGGGCTATCAATTATCTTAACCTGGCTCGCGAGATCATCCGTAAAAATGGTCTTGTTTCAAATGAAGAAGCCGAAAAGCAAGCATTAGTTTAGTCTATTATATGGTTCATCAGAAGAAAACAGGCCTGGGAAAAGGATTGAGAGCGTTATTGGATGATTCAGATCTGCCAGAAAACGATAGAAAACAGCAGATTAGCAACGAAAGTACAGCATTAGGATCTATTAGTTTTGTTAAGATAAATCAGGTTGAAGTCAATCCATTTCAACCCCGTACGGATTTCGATCCTGAAGCACTTCATGAACTATCCGAATCTATTAAGCTCCAGGGATTAATCCAGCCAATAACTGTTAGAAAAACGGGCCAGAATTCATACCAGCTTATTTCAGGGGAAAGGCGCTTACGTGCATCTAAACTTGCAGGGCTTTCAGAAATTCCAGCCTACGTAAGAACGGCCAATGATCAGCAAATGCTGGAAATGGCTCTTATTGAGAATATTCAGCGCGAGAACCTGAACGCAATTGAAGTGGCATTGAGCTTTCAGCGGATGATTGACGAGTGTAGTCTGAAGCAGGAGGAGCTCGGGAGTAGGGTCAGTAAAAATCGCTCAACTGTAACAAATTATTTGCGCCTTCTTAAGCTTCCGCCGGCCATACAAGCAGCTATTCGGGATAAGGAAATTTCAATGGGCCATGCCCGTGCATTAATATCAGTAGAAAATTCAGATCAGCAATTGTATATCTTTCAGGAGATCATCAATCACGGCCTTTCTGTTAGAAAAGTAGAAGAATTAGTCCGCCAGATAGAGAAATCAGGCAAGCAAAAAGGTCCGGTATCTAAAAAAGACGGAATCTCATTTCAATACATGAAGATTCAGGATGACCTGGCCTCGAAGTTTGCAACGAATGTTAAGTTAAAACTAAAAGATAAGGGAACTGGTTCTATAGAAATTACGTTCATGTCTGATGACGACCTGAACAGAATTTTGGAAATGTTAGACTGGTAATGACTCGTAAACTTCTAAGCTTAATTGTTTTCTTGTGTCTCGCGGCGCATGTCACAGCCTACTCTCAAAATTCAGATAGTATTCCGGCAAAAAAGAGAGACAAAGCAGAAGTAGCACCTAATGGTGTCGTCAAGGATTCTGCCCGCCTTGCCATTGAAGCTATGCCCAGAATTGCGGCGCGAAGATCAGCAATATTGCCGGGGCTTGGGCAGATCTATAATAAGCGCTGGTGGAAAGTGCCCTTGGTTTATGGTGGTTTTTTCGGTATTGGTCTCGTATATGAGTTTAACCAGCGACAGTATAAGATCTTTCTTACGGAAGCGCAGTATAGGCAGGAGGCCCCTTCAAAAGCTAATCCCGCATGGAAAGCTTATACCACTGAGGGTATAATTGGAATAAAGGACGATTACCGAAGGTCGAGGGATCTTTCAATACTAGCAGGAGTAGCTTTTTACGCTGTTCAGATAATTGATGCCTATATCGATGCGAAATTCTTCCGGTTCGATGTCTCGAACGACCTTTCAATAAAAGTCGATCCGTTGATCCAACCCGCGCAAATTTATAATGCTGCGTCACCTGCAACGACCACTATTGGGTTTAAAGTCAAGCTATCTTTGTGAGATACTGTATATTTTAAGTTAAATTACAACGAATGAAACTTTCATCACAGCCTGAAATGGAGACAGGCGTATGCGAGCTTCAATTCCATTAAAAACAACCTGTATTCAAAATGAAAATTGCTATTCTAGGTTACGGTAAGATGGGCCAGATAATTGAAAAATTGGCCATTGAAAGAGGACATGACATTGTTTTAAAAGTTAATGCGGATAATTTGCAGGATCTGACTATTGCAAACCTCAAAAATGCTGAAGTAGCGATAGATTTTAGTACCCCTGATTCTGTATTAAGAAATATTGAAATCTGTTTTGATGCCGGTGTAGCAGTAGTTGTAGGGACCACGGGGTGGTACGGCCGGTTACAGGAAGTCAAGAATCAATGTATCGAAGGTAACAATACACTGCTGTATGGCTCTAACTTTAGCGTGGGGGTGAATATATTCTTTTTTGTAAATAAGATCCTGGCAAAGATAATGGATCGGTATCCTCAATACGAAGTTCAGGTTGAGGAAATACATCATACGGAGAAATTAGACGCTCCAAGTGGTACGGCTATGAGCATTGCTGAAGGCATAATTGGCGGGCTTGACCGTAAAAGCGAGTGGGTTAACGAGATTATTGGGTCTAACCCTGAACTCATCACAAAACCTGATCAATTGCTGATAGAATCGCATCGAATAGAGGATGTTCCGGGTACCCATACTGTTATCTATAGTTCGGAAGTAGATGATATCGAGTTTAAACATAAAGCCCACAACAGGGCTGGATTTGCCTTGGGAGCCGTTCTGGCAGCAGAATGGGTTCATAATAAAACCGGATTTTTTAATATCACGGATATGTTTGATTTTAGCGTTTAATTTTTTGTTATAAAAAATAATATGAACTGGAAGTTTTGGAATAAAGATAAGTCAAAGGAAAAAAACAAAAAGGTTAAAAAGAGCGCCGGAAGGGAGTGGTTTGATGCAATATTATTCGCAGTAATAGCAGCAACTCTTATCAGGGGCCTTTTCATTGAAGCGTACACCATCCCAACAGGCTCAATGGAAAAGACGTTGCTTGTAGGTGATTTTCTTTTTGTGAGCAAAGTTAACTACGGGGCCAGAATGCCTATTACCCCGGTATCGTTTCCGTTCGCTCACCACACTATGCCTGTGACAGGTACTAAAGCATATTGGGATGGAATACAGTGGAAGTACAGAAGGCTTCCGGGATTAAGTGAAGTTAAACGTAACGATGTCGTCGTTTTTAATTATCCGATGGATGCAGACGCACCTTTATCGCGGCCTATTGATAAACGCGAGAATTATATTAAGAGATGTCTTGCGATAGGAGGAGATACAATCAGTATTATCAACGCACAGGTATTTGTAAACAGCAAGCCAGCCGAAATACCAGAATTTGGTGAGAAGTATTATAAAGTGCAATCCGATGGAACCGAATTTAATCCGCAAACGCTTGAAGATATGCATATTGAAGCTCAGCGATCGGGAGAGGACGAGTATTTTTTTAACATGACTGCTGCAGATGCGGAAGTTGTGAAGAAATGGTCTAACGTCAAAGCGGTCACCAGGTATATAGCGCCTAGTGATTTGCAGATATTTCCACACAGTCCGAAACATGCCTGGTCGGCTGACAATTTCGGACCGCTCATTATTCCGAAGGAAGGCTGGACAGTTAAACTTGACAGCGCTTCGTTTCCTTTATACGAACGGGCTATCACTTTATATGAAGGCAATAAAGTTGAACGTGCGGGAAACAATTTCGTGATCAATGGTAAACAAACATCAACCTATACGTTTAAAATGAACTATTACTGGATGATGGGAGATAACAGAGATAATTCTCTTGATTCGCGTTATTGGGGTTTCGTGCCTGAGGATCACATAGTGGGCAAAGCACTATTCGTTTGGATGAGCTGGGATACGAACGGATCATTCTTTAACAAGATCCGATGGAGCCGGATACTGGACGGAATAAACTAACGGACTTAAGTCTAATGTCGGAAGTCTGATGATTTCCGACAATTCTCCTTTTATATATCCGACATCTTCAGCCAGGTCATACTTTGCTTATTCCACTTTATACCTGTAAATAAACCTTGCTAAATTGCCATCAATATCCGTCCCCTCGACCGTGGCTTTGTAGTTTCCTTTATTATCCCCGTTATAGAATTCAAATGACATAGTTCCGTTTTTGTCTGTGAAGACTCGGGGATTCCAATAAACTGTGGTCCGCAAATCCGACCCGCTCGCGCGGCTTTCAGTAGAAATATATTTTGGTAAATAGAACTCACGGCTCTTAATAAAACCCTGGGGATTGAAAGTTAGTACATTGTTTGGCGGGAAGAGCTTCTTCAGGTCGTCAGCAGTGACGGGCTTTTTTGCGTCTTTCTTAGAGTAAATAGATAATACTCCGTTAGTGCCATAAGCACGGTTAACCAAACCAAGATCGTCTTTTAAAAATACTTCAACACTTTCAACATCAGCAGGGACTATGTTATTCAGAAACGTTGCGTCTATAGGCATTCCGTCAAGAAATATTTGTACAGGTACTTTGAGGCCACTGTTAAACACCCGCGTTACAAAGAAGTTATTTTCCGAGAAGGTAAGTCCCATTGCTGCAGCTTGCAGACAGTTGATCATTATATTACAACCTTTAAATCTTTCATTGTCTATTGTGTGATCAGCAAGCATACTTAAGCCAGATAATGCCGGAAAATCAGTGTGGCTTACTTTTTTAATAGGTGCAGCTTTTACGACAACCTCCTGCAGCATTTGAGTTGATAATCTGTATTGTCTCTGGCTATTTTGAAGATAGGGAGTAAGAATACTATCGATATTTAATACTTCACCCGGGGCGTTTATATTAGCTGTGACGGCAGGAAACGCTGAGCCGTCAAGCATAATCATCATGTTTCTGGCACCCGTTGCAGTTCTCGCGGTAATAGATACTTCGGCAGAATCAGGAACGATCACATTCTTGAATTTGAATATCCCGTTCAGGTCGGTTGATGCCTCAGCATAAAAGCGGCTCTTAGGTACAACAAGCTTCAATGAGCCTTTAGAGACCGGCATCCCATTGGCAGATCTCAACGTTCCGGAAAACTCCATGCCCTGTTCAGGAAGAAAGCTGATGGCTGGCTTCTTATTGGTTAAAATATCTTTATAGGCAAACTTACGGTACCCTTGAGTTAACATAAGCACATCCAAATCGGCTCTTTTTTTCTCATTTGCCTGATTAAAATAATAATTTGGATCTTCAATGTACCCCTTAAGCTCTGACGACAAGAGCAATGTGCTTAATATTGTGGTTTCTTTGTTCTCATCAAAAGGAACTCTGGATTCATTGATAACTGAAATTGAAAAGTTTCCTTCAACTGGCGCATTATTGCTCTTGGCGGTCACACTCATTTTTACAGGCTGCCTTATTCCATAGCTTTTTTTATCGCTATTTATGGCGATGGTTAAAACGTCATTTTGCTTAATAAAAGCCAGACGTTCGGTTATTGGTTCGCCTGATGATGAGAACAGAGTGATTTGCACCACACCTGTTGGGAATTTATTTTTCGGGATGGAAGCAGAGAATGTTGCAGCAGTAAGGGACGCCTTTGCCGCATAACAAATCACACCTTTACTTCTCGCAATGATGTAGAAATTCTTATTTTGGTTAGCTGAAAAGTATACGTTATTACTTGTCACTCGCAACAGTAAATTCTCAGGATCAGTATTAATTAAAGACATAACTATTCCTGCTGACTTGGCAGCTGGAATCGCCACAGTTTTTTTTAATCCGTTTGAAAATGTCAGGTTAGCCTTGTAGGTTTGTCCAGGTTCCGGGGCGAGAGGAAAAATGCCCATTCCCATATGCTGAGATTCTAGTGTAGCAACAGCTTTTCCGGAATTGTCAACAATTTCACCTGTTACGCCAACACCCAGCCCATTTTCTCCCAAAGCTTTAAATCCTACTTTGGACCTCACATTTTCAACAAACTCACCACCTTCCGGGAAGAACTGGATATCAGCCTCGGCAAAAGAATTTTTAAGCGGAAATGTGGAGGTGATCTGATTGTTATCCGCAGTTTCCAAAATGGTTTCAAGTACGCCTGCATCAAGCGCAGCTTTCTGATTGGCCGTTAAGGAGAGTGTAAGTATACCTTTAGCATCCGTTGTCCCGCGACCTTTCGAAATATCTTCAAAGTTTGAAATTAATCGCCATGCCACCTTTGCATTTGCCATTGGCGTTCCTTCCGGGTTCTTATACACTACCTGAACGTTCACACGTGGTGATCCGCCTGTATCCTCGCCCTTAAGAGTAATATTGGTGATGATTTTTCGATTTATCGCATTCCCTATTTGGATATTTTTGTTGAAAAAATATGATTCATCGCTGTTTAGCATCCAGTAAGTATAGGCACGTACGCGATAATTCCCGGATTTATACACTGTAGGATCAAGTGTTAAGCTTCCATATGCCGATGTATTAACTACTGGCAGGCGCATTGCCTTAACAACAGTGTCTTGATCCGCAATAAGGTCGACGTAGACAATCTTACTCAGATCAGAAGGATGGTCCTGACCTGAAGCAATGTAAGCTTTAAACCAAATAGTATCCCCAACTGCATAATATGGCTTGTCAAAATGCAGGTAGACTTTCTCTGTAGGAAGTTCATCTATTAGTTTTTGATTCTTTTCAATTAATGTATTGAGGCTCAGGGTATCCTGCGAGTACACAATTCCAGCCTGTAAAAGAGCTAAAACCGTAATAATCACGTAGCGTAAAATTCTCATGCAATAAATTAGGTATGATATATCGCTAATATAACTTAAATGGTGTTTTAAAAGAGAAACGAAGATGTGTTTAACATATTTTAACTGAGAGGACTGAAGTTTGAAGGCTGAAGGATTTCCGACATGAAATTTTAGCTGATCAAATCTGACACTTCCTCGTCCAGCTTTTCCGAGCAGCCTCTCCGACCAGCTCAGGCATCAGACCTTAGGCATCAGACCTCCAACCCCTAACTTTTCAGCCACTTCATTTAAATCATTGTAAACAGCGTCAATAATAGGGATGCCGCTTATTTTGCGTTCCTTCTCCGCCAGAAGTTCCGGTTCTCCGGGTATAATTACACCCTGTTCGGCTGAAACCGGTGTAGCAGATTTGAAACGTTCTATCCAATTGTCCAGATGGAATTTAAACTCATCTACCGGTCGGAATCCATCAACACGCATGGCGCCAAGAAAGTGACCGATCCCGTCGCCTACCGGGTTGTCAGAGGGCTCAAGAAAGGCCACGAAAGGGGGAACCCATGGGCCATAATTCGCGCCGGAAAGTACAGCGGAGAGAATATCTACCGTGGCACTTAGTCCGAATCCCTTATGGCTTCCGTGATCTCTATCGCTTCCAAGAGGGAGTAAAGAACCGCCTTTTTTTAGCTCATGCGGATCCGTTGACGATTTCCCATCTTTGTCCTGAATCCATCCGTCGGGAACTGGCTTACCCGAGCGCTGTGCAATTTCCAGCTTTCCGTTTGCTGCGGAAGACGTCGCCATATCAATAATTACCGGTGGGTATTTTCCTGCGGGGAACGCATAGCACATTGGATTCGTACCGAGCATTCTTTCATTTGCAAATGTGGGGGCAACCAGCGGACTTGCATTAGTCATAGCAAAACCAATCATGTCCTTTTCAAGGGCAAGCATAGTATGATATCCCGCAATTCCGAAGTGGTTCGAATTCTTGACAGATACCCACCCTGACCCATATTTTTCAGCTTTTTCAATAGCCACCTTCATCGCAAACGGGGCTACAACCAGACCAAGGCCGGCATCGCCATCTACGGTCGCTGTTGTTGGTGTCTCATGAACAACGCGGATATTGGGCCTGGCATTAATCCGTTTCTTCTCCCATAATCTGACATAACCACTTAATCTTGCAACTCCATGTGAATCAATTCCCCGGAGGTCAGATTTAATAAGAACATCAGTAGCAAGTTTTGCGTGTTCGTCAGAACATCCCATTTTGGTGAAAATGGAAATAGTAAACTTTCTGAGAGTATCTTCAGTAAATATATGGTAAGCCATGAATACTAATCTTCTAAGATTGTGAACTTCCGGTTTAGGGGTTTGAAATGTTCGACGAGTTCTTTAATAAATTCTTCGCCGTATTTCACATAAAACAGTCCGAAGTTTTCTGTCCGCTCCTGTAAGCCACCGCGTGGAAAAATTTTGGTCTTTATGGATTCGATTTGCGCCAGTGCATCGGCAAAATTCCGCTTTTCGGCTTTCATCAGTTTCGTCTCCAGATTTTTCATTGCCTTGTGTAATCGTGCCTTCACAGCTTCTGAACTTGGCCCTAATGTTGGGTCAATCTTATGAGTCCTCAGTTTGAGTCTTTCGAAGATACTGTCTAAGCCCTGCATTTCGTCGTTCAGATTCAGGACATGTTCGGTATGAATTTTCACCCACTCTTTTTTGAGATCTTCTGTATCTTCAAAAATATCTTTGAGATTTAGGTCAAGCCTGGAAAGCTTAGAGGTAAGATTATTAGTGAGTATAGCAGAATTCCTGAGAAGGAGGATAGGGAAGTCGACTTTATAAAAATCGAAATTTTCCTTGAGCTGAAGCCAGTACACAATTTCCGCAGCACCACCTATGTAAGCGATGTTGGGTAATACTATTTCCTGAAACAGCGGGCGCATGACGACATTCGGACTAAAACGTTCGGGGTAATGCTCGATTTCCTTTTTAAGTTCTTCCGGTGTGAAATTAATATCAGTATTAAGAACCGTGTACCGGTTATCGTCGAAGACGATGCGTTCCCTTAGATCGTCATTCAAATAGAAGAAGTTGATTTCCCGTGGATTCACCTGAGCTTCGAAACTCAGATCCTGTAGTTGTGCATTAGTTTTTGAAATATTCCTGAAGCTGTTTTGTTCGGTAATGTCTCGATATGCGATATCAGCAAACTGACTTTTTAGCTGGCGGTTGTCGGCATCAAGGATGACAAGCCCAAATTCCTCAAAAAGCGAATCGACTATAAACCGTGTTGCACCGGCCAGATTTGATTGGTCAGCATACGCACCCTCCATTAATTTTCGAAGGTGTTCAGCATGCTCCGACATACCTAAAGTACTGATGTATTCCCTAAGAGTAGCTGCTATTTCTTTAGTCGAAATCCGGCCCGTCGCACCTTGTGTTTCAATATCCCAGGCGATTTTTTTACCCGCTATATGGGTGTGATTAATCTCAGCGAAATCGTGATCTTCGGTAGCCATCCAATAGACAGGCACAAAATCCTTATCGGGAAAATTTGCCTTTAGCTCCCTCGCAAGATTAATAGCTGTTACTATTTTGAAAATAAAATAAAGCGGTCCTGTAAAGAGGTTAAGCTGGTGACCTGTGGTTACGGTAAACGTGCTTTTTTTAAGAAGAAGTTCTATGTTGCTGCTGACCGATTTGTGGGTCGCTTTGCCGGAAATGGAATATTGCTGGTTAAGCACTTCGACAAGAACTCCTCGGTTGCAATGGTCTGCTTTTATATCGATGAGTTCTCGAAAACCATCGAGGTCCGCTCCGAACTTAAAAAATGGCTTCAGTACAGGATCGTTATCCAGATAGCGAATTATTGCTGGTGAGAAACTGTTTGTTTCGCTGTAATCAATATAATTTGCCTTCATTAAGAAACGAAATTAGAGGATTTTGCGGAATTCCCTCAGCAGTATCGATTATTTGACAATTTGTCCATACAGATCGAAATCTTCAGCCCGATCAATTTTGACATTAACAAAACCGCCGGGCGGCGCATAATCAACGCTGGCGTCAAGCAGAACCTCATTATCCACTTCAGGGGAATCAAATTCCGTGCGGCCTATAAAAAAGTCGCCTTCCTTTTTGTCTATCAAAACTTTGAATGTCTGACCAATTTTTTGCTGGTTTTTTTCAAACGAGATATGCTGCTGGACCCCCATAATTTCATCAACGCGTTCCTGTTTTATGTTTTCAGGCACGTCATCGATTAACTGATGCGCGTGAGTTTTTTCTTCGTGAGAATAGGTAAAACATCCCAGTCGTTCGAAACGTGTTTCCTCCACCCAGTCTTTCATTTCCTGAAAATCTTGTTCAGTTTCACCTGGATAGCCGCAGATAAGAGTAGTCCGTAAGGCGATTCCCGGAACTTTATCGCGTATAGAATTGACAAGATCAACTGTCTTTTGCCTTGTAATTCCCCGGCGCATTGAGCTCAGCATGTTATCAGTAATATGCTGGAGAGGCATGTCAAGGTAATTACAAATATTTTCCCGCTCATTCATTACTTCAAGAATATCCATGGGAAAACCTGAAGGATAAGCGTATTGAAGACGGATCCATTCGATACCGCTCACATCGGAAAGGTTTCTAAGCAGGTCGGCAAGATTACGTTTGCTGTAAAGATCCAGGCCGTAATAAGTAAGATCCTGAGCGATCAGTATTAATTCCTTAGTTCCATTTTTTGCGAGGAATTTCGCTTCTTTAACCAATTCGTCGATCGGTTTTGAAACATGTTTTCCGCGCATAAGCGGTATTGCGCAGAATGAGCATGGCCTGTTGCAGCCCTCGGCAATTTTGAAGTATGAAAAATGAGAAGGAGTTGTCAGCAGGCGTTCGCCAACAAGCTCGTGCTTGTAATCAGCGCCAATTGATGTCAGCAGGTTCTGCAAGTCGTTCGTCCCGAAAAAAGAATCTACGTTGGTTATTTCTGCTTCTAATTCTGGTTTATAACGCTCAGAAAGACATCCGGTAACAATTACTTTTCCGACTTTGCCTTCATCTTTTAACTGGCTGTACTCTAGAATGGTGTCGATAGATTCCTGCTTCGCATTATCAATAAAGCCGCAAGTATTGATAACTATAATATCGTTGTTATTCAGTTTCTCAGCTTCGTGAACAACATCCATCTGATTTCCTCTCAACTGTCCCATCAGAACCTCTGAATCATGAATGTTTTTCGAGCATCCGAGAGTAATTACATTTACCCTGGGTTTAGCAGGAAGCTTCGCACTGATCTTCGTTTTCATTATTTTCTATCCTCTTATTTAAAAAGCGAGTCTACAAACTCTTTCTTGTTAAATAGCTGAAGGTGGTCTATTCCCTCACCCACACCAATATATTTAACCGGGATCTTGAATTGATCTGAGATTCCGATAACAACCCCACCTTTAGCAGTGCCATCAAGTTTTGTCAGAGCAAGTGCATTTACTTCCGTTGCCTGTGTAAACTGCTTGCATTGTTCGATTGCATTTTGTCCGGTAGATGCATCGAGAACCAGTAAGATTTCATGCGGTGCGCCGGGAACAACCTTTTGCATGACCTGTTTAATCTTAGTGAGCTCGTTCATGAGCGCGACCTTATTATGTAAACGGCCTGCTGTATCTATAATTGCAACATCGTCACCGTTTGCCACAGCAGATTGAAGGGTATCAAATGCGACTGATGCCGGATCGGAACCCATTGGCTGAGCAACAACTCTTACGCCGACACGCTCGCCCCATAATTTTATCTGATCTACAGCCGCCGCGCGAAACGTATCGGCAGCACCAAGCACTACTTTGTTGCCGGCAAGTTTAAGCTTATGAGCCAATTTACCAATCGTGGTTGTTTTACCAACTCCGTTTACACCGACAACCATGATCACATAAGGCTTATGGTCGCCATATTCGAAATTCCTGAAATCGTTGCTGTTATTTTCTGAGAGGAGGTTCTGAATCTCTCCGCGAAGGATACCATTTAATTCAGATGTATTGACATATTTGTCTTCAGCAACGCGCGCTTCGATACGCGAAATGATCTTAAGCGTCGTTTGTACACCCACGTCCGAAGTAACAAGGATCTCTTCCAGCTCATCCAAAACATCCTCGTCGACTGTTGATTTACCTACAACAGCTTTGGTGATCTTTGAAAACAGGCCTTCCCTGGATTTTTCCAGACTTTTATCCAGAGTTTCCTGTTCTTCTACATTGTTTTCTTTCTTTTTGAAAAAATCGAATAATCCCATGTGAGTTATACGTTCTAAGTTTTACGTGATACGTGTACGCAATACGTTTTAAGTTCTGGTTGCCCCATCTGCACATCTAATGCACAACGTAAAACGTATAACTAAAAAAGCCCCCCAACGATTATACGCGGGTGGCTTTTCAAAAGTTCATTTAAAGGATTATTCTCCGCCTTTGTTTCCGGCAATAGCGTCCTTAACGTGATCGTTATGAACGATGATTTCTTTGAATGAGTAAGCGCCAGTTTTTGGAGACTTAGTCATTGTAATAACTTTTGAATACTCTTTACCAGCTCCGGTTTTCAGGGTTGCAACAACTTTCTTTGCCATTTCTTATATTTTTGAGTTGTAAGTAAAAGATTCAGTACTTGATACTTAATACTTTATACTTATTCCTTATTACTTAATTTCTTTGTGAACAGTCACCTTTCTTAGAACCGGGTTAAATTTCTTTAACTCCAAACGCTCTGTGGTGTTCTTCTTGTTTTTTGTAGTAACGTAACGAGACATTCCAGCCATGCCACTTTCTTTGTGCTCGGTACATTCTAAAATAACCTGAACTCTATTACCTTTCTTAGCCATTGTGCTTTTTTTTGAGTTGTAAGTTTTGAGTCATAAGTCGTAAGGGAATACCTACTACTTACTACTTAAACTTAAAACTATATATAACCCTTTTTAAGGAACTTATTAATTACGGCTGTAATGCCATTTTTGCTGATGGTTTTGATCGCTGAAGTAGAAACCTTCAATGTTATCCATCTATCTTCTTCTGGAATGTAAAACTTTTTTACATGCAGGTTAGGGTAAAACTTACGCTTGGTTTTTACGTTCGAATTAGAAACGTTAAAACCGTTCATCGCCATTTTCCCGGTTAAATCACAAATTCTCGACATGACTCTATGTGTATCTTTATTATTAATCCAACTCTTTAAAGAGTTTGCAAATATCGGGAGAAAAAATCAGATACGCAACACTTTGTAAGAAAATTTAGTTGCTTGAGCTGGAAGGTGAAAATTGAAAGCTGAAAAATTGCTGGTTGGAGAGTGATTGGAAGAGTTTCAATATTTTTTGGAAAGCATGGACAGAAGCACTGATTAATGTCAAACGCGTGCTCTGCAGTAGTTTTGCTTTTCCCAGGAGTGTTTCCAGGAGAATGTATTGGTGGCAAAAGCTACTGCTGCCGCCCCCGTTTATTTAACTGAATTAATGCTAATAGGTCAGGTTTGCAATCGTGCCTTTTTTTGGCGACTGACCGTATATAGTATTAATGCAGCCACTCTGCACAAGTCATTCCACATAACTTATAAAAACAATGAAGGGTACGTACACGAATTGTATGTCAATATATTATACCCCGTCACAAATCTTATACACTATAATACGCCATCCGCTTGCATCCTAAACCTGAGAAAACTATTTTTACCCGACAAATGACAGATTCATACCCATAAGCGGCATGACAGAATAATTTATTTAATATTAAAATGGATCTCCGTATTAAATCTTTTGACGATTACAAACGCGTTTACGATTACAGTGTAGCTGAGCCCGAAAACTTTTGGGCGGGTGTTGCAGACACCTTTCTGTGGAAGAAGAAATGGGATAAGGTTCTGGAATGGAACTTTGTTGAGCCTAATGTACAATGGTTTAAAGGTGCCAAGTTAAATATTACAGAAAACTGCCTTGACCGCCACCTTGAGAAAGATGGTGACAAAACCGCTTTGATCTGGGAACCCAACGACGTCGAAGAGCATTACCGGAAATTCAGTTATAAAGAACTTCATTTTAAAGTTTGCCAGTTTGCCAACGTGCTAAAAAACAATGGAGCAAAGAAAGGCGATCGTATCTGTATTTATATGCCAATGGTTCCCGAGTTGGCAATTGCTGTTCTTGCCTGTGCACGCATCGGCGCGATCCATTCGGTTGTTTTTGGAGGATTCTCTGCACAGTCAATCGCAGACCGGATCAATGATGCAGAATGTAATCTTGTTATCACCTCTGACGGTGGTTTTAGAGGGCCGAAAGATATTCCATTGAAGAGCATAATCGATGATGCCATTGTACAGTGCAAGTCTGTTCAAAAAATTATAGTCCTTACCCGCACTCGTACTCCTGTCTCAATGATCAAAGGACGGGATGTGTGGTGGGAAGATGAGATAAGAAAAGTTGAAACCCAGGGCAATCCGCTTTGCGAAGCTGAGGCTATGGATTCCGAAGATCCTTTATTTATACTTTATACATCCGGCTCGACCGGCAAGCCCAAAGGTGTGGTACACACTTGCGGAGGCTATATGGTTTACACAGGTTATACGTTCAGAACAGTTTTTCAATATGAGCCGGGAGAAGTACACTTCTGTACTGCTGATATAGGCTGGATTACAGGTCACTCGTATATTATTTATGGCCCGCTCTCTCAGGGAGCAACTTCACTTATGTTTGAGGGCGTACCAACTTATCCTGATGCCGGCCGTTTCTGGGACATTGTTGACAAGTTTAAAGTCAATATCTTATACACTGCGCCAACGGCTATTCGCTCCTTGATGAGTTTCGGAGACGAACCTTTGAAGGGGAAAGATCTAAGCTCGCTCACCAAACTTGGTTCAGTTGGAGAGCCAATTAACGAGGAAGCATGGCATTGGTACGATGAAAAAATTGGAAAAGGTAAATGCCCGATTGTTGACACCTGGTGGCAAACTGAAAATAGCGGTATCATGATTTCACCTATTGCTGGCGTAACGCCAACAAAACCGGGTTACGCTACTCTTCCGTTGCCGGGAATTCAGCCATGTTTGGTTGATGAGCAGGGAAATGAGCTTTCCGGTAACGACGTAAGCGGAAATCTTTGTATTAAGTTTCCATGGCCTGGTGTTATCCGTACAACTTACGGAGATCATGAACGATGCCGGACGACTTATTTTGCAACTTATCCGAACATGTATTTTACTGGTGATGGTTGTTTACGTGATCCGGACGGATATTACCGGATAACTGGCCGGGTGGATGACGTAATAAACGTTTCAGGTCACCGTATAGGCACTGCTGAAGTTGAAAATGCGATTAATATGCATGCAGATGTTATTGAAAGCGCGGTTGTGGGATACCCCCACGATATCAAAGGGCAGGGAATTTATGCTTACGTTATTTTGGGAACTTCAAGTCACGATCACGACCTTACACGGAAGGATATTTTGCAGACTGTGGCCCGTATTATTGGCGCGATAGCTAAGCCGGACAAGATCCAGTTTGTATCAGGCTTGCCAAAAACAAGGTCCGGTAAGATTATGCGGAGAATTCTCAGGAAGATCGCTGAAGGCGAAACTGCAAATTTAGGAGATACATCCACTCTTTTAGACCCTAACGTGGTGGAAGAGATAAAGAACGGAGCACTTTAAAGAAGGTCCCAACGTTCGCCGGGACCAAAACATTTTCCTTTCACCCGGGTTATCCTACTATAACTAAAAAATAACTACCATGGATAAGCTGGAATTAAAAGGAAGCTGGAATGAGCTCAAAGGAAAAGTTAAGCAGGCATATGCAGATTTGACGGATGATGATCTGAAATACGAAGAGGGAAAAGATGACGAGCTGTACGGAAGACTGCAGCAACGGACCGGTAAAACCCGTGAAGGTGTTATCGACTGGCTGAGAAGCTTATAACTATCCACATAAAAAAGGAGCTCCCCGATCGTTCGGGGAGCTCTTTTTGTTTCGTGTTGCCCGTAATGATAAATTTAATACAGTGTTTAAACTTGTCGTTACAAGTGTAGCTAAGTAATTCGTAATTTCGTCACAATGAAGAATAAGCCAACAATACTTGTAGTAAACGATGATGGAATTACTGCCCCGGGAATTAAGGCATTGATAGAAGTGATGCAAACCCTTGGGAATGTAGTAGTGGTAGCACCTGATGGTCCGCAGTCAGCCACAGGACACGCAATAACTATCGCAAAGCCCTTACGTTTGGATGGAGTTGAGCTTTATGAAGGTGTAGAGATGTATAAATGTTCCGGCACCCCAGTTGATTGCGTAAAACTAGCTGTAAACAAAGTTTTTAAAGGTAAAAAGCCAGACTTATGTGTCTCCGGAATTAATCATGGCTTAAATAATTCGATAAACGTTCTGTACTCAGGCACTATGTCTGCCGCGGTTGAAGGTGCAATTGAAAGCATACCGTCAATTGGTTTCTCGCTAGATGACTTCGAGCTTAATGCAGACTTCAGCCATTGCAAAAAATATATTGAAATAGTTACAAAACAGGTGCTAGAGCATGGCTTAGCATTGGGGACATTGCTGAATGTAAATTTCCCAAAAGGCGATGGCATCAAAGGCATCAAGATCTGCCGTCAGGCTAATGCGAAATGGGCGGAAGAATTTGATGAGCGCCTTGACCCGCATAAACGGAAGTATTATTGGCTAACCGGAGTTTTCCAGAACAATGATCATGGCGAAGACACGGATGTCTGGGCTTTGGAGAATGGATACGCCTCTGTGGTTCCTGTGCAATTCGACATGACAGCTCATCACGCCATCCCGATATTGAACACCTGGGACTTTAATAAATAAATACTTGCTGTGAACCATGAGCAGCGAGCTGTGGGGTTCTTTCCCTCGCCCATTGTCGGTCCCCAAAGCTCATGTCTCACAGCCCATAGCATCTTGATACTCGATACTTGATAATGCTCAAATGAAATACTACCTCATTGCCGGAGAAGCTTCCGGAGATCTTCATGGTTCTAACCTGATGAAAGCCCTTAAGTCGGAAGATCCGGGAGCAGAATTTCGCTATTTCGGCGGCGATTTAATGAGTGCCGAAGGTGGGGTGCTGACTAAACACTACTCTGAGATGGCGTTTATGGGATTTGTTGAAGTAATAGCAAATCTAAGTTCAATCCTAAAAAACATCAAAAAGGCTAAGCAGGATATTCTGGCTTATAAGCCGGACGCAATTGTTCTCATAGATTTTCCTGGATTCAATATGAAGATCGCGCAATTCGCCAGGCAAGAGAATATTAAGGTATTTTATTATATCTCTCCGAAGGTTTGGGCATGGAATCAGCGAAGGGTGCTGAAGATTAAAAAATACGTCGACCGGATGTTTAGCATCCTGCCTTTCGAAGTTGCATTTTACAAACGTTGGGGTATGGACGTAGATTATGTCGGCAACCCTATCCTTGATGCTATCGCCGAAGTTGCTCCTGACGACCAATTTAAGATCAATCATCATCTGGATGTGAGACCCGTGATTGCCCTTTTGCCCGGGAGCAGGAAGCAGGAGCTTGACCGGTTGCTGCCTGAAATGGTTAAAGCAGCCGACCGTTTTCCTGACTACCAGTTTGTAATTGCCGGAGCACCTACGTTTACAGTCGATGACTACCTGCCTTACTTAAATGGCCGTGATATCCCTGTGATCTTTAATGCAACATATAATCTGGTACGCAATTCAAAAGCAGCGGTAGTAACTTCGGGAACCGCAACACTTGAGACTGCCCTCCTTAAAACTCCTCAGGTGGTGGTTTATAAAGGCCACACGGTATCCATAGCAATCGCGCGGATACTTGTTAGCATTAAGTTTATATCCCTTGTAAATCTCATTATGGACGATGCAGTAGTAAAAGAGCTGATCCAGGAGGATTGTAACGGTAAAATGATTGCTCAGGAACTGGACATGATACTACACGATGACTTATATCGTACCCGCATGCTCATAAACTATGACGAACTGGCTGATAAAATGGGCTCTCCCGGCGCTTCGCAGCGGGCCGCAAGCCTTATGGTCAAATATCTTAGATAGCCGATTCTGTATCTCATAAGAGTCTGGTAATGAACTTCAATCGACATTTATATAATAACTGCTCAGCAACTATATTTTAAAGAAATTTCTCCAAACTAAAAAACATCGCTACTGCCAACCAAGCAGTAATGTTTCTCGTATATTATAACGAAGAATCAGGGTCGACAATTTGATGCGCAGCTTGTTAACGTATCTGTCTGATTATTAGCTTAGATTTCTTAACTTAATATATGGTTTACAGGATCCTGGTATCGGTCTGTCTATGTATTGCTGGTTTGGCGGCATACGGGCAGGTTGTAACAGAGTGTCCTGAAAATATTGGGTTTGAAAAAGGAACACTTGCTAACTGGGAATGTTCAATTGGTTCCATTTCCCAGACAGGTAATATGGCACCTAATGCCGTGCGCCCTGCTTTTCTGACACTGACTCCTTCCGGCCCTATACAAAATCAGCATACCGTTATTGCGCGCGGTTCTGGTAAGGATTATTATGGTCAATTTTCGACAGACGCACCTAATGGAAGTGATTACGTTGTTCAGTTAGGCAATGAATTCAATGGGCGGGGAGCAGAAAGAATCAGTTATACAATTAATGTACCCTCGAATGTTGAAAATTATTCGATTATTTTTAATTACGCAGTAGTTTTTGAAAGCCCTGCGCATCAATATGATGAGCAGCCCAAATTCACAGCCAGAGTATTTGATGTGGCAAGCAACACGTCCACAGATTGCGGGTCCTTTGAATTTGTCGCATCAGGTGGGTTGCCCGGGTTTATGTCATCGGACAAGTCTAGCCGGAATCCAGCCGGGGGTGGTGGTGGCGGCGGTGGCGGTAATGCAAATGGTCCTGTTCCGGTTTTGTATAAAGACTGGTCGCCGGTTCTGGTTAATTTGTCTGCGTATTTAGGAAAAACTATCCGTCTTGAATTTACAACTAACGATTGCAGTCTGGGAGGGCATTTCGGGTATGCATACATTGATTTCAACGAGAATTGCTCAATCCCAATAACGGGTAATATTACCTGCCCAGGCACAGAAAGCATCACTCTAAAGACCTTGCCCGGATTTTTTGGCTATCGCTGGTACAACGCGGGAACTTCAGAGCTTTTGGGGACAGGTGACAGCGTTGTTATTTCTCCCGTTCCGCCGATCGGTACAAGGATAGCCATTGATTTAATCCCTTATCCCGGCCTTGGATGCAGCCAAACCCTATATACCACTATAGGGGGAATGTACATGAATATTATCGACCCGCCTCCAAATTGCATAAGTGTAGATTTGACGGATATTTCATTAAAGGCCGGAAACAGCTCTGATCTCACATATACATATTGGAATGACCCTCTAGCCACGAAACCTCTCGATGACCCGAAACACGTCTATTCTACTGGAACCTATTACATTAAAGGCAGAAGTTCATCTGGCTGCATACTTATTAGGCCGGTAAGGGCCGTAATTAGTCTCGTGCCGCCAATTGTGTTAACCCGGTTGCTGCAAGCTGTCAATCCTGCAACGGTTGATCTAACAACAGGTTTTGAGCATAATGAAGGCATTACTTATTCATTTTGGCTTGATCCCGCGGCAAAAAATCCTATCCCCGATCCCGCCAGGATAGGGCGACGGGGTTATTATCATATTAAGAGTATTACCTCCGATGGGTGCATTTCCATAACACCCATCCTGGTGGACATAATAATTCCGGATGTAATAATACCAAACACTTTCACCCCTAACAATGATGGTGTCAACGATGAACTTACTGTTCTTCTTAACAGCAATGTAAAGGTTAATTACTTTAAGATTTTTAATCGCTGGGGCGACGTGGTTTATACCACAACTAATATTGATAAGTATTGGAGCGGCTTCAGAGAAACTACACAGGTGCCTGTAGGAGTTTATTATTGGGTCATCGACGGGATCCTCGAAAATAAACGATACCTGAGGTCGGGGTATGTGACGCTGGTAAGGTGATCAGAGGCAATTTTTTTCGGGGATAGAATTTCATTAATTTCGAAAATTATCAATCTCCGGCATACGCAGAATTCAGCGCTAGCCGCTTAAATGATTGCACTGTTTTAAGCCATGAATAGACGGGTCGCTAATATTCTCTCAATATTCGGTCACCCACTATTAACAGCACCAGCCTTTGCTATATTCATGTTTTTTAAACTGGAAGACGTAGAACTGGCTTTTAAACATTCCATAATCATAATCTTGGGAATTTTTCTGCCCCTTTCTATACGAATGTACGTTAATACAAAAAAAGGAGTTTACACCAATTTTGACGTATCCGATCAGGGTCAACGGCAATCATGGTATATCTTTGCCACGATTTTACTTTCAGTCTTCACCCTCTATTTATTCATAACCGGTCAACCTCAAAATCTCTGTTACTCAGTGGCCGCCTCACTGATTCTTCTGGTGATTTCACAATGTATTAATTTTTATATTAAAAGTTCTTTACATGTATCGGTTAATGTATTTCTCGCATTTTTAATGATGTCAGTTAGCGTGGCAGCGGGAATAATGTTTCTATTGTTTGCCGGATTTGTAGCACAATCACGCCTGGTGTTAGGACGCCACACAATTCGTGAAATTATAGTGGGGGCACTAGTTGGATTAATAGTTGGATTCATAATTTTGGTTATTATGATCGTCCGTTTGCCAACGTGAAGCAATGGTAAAAGTTGAAAATAAAGGGTATTAAATGAATCGGGCCGGCAAGATAATTCTGGCCGGCCCGATTGAAAACATAATAACTTATTATTTAACTGTAAAATTAACCATATGATTTCCCCAGATCAGAGAAACCACACCAGTTTTAGCGATCTTAAAGGTCATCCGTTCAGTAAAGGCTGGTGCTTTTAGTGTGTTAACGGTAAATCTTAGTGCATCGGCTTTCTGGTCGTACTCTGTGCCCGACTGATTCCAGGTTTTGTTTAGGATGATAACCCACTCTTTTTGCCCTGGAATTGAATACAAACTATACTTGCCCTTTGCTAGCGGCTCACCAGCTATAGTTACGTTTTTGTTCACTTCAAATACAGTAGCTTCGTTAGCTCCCGTGCGCCAAACCTGGCCCCATGGTGCGATTTCCTTGCCAATTGTTCTTCCTTTTATGCCGGGCTGGCTATAATCGATAGTGATCTTTGCTCCGGAACTAATTGTTTCGGATACTTTTGCCGCTGGGCTTGGTCTTTGCGCGCACGCTGTTACACCTGCCAGTCCTGTGATTAATAATGCTAAGATTAGTTGCTTCATGTCTTTTGATTTTCTCAAATATATCAATCCCTTATCTCTTAGAGAATTATACCATAACATTGTTATAAAATTTTTAATGGGACGTTCAGCCAGTTAACTGTTTGATCAAAGTATATATTTGATTTGCTATTTCCTTTAATAATGCCGAAAATTGCAGTCCGCACAAGGGGGATTAGCTCATTTGGCTAGAGCGCTTCGCTGGCAGTGAAGAGGTGATCGGTTCGAATCCGATATTCTCCACAGATAAAGGCTTCAGAAATTCTGGGGCCTTTTTTTGTTTTGTAATTGCAGTAACCGCGTTAAAGTGCTTTACTATCGCACAACGGGAGTACTGAATTTTATTTTTAGATTTAGGTGATCCAGCGAGAAACTTAAACAATGCTGGCATCAACAGCGACTGGAATAACTCATGAGTACCCACGCAGATAAATCACAGGATAACAGGAGCCAATCGGTTTCGAATAGTGAATCTCTGGCCAAGGGTAACAGTGAATCTGCGTTACTCGTTGAAGATTACAGGCCTGAAGCCACAGCTCAAAGGAAATTGCAGGAAATGGCCAATAACAGCCCGCAGGTTACTCAGATGAAGAGTTTGCAGGAAATGGCAAATAATAGCCCGCAGATAACTCAGCAGAAAGCTTTGCAACAAATGGCAAGTAGCAGTGTGGCGCCCATACAAATGAAAGGCGAAAACTGGGGCAAGCTTTCGGGTAAAGTTGTTGGGAACCGAAAAAAAATAGGCATGGAATTACATAAAGCTGGCACTGATGAGTCAGTTTATGATGATGCTATGAGTGAAACTATGAGAAAAAGACTTAGCGGTGGTGACTGGGAAGATACTAATAGCTACGAAACTGCTCAGGAAAATGGCAAAGTCGTCAAGAAGGCGGCAGTTGATGCGGATGGAAAAAAGGTCGAGAGCCGGCATCAGCTTTCCGCGGACGAAAAAGCAGGACTCAAAAAATATAAAGGGACTGAAGGTCTGTCTGAAGCTTACCAGAAAATGGCAAAAGAGCAGCTGAAAAAATTCTCAAAAAGCCATGCCTTTATTTCTGAATGGGCCTTTGGGAATATTCTGAATGTTTGGAAGAACTGGGGCTCTGATGCTAATTTCGTGTCGCCTTTAAGTGAAGCGGAGGTCTTTTTTCAACAGGCAGTTGATGGAGACGGTATAGCTACGCTGGAAAAAGCGCTCGGCATTGGCCCTGGAGGATGGTCTAACAAAGGCCAAACATCCACTATTTACCGGTTTATCGTAAATGATCCGGATAAATTTCAAATCAGACTGCCCTCTGGTGCAGAAGGTCAGGCATACCAGAAAGAATGGCTTTCGGGCGGGAAAACGCTGGGAGGAGGATCTGAGGCGGTTATTAAAAACATGACTTTGGCTCAGCTTCGTGAAAGCGTTAGCTCCGGTGGAATTGAAATTCATAAAATTACTTTTCTGGGCAAAGGCAGTGTAGAACAAACTAAGGTCTCAGCGATATAAGATTGTGTTAATGATTTGCGCTATCCTCGCAATGATGATGATCCAGTGCGGACATGATTGAATAAGTTAACACTCACCAACTAACAATATATTTTTATATATATTAGATATTGAAAAAAAGTTTAAATGATGAAATTTCTTAATGTTGTCCTACAATTGATGCCTGGCTGTGTGTGTCAATGTTAATTTATTCTCGTAAAGTCTTCAAATAATCACCTATCTATCCTAACTACCATGAAAACATTTAAATTATTACTGAGTCTGATCCTTATGTCGTCAACACTATGTGTGTTTGCCCAGGATGTGGAAAAGCCCGGAAAAAAAGAAAAGGTCAAGGCTGAAAAACCGTTTACGGTATACGATAAGTCGTTTCGTGTAACACGAGTGGATGTACGCAAAGACACAAAAGGTGCTGAAAATGTCATTCAGATTGACGCTGCGAATGCTGCAGGAGGTACAGCAATGATGTCAACTCAGACGCTTTTACCGCCCGCGACAATTTCTAATATCGTTATTGTTACTGGTAACTATAACCAGACTCGTGAGCTGGGTAAAACGCCTCGTGGCGTGAGTTTACAACTGCTTGATGTTGTTTTTCCTTTTAGAGCAAGGCTAACTATTTCAGACCAGTACGTGGATGTTGAAATTAGAGAAGCGGGCTTTTGGAAAATCGGAGTAGCACTTGCTAATTAAATTTATATCGTTTTAAAATAAACTGTTGTCGTACTTTTGCTGTTCTTAAAGTAAAACTATGTCCGCAGAACAGCAAAAAGCCGATATTTTCCTGGAGATCAGGAATATTCTTGAAAACCAGAATTTTCAAATAGTGTCAGAAGACCAGTCGCGCCCATGGGGCGGTTTTTTTGTACTGGCAGAAGATCAGGCCCAGAAATTCGCGGACACCTATTTCAGTGGGATCGCTGTGGAAGACTTAAAAATCTCCGGTAAATTGAGCCCAAAGATCCTGATAGTCGGTCCTGAGAAAAGACTTTCGTGGCAATATCACCATCGCCGTGCCGAAATCTGGCAGGTGATGAAAGGTACAGTTGGCATTAAGAGGAGTGATACGGACGAGGAAGGGGAGGTGAAATCGTACTCGGAAGGAGAAAGGATCATTCTGCAAAAAGGAGAACGTCACCGACTTATAGGTCTTAAGGACTGGGGTATTGTTGCAGAGATTTGGCAGCATACTGATCCTGCTAACCCATCGGATGAATCAGATATTGTTCGGCTGCAGGACGACTTCGGGCGCTAAACCCCAATTTCTCACGTTAGTACTCCGAAGAAGTTAAATTTTTCTAATTTTGTCCGCTCATCAGTACACCTTATTTCACACATGGTTATTCTAGTTTTTTTCCTTTGTCACTGGTTCCTTTCTTTATTTTTTCAAACGTTCTTCCTTCACAGATATGCTTCTCATAAGATGTTCAAAATGGAGCCTTTTTGGGAAAAAACATTCTATTTGATGACTTTCCTTTCACAGGGTTCATCATTTCTTAATCCGCGTGCTTACGCGATTATGCATAGAATGCACCATGCATACAGCGATACAGAAAAGGATCCCCATTCTCCGCACTTTATAAAAGATGTGTGGGGATTGATGATCAAAACCAAAAATATTTACCTGGAGTATGTGAAATTTAAGGTGGAGCCTGAACCCGCTTTTAGAGATAGATATCCGACCTGGGCATTTATTGATCGCATTGGGGATCTTTGGATCACCCGTTCGGTTTTTATTCTGCTTTATATAGCTTTCTATGTCTACTTCGCGGAATACTGGTGGATGTTTCTTTTACTGCCAATACACTTTTTGATGGGGCCTATCCATGGAGCTATTGTAAACTGGTGCGGACATAAATACGGCTATTCCAATCATGACAATGATGATCACAGCAAAAATAGTTTACCATTGGA
>JAZKIH010000021.1:0-19102 GCA_040384965.1 Bacteroidota bacterium | reverse complement strand
TTGTCACTCACGGTAATTACCTGTGAGATTTCATGTACTTTTCCTTTAATGTCCATGGTTACTTGTATTTAATGATCTCTCTAAATCTTCCAATAATGTAGCATAATCGTCCATTGGGGTGGGACAAGATTTCCGCCGCATACATTTGTAAAAGTATAAAATTCAGGCAGGTTTTAATTGTTAACTTTGCTAATTATTATGCAAGTTTTCCACAATAAGAGTAAGATCATCATCACCTGTAATAATCGCTTATCGCCTTATTTACAGCGTGAGGTTGAAGCCCTGGGCTATAAAATTGTACGTGCGTTTAGCACCGGAGTTGAGCTGGAAGGTTCAATAAATGACTGTATTCCACTAAATCTGCACTTGCGATGCGCGAGTCAGGTACTATATTCTATCAAAACTTTCACAGCAGAAAATCCAGCCCGACTGTACAAGGAGGTGATGGATATCGAGTGGGAAGAACTAATAGATTTTACAGGATATTTTTCCGTTAGCTCAACAGTTGATAACGAAACCATCACTACGCCTTTGTTCGCCAACCTCAAAGTAAAGGATGCGATAGTAGATCGGATCAAGGAAAAAAAGGGAATTCGTCCGAACACCGGACCAGACGCTGATAAAGCGGTTATCCATTTATACTGGAAAGAGAACGACGCCGAAATCTTTATCGATACATCCGGGGAGACCTTAGCAAAACACGGCTACAGAAAAATTCCCGGAAAGGCGCCAATGCTGGAGGCCCTTGCGGCAGGCGTGATCATGGCAACAGAGTGGGATAAAAAAACACCTTTTATCGTTCCCATGTGCGGATCAGGCACTCTGGCTATCGAGGCTGCCTTACTTGCAACTGATAAAACTCCAGGCCTGTTCCGAATGAATTATGGCTTCATGCACATTATGGGCTACGATGAAGAAGTCTTTTTTCAGGAGCGGCGTAAGTTGAAAGATCAGTCTAAAAAAGAGATGCCTGCGCGGATCATTGCCACAGACTTATCGGCAGATGCTATTGATGTTTCACAGCGGAATGCTAAAACAGCGGGAGTAGATCATTTGATAGATTTCGCAGTCTGCGACTTTGCCGAGACTGAGGTTCCTGATGGACCGGGCGTAGTCGTATTTAATCCCGAATACGGAGAACGTCTTGGTGTTCACTCTAAACTTGAAGCGACTTATAAACGAATAGGGGATTTCATGAAGCAGAATTGCAAGGGCTACAAAGGATATATTTTCACTGGCAATCCCGATCTTGCCAAAAAGATAGGTCTCCGCGCATCAAGAAGAATTGAGTTCTACAATGGAAAGCTTGACTGCAGGCTTTTGGAATATGAATTATACGAAGGCAGCAAGCGTGAACCTAAACCAGGAGAATAAGCAAGTTATCGCTCACACGGAGCAATTTGTCAGAGACACTCTGGCTGGTGCTGAAGCCGGTCACGACTGGTGGCATATTCACCGCGTGTTTAATAACGCAAAACTCATCCTGCAAACAGAAAAAGCTGATCAACTGATTGTAGCGCTGGCTGCTTTGCTGCACGACATTGCCGATAGCAAATTCAACGGTGGAAATGACGAGCTTGGCCCTAAAAAAGCTGGAGAGTTTCTGAAGTCCATAAATGTGGACGACAATATAATTCAGCATGTTCAGCAAATCATTCGGAATATGTCTTACCGCTCAGGCCTGGGAACAGTGACCTTCCATTCTAAGGAACTTGAAATTGTTCAGGATGCTGACCGGCTGGATGCAATTGGTGCAATTGGTATTGCCAGAGCATTCACTTATGGCGGATTCAAAAACCGGGAGATTTTTAACCCTGAAATTCCCCCGGCGTTAAACATGACAAAAGAGGAATATAAAAATTCTTCATCACCTTCCATCAATCATTTTCATGAGAAATTACTTCTCTTAAAGGATAAAATGAACACTAGCACGGGCAGAAAAATCGCCGGGGAACGACATAAATTTATGGAGTTATACCTAAGTCAGTTTCAAGACGAATGGAATGGAGAGCGTTAAATAAAGTTCAGTATCCCGAAGTAAACGACCATCATCCCGCCGCTAAGTAAGGTCATCCGGCTCATGTTTTTGAAATTGGCCTCTGAAGAATCATTATAAACTTTCAAAAACCAGTTACCGAAAAATACAATTACTGGTATAACGAGCGCGAGAAAAAGCCAGAACTTATAGATTTCATCAAGTCTGTACCAATAAAATCCCAAAAGGACAATTGAAATTAAGAAGAATAGTGCAGAGAAGTAGAACGATCCTTTTATCCCAAGAACGATACTGAGAGTTTTATCTCCCCGCTTTCTATCCTCATCATGCTGGTACACCTGTGTTAATGGATAAGTTGCACCAATTAGGAACGAACATATCAATCCGGCAATAAGAAAATTTATGTTCCATCCGACAACAATGTCCAACCCAGATATAGCCGCATAACTGCTCCAATAAACACATGCACCCTGAAAAACAATTACTATTAGAAAACTTGCTGCAGGAAATTTCTTGAGTCTTACGGCAGGATGACTATATAGCTTGGAGAATAATCCGTAGATCAGGACAGCAAAAAACAAGCTCCAATTCACATATGCAGCGAGTAGAAGTCCAGTAGCATCAAGGATCAGGGAGAAATAGTATAGGCTTTTGTCAACCTTTGGAGGCTTCTCAAGAAGAGCGATACTTCCTTCATCTTTGTCAAAATAGCTATTGTAGCCGTTACTGGCTGGATAAACAAGAAGATGCCAGATCACAAAGGTCAAAACAGCGTTCAGTGCGATAACCTCAGGAGCCTGACTGCACGCAAAAAGAAATACGGGCAGCAAAAAGAATGAAAAGGCAAACCTTAAATGTAAGATCGCAGATTTGCTTGGCAAGAATTTCCACGGAGAATCCATTTTACTAAATTAATATATAACCTGATATCCGGTCGTACTGCGGAAATTAAAACTGCAATCGCGAAAAGCTGTTAAGAAGAAAACCGATAAGGCGATTATTTAGTATTTTACCATAGATGAAGAGTTGTATAAGCGCAATTGGTACCGCGAACCCCCAATACCGAACATCCCAAAATGACATTTACCAATTTATGGTTGAGGCGTTTGATTTGGATAGTAATAATGCGTCCCGTTTAAAAGGGATTTACGATAATTCAGGTATTGAATACCGATTTTCAGTTCTTCCCGATTTCGGTAAAGAGCGTAGCGATGAGCGTCTTCTTTTCCCAAATTCAAAAGATGAAAAATTTTTTCCGGGGACTGAAAAGCGCATGGATCAGTATCAAAAAGAAGCTGCTGGTATCGCAGCTGCTGCAGCCAAAAACTGTCTTAAGCATTTTAACAGCGATATTTCTACCCAAATCACTCACTTAATTACGGTCAGCTGCACTGGAATGTATGCGCCTGGAATTGATATTAACCTGGTAGAAATACTGGGACTGAGCCCTAGCGTTGAGCGCACATGCATAAATTTTATGGGTTGTTATGGTGCATTAAATGCGCTCAAAACTGCGGATTATATTTGTCGGGCTCAAGCGGATGCAAAAGTGCTGATAGTGTGTATTGAGCTGTGCACACTTCATTTTCAAAAAGAAAATACCCTGGACAACTGGGTTGCAAACTCTCTCTTTTCAGACGGGGCTGCAGCAGCACTCGTTGAAAACTCGGATCATCGTTCAGGAAAAGGTAGTTTTCTTACGCTTGACACGTTCTATTCAGAATTCATACCTTCAGCTAAAAATGAGATGGGGTGGTTTATCGGGGATAAGGGATTCGAGATGAAATTAACTTCTAAAGTTTCTAAACTAATCCTAAAACATATCCCTGACGTGGCAGAAAAGGTCCTGGCAAAAGCCGGGCTGAGCACAGGCGATATTGACAGTTATGCCATACACCCCGGGGGCAGGAAAATTCTGGAGGCTGCAGAAACCGCTTTGGGTTTTTCAAGACAAAACAATCAATTCAGCTATGAGGTTCTCCGGGATTACGGCAATATGTCCTCAGCGACCATTTTGTTCGTACTCGAGAAGATCTTGCTTGAAAATTTAACAGATGATAAAACTATTCTTGGATGCGCGTTCGGGCCGGGCCTGACCGTGGAATCAATGATCCTAAAGAAAAAATCACATGCCTGACTTTAGTCGCCGGAGCAACTCCGAGGAAATGATGGACGATTTTTCACTCGGCCCCGAGACAATCGATCCTATTATGGACGAACTTGAAGTGGTAAATAAAATGCTCGGTGGCTATAACGTTTTCTTTGACGCCTTTGATAAGATCAGGCTGGAGGATGGAATGTCAGTTAGCGACTGGGGTTGCGGTGGCGGAGACTCACTAAGGCAAATTGCTTTATGGGCAAGGAAAAAGAACCTGAAATTAAAGTTGGTTGGTATTGACGCTACTTCGGCAGCGGTTGAATATGCCCGAGCAAAATCAACTGAATATCCTGAAATCTCTTTTATACTGGCGGATGTTACAAGTAATGATCTGCACACAAATCAGTTTGATGTAGTGGTATCCAGTCTCTTCACACATCATTTCAAAGATGCCGAATGGGTTAAGCTTATTAAAAAAATGGTTGATTGCGCCAGTACCGCAGTTATAGTGAATGATCTTCACAGGCATTGGTTCGCCTACCATTCAATTGGCGTTCTCACATCTGTATTATCACGATCGGAGATGGTTAAACATGATTCAAAGGTTTCGGTCCTGCGAAGTTTTAGACGGATAGATATTGAGAATATGCTCGACGCAGCAGGCATAAAAACTTATACACTCAAATGGATGTGGGCTTTCAGATGGCAGCTGATTATTGATTCGAAAAGCAAGTGACAAAGATGAGTGATCACAAAAAGATCATGATCATAGGAGGAGGCCTCAGCGGACTAACCTGCTCCATCCTGTTACAAAAGGCGGGATTCGAAGTTACTCTTTTCGAAAAAAAGCATTATCCGTTTCATCGTGTTTGCGGTGAATACATCTCGAACGAGGCACGGCCATTCCTGCAATCCCTAAATATTCCTCTTTCAGATCTGGGGCATTCTAATATCAGTCGCCTTTCGGTGACGACAAAGCGTGGCAACGAGGTTCTCACAAACCTGACGATGGGAGGATTCGGCCTAAGCCGCTATAAACTAGACGACCAGCTTTATCAGCAGGCGCAACACCTCGGGGTAAAGTTTCTATTTGAAAAGGTAATCGATATTCAGTTCACTGAGGGCTTATTCGAAATAACTTCTGATCAGGGAGTCTATCATTCTGCAATAGCCATAGCTGCATATGGCAAACGATCCAACCTGGATCAAAAATTAAAACGAAGTTTTTTTTATAACCGGAGCCCATATCTGGGCGTTAAATATCATATCAAAACAGATTTGCCTGGAAATCTCATCCGTCTCGATAATTTCAACGGCGGTTATTCCGGTGTATGTAAGATTGAAGATGAAAAATTTAATCTCTGCTACCTGTCTCAAACAGTCAACCTAAAAAAATCTCAGGGGATACAGGATATGGAAGAAAATGTCTTGTACAAAAATCCTTTTTTGAAGCACCTGTTTAAAAATTCCGACTTCCTGTATGACAAACCGGAAGTGATCAACGAAATTTCCTTTGAAAGGAAAACTCTGATTGAGGACCATTTACTTTTTTGCGGAGATTCTGCCGGAATGATCACCCCCTTGTGCGGCAATGGTATGGCAATAGCGTTTCATTCAGCTAAAATTCTGTCCGAATGCATTATAAATTTCACTAATGGCAGCGTTTTAAACAGAAATGCGATGGAAGAGAGTTACCGGGAAAAATGGTCGAGAGAATTTACCCTTAGGTTGAAATCAGGCCGGATTATCCAGCGTTTGTTCGGAGCTCCGGTTCTGGCTGAACTAGCTGTAACTACAATGAAGAATTTACCTGCACTTAATCAAATCATTGTGAAAAAGACACATGGCAAAGTATTTTAAGTAGTAAATTCGCTTCATGAAACTATGGGTACTGGTGTTTATTAACGCCTTGGCTGTTGCGTTATCACTGTCGATCATTAATTTTTATTTTCAGCAGAAATGGGTTGATTTCATCATCACCTTTTCTGTTTCTCTCATCATTACTTATGCGGTATTTTATTACCTGATCGAGCGATTTGTGTACAGCAAAATCAAGATTATTTATAAGCTGATCCATAACCTTAAGTTGGGGAAAGACCTAAAGGATGCGCTGGGGGAATACGTGAGCACCGACCCTATCCATGACGTTGAACATGAAGTAAAAGAATGGGCTAAAGACAAGAAAATTGAGATAGATCAGCTTAGACAACAAGAAAAGTTCAGGCGTGAATTCTTGTCAAATATTTCTCACGAACTCAAAACGCCGCTTTTTGCCATACAAGGCTACATAGAAGCGTTACAGGATGACGTAGATGACCCGGAGCTTTCCCGTCAGTTTCTGGACAAGGCCTCCAAAAATGTAGATCGTTTGGCTTTTTTCATAAAAGACCTGGATTCCATTTCTAAACTTGAAAGCGGCGAAATTCCAGTCGAATTCGAAAAGTTTGACCTTTCGGAGCTTATTATGGAGGTTATCGAGTCTCTTGAACTTAAAGCCAGGAAGTATAATATCACCATGGAGTTCAAAGAGAAATATAATTATGCAATCTGGGTAAATGCTGATAGGGAAAAAATAAGGCAGGTTTTGGTAAACCTTATCGACAATTCATTTAAATATGGCAGCAATCCCGGAACCACTGCAATCAAAACCTTTGAGCTTCACGATCAAATCCTCGTAGAAATTACCGATAATGGAATAGGTATAGAAGAAAAGTATCTTACACGACTGTTTGAGCGCTTTTACCGGACTGACAAAAGCCGCTCCCGGCAGATCGGCGGCTCGGGGCTAGGGCTTGCAATCGTTAAACACATCATTGAAGCCCACCAGCAAACTATCACTGTAAGGAGTACTGAAAACATTGGCTCTACTTTTGGGTTTACGTTAGAAAGAATGAAGTAATTGACGATAAAATAAATGTTAACATTAACTTAACATTGGTGTGGTACTTTTGCTTATTCTTTAAAACCTCACGAGATGTCATTGAACAGTATTTTCCAGTACTTTATTCCAAAAGACAAAAAATTCTTTCCTCTTTTTGAAAAGGACAGCGCAAACCTGATCAGTCTGGGTGAAAAGCTTGTGGAAGCTTTAAACACAGAGGATCTAACCCGTCGTAAAGAACTATTTAAAGATATAGAAGATCTTGAGCACACTGGTGATGAGATCACTCATCAGATTCATCTTGAACTGAGCAAAAATTTTATCACCCCATTTGACCGGGAAGACATTCATCGTCTGGCAAGTGCTTTAGATGATATCGCTGATTATATTCATGGTTCAGCGAGTCGGATAGATTTATATCAGGTAACTGAAATTACACCACCAATTAAAGAACTTGCGAGCCTCATTTTACAGGCATGTCAGGATCTCAATAAAGCGATTCACGAATTACGCGATTTAAAGAATGTCAGGATCATTGCTGATTCATGCGTTCGGATAAACAGTATTGAAAATCAGGCTGACTATGTTTTTGATAAAGCAGTAAGTGAGCTTTTCATGTACGAAAAAGACGCGATCAAGCTTATCAAGTATAAAGAGATTTTGTCAGCTCTTGAAGATGCAACAGATATGTGTGAAGATGCCGCAAATGTTCTGGAATCAATACTTGTTAAAAACGCATAAGAATTATACGGTACCACAGCAAGATCCATGGGTTTTACATTATTAATTATCGTCATAATTTTAGCGTTACTGTTTGATTACATCAACGGTTTTCATGACGCAGCAAACTCTATCGCAACTGTAGTTTCCACCAAAGTTCTCACACCTTTCCAGGCTGTTGTTTGGGCGGCTTTTTTCAACTTTCTTGCATATTGGATCTTCAGTCTGAACGTAGCCGATACGGTTGCAAAGACAGCGGACACAATGAACATCAATCTCGTCGTTATTCTCGCGGGAATTGTAGCTGCCATTTGCTGGAATCTATTGACATGGTGGTTTGGTATTCCTTCCAGCTCGTCCCACACGTTAATTGGCGGTTTTGCAGGAGCAGCCGTTGCACATGGCGGCCTCGACGTAATAAACCTTGGAGTAATTGGAAAAATTGCCGCGTTTATCGTGCTCGCACCAATCATAGGATTGATCATGGCGTATGTTATAACTGTCATCATTATAAACATATGCAGATATGCAAATCCCTCAAAAGCAGAATGGTGGTTCAAAAAGCTTCAATTAGTTTCATCCGCTCTGTTCAGTCTTGGGCATGGAGGAAATGACGCTCAAAAGGTTATGGGTATCATTGCGGCAGCTATTATAGTTTACCTTAAGGATGCAAACCTTAGCGTTGATACAATGTCGGCATGGTTACATGTTGGCTTTACTGTTACCGATGGGAAAGTAAAGATTAATCACATTCCCGAGTGGATACCAATTGCCTGCTATACAGCTATTGCCGCAGGAACAATGAGTGGCGGCTGGAAGATCGTGAAGACAATGGGCACCAAAATAACTAAAGTTACCCCTCTGGAAGGTGTTGCTGCGGAAACTGCCGGAGCTCTGACTCTTTTTATGACTGAACATTTCAAGATCCCGGTTTCTACCACGCACACTATCACCGGTGCAATTATAGGCGTGGGTTTGAGTAAACGGGTGTCCGCGGTTAGATGGGGCGTTACAATAAGCCTGATGTGGGCTTGGGTGCTCACTATACCCGTATCTGCCGCGCTGGCAGCCACTGTCTATTGGATACTGAGTCTCTTCCTTAAGTAAAAGCCATATTTACGGGTGAAAGTCTGCAACCTATATTATAATTATACGGTTGCTACTAATCACACTCCGAGCTGAGTCTTTAAATAGATCACGTTAAATCAAGACTTAATTCTCCTGGTCGCAGAAGACTCTTCGTTATGGGTTTATTGGCCTGAAGCGTAATAACCTTAGTCCCTATTTAAGTACCTCATCAATTGAGTTGTAAGCAACAGAGTGATAGTTGGGACGGGCTTTAACATAAATCTTTTTAGCCCACTCTTTTCCTTCCGTTGTTTTGACCATCTCTTTGTATAATGGCATCAAAAATTTACGCCGCCCTACCTGCGTTAAAAAAGTCTCAATGCTTGGGTAGGCAGGTTCATATTTCATGCGAACGGCGAGTGTATACCAGGCTGCCTGAATTTCTGAATTTCCAGATGAAGTAAATTTAAATATTCTATCCAGCTCGGCCATTTGCTTCAACGTCAGATCCGCTGGCAGATGACTTATTAAATACAGGGATTCATTTGTCGAAAGCTTTTTATTTAACCCTGCAATATCCCCTGATTTTTGCCATTGGCTGATCAGGCTGTCCAGGGATTTAAATCGTTCAGATCCTACCGCGGGGCTATTTGTTGGCAATCCTGGCTGATATACCCACGAATCAATATTTATCTTATCCTGTAAAACCTTGTCACCCTTAATCAAATTCTTATCCAAATAGGCAAGGAACTCTTCCGTAGTAACTGAGTTAAATGCATGAGAGTCAAAATATCCCCTAAGGAACGCATCAAACTTCTGCCGGCCGACAGCCTCTTCAATAGTTCTTAAAAATGAGTATCCTTTCTCGTACGCAATGTCACTCACTCCTTCGTCCGGATCGCGGCCTTCAAAATTTGCTTTTAACTTTGTATCAGCGTTAGTAGCTCCCATTTCAGTTACAAGATCCTGCAAGCCTTGATAACCCAAAAGTTCCTGCATCTTAGCTTCATCCTTGCCGTATACATCTTCAACTATACGTCTTTCAAAATAAGTAGTGAAGCCTTCGTTAAGCCAGAAGTCATTCCAGTTAGCATTTGTGACAAGGTTACCACTCCAGCTATGAGCCAGCTCATGCGCTATCAAACTAACCAGCGAGCGGTCGCCGGCAATAATAGTTGGGGTTGCGAAGGTTAACATAGGATTTTCCATTCCTCCGAAAGGAAAACTTGGAGGAAGAACCAGAACATCGTATCGGCCCCATTTATAAGGCCCATAAATTTTCTCTGCAGCCGTGGTCATTTTCCCCATATCGGCGAGTTCATAAGTTGCTTTAGCAAGTGTAACAGGCTCAGCATAAACACCTGTACGACTGTCGACAGCTTTAAAGGCCATATCTCCAACCGCTAGCGCCATAAGATAAGATGGTATTGCATTCGGCTGTTTAAAAGTATAAACTCCATCCGTATTTTTCTCCTGAGGATTCTCTGCACTCATCAAAGCCAGTAATTCTTTAGGTACAGAAACCTTTGCGTTATAAGTGAATCTGATACCTGGGCTGTCCTGACAGGGGATCCATGTACGGGCGAGAATCGCCTGAGATTGGGTAAACATGAACGGATACTTTTTACCAGCCGTTTGCTGCGGGTTAAGCCATTGAACCGCCGCTGCATCAGCCGAGTTAGAATAGTATATATTAACCTTAGTAGTAGCTTCCTCTATCTTCACTGATAAGGCCTGTCCTAGAAATTCAGTAGCGTCGCCTATATTGAATGTCGTCTCTTTTTCTTCATCTCCCAGAGTAACTTTGCTGATCTTGAGATTTCTGGAGTCAAATATGATCTCGTTGCCTTTTGATGGATTTTCAATTGTCCATGATGCTTTTCCAGAGATCAGCTTTGTATCAAAATCTACCTTAATGTCCAGATCAAGATGCTTTACGATGGCCTTTGACGGATCTGCAAATGAATGCACGTCTTCATATTTTTTAGCGGATTCTTTTGAATCCTCGCTGTTTTTTGTCTGACAGGCAAGCGTAAATAAAACAGGTATAAGGATCAATAATTTTTTCATAACGGCTAAGTTTAAGGGCAAATTTAACGAAAAGAAAGGAATTGAGGGGTCGAAGCTGTCGTGTTTAGGGCTGAAAGCTTAATTCGACACGGCTTTCATAAGCTTTACCCTCAGGCGATGTTGTCCATTCGGAGCCATTCCGAACAATGCGCAGAGCTTCTTTATCATAAGCATCGTTTAGGCCCTTCACAACTTTAAGATCAACCAGTTTTCCGTCGGTAGAAACCTGGAAAGAAATCACAACAGAACCCGTCAGCGCAGGGTCTCCTTTGAACTGACTTGTCTGCAGAGTAAGATAACGACGATAAAGAGCCCAACCTGATTTTGGCATGTTATACCCGTTTAAAGTAACCTCTCTAAGAGACGCTCCATCCTCACCGAGTCTAGCCATCTTAGCTTGTCGGGCAGATGCCATCGTTCTTGATTCTGCCTGGGCAACAGAAGGCGCTGATGCATTAGCAGCGACCGCCCCTTCGGCTTCCGCAGAAATAACTGCTTTTTTCTCAATAGGCATTGCCGGCTTATATGCTGATACTGTAGCTTCATTTAAATCAACTTCCTTCTTTTGCAATGAGGCAATAACAGGTTCATCTTTGGACTTGATTACAGCCTCCACCGAATCTTTATCAATAACGTTGACTTCTACCGGCTTATACGCTTCTGAAGCTAGCTGTTCAGGCTTTTGATGGCTGTTCATCCAAAATAATATTCCCGCAGAAACGAACATAACAGCTGCAGCTGCAGCAACACTCAGTCTCTGCCAGCTAAGATCAAATACTTTTTTATTCTCCTGCATGTGAACAATCCGCTCATGCAATTGCCGCTGCAGGATACTCAGGTCTGCGGCAGGGTCTCTATATACCGAATAACCTTCCAGTGCATCCCATAAAAATGGATCATCAAGCGCTTGTTTTTCAAGCTGATGTGCCGCTTTGGGATCCAGTTTACCTTCAAGGTATTGCTGAATTGTCAGACTATCTGGGTAGTTAGTTTTCACTGTTCTTTTCTATACAAATCTTGAGATTTCGCTTACCGTTCTGAATATAACTCTTTACTTTATTAAGATCATATCCTGTAATATCTGAAACTTCCTTATAGCACTTCTGGTCAAGGTAAAAAAGACTGATCGTATCTTTTTGCTCAGAAGGAAGCTTCTCTATGCATTTCTCCATTACATGAAGTTTGCTTTCACGAGTCTCATCTATATCTAGATGCACGAAAGCTTCGTTTTCCATAATATTTTCTTCTATAGGCACAAATTCGTGCTTTGAAGAGGACCTTATACTCATCAGACAATGGTTCCGCGACAAGGTGTAAAGCCAACTTTTAAAATTAGTTACTTCGTGAATCTTTAGTTTCTTAACCAGTTCCTCGAAAATCTGCATTACCGCATCTTTACTGCGCTCTTCATCTTTAAAGTATTTCAGGCAGAGACCGAATACCAGCGGCATATATTTTTCATAAAGTTTCCCCAAAATCTCAAGATTTCCGCTAGTTCGATATTCAAGCAACATTGCCTGTTCATCAAATTCGTTATGTCCGGAAGTGTTTTTAAGGAATTTCAATATGTCTCGGGCCTTATTCTACCAAGTATAAAAAATATTCTGTGGATTTATGGAAAATATACGCATTGTCCATCCCTAAATAAAACCCAACGTTATGAAAGCTAAATATATTCTCCTGTCATGTGCGCTTATCACCGCTGTCACATCCTGTAATAAAAATATTCAGAAAAGTGAGGAAGCAGAACAACCACAATTGTCGGAGGTGGTTATTAATCACCCTGATAAATCAATAGCAATACGTCAATCAACAATGGCCGCCAGCAAAATGGCTTCCCAAAGCAGATACTATGTTCCGGCAGAATCAAATACAGAATCATATAATGCCATTAATGAAAACCGCTTTCATGAAGTAAAGCAAAACCCCTTATCCACATTCGGTACAGACGTTGATGCGGCATCTTACAGCAATATCCGCAGATTTATAAACGGTGGTCAGCTGCCTCCGGTCGATGCGGTGCGGATCGAAGAAATGATCAATTATTTTGACTACGAATATCCTCAGCCACAAGGCGGAACACCAGTTTCAATTAATACAGAACTGTCCTCTGCACCCTGGAATCCACAGCATCAACTCGTCAAAATTGGCCTGCAGGCGAAAACTATCGCGTATGACCAGCTTCCCGCATCTAATTTTGTGTTCCTGATAGATGTTTCGGGTTCAATGAATAGCGCTAACAAGCTTCCTCTGGTAAAATCCTCGATCCGTTTACTTGTCGATCAGTTAAGAGCAAAGGATAGAGTTTCAATTGTAGTATATGCTGGTGCGGCGGGAGAGATCCTGCAACCAACTTCAGGAGAAAACAAACAAACCATAAAGGATGCATTAAATAAACTTGAAGCCGGTGGCTCTACTGCAGGAGGCCAAGGCATAGCCCTGGCATACAAACTCGCCCAGGAAAATTTCCTTAAAGGCGGAAACAACCGCGTTATTCTGGCAACAGACGGCGATTTCAATGTCGGTGCTTCAAGCGATGCAGAAATGCAGCGCTTGATAGAGGAGAAAAAGAAAACTGGCATCTATCTTACCGTTCTCGGCTATGGCATGGGAAATTATAAAGACAGCAAAATGGAGACCCTTGCGGATAAAGGAAACGGAAATTTCGCATACATAGATAATATCAGTGAAGCCCGCAAAACCCTCATCACCGAATTTGGCGGCACACTTTTTACTGTTGCCAAGGATGTCAAGTTACAGGTAGAGTTCAATCCAGCCAGGGTTAGGGCCTACCGCTTGATTGGCTATGAAAACAGGCTATTGAACAAAGAGGACTTTAATAACGATCAGAAAGACGCCGGAGACATGGGTTCTGGCCATACGGTAACCGCTTTGTATGAGATTATTCCGGCGGGTGTTAAAAGCAGTTTCATTGAAAGCGTTGATGACCTTAAATATCAGAACAACCCTACGCCCAAATCAACTCTTCATTCTACGGAACTGATGACTGTCAAGCTGCGTTACAAGGCTCCGGACAAAGATGAAAGCAAACTCATCAGCAAATCGGTTTCAGCACAAACAGTCACATGGGAAAAAACGAGTTCTGATTTCCGCTTCTCAGCTGCGGTAGCAGGATATGGAATGTTGCTCAGAAATTCAGAATTCAAGCAGAACGCGAATTATAAATCTGTATTAAACTGGGCTGAGGGAAGTATAGGAAAAGACAAAGAAGGCTATCGCGCGGAATTTCTAACATTAGTGAGATCCAGCGGATTAATGGCAAAGGATTTGCTAACAATTAAAGACAAACTGATTATGGATTCTCCCCGGTAACGGAAATGGGTCCGATATTAAACCCTGAAAATATGAGATCCCTGAAAATAACTCTGGCAGCATCTGTAATACTGTTCTTTGCAAGCTGCGATACACTGAATCAAGCCGCCCAGGTTTTGGGCCAGACTGGTCTGGGTAATCCAACATCATCTGAAATTTCTATGGGTCTTAAGCAGGCTCTCGAATTTGGAACGTCCTCCAGCGCTGATCGATTATCTGCTACCGACGGCTTCTTTGCAAATGCGGCGATAAAAATTTTATTTCCCGAAGAAGCTCAGAAGGTTGAACGCACGTTAAGAAGCGTTGGGCTGAACAAACTTGCTGACAATGTAATTCTAAGTATTAACAGGGCTGCGGAAGCAGCTGCTATTGAAGCCAAGCCGATTTTCATTTCTGCCGTTAAAGGGATGACTTTTTCAGATGCTTCGAATATTCTGCTTAGCGGCCAGCAGGACGCGGCGACTTTGTATTTCAAACGAGTAACAAGCCAGCAACTGGCAGATCGCTTCCGCCCGATTATAGAAAGCAGCCTTCAAAAGGTTGGAGCCACCCGTCACTGGGCTGATGCAATAAATGCATACAATAAAATTCCATTGGTTGGGAAAGTTAACCCGGATCTGAGTTCTTTCGTAACAGGTAAAGCGATTGATGGTATTTTCTTCGAGATCGCGCAGGAAGAATTAAAGATCAGGACAAGAATATCTGCGCGCAGTACTCCTCTTTTACAAAAAGTATTCGCTTACGCTGACAGAAGCCGGGGTTAAACCACGTCCGCTACATCTTTGTGTTATTTCATTCGGGGCTCGTTCAGTCAATTGTTGATTGAACGGGCCCCGAATCATTTAACTGACACCGCTCAATTATGTGGGCCACTTACAGCTTTTACTAATCACACCTTCTTATAGGAAAATTTCGTATATAGTTTGTACTCATACTTTCAGTGGGAGTACGCCGTTATTTGGTTAAATTCACAACATGAAGTACAGAATAGTCTATTTATCGTTTGCCGCAATACTTATTACTTACAGTTCAAATGCTCAGCTCAAAATTCCCGGCGCACTGAAGCAGGCCGCAGCAAATGCACTTAATCAGGGGGGCACACCGAGCCAGCTCGAAATCGGGTCGGCTTTGAAGGAAGCTTTAGAGATAGGTGTTTCGGCGGGAACGGATCGGCTGTCGGAGCAGAACGGATTTCTCGGAAACGCTGCCGTTAAGTTATTATTCCCGCCTGAAGCTCAAAAAGTTGAGAAGACGTTAAGGGGCCTCGGGCTGAATAAACCCTGCGATGATTTTATCATGAGTATGAACCGTGCCGCAGAGCTGGCCGTACAGGAAGCAAAACCCATTTTTATATCTGCTCTAAAACAAATGACTCTTCAGGATGCGACAAACATCTTATTAAGTAAAGAGAAAAACACTGCGACTACCTATTTCCAACGCGTTACAAGCGTTGCGCTAAATGCTAAATTTCAACCCATTATTAACGATGCTCTTAGCAAAACCGAAGCTACTCGCTACTGGACAGATTTGAGCACGCGCTACAATAAAATTCCTTTAGTGACCAAAGTGCAAACTGACCTCACGGCCTACGCAACTCAGAAAGCTATGGATGGTTTGTTTTATGAAGTAGCACAGGAGGAGTTAAAGATCAGGGCGAATTCCGGAGCCAGAAATACAGCCTTACTGCAAAAGGTTTTTGGGTATGCGGACGGGAAGAAGTAGGTATCAGGCATGAGCTATCAGGTATCAGCGTGACCGAAGTTTTAAGATAATCCTGTTTAATAAAAAACTCCTTCAGATTAGAAGGAGTTTTTTATTAAACATATTTGTTATGTATTGCCACGAAGCTCAAACCTGATACTTCACAGCTGATACCTATACCAGCAATCTCACCGGCTCTTCAAGCAAAGATTTCAAGGTCTGTAGGAATGCAGAACCCGTAGCACCGTCAACTACACGGTGATCACAGCTTAATGTTACTTTCATTACATTTCCAGGAACTACTTGTCCGTTTTTAACAACCGGCACTTGTGAAATACCACCTACAGCTAAAATACATGCGTCAGGCGGATTAATGATAGCAGTAAACTCGTCGATACCAAACATCCCCAAATTGGAAATAGTGAACGTCGATCCTTCCCAATCAGATGGCTGCAATTTTTTAGTCTTAGCGCGCTGAGCGAAATCTTTAACTTCTGCAGAAATGTGAGATAAAGATTTTCCATCGGCAAAACGAACTACCGGTACTAATAATCCATCTTCAACAGCTACGGCAACTCCAATATTAACGTGTTCGTTATAACGGATTTTATCGCCCAGCCATGATGAGTTTACGTTTGGATGTTGTTTTAAAGCGATCGCAACTGCTTTCAAAACAATGTCATTAAATGATATTTTAACTGACGCAAATTCATTGATTTTCGCTCTCGCCTGCATTGCGCTGTCCATATCAATAGCCATGGTCAGATAGAAGTGAGGAGCAGTGAAAAGACTTTCAGAAAGACGCTTCGCAATAACTTTACGCATTTGAGAAACTGGCTTCTCAGTATATTTCTCTTCACCAATAAACTGAGGAATAGTAACAGCTGTTGAACCAGTAGAAGCAGGCTTTTCTGCAGTTGGCGCAGAGGCTGGCGCAGCTTCAGCAACTTGTTTTGTTGAAGGCGTAAATCCTTCTATATCTTTCTTTACAATTCTTCCGCCTTCAGCGCTACCTTTTACCTGCTCGATATCAATGCCTTTATCCTTGGCTATCTTACGGGCAAGCGGAGAGGCTTTAACACGTGAAGATGAATCGCTGTGAACTTCTTGTTTTGACGATTCAGCGGATGCTTCTTCAGTAGCCGGAGCCTTTTCAGCTGGTGCAGCAGGTTCAGCTGATTTTACAGCCGTCTTCGGGGCAGTACCACCTTTTAGGAGTGGTGCTACGTCTGTTCCCTCTTTTCCAACTATGGCAATTATTCCATTCACCTTGGCAGCCTGGCCTTTTTCTACACCAATGTACAACAGTGTACCTTCAGCGTAACCAACCACTTCCATCGTAGCTTTGTCAGTTTCTACATCGGCTAACGCATCATCACTTTTTACCTTATCACCAACTTTTTTATGCCATTCCGCGATAACACCTTCAGTCATAGTATCACTCAAAAGAGGCATACGTATAACCGTAGCGCCTACTGCGGCAGCAGCAGCATCCGGATCAGAATCATCAGAAGCAACTTCTTCTGCCTTTGCAGTCGACTCTTCTTTATCCGCAGATGCCTTGGCTGGCTTCTCAGCTTCTTCAGGCTTGTCAACTTGTTTTGCCGGAGCTTCTGTTTTAGCAGCCGGAGCTTCCGAAGATGCGCCTTCAAGAGCAGCTTTGTAATCTTCACCCTCAGCACCAATAACAGCAATAACGGAGTCAACAGGTGCGGCTGCGCCTTCCTCTGCTCCTATATATAATAACGTACCTTCCTGGTAAGATTCGAAGTCCATGGTAGCCTTATCAGTTTCGACCTCAGCCATAAGATCTCCGGATTTCACTTTATCACCAACTTTTTTATGCCATTTCGCGATAACTCCCTCCGTCATCGTATCGCTCATTTTGGGCATTTTAACTACTTCAGCCATCTTTATTCCAGATTAGTATTTGAATATCAGTAAATAATTAGTCGCGGATATATGGATAATCCGTTTGAACGTACACATCCTTATAAAGTTCACCTGGCTCTGGCCACGGAGACTCCTCAGAAAATTTCACTGACTCGTCAACAATAGCTTTAATCTTTTCATTTATCTCGTCAAACCATGCTTCATCAGCATACTTCTTTTCTTCGATAGCAAGTTTAACAACTTCAATAGGATCTTTTGCTTTATAACCCTCAAGTTCCTCTTTAGTTCTGTATTTCGCCGGATCAGACATGGAGTGTCCTTTATAACGATATGTTCTGATCTCAAGGAATGTCGGTCCGTCGCCACGGCGCGCACGCTGAACAGCTTCATCCATTGCATTATGAACCGCTACCGGATCCATACCATCTACCGGAGCACATGGCATATCGAATCCTAAACCGATTTTATAGATATCGATCATATTGGTTGTACGGGCAACAGAGGTTCCCATCGCATAACCATTATTCTCACAAACAAAAACTACCGGAAGCTTCCATAACATAGCCATGTTAAATGTCTCGTTAAGTGCTCCCTGACGAACAGCACCATCACCCATATAGGTAACACATACTGCATCTGTACCATTATATTTTTCAGCGAAAGCGATACCTGCTCCCAAAGGAATCTGACCACCCACAATGCCATGCCCACCGAAGAATTTCTTTTCTTTGCTGAACATGTGCATGGAACCGCCTTTACCTTTAGAACAGCCCGTTGCTTTGCCGTATAACTCGGCCATAACTTCATTAGCACCCATACCCTTAGCCAGAGCATGTGCATGATCACGATAAGCGGTGATCATGGAATCGTCAGGACGGAGTACAGACATCGCACCAGCCATTACAGCTTCCTGCCCAATGTACAAGTGGCAAAATCCTCTGATCTTTTGTTGTCCGTAAAGTTGTCCGGCTTTTTCTTCGAATTTCCGCATCAATAGCATTGATTCGTACCATTGAAGGTAGGTGTCTTTTGTTATTTCTATTGCACTCATTCCTGATGATGTCTGTTTTGTTTACCCCTGACAAGGGACGACAAATCTAACCATATCTTCCTAAAAAAAGAATAGCATTATGGGTTTGTTACGCTGTATTTGCTAGTTTTTAAGTGTAAAAAAGTGTTAAATTCCTATTTTTTGATTGCTTTTTAAAACTAATTGTCCTACTATTGTAACATTCTGGGAATTTAGGAGTAAAAGAGGCGTTAGTAGTCTTATTGTTTAACTATAACGAAGAGGGATAAAATGGGGAAAAAAGTAATTGTAGCTATGCTACTTATTCTTTCT
>JAZKIH010000020.1:0-1293 GCA_040384965.1 Bacteroidota bacterium | reverse complement strand
TAATTAATAGTAGGTAAACCCCCGGCTTTGCCGGGGGACTCCCCAAGGTTTGACCTATACGGCGGTCTTTGTGAATCTTAGTTCTCTACCACGAGAAAGAGATTCACGATGAAAGAGTATCAGAGTTTGGAACACAGCCGTTGGGATTGTAAATACCATGTGGTGTTTATTCCCAAAGGCCGGAAGAAGATGATTTTTGGTAAATTGCGGAAAGCATTAGGGGAATTATTCCACGAGCTTGCAGGCCATAAAGAGTCAAAAATTGTAGAAGGTCATTTGATGCCAGATCATGTTCACATGTGTTTGAGCATTCCGCCCAAGTATGCTGTTTCAAATGTAGTGGGATATATCAAAGGCAAAAGTGCAATTCAAATTGCTAGAAAATGGGGAGGGCGGCAAAGGAATTTCACTGGAGAAAGTTTTTGGGCAAGAGGGTATTTTGTTTCGACGGTGGGATTAGATGAACAAAAGGTTAGAGCTTATATTCGTAATCAGGAAGTAGAAGATGAAAAGTATGAGCAAATGCGTTTGGATATGTAACCGCCTTTAGGCGGTCAGCGGTTTTATAGGCACCTTTGAGGTGCTCACCCAATAAGCCCCCAGCTTTGCTGGGGGTAATTTAACTTTTCCCACTTAAAAATATAAATTTATCGTTTGTTTTTGCATGCCTTTATCATTTATTGATATACCCCTGACCGAAAGTCTGACTCCATGAACAACACATCCATGCGCAATCCCCTTGACCCTAATCATAGGGTGTCTTTAGATCATTTCAGTGATCCTAATTTACTAGACATGGAAAGTGATGCTATTGTTGACTGTGGCTGGGGGCGTCTACTTTTTAACAACTTCCTAAATGAAGCAACTAAGCTACGTGTGTAATAAATACTATTCCCTTATCTTCTGAAAGGAAACATCATGACAACACCTATAGATAATCATCGGAAATCAGAAGCTTTTCATCGAATTGTAGAAGAAACCTATACTCCAGATACAAAGGCTGAAAATATTACAGGCGATCGTGACAGTATTGCTAATATTACGGCTATGGATAATGCTGAGTATTATCAAAATCTCGATAATATGCCTAACCGTCATCTTTATGACAAAGATTACCTAAAAGATGCCCATGATGCTAATGGCGGAAGTGATACCACTGATATAGATGCTCCGGGGCAACCATCTACTGATTCACGCCCCTTAAAATAGCCTGACGCACACGATCCTGTAGCAACTTAAACCTTTAGAAGTTACGCAGTTGGGCTCTCTCGGCATTATGGCAACGTGCCGTAC
>JAZKIH010000019.1:0-1410 GCA_040384965.1 Bacteroidota bacterium | reverse complement strand
CGATCTAACAGGGTAATGCCATCATGGCTATGTTCAATAAGTTTGCGAAAACGCAGCTCATTTGCTACAACACGGCTTGTTTGTTGTTTAACACGTTGCTCCAGTTCAAGGTGCATTGCTTCACGCTGATCCTCTATTATTTTGCGCTCAGTCTGGTCCCGCGTAATTTTAGCAAATCCAACGTGTTTGCCCTCATCGTATAATGGCGTGAAAACAACATTTCCCCAAAAGCGTGAGCCGTTTCGGCGGAGACGCCATCCCTCACTTTCATATATGCCGTTTGCGAGAGCCTGTTCGAGATTGTGTTTAGGGACATTGCTCAGGATATCTTCGGGGAGGTAGAATACCGATATATGTTTACCTACAATATCTGCCTCCTTATAACCTTTGATTCTTTCTGCCCCATCGTTCCAGGTGAGGATATAACCCTGGGGATCTATCATAAAAATAGCATACTCCTTAACACTCGATACGAACAATTTAAATATTGCCTGATCAACAACCTGAGCTCGTGTGGTAATAGTCTGCATGATTCCCAAATAATAGTCCTCTAAAGCAAGATACTGTTTACAACAATATTTTGCAACACGGACCTCTTTATTCAGAACAACAGATACCTAACACCTGCTGAAAACTAAGAATACCATTTAGAACGTGCAGAGATCGGGTATTTTGCCAGCACGATACCGCTGAGGCTAACAAGAGTGTAAGAAATCCGAGCTTGCGATAAAATATCACGTACCGTTGACGGTTTACGGTGTTGGATAGATTGGCGCCCTAAGACCTTTCGATAGTAAATAAAAAATCTTGTTCTTATCTTTGCTGCTGTTATCACAAATAACCCATGAAATCTAAGCAAGAATTAGATATCAACACGGAAGTGAAAATGAAGAACGCAGCCCGTGTAGTTTTTCACAAAATAGGCTTCGCTGCTAATGGCAGGAAAATACCACATACGATAAATCTTTAATTTTGTCGACGATTCTTTTTTTGTTCGAAATACCATTATTTGTTATCGCTTTGGCTCTTCTACTGGGCCCGCAGTTAATGGCAGGTTTTCTAGCCAGGAGCCAGGGACGCAAGTTCTGGTTTTGGTTTTTTATTTCTTTTCTTATTCCAATAATATCGATCATCATCCTTTTGAACCTGAAGGATAAAAATCCAGACAAACGCATTAAGCTCGCAGATCATGTAAAGCGTACAGTTTGAAGGAAAAAAGTTCCGAAGCCTTCGATATACCGAAATGGACAATGTTGCCGTTTAGAAGTGCGTAATAACCAAAAAAGCCTCGCATTTCTGTGAGGCTTTCCGTGGTGCCAGCTGGTCCCGATAGCTATCGGGACGAACCAGCGACACAAAAAAGGCTTTGAACCAAAAAGGCCCCAGATTTCTCTGAGGCTTTAAGTGGTG
>JAZKIH010000018.1:34517-63429 GCA_040384965.1 Bacteroidota bacterium | reverse complement strand
GTCCCGATAACTATCGGGACCCCTACGGGCTACGAAAGCGATCAGAAATGATCGCTTTTGTTATTTCATTATATTTCTAATTACGGAACTTTGGTTGGGATAGGAGCAGGAAGCCGCACAACAAAATTATTTCGGTGCGGTCGTCCGGGGTAATTTCCCATATTGTGACATAAGTAATCCCATGCTATTGTCATCGACTGTTAGCGCGAATACATAATCGTATCGATCTTCCTCCAGTGTGGGTAATGGACGTTTCAGCCCGAATGCCTCAACCAGTTCCAGAACCGTATTCGAATGCCCAACGATCACTACACCTCCATTTTTATAGTTGCGCAGTACGGTCGAAACCAGACCAGCCGGGTCCCGGGGATCATACGTTTGAACCGTGAGACCGTGTCCGTATGCAGTAGGTTGGGCGGTTTGTGTACTGCGGTTTGTCGATGTAGCATACACGGCAAGTAGTCTATTCGGTCTAAGCAAACTTGCCAGGTCTTTTGCCCGATCTTGCCCATCAAGCGACAATCCTGGATCTGAATCAGAAGTATTCTTGAGATCTTTCTCTGCATGCCTTACAATCCATATCTTAGTTTGCGCGTATGTGTCAACGGTTGCAAACCCTGATATTACCAGCAGGCAGAATATATAAATTCGATGTTTTCTCATAACATGGGTATTTGTGCAGTAAACGAAGATAAGAATTCCGGCTTATTTTATCCGAAGGACTATTCACCCGAATTCTCATGAAGAAATGCGCCATTCAGCGAACAAGGCTGATACTCCACAAGCAGCTTAAACCACTTCAAACCCAACCAAAATGTTTTGCACGTCTGGCAAGCGATCAAGGACTATGGTGTGCAACCAGGTATCCTTTTGGCGCGTCGCTATGGAGCTTGCTATCCTAACAGTTTTAGAATTGAATTTCAATTTTCCATCACAAGAGACTTTGATTGTCAGCTGGTTGTTACTAAGATGATCTTTCAGTTTATCTGTTTCTGCAAGATTAATGTTTATAGCAGATTCCTGAACATGAACCTTTGTCAAGGTGTGATGAATAAGCTGAGTTCTAAAAGACGACGAATCAACGGCCAGTAGAGTTTCCGGCTTGTCATTATAAGGCTTCAGAAATTTTACCCAGGCATCAACAATTTCGGTATTACGGCTTGGATCTTCGTGTAAAAGATTGGGCCAGTGCATTCCGCAAGTTGGGCCTTTAAGCATACCCTCAGGCTTTCCTCCTATAATATTCCAGTCAAATACATCATGTCCACGGTCTACCGTCATTACTCCCGAGTCTATTCCAAATGATCCAAACTGCGCTCCTTTAGCATTATACATATTGTAAAAAGGTGTATTGATGTATTTTATTCCCCTTTTTTTTACTACTTCAGCCATACTGATTTTGTGATCACCTGTTAGTCCGAAGCCATGCAAGAATGCTGTTGGTACAAATGAAGTGGGAAAAGGGCCTAACTGGTTTTGGTCAAGTATTTTAGCAAAACAATCGAGGTGAAGTTCTACCTGATCAAGCGGCCGCATTGTTCCTGAGCGATCTGCCCATTCGGCCCTTGTAAACTTTTCATCACCCCAGTATTCATGACCCACCCCATGTAAGGTCAGTTCATAATGGTTGCGGTTTTTCCGAATAATGTCTGCCGCTTCATCCAGCCAGGGGCCGACCCATTTGCTGTTATCCCACTTGTCGCGCATCCAGGTAGTTGTTGGCACCTCCCGTAAAATATTGTTCCGGTCCCACTCACAAAGAATAGTAGCTGCCTGGGGTCTTACACCGAGCTTAACACCGAGGTCTGCTATTGCCTGATAATCTGAAGGAACGTGATTTCGTTTGATGCCCGTGCGGTAAGGCTGTTGTTTTTTATTGCCATCCTCTCCAGTCCACCACCCCACATCATCTATTACGATCTGAATAGGCATTGGTACAAAGGCATTAACACGCGCTCTCGGATTTTTCGCAATTGCGCCGAAGGATTGCATGACAGTACTGCCTAAAGTTAGTCCTGCAGCAAACTTTATTGTGTCAGAAACAAAGTTGCGACGTGTAATTTTATTCTTCATAGGGTGTAGTTTATCCCGCGTGTCCAGTGGAAACTCATGCAAGCTCATGTTAACAGCTGGTTATTTATAGCTGAAATATATATGTGAATATAAAGTTGTAAAAAATATGTGAAACAATATCATGTGTCCGCGCACAAATCACTTTTTTTATTATATTCACATTAAATTCTTATTAATTTAGGATATAGCGGATTTACACCTGCGTTGGTTTGGGGGATTAAACAGACTATCTAGAAGGGGGCGCGAGCACAAGGCGAGTGTAATAAACAGTAATTGACAAACATTAACCCTGATGAATAGAAAAGATTTTTTGAGAGCCGGAACACTTGCAGCGGCTGCTATGGCGGCTTCTCCAGCGCTAATGTCTTGGCTTCCAAGTCATAGCCTGCCTAAGCTAAAGCAAAACACACCCTGGAAACCCAAAGGGGGTCAAACTATTGCACAGCTGAATGCACTGGTGGAAAAATATTATGGTAATCCAGACGATGTGAGCGCTGTTGGGCGCGCACGCAAGATGCAGGCATTAATTATGGAGCTTGCCATTAAGGCCAAGGCCCGCAATCCGAATTTCCAGGTTGTACCTCAAGACACGCTGGAGTATGCCCATATCGATGGAAATGCGAATAATGCGTATGATATGAATCTGCTCAACTTGCTTGATGGTTGGGGGATTGAGAATTTCAGCGCCACTACTGTATCGAGGCTTGCCAATCTGAGCAAGGCTGGCATAAAGGGTACGGCGAATACAAATGGCAGTACGCTGCAAGTTGTTACAGATAATCAGAAAATTGCTGCCGATAATAATATACTCTGGCATCCACGCCTAAGCGCGGAGGTATACCAGTCTCCAGGTAAAGGAAATCCCGGTTATATGCCGATCTACTCACCTTCCTCTAACAGCTACAATATTATCCATCATCCAATACCGGCCGGGGTGGGCGCTACCTTAAACACTAAGGATGTTACTAAAATGATGGATGCGAAAAACCATCTCTACATGATCAGCAGCGGTATGTACGCGAATTGGCCGGCATGGGAAGCCAATCCAGCCAATCGTTTAAACATAACCAACACCCCCGGATATTTAGTTCCTTTCAAAGGCGGGCGATTTAAGCCTACCGGCACTCCGGAGGTGGTAGCTAAAGCGATTGCAGAGCATGGCAGCGAATGGGACTTTTTCTGGGTGGCAAAAGGCTACACGCAAAATGAAGGCAGAAAGGCTTATATACAGGAACTTGCAGCCTCAGAGTGGGACGCTTTTTATATTGATGCGCATTTTGATGGGGGCTCTCTTTCAAAGGAAGAGGTTGAAGCACTTAAACGGAAACCACGGGGTGGAAGACGGCAGGTACTTGCGTATTTGAGTATCGGCACGACCGAATTTTCACGGTGGTATGTCGATCCAGTCATGATTAATCCCAGCCCCAGATCTTTCGTTCAGGGGGCAGTTGAGAATGGGAAATTTATACCTGCCCGTGAGAAATTGTGGGATGTGGGTGTCCCAAACTGGATACTATGGCCCGCTTACTCCGGGCAATACGCTGATGAATCTACCCCAATCTGGTGGCATCCCGAGTGGAGAGATATTATTGTGAGGGGCGGCAGCCGATATAAGAATCCCCGTTATAATCACGCCCCCTTTGCTGCTGGCAGATCCTCCATCGACAAGATTGTCGACATGGGTTTTGACGGGGTGTATCTGGACAATGTAAGTCGTGCTACCTCGTCCGGCGCTAACTGGACTGCCTTGCAGGCCTATAATAACGCGAATCCAAAGTGGTATTTGGAGCCCTAGGAAGCGTCGTTGAAAACGACGGATAAATAGCATTCTCAATTAATGATTAAGCCAGATTAACACGGCAGGGCGTCAATTCTCACAATCGAAAAAGTGCATACATTCTTTTAAAAGAGAGTTTAAAGATGAAAAAGATATTTAAAGTAACCGAAATCAGGTTAATCATTTGCCTGATGTTGACAAGCTTTTTGTGTGCTGCCTATGTGAGTAAGGATCCCGGAAACGATAAGGATAAGAAGGGTCGAAAAGATCGAAATGCAACTCAGCTTGTCCTGCAATCACTTAATTATACAGAGAATCCCATAGATATTCCGAATCCGGACAGAGGTGCGTATCGGGGACGATGGCAGAATATATCAACCAATGCCGTTAATGAGATCAACTCGCCTTATGGTATTACTCCTGAGGTTGATCACCGCGTCCCGGTTAACGCAAGTTCTGTGCTATATCATGGCAGACAGGTGCCGGCTGTGGAGGATGATGATATTAAAGAAACCCAATTCTACAACGGTGTCAATCAAAGCGCTGATCCATACATTGGCGGTACCGGAGTTGCTGCGCTTCCTTCCATATCATTTATGTGCTTTGATTTGTGTAACTTCTCGTCAAACGCCTTCCTCTCCGCTAAAGACGCTTTTGCTTACAAAGGTGATGGCTTGTTTACAACGCCAGGCACCGGGGCGACAAGAACTGGAAAAACTCAGCCTCTGACACCTTTTGCGCTTGACTATATGAGAGGCCTGCTGCAGAAAGTGAGAGATGGCAAAGGCGTGGCTTTTGTGAAATTTTCATATGACGGCAATGGGTTCAATTATATTGAGCCCCAAAAGTATCCTCACTTAAAGCTCACCGAAGGACTTATTCATGGTCCGGAGCCCGGATACATAACTCCTAATAATCCGTCGGCCATGTGTACCGTACCCGGCCATGAAGATAAAAACTGGATAGAATATCATCTTTGGCAGCTTAAACCCATTTTCCATGAATTTGAGGACGTCATCATGTGTATTAAAACGGGTATGCTTGGTCCCTGGGGTGAACAGCATTCATCGCCTATGTCTTTGAGTGCAGATGCTGGTAAGATGCTTCTGGATGCATATCTCCAGGTCGTCCCGGATTCGCGTATTCTTTTGACAAAACAATCCTTATTCATGTCATGGTATAACCTTACTTATGGAACAGCTTATACCGCTGGTAATATAAATACCATGCCGGTTCCCCCTAAGGGCTCACGGGAGGCGCGTTTCGGCTTTTTCGATGATAGCTATGGTTCTAATTATGGCAATAGCGGCAGGTTTCGTGATCCGCATGATCGTTTTAAATTTCTGACCTGGCTTTCTAACGCAAATACTATCCTTCAGGTTGAAGGGGGTATCGGTAATAATGCTTTTGGAACTATGCCGGGCGCGCTCATAGAAGCCTATGAATTCAGGACCACTGCCTTGAATATGAGGCACGGCAATTACTCGCGATGGAGTAATTTTATCTATAATGAGGCAAACGTTACTGCGCCGGTCACATTCCCGGCATCAAGCGGGGAGACAGTTCCTCCTTACACCGGCCCAACGAAAACAGCAATTTTTGATCCGGTATATAACGGCAAAACGGGGCTGGAATATTTCCGCGACCGATTAGGATACCGCCTGGTGTTACGCGAAGCTAAAGCAAGTGAAAGGGTAGCGCAGAATGGTGCCCTGAAGTTCGAAGGGAAGATCCAAAACGTCGGCTTTAGTAATGTTGTTAACCGAAAAAATGTGTCAGTTATTATGAAATCCCGGGCAGATTCTAAGTTGTACGTATCGCTTACGAATCTCGACGCAAGGGATTGGATTAACGATAAGGGCGGAAACGGCAGGGCGGACAACACTGCTGCATGGCGTAATTTGAACTTTGCTGTCGATATGGCTGCCTTTGGAAAGGTGCCTCCTGGCGACTATGATATTTTCTTAAAGATCAACGATCCTAAAGAAACCAGCACTAACAAGCGCTGTATACAATTTGCAAATTTTGATATATGGAATGCCTCCCTCGGCGCGAACTTAATTGCTTCGACTAAGGTTGTGCGCTAGATAGAGCTTAAATCCACCCATTCGCGTGTATTAATTATTTTAAAATTAGAATAAGGTTATGAAAAAACTATTTAGAGTTAATGAAATCGGGCTAATGGTCAGCCTGATTTTGACAGGACTAATCAGTGTGGCATATGTTAGCAAGGATCCTGGAAATGACCGGCTGAAAAATGCGAATACAATAGCAGCTCCGCTTTTGCTTCAGCAGCTCAACTATAAGGAAAACCCTATCGACATCATGAATCCCGACAGAGGTTTCTATAGGCCAGGATCGTTTGTTCTGCCGGTTGACGGCGGGACACCAAACCTTCCTGAACTATCAGCTACAATTAGCGGTACTAAGGTGCCCGTTAAGGTTGGCATCGTTTACATGGAATTTGATTTGAAAAACTTTTCCTCTAATGCTCCCCTCAATGGCAAGCCAATAGGGCCATGGAGCGCTGCCGGAGCTGCCAAACCAGAATATGGTAAAACTCAGCCTTTGACACCTGCAGCACTTAACTATGTAAGGGCAGCCTTGCAAAAAGTAAGAGACAGCGAAGCTACAGCCATTGTCAAGTTTAATTATGATGGGCGCGGCCACACCTGGATTGCGAATGACAAATTTGACAAGGTCATTCATGATTGCGAACCCGGGGCAAAAAAGGGCCGGGTCTGGTATGAAACTGGAGTAGAAAACGGATCAGATTTGTGCGGGATAGCCGGACATGAAGACAAAAACTGGATACAATATCATCTCTGGCAATTAGGAAGTGTTTTCAGCGAATACGAAGACTGCATTATGGTGGTTAAGGCTGGCATCTTTGGCCCATGGGGCGAAATGCACTCCTCGACATATGCCCGAACTAAAGAAGGTTATCACTGGCTGCTAAATGCGTTGCTTGGCTACGTTCCTCCTTCACGTTCCATTATGGTACATGCAGGCGGAGTGATGGCATGGCAGAACGTGGAGAAGGGAACCAATTACAGCTTTGCAAACTTAATGCCCGCGCCTAAACGCGGAACACCTGCTCAGCGCTTCGGTATGTTTAATGATAGTTATTCAGCGAGTGAGAGCGACGGTGGCTCGCTTTCAGAAGGCGGACCGTTAATTGGTCCTGGCGGAAAAAGTGATTATAATCGCAACGCAGCCTTAACCTGGATGAGAAATCAGAATAACTTTTACGGTGGGGAAACGGTTGGTCCGGGTGGTGATAATAATATTTATCCCAGATTCCCGAACGTTATTTACGAAGCGGCTTATGCTCAAACAACTCACCTGAATACGGGATATAGCTCACGTACGTATAAGCTTTGGGGTGATTTTGTTTACAACAAAGAAAATGTGACGGCACCGTTTACGCCGCCCCATGATAAAGTGACCCGGACTGCAATCTTTGACCCTGTTTACGATGGCAGAAGCGGTATGGAATATATGCGTGACCGCTTAGGATACCGATTAGTTCTGCGCGAGGCTAAAGCGCCTGAACGGATAAAGCAGAACGGTACACTTAAGTTCGAAGGTAAAATTCAAAATGTCGGCTTTGGAAATATCGTTAACAAAAAAAATGTATCAGTTATCCTGAAGGCAAAGAACAGTTCTGCATCTTATATGGCAGCTACAAACCTTGACGCAAGGGAATGGCGTCCTGATGTAGATAGCAGAGCAGAAAATAGAGCTGCCTGGCGTAATCTGAACTTTTCTACAAATATGAGTGCGTTTGGCAAAGTTCCTCCCGGGGATTATGATATTTTCTTAAAGATTAATGACCCGAAAGAAACAAGCACTAATAAACGCTCGATACAGTTTGCGAATTATGATATATGGAATGCTGACTTGAGTGCAAACCTAATTGGCTCGGTTAAAGTTGCCCCTTAGAACAATCAAGAACTTAACAATCAATAATGTTATAACTAGGAAAAAATGTTAAAAAGCGGCGTATTCTCAGCCGGTAAATGAAACCTTAACTCTTACGAAGGAACTTCCTTTTTGTATTATTTCGTATAGAAATCCAGTCCCTTTTTTTAGGGCCAAATGCTTGCCGTCTCGAGGTCTTCCTCTGCTCACGGTTTAACATTTGGCCCTTTCATTTTTACTCGTCAATTAGGCTTATTTGGACGGGTACGTTCCCACCGCGAAACCGAATATCTTTCCTGTACACTGGCTTTTTATACCCTTTTCATAAATGGCATTTAAATGACATTTTTACATGATGCAAGAGGTGAAAATAAGCATCAAAAACCTGCTTAATTGACCTTTAAGGGGCATTTTTTCCGTTGATCTTAATAATGAAAAATGAAGCCTTTAACGGGCGTAAATATGAGCACTAAACAAAAAAATCGCACGTTAAATATGTATACATTTTATTTATTAACGGCACGGTTGGTGCCATTTAAAGAAAAGAATTATGGCGAAGAAAAGCAGTTGGAAAAAATATATATTTTATAGTTTTTTGATTTTTATGGGTTATGGGGTAGGGCATTTTTACTCCCCTGATGAGATGATTAAAACTACCGAGCCGACGGCTTATAATGACGCAGCGGATACTGAGGATTTTTCCGCAGAAGCTCTTCTTGCATACATGAAAAAGCTCAAAATAAAATATCCTGAAACTGTGTTATCGCAGGCTATTCTCGAGACTGGTAATTTCACGTCTGACATCTTCAAAGAGAACCACAACTTATTTGGGATGAAGGTTGCTGGAAGCAGGCCAACGTCGGCTATCGGTACAAACCGAAATCATGCCCAGTATCGTAACTGGAAAGAATCAGTAATGGATTACGCATTATTTCAAAGCTTTATCATTGCAAAATTGCCAAGCAATAACAAGGAAGAGTACAGGACTTATATTCAAAAGTTTTATTCGACTACCTCCGATTATCTTGTACGAATTGACAAAGCGATAGGGAACAACGAGATATTCAGCTCTATTCTCCCAAATGCTAGCAATAAGGTTGCACAGGCAGGCATCAATCCATTCAATATGTTCAGCAGCTTGTCGGCAATTCCTCAGTTAGTTGGTGCAAATGTTAACATTAGTCAGGATTTATTAAGATTGCAATAAGCGAAATAGTTAGGTGTGTTGAAAGGTCGTTCGGAAGAGCGACCTTTTTTATATAGGTGAATCTAGTCCAATACACTACAACTTACTCTTGAAGAATAGCGACGTTTCATTTATTACCTGATCCCAATTTCCCGCTTTCGAAAAGCCATGATCGGCTCCCGCAACTTCAACCCATTTATTAGGGACACCTTTGCTTGTTAGTACATCAGTAAATTGCTGATAGAGAATCTTACTGCCATCGGGAAGCGTTGCTACATTATTGTCTTCCGGCCGGATGTTGATGGTGGCGATCGCCTTGCTCTGATTTGCTATCCAATATGGACTTACCGCCATATAAGCTAGTTTGCTTGCATTTACAGGTTCTGCACCAACGGCCCGATAAATTACTTCAACAAGCCGCGGATCAAGGAGTTTAAATTCAGACTCGTCGCTAAAGGCAAAAGTAGTTGCGCCGGCCCAGTTTCCGGCTACTTTAATACGTTTTCCAGTATTCTTATCGCCATAAGCGTACAATAAAGATAAAGTACCGCCAGCACTATGCCCGGTAATGCCCCATTTATCCGCACTTATATTCCATTCTCCCGCTTTTCCGGCAGCAAAATTAATTGCCGCCTGAACGTCATTCAACTGGTCTGCAATTTTAACGGTGCTGGGCTTATGAACGATCGGACTAGTAAGCACGCCATCAAGGTCAACCAGGCGATAATTTACATTGAGCACGGCAAAACCCTGAGCCGACAGGGATTTCATTTGAGCTGAGAACTCGTTCTTGTCGCCGGCGACAAAGCCGCCTCCGTGAATAAACACGATGACAGGTGTGCTGGAGCCCCGATTCTCAGGGAGATAAACATCCATTTTTTGTTTGCTATCACTACCATAGCTCAGCTCACTAATTATCGTCGCATCTAAATTTGTTTCTTTAGGTTCCTTTTTACAGGAAACAAAAATTGATAAAAAGGCAATGACCAGCAGGTGTTGTATCGTTTTCATAGGCAGGATATTTCGGGAGTAAGAGCAAATACCATACCTTTTGGGTCTGAGGGAAGTTGATTATGAGTATGCTCACTTCCATCGCTTGATATCCATTCAGTGTGAAATTGAGTCAAAATCGATAAATTGGCCTTTTCATTTCTCAAACCTCTGCAATACTCCTATATTTTTCGGAAAATTGCAGCGACAGTAAACTCTAAAATTAAACATGGGTCCAATTAATATCAATTCGTTCAAGGATTTCTTTAGCTCTAAATCTGCCGGTGGGGTCATCTTATTGTGCTGCGTAGTGATCAGTATGGTAATCGCTAATTCTGGGGCAGGAGACTGGTTTTCACAATTATTGTCAACTGAATTAGGAAGGGACTTCGGTAATATAAAACTCCGGTACCCCGTGCTTTTGTGGATAAATGACGGCTTAATGGCTATCTTCTTTCTCCTTGTTGGCCTCGAAATCAAGCGTGAACTTGTTGAAGGCGAATTATCTTCTCCTAAACAGGCAGCCCTCCCTGTCTTTGCTGCTATAGGGGGAATGATCGTGCCGGCATTAATTTTCGCACTGTTTAATAATAATACGTCAACATCAGGTGGTTGGGGAATTCCTATGGCCACTGATATAGCATTTGCCATTGCCATTCTATCGCTTCTGGGCGACCGCGTGCCGCTTGCACTGAAAATATTTCTTACAGCCCTCGCCATCGTTGATGACCTGGGAGCAATACTTGTGATTGCAATATTTTACTCGACAGACATACATTACGATTACCTGGCTTATGCCGGGGCGGTAATGATCTTTCTGATTGCGCTAAACAGGTTCAAAGTAATGAACTACGTTTATTATGTAATCCCGGGGATACTCATGTGGTATTTTGTACACCATTCCGGAATACATGCAACTATTGCGGGTGTCCTGACAGCGCTCACTATTCCCACAACTCCGGATGATTCCGAGTCGCCGCTTGAAAAACTGGAACACGCCATCAATAAGCCGGTTAGCTTTATTATTATGCCCCTTTTTGCGTTGGCTAATACCAATATCAGGATTGAGGGCGGTATGCTTGAGGGCTTGTTCAGTAACATGGGTATGGGAATTCTGTGCGGGCTGTTCCTTGGCAAGCCGTTAGGCATCCTGATTATGTCGTGGGCTTCAGTGAAATTAGGCCTCAGCGAACTTCCGAAAAATACGAAATGGCTCCAAATCGGTGCACTTGGCATTTTAGGTGGTATTGGCTTCACAATGTCTATTTTTGTTGCCATGCTCTCTTACTCGGATGCAGCTTTCCAGACCGAAGCCAAATTTGCAATTCTGATAACTTCGCTTCTCGCTGGCGCAACTGGATTTATACTTTTGAATCTTATCTCCAAAAAAGCAGCAGGTAAAAAGACGGATTAGTTGAGGCTATCGAGCTTATCGCCAAGGCAAGGTTAAAAACTGTGATACAGGCCTATATTCAAAAACAATTTATCGACAGGATTTGGATCGGCCAATTTCTCCATGCGATAGTCGATGCCCGTTTCAATTTGGTTTTTGTCCGATATATTATAACCCAGAGAAGCTAAACCGCGAATTTCTAAATTCCCTTTCGCGTTCTGGAGTATCCCCAGATATTCGTTATTTACTTTAAGGTAAAACTCACGAGGGTCTACAGCCTGGCCATTCAAAGGCTTTTCCCAGCTTAGGCGATAACGAAGTCTCAACTGCAAAGCTTTATCCTTTTCGATTGTTTGATCCGTTCTAAACCGGTGCGCCAGCCGGGATGCAGTAAGTTTGTTAGTGATGGAATATTGCTGAATAAACCGATGAGTGAATGAACCGCCTGAGCGCCTGATCAGATAACCGCCGCCTATTGCATCCTGTCCGGCAAGGCGTCTGCTTGCTATAAACTCCAGGTCAAGCCGTTCAAATTCGCGTTCGTTTAGTCCGGCGGGGTAAGGATTTTGGAAGAAAAGCTGTCGCCCTTCTATCTTGGCGTTTACTTTCCACCGATTCCCAACCTTGAAATCTGTGTTGATTTGCGGAATCAGACCAATCTCATTTTGGGCGAAGCTGCTAGCACACGCAGCAGTCAGTAAAATATAAAGGAAAAGATATCTCATGAGGTTAGCAGCTTAATAGATTAGATTATGGCTGTTTCTCTCAATAATTTTTGACTTTCGGAGCACTTCTCCGTTTTCGCTCAGTAAGAATTCGTGATAATCTGTGTCTCCATCTTTTGTGCCTTTTAGGGTAATCTCGTAGTTTATTACGTGTTTTCCCTGCACACTTTCTTTTTTAATTAATGCGGAAAGGACTTCTGGACTACTCAGCCACTGTATTTGCGTTTTTTGGATTCGGAATTTGGAGAAATGAGCAGCTAATTGTTTCGTTATCGCCGCTTGAGTGTTTTCCGGGAGACTATTGTAGTCTACCACTATCTCTACATCCTGCAGAGCTCCACTGGTGTCAAATTTTACGCTATAAAGCATGCCGTCTAACTTAGTTTTTGCTTCAATGGCCTTTCCTGTTAGATTCTCTTCCCCATACCATTTTATTTTGGCGATTCCGAAGCTGCCCTGAATAAATTGAATGGCAATTGAGGGAACGTCAGACTGCCTGATACGGTACTCTCTTTCCAGCTTTTCCTGTGAAAAAGCAGCGGTTACTACAAAGGAAAATATCAGGAGGCTTAGGGTCAGTTTCATACGCTATCAATTCAGCCTGAGCAGTAAATAGGTCTGAGGCGAACATTACAAAGATATTCCTTTTGCCTTTATCCGGGTAAATCCTTCAGGATTGATACGTTCCCTCACGGCATGGGCTGGCAGCTTCAAACTTGAAGCGTATCGAACTGCTCCCTGCCGGATGTATACCAGCCAGCTTATAGTTTATCCCACAGTACTGCGTGGATTCGACCGTCCCTGTGCAGGTCCTGCTTTATTGATCCTGAAATTCAGCATCATGTAAAAATATCTCGTCATGCTGTTGAACCGAATATCTTCGATGCGGCTGGCGTTGATCGTTCTGTCAATGTTGGTGTTTTGATTGAGGATATCAAAGCCTTTAATAGACAATGTTATCCGTCTTTTCATCATGTATTGCTCAAGGCCTGCATTGAGGAGGAACATATTATTGTTAAAGCCGTCTGCCCGCCCTGCTGTACCATTGTATTGCAGATCGGAGGTGATACGCATGTTTTTTATGAACTCCCAGCTAAGGCTGGTATTGTTATAGAAATTGAAGTAGTTATTGTCAATTGCGGCGGGCTGGGAATTGTTGACAATACTGTACTGCACGCCCATGTAGAATCCCGCATTGAGCTTTCCGTCAATGTCATAATTAACACTGGCATTTGGGCCAACGTTATACCGGTCGGTTATATTGCTTAGCGAGTTTATAAACGATGAGGTATGTGAAGTAAAGAAGTTTAGACCGTAACCCATCCGTAGATTTTTCACACCGCTTGGCCTTCCGAAATAGGTACCGGTAGTGATGTAATAATTACCATCTACATTTACAGGCTTAACATTTTGTACGCCATTCTGATAAAGCACGCTGTTGCCGAAATCATCCATCGCATAATTGACCAGAAAATAACCATTCCAGTATTTGTTATTGTCGGCGCTGAATGTATTAAAATTGATCGCCATTCGATGATTCTTTCGTGCTTCAAGCTCCGGATTCCCGATACGCTGATAAAGAGGATTGGTATTGTTCTGAACGGGCTGAAGGTCGTTGGCGGAGGGCAAATTTATCGAGGAATTGTAATTTAACTGGATCGTATGATTAGCCTTATTTTTAAAGCTGATGTTCAATCTCGGTAAGAAATTGTAATAAACCTTTCCAAGCTGATTGATATTCGAACCAGCACTGTTAAACGCCGATACATCCAGACCCGATTCCTGTAGCCAGAAACCGAAGTTATACGTCCATTGGGTACGAGTATTGATAAAACCGAACCGTGCAGATTGCATCCAGTTAATATTATCCAGGCGATTGGATAAATTGGGAACCAGGGTTTCATACCGGCCGGTAATGGTGTTGTAGTCGTAGGTAAGCTGTTGGGCATCAATCATACCGCGATTGTAATTATATCCGGCGTTGGCGCTCCATAGTTTATTTAGCTGGCGGTTATAGGTCAGACCCAGAGTATAAGTTTTGGAGTCGTTGTCCTGTCCTGCCTGCTGATCAAGCCGTGTAATTTCAGGAGCACCATTTGGGTATGTATTAATCGTCGAGCGATTGATCCAGTCAGCATTATATGTGTTCTGCGTACCATTCAGACGCAAGGCTACTGAACCTTTTTTTATCCGTCGCAGTACTGAGAATTCACCAAAAAGGGAAGGAGTTACATTTTTTTGGTCAAAAAATTGGGTCCCATCGTTGCTTTTGCCGGTACCGTCAAATGCTGAATTAAATGAACGGTTGTAAATATTGCGGGTAAAGTTGAGAATCACATTAGGCCTTAGCACAATGTCCGTAAGTGAATCAGGCTTATATTCTGCGCGGAGATTGAACCGGTGTGCCTCGTTATCGGAGTTGCGGTTGGTTTGTTCCGCAGTACGAAGTACATCTGTCTGGTTGATATCCTGAATATTCGAAAGTCTGTCGCCAATACCCTGCGAAAAGTTTGTGAAATAGCTGCTGCTGATAGCCAGCTTATTATTCTTGCCCCAGCTATTACTGTAATTCACCCCTCCGCTATTGGTTGTTACCTCACCGATGGCCGTATTATCAAATACCCCCGAGCCACTGATGGTAGTCCTTCCGTTATTTACATTAATAGAGAAATTGCCGCCTGCGGGTGGCGAAAAGATATTACCGACATTCCCGCCGGAGAAGCTGTTCAGATCATCGTACTGGTAGCTGGAATTGCTGATATTGTTACTCATACCCAGCACAGCAAACTGAAGATTCTTGTTGAAATGATTTGCACTCAGGTAACCATTATACCTGTCTGTTGTACCTCCGGAAGCATTTGCATTACCAAACCAGCCGCGTTTCTTGTCTTCCTTAATGGTCAGGTTCAGTACTTTCTCCCGCTGGCCATCATCAATTCCCGTTGCTTTGGCTTCCTGGGTTTTACTATCCACCACCTGTATTTTGGCAATGGCATCCGCGGGCAGGTTCTTGGTCGCCGTTTTAGGATCGGTACCAAAGAAGTCTTTGCCGTCAACAGTCAGGCGGGTTACTTTCTGACCCTGAACCAGGATATTCCCGTCGCGGTCCACTTCAACGCCTGGCAGTTTCTTCAGGAGTTCCTCAACCACCGCATTGGGCTGGGTTTTGAAGGAATCAGCGTTATATTCAATAGTATCTTTCTTCACTTTTACAGCAACCTGTTCACCTGTGACGACAACCTCTTTAAGTGATAAAGCATCCTCTTCAAGACTGAAAATACCCAGATCCATAGTCCCTGACGAAACAGTCACATTTTTCACGATACTCTTAAAACCCAGGAATGATATTTTAAGCAGATACTTGCCTGCAGGCGGAGCTTTTAAATCAAATTCACCCTTAGTATTCGTCAGCGCACCTGTGCGGTTAGTGGAGTCAGCTTCCTGGGTTAGAAGGATTGCAGCATATGCTACCGGCTCATTGTTTTTGCTTGTAACTACTTTACCATTGATCCGGGAGTCCTGGGCGAACGATTGTGCCCATATCAGGCACGAGAAAATAAAAACTGTTATCTTTTTCATGTATGTTTCTAAAGGATCTGTCTTGCCTTCGTTAAAAAGACTACGCAGAAATCGAAACGTGACAGTTGCCGAAACTTTTTTTTTGAATAGGGCTGTCTCTGCAACTGATAACTCTTTGTTCATTGGCTTTATTCTTGCTTTATGTGTACCTATGAACAGAATATTTACAGCCGCAATTTTTCTATTTTTTATTTCTTGCAATCAGGATAAGCAAACTATCCAGCAGGATCATGCGGATACAATTGAGGTATCAGAACAGGACTCAGTGGTACAAACTCCGGTCGCAGCAAAAGATCCGATAGCGTCAATCCGGCAGCAAGTCGAAAAAATAAACACGATGAAACTGGAGAAAAAACACTTCGAATTTATGTGCGATGAGAAAATGATGGTCGACTATTTTTATGCAGACGGCAAAATTGTAAAGATCGCTGTGGATTTCGGAACCTTGGGAGATGTGTACGCAAAAGAGGGATATTACTACGATGCTGGTAAGCTAATCTTCAATTATGAATTTGTAGAAGGCGGCCCGGCCTGCGAAGGCTGTATTAAAACAGATGAATATCGCTCGTACGTTGTAGATGACAAAGTCATAAAATATCTCAAGAACACAACTGAGGCAAGCTGTCGTAAATGTGAATTTCCTTTATCATCCAGGCAATATAAACTGCTTCAGGCACAAACTGCCGAAGAGATGAAAGCAATACTTTGCCCGCATTAAACACGGATGATTCCCATGAACAACCTTTTAGCTATTCCTTTCCCGGTCTATACTCTTTAACTACGCTCTTCTTAATATCTGCCTCAGTAAATGCTACTGTTTTCATTTGCTTATTAGCATACAATTCAAGCTGATCGGCAAAGTACGGCGAACTCTCTTTGTTGCTTTCGCCATAGGTAAGGACGGAATATGCCCGCGGAATTTTACCAAACTCGATGGCAATAACCCAGCCGTCGCCGCCACGGGTTTCTCGTTTCAGCTTATCTGTTTTGTGCGGAACAAACCACAAAACACTGAATGTTCCTAACTCTCCTGTGGCTCCGCTGATTGGAATATCTTTATTATTGATGCGGGCACGGTTAACATCGCCCCACGCCAGGTCCCAGCTTCCATACCGTTTATTTGACGCTTCGACTGCCTGTGTAAATGCTTCTGCAGCGCGGCCCGCATTAGCCAGGCCCTTAGGCGTACTGACGGGATTTTCGGGAGTCCAAACTTCGGCGAATAAAGCACTGGCAGGAGCTGGAAATCCTACCGATGCTGCTGTTCCGGGAACACGCTTGCCGCCATTGGCGAGCGCGACATAATGCTCCCACCACGTTTCAAATAATACACCGCCCTTGCTTTCGCGATTTACTGTATTATCCCAGCTTTCCATTTGCTTCAAGGCAGCGGCAATCTCACCAGTTGGCGACGTTTGCTTCACAGCGGCTATCAGGTCCGCTTTTACACGTTCAGCTAACAGCATTCGCTGGCTGTACTTCAGATTAACAACATCTTCAAGAGAGAATTTCTTCTTATTCGCTATCATGTCGAGAGCGTGCTGGCTTCTTAGCCTTAGGATTGGCTGCGAGAAATGCGGCGGAAACTTTGCTGCATCAATCACCTCATTCAGGTTAGTGTAGTGAAAAGGATCATTTTCATTATGGAGATATCCGCCTTTGGGGTTTAATAACTGCGGGAGGGAATCAAATGGAATTATTTTCTTCCAAACCTGGTCGCTCCGGGATGCGGCTATTGCAGCAGTGTCGCCGCCGGAAGGATGGGGCAAATTTGGTGTCATAGCATTCCACACGTAAAAGATATTCCCATCTGCATCAGCATATGTGAAATTTGAGCTGGTCTTAGCCTGGATCCGCATAGCCTCTTTGTATTCTGCCAGATTGCGTGCCTTCATCATCATTAAAAACTGCTCGCCAAGGCGGTACTCGCCATCACCTGCATCGCGGATAACGTAGATCTTCCCGTCACCGCGATGAAATACCGGGCCAAATGGGGTAAAAAGAAATTCTCGGGTCTCTTCTCCCAGTCCATCTCCATTTTTAAATTTGACAATAACCCGTTTCTTCTCAAGGGGCACAGACGCGCCGTCCAGCAGAAAGTGATCCGGCAGAGTCGGTGATACTTGAAATGAATAAATTTCATCGCTATCCGGATCATTATTGGTGGTCGAAAATCCCAGGCGTTCATTATATCCCCCGATAGTGATTAATGGTCCGCCAATGCGGAAGTCACCATAAAAGTTTAGCTGCCCGGGCACTTCCAGCTGTGCCTCATAATACCCTGCATTCCACGCAAGGTGAGGATTACGGAGCAGGATGGCTTTTCCAGACTTCGTGCGGCTCGGGGCTAGTGCAAAAGCATTTGAACCTTCGTCTGGATGCGGGACCTCGGCCAGATCAGCAATTCTCGCCCATACTGTGCTGCTTTCTACAGCCTGTTGCATCCCTAAACGATTGCCGGTCTGGTTTGCGCTAGTCTGGCGTTGCAGAGCGCGCATAAATGACTGGACAGATCCGGCATTGTGACTTCCAATGTCTCCAGCATGGACATCATACCCTGTAAAATCAGGCTTGACCCAGGCAGGAAACTCGGTTCGGTGCACTTCGATGTAACGGTTCATCCCGGCTGCAAATCCTATAAGTATATCCTGTGTTTCCTTTTTTAGGAGAGAGAAAGTTTCGAGTGCCCGTGCATAGCGAAGCTTGGCGGATGCATCCCGATCGATACTTTGTGCCCGTTCCTGAGTGCTCATGTCATGAAACTGGCTCCAATCACCCCGTGCCCTCACTATTCCGTCAACGACACCACGCCCATAATCTTCCACCTGAACATAACCTAAAGCGAACCCTGCCGCCTGCATATTATCTGCCTTTATATGCGGAACGCCATAGGCTGTGCGCCTGATGATAACCTGGTCCGCTAAATTCTGTGCGGTAGCAGACAGACTTGTTAATTGAAAGGCGATTAAAAGGCTGGATAGCCCTAAATAGCAGGAACTTAATTTCATGCGAGTGGATTATGAATTATTGACTATTTATCTATCATGAGGTCTATGTTGCCATAACCTGTCTTATGATACAGTAGCGGGGTGTTAAATTACCTGAATTTCGGGATAAGTGGTGAGGCTAATTTTTTTGAGAAATCACTCAGATATTTATCCCAGGCATCAGAGGTTTTGAAATGACCACTTTTTTCCCAGGCATAGCCGGCATAAAACGTGAATTCATTTCTTTTTGGTTTGAGGAAGACAAGTAAATGGCTCTGATTTTTCAAGTCTGTTCTATAGTCTTTAAAACTGCGAACATTTGCCGGGTCGGCAACAATAGCCGTCCCAAGCCAGGAGTCGTTTAATGGTTCCCAGTATCTGTACCATCCTTCCTTAACATTCACATTTACCTGACCTTTCTTATCATTTAGAGAAATACCTGATGCCATTCCCTCTACCGGTTTATCATCATCCATGAATTCTGTAACCTTACTCAAATGACTTCCAAGGTCAAGACTTACCGTTTTCACTTCATTAATGGTGCTGCCATTAGCATCCCAGGGAGCAAACTTCAGTTTGAAAATGGTCCTCAATGGTCCCACTGCAATTGTTTCTGACGAGATAAAATTTGCTGATCCGTAAAGGGAATCACTGGCCCAAATGCCGATACCCCCAATGCCCCTGCTGTCGCCAATCAGGTAGGGGTCATGCCCTTCGCCTGTATCAATATGGTAAGCACCTTCCTTTTCAGCATTATTCTTATACCATTTATCGATGATGGGATAACTGACGCGCTTCATGAAAGCATCAATACCGCCGCCAGTAGCTCTGAGGTTGGCCCGCCCCACCGGAGTACCGTAAATTCTGAAAGCTACCCTGTCATTTTCCCAGGCGTAGTCGTTTTGGCGCTCAGGCACAAAGCGTGAAAATGTTGTCAGACTATTATTTGGTGCGGCTGGGAGGCTTTTATCAGCGGTTTCAACCACGAACGACTTCTTCTCTCCGGGTCCGATCGAAATCCGAACCAGGATTTCATCGATTTTCCCATCACTGTTATTGTCGATCGCTTGCGACACTAAATAATCTGTCTTATCCTGTTCCCTAACAAACACCTGAGCTATTTTATCAGCCGGAACAATATGAAGAATGTCTTTGGCCGGGATACTTATAATCTCATCTGCACGAGATAAGTCAAGCCTGTTTGTTATCGTAAATACCTGTGCGATACAGGATGTTTCCGATAAGGACAATGCCGCGATAATCGCCAGGATGTATGTCAAATGTCTGTTCATAGAAGCACGATATCCTTAAATTAATCTAAGATGATGACAATTGGTAAAACTTAGTAACATTTTTACAGTAAATAAGACTTACCCAACTATAAGATCATGAAATTCGTATATATAGTATGGCACGCTTAGACAAGTTAATATCAGAACGAGCAAAGGCCTATCATAGAATAGACGCCTTACACATCCTGTTAAGCAAGATGGATGCAGACTCGCCGCAGTATGCAGAACATCGCAGTGAAATTGCTGCGCTGAAGTTGCACGTAGTCAAACTTCAAAGGCAGATAGTGATATCAAGAATGAGAAAAGCTGAGCATTTTTTCAGTTAGAGCTTTTTTATTTTAATGTCTCTCCGGACTTAACTGTCCAATCCACCCAGGTGATTGCATCCGACTCATGCGTCAGTAGAACAGCCCTGCATATTTAAATTCGAAAAATAATGTAACTTCCTAGGTCATTTGCCTAAAACAAGTTACCTATGCTGCTTTGAATTTTCGTGTTTTTCCTGCATCAGCTATACGTTAGAACATGATCAAAATATTTTAATTATATCTTTTATGAACTATTTCACGCGCAGATTTCTTTTTATATCATTTCTCATCGTTCTCACATGGAGCAACGCTGTTAACGCACAGAAGACCACCTTTGAGTTTGGTAAACTGAGCAGCTTTGAGAGCATCGCATCCGGCAGAAAAGATATGGGGGTTCCGCTTAAATGGATAGATGTGAATACCAGTAAAGACACGTGGTCAGTACGAAAAGACGGATCATTGTTAAACTCCGGAAAACCCATTGGTGTAGCGCGATCTGAGAAACAGTACGAGAATTTTATTTTGCATGTAGAATGGAAGCATAATGAGCCCGGGGGCAATTCGGGAGTGTTTGTGTGGAGCTCTGCTGTTCCAGATCCTGAAAGCCGTCTTCCAAATGGAGTTGAAGTACAGATGCTTGAACTGGATTGGGTTAACAGGAATATTCGGGACGGTGCAAAGCCACCTATTGCCTACGTTCATGGCGAGCTCTTTGGCGTTGGAGGCGTTACAACAGCCACCGATAACCCAAGAGGTACCCGAAGCATGTCTGTAGAGAACCGGGCGAAAGGTAAAGGAGAGTGGAATACATACGATATTGTTGCTGTTGATGGCGTTATCAAGCTCTCAGTAAATGGTAAATTCGTCAATGGGATCAGTAAATCGACCCAGAAAAAAGGATATCTATGCCTCGAGGCAGAGGGCGCCGAGATCGAGTTTCGTAATTTTAGGCTGATTGAACTCGCTCCCGGTGTAACTTCAGCAGAACAGACAGCCGCTATACAGCCGTAGATATTATTGCTGCCCAGAAGTGAGCTGGTACAGCCTTTGCATTAAATCAAACAGGTAGTTAACTGATAATGACGACTTAATGATTTATCTTAAACAGCAAAGACATGTTCGATATATATCTTTCAGAAACAGGCCACAGTGGCTTATTCTCAGCTAAAACACTACTGGGAACAGTAGGAAGTCTTGCTTTCCGATATAGCGGCCCTCACAGCTTGCTCGTAACTTCACTGGAGGTTGAACACAGTATTAATTTGCGGCCTATAGCTTACGAACTCCTTGATTCGCTGCATCGTTATGCTTACGATACCGACTGTACAATAACCTTCCGCTGTCCTAAAGCAAAGGCGATAAATGACCAGCAAATCGCACACGAATTAATGCAACTGTCTCTGCTTCAGAGTGCCGCAGCTTAAACAGGGAAGTTTTTATCAACAGTATACAGGTTGTTAACATTCTGGTATTCGGTATCAACCTATCCAACGCGCTTGCTTATGGACTCTCTCGGGCCTGCGAAGTGCAACGAAATTTATATTGGAAGAACAGCTTATACTTTTTGTTGAATTAAAACGAATCGTTTCCAGGATCAGGGTTTTCCCAATCGGCATCTTCACTTTCTTCTTTCGGGCTTAAACCGCTTCCTGGTCCCTGATGGTACGGAGCCTTCGGATCATTGAACTCGCTGCTTGGCTTAGATCCTGGCCCTGTATACTGGCTTATGTCCAGTCCGCGTTCATCATCCGTAGCCTGGCCGCCAACATAGCCAACTGTTTCATCTGCATGGCCAGTCTTTTTTGCCTGATTAAGGGCAGGATCATCTTTGGAAACATTTTCCTGTGCCTTATCCTTTTCACTCTTCACAGTCTTGGCATCGTTTGCACTTTTGTTTTGTTCGTGAAACTCGCCCCGGGTATGATTTTCAAAAGTCATGATCTAAATTACTTTAATACTATAAAGAGAGTTTTAGGGGAAAAATGTTTTAGTTCATGACAAAAAGTTATGTTCCACAGCAGGGAGATGCTATGCTATCCTTTGCAGAAGAACAAAGGCGTTTCAGGCGAGAACCGAATCAAACGCAGCTAAATACTTGTCGATATAAAGTTGCTTGCTTCGGTTTTTGTATTGCATAATAAACCTGGGGTGTTCCAACGCGATAATCTTTTTATAGAAACCTTGCTCATTGTTTAATTTGTTGAGAAACTTTTCATTCTTTCCTGTGCCAAAGCAAAAACTTGTATCAGTTTGTACCCCTAGTCCAATAAGCTTTTCCATGCTTTCGACCATAAATCCCTGGACCGCATTGATCAGTTCCCTGCTGTCGTAATAATTGTAGTTTGTTTCTTTTCCATTCCTGTCGATGGATGTAAAGCCTAACGGACAGGGCGAGTTGATATAGAATTTGCTGTAAAAAGCCTCCGGTCCACCGAATGCTTCGATCACTTCGTATACAAATACGGAGGATGGCTCATGCGACATTTTACCGTGATAATCTATATGTAATTCACTTATCAGGCGTTTTGGATCCGTAAACGGTATGCCTGTGAGTCCTCCGCCCAGCCGGCTCGGGTTGATTCCTAAGATGATATGCCTGGAATTGTGGTCGTTGTAGTATTTAAGATAGAACTCCTCCATAATTCTCATAGTATCAGAGAACTCTTCAAAAGGATTCATTATTCGGATACCAGCGGGTAAGGGGTTCCCGGTATAGGTTAACTCTCTGTTGAACTGAATAGCTTTCTCCGCAAATGTCATAGAATAAAATTAACGCTTAATATTGAAAATCATTTTTCGTTCGTTTTTGTTATCTAGATATGCCGGTAATGACAACTCAGGAATTCGAACATTTTTATACTGCCCAGAAACACAATTTTGCGAGAGCTTTCAGCGAAGTCAAAGAGGGTCGAAAGAATAGCCATTGGATGTGGTTTATCTTCCCTCAACTCACAGGTCTTGGATCAAGTGAAATGGCGCGTAAATATGCCATTCAGGATATTGATGGTGCTTCCAGTTACCTTGCAGATCCGGTTCTTGGTGAACGGCTTGTTAGCATCTCCCGGGAATTACTGATGCATGGAGATAAAACAGCTTATGAAATCTTTGGATCGCCGGATGATATGAAATTGAGATCTTGTATGACGCTATTTTCCCTCGTAGCTCACGCCAACCCGGTTTTTCAGGAAGTTCTTAATTTATTCTATGATGGTGAAGGCGACCCGCAGACTCTTTCACTTCTTAATCAAGAACACTAGTTCCAAAAAAATAAAAGATAGCCAGCCAAATTAATCCTTTGATAAAAAAGAAAAGAAAGCCGGCTACCCCGAACTTCTAATCCACGATTTGTACTTTGGATTCATCAGCCGCAAATATCAATTACCAGCTTTTCCCGATTTCTGTCGGGTTACAATCCCGGCGGGCCAATTAACTACTCCGCGTCGTAAATTATGACCTTCTCAAAAAACACTTTGAACTCATTCAGGAATGCCTGATGCAGAGCATGTGCCTGATATACATTGTGAGCGTCAAGATCGTCAAATGCCAGCAGTAAGCTAAAGGTGTATGTTGTGTCGACAACGGCCCTTTCGATCGGCGCAGGTGTACCTACGTGAAAGAATTTGACAATTTCGATATTCTTTAATGTTTCCAGGCTCTTACGAAAAGCAGCTTTTTGATCAGGAGTGGTATCGGCTTTAAGCCAGAATAATACGTGATGTGATATCATTATTTGATTTTTTTCAAATATAACAAATGCGACCTTACACGCTCCTCATTTGATTTGCCATCACCTTATTTTTTTAATGTAAAACAATAGGGCAGTTGGGTTGGTTAAAAAAATTACTAACCATAACTAACGACCTATTTAATACTTAGATGCACAGCAATTGTAGCCCGCTACTGTTGCCGGCTCTTAACATTGATCACCATGGAAGATAATAAGCTTTTAAAGGATTACACAGCGCAGGAGAAAACCGCATATCTCCACGCCATTGCCTCGCTGGCAACTGCAGACAGGTCAGCTTCAGCTGAGGAATTAGAATATCTATCAGCCCTGAGCGAACAAAGCGGACTGTCTTCATCCGAGCAGGAGGAAATTCTTGGAGCAGCAAAAAATTCCGCAGACCATAGCCTGCCAGATAAGCTCGAAATTTTGAAAAGCAGCGAACTACGGTTTTCCCTGATTGCAGACCTCATCCATTTTGCAGGTACGGATCAAAATTATTCTGAAGAAGAAAAAAGCAATGTAGCTGAGATCGCGAAATTTTTGAATGTTAATCAGGAACAGTTTGCAGCATTGGATCAGTTTGTTGATGAGACGAAGTCGCAGGAGCTCAGTCCGGAACAAGTAGAACAGCAAAATTTCCTTACTGGTACCGGAATTGAAGAGAAACTCAAGTCAGTCGGCATCAATCTGGGGAGTTTAACCAAAGGACTGCTCGGTACATTAGCCCCGCTCATCCTTGGAAAACTATTGGGAGGAAAAAGATCATCGGGCATGCCTGGTTTGGGTTCCGGTGGTCTGGGATCATTGATCTCAAGTATCACCAAAGGAAGATCAGGCAGCGGCGGGTCTGGCGGATTGCTTGGCAGCATTCTCTCACAATTAACCCGGTAACCTAATGTATACCAAACACTATAACTAAACTATTAACAGCTAAACAAATGAAAAATTTAAAATTATTTACCCTCGGAGCAATGTTCTGTTTCATACTATTCGCCTGCGGGAAGAAGGACGCCGATCTTGCCAGAACATGGCAGGTAACCGGAGTGGAAACCGAAACAGATTTACCAGACTCTACAAGAAATGCCATGATCGCGAACTCTAAATTGGTATTTACCAAAGATGGTACTTATACTACTTCAGGCGGTATTGGTGCCGATCAGGGAACCTACACCGTAGATAAAAATGTTAAAAATCTTTCAACGGTTTCAACGGTCGGTAAAAGCAGTGAAGTTTACACTATCAGTAAACTGGATAATGACAATTTAATACTAATTAACAATGGTAATACAGTTACGTGTATTGCCGTAAAATAATTTATCATGGGACTATTTGATCAAGTGAATAAAGCAGTTGTAAATCAACAGCAACAGAATAATTATGGCGACGTTCTTAAACAGGCGGGAATCAGCATTCCAAACCTTTGGGTTCAGGATGTAGATGGTACTCTGACCATTGCGGGCACCGTACCAGACATGGCAACCGGAGAAAAAGCCGTTGCAGCTCTAAAGCGCCAGCCTGGAGTAGTGAACGTTTTTAATTTGCTGGAGATGGAAGATCTGACGAGCAAAAATTTAAAGATGAAAGTCATTACTGAATCCTCAAATCTTAATATCAGAAAAGGACCGGGAACGGATTATGATATTGTTGGAAAGGCGAAGCATGAATCGCAGGTGCAGCTTATCAAAAGGATGTATAATGACTGGTACTATATCCGTACTGAAGACGGAACAGAAGGCTTCAGTTCAGCGAATTATCTTCAGAATATTTAGAGTAATCATTCAGCAGGTATCAGGTACAAGGAGTGAATTTCATTCCTGGTATCTGATACCTTTTATTTTTACATCTCTCGCACTTTTTTGCAGGTTATCAGTTTGTCTGTTCTCCAAACTCTGTAAAAATTCAACTTTTGTGATGGCGATTGGCATGGTAATAGTATACATTTCAGTATAAATCTTATGACCATGAAAAAATATATCTTATTGGCTTCACTTGTTTTTGCAGCCTTGCTTCCCCTTAAATCTTCAGCTCAAATAAATGTAAATGTAAATCTTGGTTCACAGCCTCTTTGGGGACCTGTAGGTTATGAGCGGGCGGAATATTATTATATCCCGGATATTGAGTCTTATTATCACGTGCCCTCGCGACAATTCATTTATTTAAACAACAACAATTGGCTGTTTGCCTCCAACCCGCCGTCACGGTATTCAAATTACAACTTATACAATGGATATAAAGTAGTTTTAAACTCTCCAAAACCTTACCTCAATTTTACGAATCACAAGGTGAAGTATGCGAAGTTTAAAGGAGCTAAAGGACAGTCTTCAATCAGGTACAGTAACGACCCAAGGTATACCCAGGTAATTCGCGGCAAGAAAGCTTACAGTGCACCGGTGCAGTTCAAAAAGAATAACTCCGGTTCCAGCCAAAAAGCCCAGTTTTCCGGAGGTAACGGAAAAGGCAATGGGAAAGGCAATAGCAAAGGGAATAAGAAATACTAACCAACTAAAACTAAACACAAGGCCCTGGGTTAATTTCCAGGGCTTTTTTTTTGCCCCTTAGTTCGCAGGCTTCGGTCAACTAACTTGTTCTAATACGCACAATTAACGTTCATAAACGAACACCAATATTTTGTACATTGGACTATTGCCTTAATTACTAGTTAGTTATAAGGGTGGCATGAAATTTCATTTGATGGGGTCAGGTTAAAACTTGAGTATGTTTCAGCATGATGCAAGGTTTTGCTTACCGAACTGATATAGCTGGTGGATATTTGCAGTATCCGCCGTCGGGATGACAACAATAGCATTGTTAACTTTAAGTATCCAGATAATGAGGTTAGCTCTGGCAAACCCGGTAAAGAGCTTGCGAAGTGAATAAGAGGCGAGTTATAAGCAAATCAATAATGTTACACTGCTGCCCTCTGCCTTGCGCCATATTCCCGCTTTAATTTATAAATTTAGGTTGTCATAATACGTCACAACCTGAATTCAAATTTTTAAAACGATATCACAAATGAGTAAACTTTACCGGGTTTTCCGCACTCGCCGCATGCCCAAGATTTATTTCGCGGCTTTTGTAATTTTCTTTGCCGCATATGGCTTCACACATTACCAAAGTTCAAAGCTTCCGCCGGGAGACCCTAACAATGCCGGCCTTATACTTCCCGACGGTTTTGAAGCTCTCGCTGTAGTAGACAGCCTGCCAGGGTTTGCACGTCACCTGGCGGTTAATGCTAATGGAGATATTTATGTTAAAACTCGTCTTCATGCACGCAACGATGGTTACGGTAATATTGCGATGCGTGATACGGATAATGACGGAAAAGCAGATATTATCACACCATTCAATAAATATGAGAGCAGCCAGTATGGTACTGCGATGAAGATCCATAACGGATATCTTTATTACAGCTCCAATCTGCTTGTTTACCGCCAGAAGCTTACTCCGGGAACTTTAGTGCCTGAGGGAAAGATTGATACTATTGTATGGGATATGCCGCCAGGACATTCTCACCAAACCAAACCCATCGCTTTTGATGGCAAAGGATATATGTATGTAGGTTGGGGACTCGGATCCGATGTATGTACCAATGGCCGTCCCGGCGCGATGGGTGCTGGAAAGGCTGATCCTGAGATTCCTGGTGAAGGATGCCCGGGTATGATCGATCACGGCGGGATCTGGAAGTTCAGCGAAAGCAAGCTAAACCAGAAACAGGAGCAGGGCAAGCGCGTTGCTACCGGTATGAGAAGTATCGTGGGTATGGACTGGGATAAAACCACAAATGCATTGTACGCTGTAGTTCACGGACGTGATAACTTCCGGATGTTATGGCCTGGTATGTATTCACCTTGGGAGAGCGCAGTACTTCCTTCTGAGGAGATGTTTAAGATCCACGACGGTATTGATGGGGGATGGCCATACTACTATTATGATCATATCAGAGGAAAGAAATACCTTAACCCTGAATATGGCGGCGACAAGATAAAGGAAGGTAACGGCGCAAAACTTACTAAGCCAGTTATGGGTTTCCCCGGACACTTTGCACCAAACGATCTTCTATTCTATAAAGGAAATCAGCTTCCTGCCCGGTATAAAAAAGGCGCATTTGTTGTGCTTCACGGATCAACTATCCGCCAGCCTTACCCGCAGGGCGGATATTTCGTAGCTTTTGTTCCAATGGAAGCAGGTAAAGTTACCGGTCCATGGGAAGTGTTTGCAAACGGCTTTATCCAAACCGATCCTGTATTAACAGCTAATTCCGCTGGTTATCGTCCAATGGGTATAACAGAAGGACCCGATGGCTCCCTTTACATCAGCGAAACTGAAAAAGGCAAAATCTGGCGCGTTATGTTCAAGGGTGATAAAACTAAGTTCGGTCCGGCACAGCTGGCGAAGATGGCTCTGGTTAAGAAGACAGCCAGCAACATTAAAGACCCTGATCCGGTTAAGGATGATTTGGACAGAGGAAAACCGGTTGTAGCATCTGCAGTGTATTCCATGTACTGCGCAGCTTGTCATCAAAAGGACGGAAAAGGTGATAACAGCCGTTTTCCCCCGCTTAATGAATCAGAATGGGTTAATGGCGATAAAGGAAGACTAATCAGCGTAGTGCTGAATGGATTATCAGGACCAATCAAAGTTAAAGGTCAGGATTACAATGATCCGATGCCAGCTCATGGCAGTTTTCTTAACGATGATCAGATCGCGGAAGTACTGACCTATATCAGATCCAATTGGGGCAATAACAGTGATGCGGTAAGCAAAGCAGAAGTTGCTGCAATGAGAAAAGCGACAACAAAATAAATAGATTTTTTTAAGATCAGGGCTGCCAATTGGGATTTGGCAGCCTTTTTTGTTTCTTCTCTACGCGACATGCACTATGTCATCCCGAATATGCTTTTCGCATAGAGGGAACTATATGGTCGTAAACTGGGCAATTACAGACGACGTT
>JAZKIH010000018.1:0-34417 GCA_040384965.1 Bacteroidota bacterium | reverse complement strand
ACTATGTCATCCCGAATATGCTTTTCGCATAGAGGGAACTATATGGTCGTAAACTGGGCAATTACAGACGGCGTTCCGCCACGTAATCGAGGTGATATGGTCTATGTCATCCCGAATATGCTTTTCGCATAGAGGGAACTTAGTATTGGTAAACCTTGTAAATTCCTAGTAGCGCGCTCGCGACGACATTAAATAATCGCGCTTCAAATAATAACCTACACTTAACATTCAGGTTACCTGCGTTCCCTTCCTTTGGAAAACAAACCCCGAATGCCGAAACGCGAAGTAGACCTTGTAATAATATCCGACATTCACCTTGGCACCTATGGTTGCCATGCAAAAGAGCTTCTGAATTATCTGAAAAGTATCAAGCCCAAAAAGGTCATCCTGAACGGCGACATAATTGATATCTGGCAATTCAGTAAATCTTACTGGCCCGAATCCCATATGAAGGTTCTCCGGAGGATCATGAAGTTTGTTTCCGACGGGATTCCGGTATACTATCTCACCGGCAATCATGATGAGCTCCTGCGGAAATTCGCAGATTTGAAGATAGGGAGTTTTAGGCTTTTGAACAAGCTGGTTCTCAATCTCGATGGTCATAAAGCCTGGATATTTCATGGCGATGTATTCGATATCACAATGCAGAATTCTAAATGGCTTGCCCGGCTTGGAGCTATCGGCTATGATTCGCTGATACTGCTCAATAGTTTTGTGAACTGGTGTCTTACCTCTGTAGGAAGAGAGAAGATGAGTTTTTCCAAAAGAATAAAAGCAAGTTTTAAAGATGCTGTAAAATTCATCAACGACTTTGAGAATACCGCTTCGGACCTGGCTATGGATAAGGGATATAAATACGTTATTTGCGGGCACATACATCAGCCTGAAATGCGTGAAATGTCAACTGTCAAAGGGTCGGTGATGTATCTTAACTCGGGCGACTGGGTGGAAAGCCTGACTTCGCTTGAATACCACAATGGCAGCTGGAGGATTTACAGATATCAGGACGATCATTTCGCTGACCTTACAAGCGAAACGGAGGATATTTTGGATAATCAGGACCTGGAAGCGATGCTGGATATTAAATCGCTTTTTTCCCAATTTAAGTCAGGCGCCGTCTGATTTTTATCTCCTTTTAAAAATTCAGCAAACCATTTTCCGGACGATTTGACGATTCGCTCCTGGGTTTCAAAATCTACATAGATCAATCCAAACCGTGGATGATAGCCTTCCATCCATTCGAAATTATCAGTGAGAGTCCACGCAAAATACCCTTCCACGTTCAGGCCTTCGTTTCTGGCTCTTAGTACTTGTTGGAGAACATCTTTCAGGTAGTTCGTTCGCTCTATATCTTCAACCTTCCCATCCACGGGACGATCAGCGAAGGCGGCGCCATTTTCTGTGATATAAATCTTCTTTATGTTTTTATACCCGTTGAATTTTTTAATCATTTCATAAACAGATTCAGGGTATACTTCCCAGCCCATTGCTGTTGTAGGAACGTTTCTGTTTTTTGCTTTTACCAGTGAGGCCTGAACGTAGGGAGTGAAGAATGAATTCCTTACGATTTCGCGGGTATAGTTCTGAACTCCTATGAAATCAAAATCAAAAGCCATTTTACCCTCATCACCTGGATGCATATATTTCCTGATCCTTTTTAAAAAGGCCAGATCTTTTTCAGGATAGCCCATACCTAAAATGGGCTCTATAAACATGCGATTAAGCAGAGCATCGATGCGATTAGCTGCCCTGACATCTCTCGGCCGGCTGGAATAAGGCTCTACCAGAGAACAGGAAAAGGTAGTACCTACTTCTGCCTCGGGAAGCAGGTCTTTTAAAATGCGGCCGCCTTCACTGATACTGAGCACGCTATGGTGTATTGCAGGAATGAAATTATTAGCGCCTGTCCTTCCGGGTGCATGAATTCCCAGGAAATATCCGGCTCCGGTAAAAGCCATAGGTTCATTCATCACAATCCAGTGTTTTACACGGTCGCCAAAATTCCTCGCGCAAACCTCAGTAAATTCAGAAAACCAGGAAATAATGTCGCGGTTGGTCCAGCCACCTTTTAGCTCAAGCACGTGCGGCAAATCCCAGTGATAAAGTGTAAGCCAGGGGTCAATACCTTTTTCCAGAGCATTGTCAATCACCCTGTTGTAGAAGTCAATTCCTTTTTGGTTTACGGAGCCTGTGCCGTTGGGAAGTATTCTTGGCCACGATACGGAGAATCTGAAATTTGGAATGTTAAGTTTCTTTACGAGAGAAAGATCGTCAGGATAGCGATTATAAAAATCACAAGCGATTCTGCCATGATGGCCGTTGAGAATCTTGTTTTTTCGTTCCGTATAAACATCCCATATTGAGCGGCCTTTTTCATCTAAATCATGGCCCCCTTCTATCTGATATGCCGCAGTAGAAACACCCCACTTAAACTCCTTCCCGAAAAGATCACGGGTTAGTTCGCCGTCATTCTCATTGCCCATTAAACCTATTTAAATAAATAAAACTTCGCTACTATCAAACGTAGTGTCGGCTTTATGTTTTTTAACGACCATATCAATAATTTGCTGTGTAATATCAGGATAATTAACAGGAATTTTCTGTCCATTTTCCAGCCACTCTGAAATTAATGATTTGTACTTAGGTTTCAGGCTCTTCACAACAGGCACGCCCATCGCCTGAAGTGCGGCGGCATTGAGATGCTGTTCATATTGGTTCTTCATCGGAATAACCATCAATTTTTTCCCGAGAAATAATGCTTCGGCAGGAGTTTCGAATCCCGCACCACAAAGTACGCCTGAGCTCGACGCCATGCTCGCCGTAAATTTTTCATTATCTACAGGTTGAATGCTGATGTTTTTTTCTTTGCGGGCTTTTGAGTTATGCTTGGAAAATACCTCCCATTTTACATCGCTAAAACCAGACAGAAAATCGATCAATCTGCGGTCATCATATGATGGCAGATAAACAGTATAGTGGCCGTTATCTATTATCTGCTGACCACGCACTTCGGCTCTTATCACCGGCGTAAAAATATTTTTTTTAGCAGATGAAAAGTGAAACCCATATTGTGAACTGGAGGGCGCATAATTATCAAGGATCAGCTTTCCCATCATATCGGTTTTAGGTGGACGGGGAAATCCTGCCGTAAAAACAGCCGACTGATGACTCAAGGCTATGCAAGCTTTATTTTTGAAATAGCACGCCCATGCCGAAACAGGTTCAAAATCGTTGATTATAAGATCATATTCTTCTACCGGCAGTACCCTGATCGACTTGAAGAGTTTTCGGATATTTGTCCGGGCCAGCGTTTTCCAAATGCTCACGCCACCGGATTTTCCAAAAATAAAGCTGAGTCCGGATAGCTTATATTTAACTGGAAAAGGCAGCACCAGGTCTCCCTGACTTCCGCTTACTAATATGTCAACCTCTCCATGTTTTTTCAGGCAGGGAATCACGTCCAGAGCTCTGCTTAAATGGCCGTTTCCTGTCCCCTGAATTGCGTAAAGTATCCTCATGCAATTGGTAGCTATAGGTTCTGCGTCTGCGGCATTCTGAAAAGAGGATAAAGTGACCTCATGCGGATTCTAAATATCAAAATAGCTATAGGATGAAGCCACTTCAAAGGATTTAAATATTTGCTAGTTTTCATCGTGCAATTTAGCATTCCGAGATTACGGCTATGTTTAGCCAGGATTATCAGATTGTTTCCTTAAGCGTACCATGTCATCTGCCGGTTGCTTTACGCTTCTCCCAGCTTTAGACACTTAGGCCAGATCTTAACACTTACTGATTCCCGAATCATACCTGAGCGCCGGCAGGATAATGTCAGTAATGATTTTACATTCTAATTTAGAATTTAAACCTTTAAATTTAGCTGCTACCAGCAGGCAAGTCCTATGAAAAACGCACATCACTATTGCATCAGCATCATCTTATTGATATCACTTAATTGCCCGTTTGTATTAGCACAGCCGGGAGCTCAGAAAATTATCCTCAAAGGTGCTACTCTGATTGATGGTAACGGCGGAAGACCCCTGGAAAATACCGATATCCTGATCGAAGGCGAAACCATTTCTCAGATAGGGAAAAACATAAGGTCCGCCGGCGCAAAGATCATCAATCTCAAGGGCAAAACGGTAATGCCCGCTTTGATCAGTGCACATGTTCATGTAGGTGTGATCAGCGGTAATGAAGGATCCGGCAAATTCTACACTCGTCAGAACATTCTCTCCCAATTGAAAAAGTATCAGGACTATGGTATCGGAAATCTGCTGGCGATGGGAACAGACCGGCCGCTGCTCTTTGAAACCGGCTTGCGCGACTCCTCAGTAGCAGGATTAATGCCTGGCGCAAGGATGTACTCAGCCGGCTATGGTTTCAATGTTCCGGACGCATCGGTAAGTCCCGACTCATTTCTTGGTAACTTATACAGGCCCGCCTCAGCTTCTGAAGTTCCCGGAATGATGAACAAACTGTCCAGCTTGAAACCAGAAGTTGTAAAGATTTGGGTAGATGGCTCAGCGGAAAGTAAAATGAAACCGGCAGTTTACCAATCGATCCTTCAGGAAGCGCACAAGCATAATTTGAGAGTGCTGGCGCATGTCTATTATCTTTCAGACGCGCGGCGGCTTATTGCGTCCGGTATTGATGTATTTGGTCATAGCATTCGCGACAGCATTGTAGATGACGGGTTAGTAAAACAAATGAAAGCCAAAAACATTCCGTATATCCCAACCCTCACCCTGGATATGTTCGCCCACGCCTATTCAGGCAAGCCAGAGTGGCTGGATGATGAATTTTTTAAAGCAGCGCTCGAGCCAGGTGTGTATGAGATGATCAGCTCACAAAAATACCAGAGTGACCAAAGAGCGTCTCCAGCTAATGCCCGCAGTGCAGCCGCCTTTCAAATAGCACTCGGTAACGTAAAGAAATTACACGATGCCGGAATACTTATCGCTCTGGGTACCGACTCTGGTGCTTTCCCAATTCGCCCGCAAGGTTTTGCTGAACATCTGGAAATGCAGCTGCTTGTAAGAGCAGGATTATCGCCCCTTGATGCGATTACCGTGGCTACCAGAAATGCAGCCCGGGTGATGAAAATAGACAAGAACTTCGGCACGATAGAAAAGGGAAAGATTGCCGACCTTATCATCCTTAGTGCGAATCCTGCACAAAATATAATGAATACCAGGAAAATCGAAGCCGTTTATAAAGCAGGCAGAAAGGTTAGTAATGGCCCCTTGTAAATTAGAATTAAAACTGCACGTACCTGCATAGTTTATTGCATGGTTATGCAGGATTGAAATTATAATTACTATCTTCATGGCAGCAAGTTATCGATCAAGCCGACCCTACATCTTCCAATGCTTAAAAGCCTTACAATCCCGCTACTAGTAATACTGGCCTTCGTCCTTAGTTTTAGCTCTCTGGCACAAACGAAATCTTTCCGTGTAACCGGAAAGGTTGTAGATGAATCTGAGAAACCATTAGCATCTGCAACAGTATTGCTTCTCGACAAACAGGATAAACAGCTGGCAAAATCATTGGCTGATCTAAACGGTGTGTTTAATCTTCTTTATTCCGAGAAAGGTGAGTATACTTTGAGTGTAAGTTTTACCGGATATAAAACATACCGCTTAGTATTATCTAGTACTGAAGATAAAGACGCTGGCGTCATTAAACTACTTCCCGAAAATAATACCCTAGCCGAAGTAGTGGTGCAGGCTAAGCAGGACCTTGTTGAGCTTGACGGCGGAAGTATTATTTACAATGTTTCAAAGAGCATTGATGCGCAAGGTGCAACTGCTCTTGACGCGATGAAGAAAGCACCGGGAATTTATGTCGATAACGACAACACCATTACGCTGAACGGCAAGCAGGGCGCAATGATATTACTAGATGGTAAACAGACTTACATGTCCGGGAGGGAGCTTACTGATCTGCTTCGTTCAATGCCATCATCAAGTATCAGGTCTATAGAAATTATTAACAGCCCGACAGCCAAATATGATGCGGCCGGATCAGCAGGTATCATTAATATCAAGACAGTTAAGTCACAGGTCAAAGGTTTCAACGGTAACCTGACCTCAGGTGTGGCGTATGGTGTACATGTACGGCAGAACCAGGATATCTCATTGAATTTCAGAAAGGATAAGTATAATGTGTATGCCGCCTACAACCATTTTCTGGGTTATTACTCATACCTGTACGGTTCCGACCGGATCCAGAATGCTAAAACCTACGACAGCTTTACCGATGATACAGATAAGAGAAATAAGATGGGTACCCGTCTGGGCGCAGACATAGCACTCGATAAAAAGAATACCCTCGGAATACTGCTCACCGGCAACTTTATTTTTGGCGGCGGTCTAACCGATACGAAAACCGACATCGGTAATGCCTCATCGCCTGCAGTGCTTCAGGTTCTGGACGCTGTAAATGATTACTACTATCAGCAGACGCAGCGCTACAATATGAATCTCAATTACAAGTATGAAGATACCCTAGGCAGGATCGTTAACGTGGATGCCGATTACGGATATTTTCAGAAAAACAACAGCAACCTGCAGTCAAATATTTACTCGGGTAATCAGAATAATGTATTGAGCGAAAACTTCTACCGTACCCTGAATGCAATCGATATTAATCTGAAAGCTTTCAAGTTTGATTATACTACTAATCTCGGTAAAGGGAAGCTGGAAACTGGAGCGAAGTTTTCAGACATCCGTGCGGATAATGGTTCCCGGTTTTTGCATGTACTAAGCGCAAAGGATAGTCTGGATGACCGGCGGTCAAACGCCTTTGCTTATGATGAGCAGGTCACAAGCGGGTATGTTAACTTAAAGAGAAATTATGCCAAATGGAGCTTGCAGGGAGGGCTTCGTTTAGAGAATTCTTCCTCTACCGGCCAGCTGTTATTCAAAACCGCCGGAGCAGATGAAACAGAGAATATCCGGAGAAGCTACCTGAACCTGTTTCCGTCTGTAAGTGCATCATACAAAGCAACGGCGAGCCACAATTTTTCCCTCGGCTATTCTAGGCGCATAGACCGCCCTGCTTACCAGGATTTAAACCCTTTCGTATACATGCTGGATGAGCTTAACTTCTGGCAGGGCAATCCGTTTTTGCAGCCGCAGCTTTCGCATCGCGGCTCGTTCACCTATGCCTATAAAAGTTCAACTATTGTCGGACTGACCCTTGCGCATACCGACCAGTTCAGCACGCAGATCACCGACACGCTTGATCAGAATAAGGTGATGCTGGTTTACCGTAACCTCGGAATCCAGAATAATTTTTCCCTGTCACTCACCCAAAATGTATCGCCTGCTAAATGGTGGGATATCACCTTTAACGGTACCGTTTATCAAATCCGTAACAAGATAGCTTTCGATCAGTACCGCGACTTTGATCTGAAGCAGGCAGCAGCACGCATGAATCTGCAGCAAACATTTAAACTCCCATATAAATTGACGGCCGAGGTGTCCGGTTCCTTTACTTCCAGACGACTCACGGGTGCAAATAATATCACCCGGTCGGTGAGCCAGGTAGATCTGGGAATACAAAAAAGTATATTTAACACCAAAGGCATGGTCCGACTCGTTGTCAATGATATCTACCAGGGCAATAGAGGTAATTCGGTCCAAAGCTATGCGGGATTCTATATGCGGAGTTACAGCTATTATGAAAGCCGGCAGGTAAGACTTAATTTCACATACAAATTTGCTGATGCAAGTGTGAAAGGACCGAGAACGAGAGGCTCTGCGCTTGGCGATGAAAATGGAAGGATAAAATGATAAAAATTTTCAACTTTCAGCTATATTAAAAGGTAAATAATAACACAAATGAGTAAGATCCTACTAATCACCCTGTCAGCAGTTGGCATTCTAGCATGCGGAAGCGCAGCGCCAGAGCAGACCAGATCTGATTCAACTACTGTTGCTGTAAATTCCACAGCTGGCGACATCATAACCGGCGCGCAGCAGATCGATAAATATCTTCCATTGCTGAAAGGCAAAAGGGTAGGGCTGACAATTAACAATACCTCCGTTATCGACGGCAAGCTTAGTATGGATACTCTATTGAAGCGCGGTGTTAATATTGTAAAAGGCTTCGGACCCGAGCACGGCTTCCGCGGGAAGGCAAGTGCAGGTGCTAAGATTGGTGACGAAACTGATGAGAAAACCGGCGTACCACTCATCTCTCTGTACGGTTCGAAATACAAGCCAACAAAGGAAGATATGAAGGGCATAGACGTTATGGTCTTCGACATGCAGGATGTGGGGGTGCGATTCTATACCTATCTATCAACGCTGCATTACATTATGGAAGCCTGCGCCGAGAATAATGTGGAGCTCATTATCCTTGATCGTCCAAATCCAAACGATGGTTATGTTGACGGTCCGGTTCGCGAAGCTGATCAGGAATCATTTGTAGGCAAGCACGCTATTCCAATTTTGCACGGCTTAACCTTTGGTGAATACGCAGGGATGATAAACGGGGAGGGCTGGCTTCCCGGCAAGGCGAAAGCGAAGCTTACCGTAATCAAAATGGAAAACTATGCTCACGGTAAGCCATACACGCTGCCGATTGCCCCATCACCAAACCTGAACACGCAGCAGTCCATTTTACTTTACCCCTCGCTATGTCTGTTTGAAGGAACTGTTATTAGTCAGGGGCGAGGAACTCTTTATCCATTTACCGTTTTAGGAAATCCGGAGCTGAAAGGGAAATATGAATTTTCATTTAAACCGGTATCTATTCCGGGAATGAGCGAAAAGCCACCGCATATGGACAAAGATTGCTACGGTCTCGATCTTAGAAAGTATGACACCAGCACCTTTACAAAAAGCGGACGCATAAACCTGACGTGGTTAAAAGAATTCTACGCGGCATATCCCAATAAATCCGTGTTCTTTAGGAATGCAACCTTCGACCGGCTTGCAGGTACAACTAAACTACGGAACCAGATAATAGAAGGCAAATCCGAAGAAGAGATCAGAAAGAGCTGGGAGCCGGCACTGTCCTCGTACAAGGTGACAAGGAAGAAGTATTTGCTTTATTAAGAGCACTTTCTTAAGTTGACAGTTGACAATTGACAGTTGACAATTCACGTGTGAACGCATAAGCCAGCGTTTAGGTATTGTCAATTGTCCACTGTTTTGCAGCGTTTAGACATTGTCAACCGTCCACTGTCCATTGTCCACTATCCTGACAGCGTTTAGGTATTTTCAATTTTCAGTTTTCAATTCTCCCTTACCTAACGCAGCGTTTAGACATTGTCAACTGTCCACTGTCAATTGTCAACTGCTAAAGCTCTTTCCCGGTATACTTTATCTCCTCATACACCACCTTACAATCCGGACCGATCGGCGACTGCGAGTAAAATCCTATCTTCATATTTTCCGGTTTGTGGTAGACAAAGTCGCGCACCACATCCCACTGTTTTCCATCCTGTGACGTCAGGAAAGTAAATACTCTTCCAACCTTGCGAACGCGCAGATAAATCTCCTTATTTTGAGGGATGTTGAAATAGCTGTCATCCGTGATCTTATTCTTCACCACCGAATTTCCGAGGATGAGTTTATCACCAGTATATTGAAATAAGATCTTCGCCCAGTTATCCGGGTCGCTGTAAACCAGCACAGCCCCTCCGTCATAGCGGCCATCGAAATCAGGCTTCACCTTTGCGGAGAAATCGAAGTCCTTTGCCGGAGTAAACAGGAACTTTGCAGCATTCCCGAAGAAAGCTGTTCCGCTGGCGGGATTATGCAGGTCTGTTTTCTCGCCCGCCGTCATCATAACTGCGTCGTCAGAGAGAGCTTTAAATTCCTTGACTCCATCAATCACCGTAAAGGGTGGGAGAGATTTAATCGTTCCAGTAATAGGTTTTTGCTGAGCCATTAGAATAGCTGGTGTCAGTATTAGAAGCAGAAGGCTTTTTTGGAACATTTTAATGGACAATTGACAGTTGACAATGGACAATTACGTCGTACTATATTAGGGAAATTTGTGACAATTATAACATTGAGCTTGCAATATTAAAGGACGACCTGTTTGTTTGTAATGGAGCGTTGATGAGATGGCTACTCAAGTTTACCCATAATACAGCGTTTAGGGATTGTCAACTGTCAATTGTCCACTGTCAATTCCTAGCGCAGCGTCTAGACATTGTCAACTGTCAACTGTCCATTGTCAACTATCAACAACCTTAATTATTTCCTTTTTATTATTAATTTGCCCCACCCTAAACCCCACACAAAATGATCACCAAAGGACGTCTTGAAGCATTCAGCGATGCAGTAATTGCAATCATAATCACCATTATGGTTTTAGAGCTTAAAGTCCCGCACAATGCTAGTCTTGAAGCGCTGGTCCCGCTGATCCCGATATTTATCAGCTACGTCCTGAGTTTTATATACATCGGGATTTACTGGAATAACCACCATCACATGCTGCATGCAGCTAAATCTGTAAACGGTAAGATTCTCTGGGCGAATATGCACCTGCTGTTCTGGCTGTCCATGATCCCTTTCGTCACCGCGTGGATGGGAGAGAATCATTTTGAGATGTGGCCGGTTGTATTTTACGGAATCGTACTGCTAATGAACTCAATCGCTTATTTTATTCTGGCACTAAGCCTTGTAAAACATCATGGCAAGGAATCCCTGATCGCAACTGCGATGGGGCATGACTGGAAAGGTAAATTGTCAACAGCACTGTATGCGGTTGGCATAGGGTTGTCTTTTGTGAATCCCTGGATTGGATTTGCTTTATATACAGTTGTTGCCATAATCTGGCTGATTCCGGATACAAGGATTGAAAGAGTTCTTGTTGAAGGCCATAAAGATTAAAATTGAGAACTGACAACTGAAAATTTGCGGGCTTGTATACGCCCAGTGTCCCCCTCTGGGGGGGTAGGGGGAGGAATTTTTATTAGTTAAGATGTTCCCGCCTCGTGCCGGCGGAAGTACACATACTTTTTGCTTTAGCCCGCTTGGCTGAACGCCGTTCGGACGGGGTTAAAATGAAGTTCCGTTCCGCTCATAGCCGCGGAATGGCCTAGTACTTTTCCTTCAGCTGAAAAGTACCAAAAAGCCGCGCCTTCCTGATATTTGTTGCAAATCCACGTTTTATCCTGCTGGTGCAATCCAAGCCGTGTGAATGTCAATAAGAAATGAAAGAAGCTGCAACACTTCTCCGGATTGCTTAACGACAGTATAAGAAATCAATGTTTCTGCAAAGGATAAAACGCGCCTTTACTGCCAAATCTAAGGAGGGCGGGTTCATCGAACTTGCAGGAGCAGAATATCTATCAAAGTCAGCTAGCCAGCGTACCCAAAGTGTCTTAAATAGTTGTCGCTTGCTCGTTTTATTCCGCGTGCCGAAGGCACGCACTTCTACACCAGCTAGACGTTAGGTACGCTTCTTAGGCCAAACCACTGAATACCCGTTCCCCTTTTTATTCGCATTGACTGGTGCGGCTTGCGGTGTCTAAGCCTAACCACTAACTTCAATAGCGCCAGGCGCAGCGACGGCTCTTTGCCTACTTTCCAGCTGAAGGGAAAGTAGGTGCCAGTCCGCCGGCACGAGGCGGGATCAACATCATTCAAAAGGGCTTTATCCAGAGGAAAGAAGCGACCCTTAGAAAAGAATTAACTATCATTACTTTAGCATATAAATTAATTTGGCTATTGCAAACCTCTGAATCAGAACAAATCTCTCAAAAACGCTTAAAAGCAATCTTTGGTGGCAGTATCGGTAACCTCGTTGAATGGTACGACTGGTACGCCTACTCAGCCTTTGCCTTATACTTCTCCGCATCCTTTTTCCCTGCCGGGGATAAAACAGCACAGCTCTTAAATACCGCAGGAGTTTTCGCTTTAGGTTTCCTGATGCGGCCCATAGGAGGCTGGATGTTTGGGCGGATAGCTGATAAAGTTGGCCGGAAGAGGAGCATGACCCTTTCGGTATTGCTGATGTCGTTCGGTTCCTTGCTGATAGCCTTCATTCCTACCTATAATAATATTGGTATTATTGCTCCTGCTGTACTGCTAATTGCACGTCTATTACAGGGACTCAGTGTTGGCGGCGAATACGGTGTTTCGGCCACCTATCTCAGTGAGATGGCCAGTAAAAACCGGCGCGGCTTCTATTCCAGCTTTCAGTATGTAACCCTGATAGGCGGACAGCTTATTGCCCTCGGGATCCAGCTGGTCCTCCAGCGTTGGCTCCTTACCGAAGAGCAGCTTCACGACTGGGGCTGGCGAATACCTTTTATCATCGGCGCCATGCTTTCACTGGTCGCTCTTTACCTCCGCCAGAGCCTTTACGAAACCCACGCATTCGAAGCGCAGAAAAATAAACCCGACGAAAAGAAAGGTACCATCAGCGAACTGCTCAAACACCCGCGGGCGGTATTAACTGTGATCGGCTTAACCCTGGGCGGTACCCTTGCCTTTTACACCTACACCACCTACATGCAGAAGTTTCTGGTAAATACGGTTAACCTCAGCAAAAGCGAATCAACCCTGATCTCCTTCTGGAGCATGCTCATCTTCGCCCTGCTGCAGCCCGCTTTCGGCGCTCTTTCCGACCGCATTGGCCGCAAGCCTTTGCTTATCGGCTTCGGTGTTTTAGGAACTCTCTGCACCGTCCCATTACTCACCGCACTTAGCAATACCACTTCCCAGTACCATGCGTTCTTCCTCCTCCTCGCCGGACTCATTATCGTCTCGGGTTATACCAGCATCAACGCCGTCGTAAAAGCCGAGCTCTTCCCCGCACAGATCCGCGCGCTGGGTGTTGGCTTGCCTTATGCGCTAACCGTTGCCATCTTTGGCGGTACTGCGGAATATGTCGCCCTCTGGTTAAAAGGTGCCGGAAACGAGGAGTATTTCTACTGGTATATAACGGCGTGTATTTTTATGAGTTTATGTGTGTATGTGGCGATGAAGGACACGAGGGAGGCGTCGGAGCTGGAGAAGGATGGAGTCGAAAAGATTTAATGTGTTTTATAGTGGCGAGATTTTAACAATTATCCTGTTAAACTTTATTATTCTTGTGTAACTATAATTTGGACAATGGTTTCACTGTTTGTTTAATTCATTTATGGATCTTTCAAATCTTAAACAACTCTTTTCGAAGAATGGATGCAAGAAAATCTATGCAAAAGTCTTGGCAGCAAATGACAATTCGAAGCAACAAGTTTATTTGGCTGGCAGCTTTGATTTATTAAATATTTTCCCAATAGCTGAAATTCATGCTGATAATTCAGGGGGTAAAGTTCAAACATTCAAGGCCACCTTGAACTTCTCTTGGATAGACGATGAAGGAAAAATTTCGTTAGCTCCTGAATCGAAATTAATACTATATCCTGACTATCCAGAGGTGCGCTTTTCCGGTTTTCTGAAAAGATGTAGTAATCCTCCCTCGCATATAATGACCAGTCGCCAACCAGGGAGAATCTTTTTTATTTCCGTCACACCCACAGGCGCTTTGCTAGGGTATGTTGCCGACGCTGACTCCCAAGTAGCGAATGAATTTAGAGGGTTATCGAATCTCGAAATAGTAGGCGTATTTAAGGTAATTAATCTTAATATGGTCCTCAATGCTCGAGAAAAATTACTTGCGGAACTTCGAAGGATACACCTTTCGGGCTGGATAGACTCGAAAAGACTTGACAAATTTGGTTCGACGCTTCCATGTGATTCGTCTAATTGTGGGGGATATACCTTGGAAGCGGAGTTAGGAATTAGACCGAACGGTTATTCAGAACCTGATTATTTAGGCTATGAAATTAAGCAATTCAATGCAGCAAGTTTTGATAAGATAGCGAAGGAAGTGATTACACTAATGACCCCTGAGCCAAATGGAGGTCATTATAGTACTGAAGGTGTTGAAAGCTTTATAAGAAAATACGGATATGCAGACCGAAATGGAAGACCAGACAGGTTGAATTTCGGGGGAGTTCACAAAGTCGGGTCACAGCATCATTTAACAAACCTAAGACTTGAATTAGATGGTTTTAATGCTTCGTCTGGTAAGATAACTAATGTATCTGGGTCGATTAATTTGCTGGATAAAAGTGACACTATCACAGCGAGTTGGTCATTTTCGTCATTGTTAAAGCATTGGAATCTGAAACATAATTTGGCTTGTTACGTACCGTCAAAGACTTTAAAAGCTCCTAACAGAATGTATTCTTTTGGTAATAGAGTTCTTCTAGGAAATGGTACAGATTTCCAGCTTTTTCTTGCGGAAATGTGCAAAGGCAACATCTATTATGATCCCGGCATTAAACTGGAAAATGCTTCGTCAAGTAAACCTTCCCCTCCAAAAAGAAGAAGTCAATTTCGGATTAAATCGGAGCATCTGAAAAACGTCTACCATTCGACAGAGTTTCTAGATCTCCTGCTTTAATGCCTTACATGATGATAAAATACTGGAGATATTTCTACCCACTTCTCTGATTAGTGGCATTACAACTGAATTTCCGAATTGTCTATATGCTTGTGTGTCTGAGACAGGAATTTTGAATTCTGCGGGATAACCTAAAAGGAATGCAGCTTCCCGTGGAGTTAATCGTCTGGGATTTCCAGTTGGTTGTGGTATTAATATTTCCGCTCCATCCTTATGGTACCTTGCACTCATTGTCCTTGAAATTCCATTTAGGTTAGCCAGACCAAAGCCAAATCCATTTCCCTTCTCTTTATGTTTTTTGGCATACTCCTGTAGGTAGTTCCAAAGCTTATCTGAGAGCGTAAACCTGGGATCAGGGTCAGCTTCCAGAATCGATCTCAGTTGATGATTGGCCTCTGGCAAATTTACCTTGTCAAAGTCAAATTTTATGTCTTCGCCAAATAGCTGTTTGTTAAAACCGACCATTAAGGTTCTTTCCCGATGCTGAGGGACGAAGTATTTGCCATCTATCACCCTTGAATCAAAAGAGTATCCCAAATCTAAAAGATGATTTTTAATTACTTTAAATGTATTGCCTTTATCATGAGATACCAGATTTTTAACGTTCTCGAGAAAGAATGCTTTAGGACGGTGTTTCTCAAGAATATCCACAATATGGAAAAATAAGTTTCCTTGTTTGACATCATCGAAACCATGGCTTCGGCCCAGGCTATTTTTTTTAGATACACCCGCTAACGAAAATGGTTGACATGGAAATCCGCCACAAAGAATGTCAAAAGTTTCGGGGATATATTGCTTGACATCATCTTTCGTGATATCGCCAAATGGGTATTCGCCGTAATTAGCAAAATATGTTTGCTTGGAAAACCTGTCCCATTCCGAGGTGAAAATACAACGCCCTCCCAGATTTTGAAGGGCCATCCTAAACCCCCCAATACCAGCAAAAAGATCTATAAATGTGAAAAGTTCTTGTCCTTTTTTGGGTGCTGGAAACGGAATGTCAGTTGACCCAAATAGATTTGTTTGTACTGCACTGTAAATTGCATCGACTGATGGTTCTTCAATCAAATGAGAGAAGCGTTCTGCGATTTCGACAGCGTCTCCGTGCAGGGGTTCCCTTAACGAATGGTAATGGGTTATTAAGGCTAAATCAAGATCATCTGGATATGAATCCTTTGGGGATTTACTAGTTTTCTTTTTTTTGTAGATTGCTTTTTCGTCCATTACCTTCACTATTTTTCTTAGCAAACTAACAAAATTTTGTTAGATATTTCGTTCTAATTCTTTCCACAATTGATGGGACGCACGGTTAAACGCTTTTTCAGATTTAATATCACATTCCCAGATGTTTATAATCTTCCAGCCTGTCGATGATAGAGCATTTTCCGCTTTTATATCGTTGCTTTTATTTTTACCAATCTTCTCTACCCACCACTCTGATCTCGTCTTCGGCACAACATAATACTTACATCCCTCATGCCCATGCCAGAAACACCCATGCACAAAAATCACCGTCTTATATTTTGGCAGCACAATATCCGGCTTGCCCGGCAGGTCTTTCACATGCAGCCGGTACCTGAATCCGTTCTTATGTAGAAACTTCCGCACCAGCATCTCCGGTTTCGTATCCTTGCTGCGGATTCGACTCATGTTATAAGATCTCGTTTCTTTCGAATGTACGTCAGCCATACTCTTTTAACTGTTTTCTGGCAAAATTGTTATTAACCGGTAACTAGCGGTAATGGGGGGCAGCTAACTATAACTGATCATAAAACACTGCAGTTGAATTATCAAGCTGTACCAGGCTTTAAATATCCGATCTTCTCTTTCCGCAACCTCTGCGCCTTTGCGGTTAAAAATACCATAAGTACGTTTGTTGAGTTTCGTTTCCCCCGAAAAACATTAACCACCAGTAGCCGCCGGCAGCTACCAGTAATTAACGCTCGTTTGCAGATGCTCCAGCCAGGTTGATACTTACGGCTGCAGCCGCATATCACAACCAGTTACCTATCTCCCTACAGGCATATCTGGCTAACCGGAGCACATCTGCACACTATGATAGAACCGAGCAAAGCCGGTGTTGTCCAGATAAATCGGCATCCCTCCATTGCCGATATTTTTAAAAACAAGATGTCAAAGAACGATCGGGTTGGCCCCCGCGGCATATAGTATAAATTTCGGCAGAGTTGGTTGGTAGACCAAATTATGTCCCCCAATGACCCAATATGACCCGTTTGTGTCCCGTTTGTGTCACACTAGTGGTTAGGGTTGACATAAAAAGTACGATCAGTGGGAGGGAGTTGCAGCTTCATTTTTATGAGGTTGAATTAACCACAAAGGGCACAGAGTTATACACGAAGGACACAAAGTCTTGTCCAACTCTACGAAGGTCCCTCGGCACGCTTCGGGGTCACATGAAAAAGGCCTTTTGTTTGGGTCTTCTTTGGGTCTGGTATGGGCAAAAGGGGGTTTCGGACTAGTTGAGCCCAACAATACCCAAACAAGACCCCTTCCAGAACCCTGCAAAGCCCCTTATTGGTATTGAGTTTCTTTGAATAATCCTCAGCCAGATAAAATCACTGTATTCATCTGCTACCTGACCTGATAATCCCGTAACTAGATAACCCTTTGTGTCAATCCTCATTTTACCGCCTTAGTGTAAATTCGTTTTAAAATTCCATTCTGATTTTTATCACCAGTGAAATTTTCATCAGGGCATTAGCTCCAACTCGGGATTTTCCATTTTTTTAAATCCATCTGAGGCAGGTTTGTGCAGCGGAGACTGGCGACATTATTATTCCCTTTTGAGGGTAAAATCAGAGCGACAGAGCGATGATTCAGCCGCTGTCGATCACTTTATTATTCGATAGAAAAACTCTTCTTCACGCGCGTTATTTTCGATCGGAAGTTTTAGATGTCGAAAAACCAGCTTTAAATCATCGTGAATGCAATTTTTTAAATCTCCCTATGTCGGCTCTTCGGGAAATCTTCAAATTCGTTATGTCAACTCTCTGGAAATAGCGTTTTTTAGACTTTTCTTCGGAAAAACGTACCATTTCTTCGAGTCGGCTTCGGGAATTCTTCGGTAGCGCTTCGGAAGTTGTTCGACTGCGCTTCGGAAATTCCGGGGGTCTGCTCCGGGGGTCTGCTCCGGGTCTGCTCCGAGACAGATTTTACCCAGCTTCTGGACAGCTTCGTGTATTCTTTTGCTTTTGTTCGGTGCATGTTTTGAGGTGCTTTGTGTATTCTTTTAGACTTGTTCAACTGAGCTTTTACCGGGCTTCGGCTGCTACCGAAAAGATTTAGAAGGATAACCGAAAGAATGGCGGATCTGACAAGAATCTGTCTGGCAGGTGTGTCACGTCTGTTTGGGTTTTGTGCCCGAACACTTATTCCTGAAAGACTCATCCCTGACTAAATCGTGAAACAGCCGGGGAAACGTCTGCGACTTTTTGCCTGAGAATTGATTCGTCTGCTGCTATTTGCAAGCTTAAAATTCATCCGGTAACTTTATTAAAACCGAAAACTGCTAAAAAACGTAGGTGTTTCGGAACTCACTGAGATTTACATATTTATCATAAAATCCGGGTTAATAAATTGAGAAAAATCTATACATTCGTACCCTACCTATAGAAAACTTCAGTAATGAGATCAGATAGCCGTTTAAAAAAGATCTGGGTCGAATTAGTGGGCGAGAGTGCCGAATTTCATAATATAAATATTGCCGTCAACTCCATCTGCGTGATAACCTTTGGGCTATTATTCATCATGATGGTATCCGATATCCTGCTCGGTTTGTATGCAGTATCTATGGTGCTGGCTTCCCTGATTATTACAAATGCCATTCTTTACTATTTCGCACGGTATAAGAAACAGTATAATGCGGTCATTCTCATCTATACCATCGTCAGTTATCTGGCACTCGGTTTAAGCTTCTTATTTAATTTCGGTATAAACGGGCCCACGGTGTTGGGTTTCTTTCTCACCTTCCTGCTGCTGGTGGCCATTGTGAACCGCAATTACCATCTGTATATTGCTCTGATTCATACGGGATTTCTTGTCGCCTTATATTTTGCAGAGTACATTCTTCCGCAATGGTTCACAGATGGTTACTCGTCAGACTTAACCCGAATTGCAGACTGGTCTGTAGCCTACATGATCTGTCTGGCATTTACCTATTTTATCGTGATGTTTCTGCGTGATAACTATAGACGCGAACGAATTCTGGCTCATCAAAGGGCGATTGATATTTCGGAGCAAAATGAAAAGCTAAGGAGTTTGATCGCCGAAAAGGATAAGCTTTTTTCACTGATATCTCATGACATAGCCTCTCCGCTTACGTTAATACAGGGTTACCTGGAGATGCTCGGAGATGTTCCTGCAGAAAAGGAAACTGAAGTTAGAAAGGCTTTATTGTCGCTTACACGCCGCACATCGGATATGCTCGTGAACATGCTTACCTGGTCTAAGAGCCAGATGAAAGGGGTAAAGGTGAATACACAAGAGTTTAATGTGAACCAGCTTCTTCAAAATAATCTTCCCATTTATCATTCGATAGCTGAAGCGAAGGACATAAGTATCGACAGCTCTGCCTGCAGCGATGTATTTGTGAGCGCCGATGAGGAGATGACAAAAGCGATTTTTAGAAATCTGCTGAGTAATGCCATAAAATTTACGCCATCCTACGGCCAGATAAAATTAGCCATTGAAAAGAATGGTCAGCTGTGCTACATCCATGTCTCAGATAACGGCATAGGCATGTCGCCCGACAAACAGGGCGAGCTGTTTACCCTGAACTCAAAAGCTACTTATGGTACACATAATGAAACGGGAGTGGGGCTTGGCCTTGTCCTGTGTAAAGAATTTGCCGAGCTTCAGAAAGGCAATATAATCGTGAAAAGTACCGAGAATGAAGGTTCTACTTTTACGGTTGGGCTGCCGGTGAGTTGAGAATAGAGTATCAAGTATCAAGTATTGAGTATCAAGACATGTGGTAAGTGTCCGGGAAGGGGCCAGCAATTGGGATGTATATCTGGATTTGACTGGGTAGCCGTTCTATAAGTTTCTTTACTAAATCGGGGACCTGAGCCGTACTTTCGTCGTCATCGTTTCCTGCCTTAAGTCTCAATATTCACTACTCAGAAACGGCTACATGCTGCAATATAGCAACCACGTTATCCGACAAGACTTCCACATTATGATGTTCATATAAAGGAATGGCCATAAAGTCGCCTTCTTCCATATAACGAACTTCAGCGCCCACAGTACATTTACATCTCCCCTTAAGGATCAGAAAGCTTTCGTGAGATTCTTCGTGTGTTTCATCAGCAATATCAGCGGAAGTAACCACCAGCAGCTGGACCAGGTTATCTGACTGGTGGAGTATTTCTGTGAAGGTTTCTTCTTTGGCAATCTGCTCCGGAATCATATCCTTTACAAGTTCCATCCATCTGTTATGATCAGAGAAAGGTGTGATAAGCGGAAGATTCTCCAGGCTCATTTCCTTTTCTTTTTCCAGATTGGAGATGCTGTCCTGAATTTTTTGTTTAACGCGCGGATGCGGGTTTATACCCTGTGATTGTGCATATAGCTCCAGTGCTGATTGAATGTTCTCCAGCTCAGTGCGGATCTCAGGAAAAACTAACATCATGCGCTCCACCTCTTCCCGTTCATTCAGATCGAGCTGGTCGAGAGCATACATTTCCAGTATGCCGCTTTCTATATATTCCTGGTTATCCAATTTTAAATGAGCTTCTTTGTTTCAATTCCTGCCTCAGCCTTGCGACTGCTTCCTTCAGGCTGATGCGTAAACAGCCTGCCGCTTCTTTAATGTTCAACCCCCGGGTCATCACCAGCTCTAATATGCCTGACGTCCCGGAACTATCTTTTTTGTTATCGGTGGCCTCAAAGGTCGCAAAATTTCGGGCTATGTTTATCATCCATGTTGAAAATGCCAGTTTCTTTGCGTCATGTGCCGCCCGTGTCTTCCAGATCTTCAGTATCGTTTTCTCCAGGAGCCTCTCTGCAGTCGCCTGATCTTTCACTATCCGGAAGATGACTCCGTACAATACCGGTGCATAATTATCGTACAATGACGAATATGCAGTGCTGTCAGTACTTTGGCTAACCTTAACGGAAGATATCTGGTTTTTATTTTTAGTCACCGGTGCTTCAATAAAGATAGTGAATTTCTGTTGCTAGATTTTGGTAATCTTTTGGTCTTAGTAAGCGCAATAATGCTCTTGCCAATTCTAACAAATACAACCGACAACTATCAACTTTGTTCTAAGAGCCAGCACCCTTTGGTCTTGCGTTCCCCGCGGCGTAAAGACAGCGAATTTTTGTTGTTACCAGTTATCAGTTGCCTGTTGTCAGTTGTCATTTGCCGGTTATCCGGTTGGGCCGACAAGGTGCCCGAATAGCTGTACGTCTAGCCTGGCAACAGGTAACAGGTAGCTGGCAGCAAATAACCGCCTGGCAACATCCGGCAAATACTGTTCTATTGAAAATCGCCTCATTTTTATAGATTTGCACTACACAACAATGGCAAAACCTATACTCGTATTAAAATTCGGAACAGCATCCATTACCACTGGCAAGGGTGAGCTAGATGAAATTGTGATCGCTGAGATTGCACGGCAGGTAAATGTGATACATCACAAATATAATCTGGTGATTGTATCATCAGGAGCTGTTGGGGCTGGAAAGAAATTCCTCAAAAATTATACGGGTACTTTAAACGAAAAGAAGGCGGCGGCATCCATCGGAAACCCGCTGTTAATGAATACCTATTCCCGCTATTTTTCACCTTACGGGATCTCTATCGGACAGAGCTTATGTGAGCGCCATCATTTTTCAAATCGTGATCAGTTCTTGCAGCTGAAGAAGACCTATGAGAAATTATGGGCGAGTAATATTATTCCAATAGCAAATGAGAACGATGTGGTTAGCAGCCTGGAATTAAAGTTCTCTGATAATGACGAGCTGGCCACGCTTATAGCTGCGGGATTCGGGGCGGAGCAGATCTTATTCAGTACATCTGTACCAGGTGTCCTTGATGCCGAAGGAAATGTTATTCCTGAACTTGATACTTCTGACAAGAAAGTGCTCTTGCTGGCAAATAAAGAAAAATCTTCAGCAGGTCTGGGTGGGATGACATCCAAACTCAACTTTGCGCGCTTAGCCAATCTGATGGGTATAGGAGTGGTCATCTTTGGTGTCCGCACGGAAGATGGGATACTGAAAGCTTTGGAAGCGAAAACAGGAACTTTATGCCATGCCCAGAAGATCAACCTTCCGGCAAGAAGAAAATGGCTCGCAAGCGGCAGTCTGGTCAGCGGCCGGATCCAGATTGATGCCGGAGCATGCAAAGCTTTGTTAAAACGTCACAGCCTGCTGGCTGTAGGGATCAAAAAGATCCTTACCGGTTTTGAGAATGGCGAGATCATTGAGATCCTGGACGAGGATAACAATGCAGTAGCCGTCGCAAAAGCAAAGATTGCCTCATCCGCTTTGGGCAAAGATTTTAAAGTAAAAAATCTTGAGGTGGCGCATGCGGATAATATTGTGCTGCTTTAGTGGAGAGTTGCTGACTTACGAAGTCTATATACGAGTGGGAAGGGACTTCGTAAGTCTTTCGGTGAAGACTGACGAAGTTATATGCATGGCGGTGAGAAACTTCGTAAGTCAGCGTCACATTCTGCTGTCGATCGGCAATGGTACGGTAGTGCTCCCCTGCCAAGGGGAGCTGTCCGCCCTGAGCGGACTGAGGGGTCCACACCACTCAATAGTTTAACCCCACCTTTCCTTAAAAGCTGGCTTCCCCTCTGTCGATCATTTTGCATTTTCCTGAAATGAAATCTGAACGGATACATAACATTCTCCGCCTTGGCGATCGACGCCGTTCACTTAGAAAGAATTCAACTTCAGCTGAAATATATCTCTGGTCATTTCTTAAGTCAAAGCAGGTTCTCGGTCGGAAATTTAGAAGGCAACATGGTATCGGGAATTACATCGTTGATTTCTATTGTTCTTCCGAGAAGTTAATTATTGAACTTGATGGGAAAGTGCATGATAACCCTAACCAGATAATTTACGATAGGAGACGAGATAGATATCTACAGCAACTTGGATTCAAAGTTTTCAGAGTTACTAATGAACTTGTGTTCTGTAATGTGCCTGAGGTTTTGAAATTGATTGTTTTGCAGTTTGAGGCAGATGTGTCCGAAGACCCCTCAGTCAGCCTAAAGGCTGACAGCTCCCCTTGAAAAAAGGGGAGCACTAGCGTACCCACAACGCTGCATCAGTTCGTTATTTTTAAAAGAAGTTCCTGTTTATCCAATCAGGTACGTTTTCAACTTTCAGTTTTCAGTTTTCATCATTTCCACTTTCAGGTTGCCACTTTCAGTTTTTACCTTTCAATAGGCTCTTATTACACTCCCATTATCAAACCTTCCCCTCAACATCATATATTTACCACATAATACTAACAGATGGACAATATTCAAAGCCTTCTCGAGCAAGCATCACTCGCCACTACAGCTGCGCGCGGGCTTAGCGATGAGAAGAAAGGGCTGATACTTAATGCCCTTGCCGATAAGCTCAGAAATAACGCAGCTGCGATAGTTGCAGAGAATAAAAAAGACCTTGATAAAATGCCTGATACGGATCCGAAAAAAGACAGGCTGCTGCTTTCGGATGTGCGGATAAATGAATTGGCTAAGAGTGTCGAAGAGATCAGCTCACTGCCTGATCCTTCTGATCATCTGCAGTATGAAAGTACGCTTGCTAATGGATTGTCTGTTAAGAAAATCACGGTACCTCTGGGTGTTGTAGGAATCATATATGAGTCGCGGCCGAACGTTACTGTCGATGTAGCTGCTTTATGTATCCGCTCTGGGAATGTGTGTGTGCTGCGGGGCGGCAGTGATGCATTTTTCACCAACACTGTTTTGGTGTCGCTGATAAGAGAGATCCTTGCAGAATTTAATGTTGATGAAAATATTGTGCAGTTATTGCCGGCCGACAGAAAGTTTATGCCTGAGCTGCTGACTGCAACAAAATTTGTAGATATTTTGATTCCCCGGGGTTCGCAGCAGCTGATAGATTATGTGCGTGAGCATGCATCTGTGCCGGTAATAGAAACGGGTGCGGGTGTTTGCCATACCTACGTAGAAAGCACAGCTGATCTTGTTAAAGCGGCTGATATCGTTACCAATGCCAAGGTGAGCAGGCCATCGGTTTGTAATTCGCTGGACACGGTGCTGGTTGATAAGAAAGTTACAGCGGATCTCTTGAAATTGCTTGCGCCAAAATTGCTTGAATATAACGTAGAGATCTTTGCTGATGAGCTAAGCTACGGCATTCTGAAAGATCTGAAATATCCGTACCTGAATCAGGCTGTTGAGGAAGATTTCGGCCGGGAGTTTTTAGATTTTAAATGCTCCGTAAAGACAGTCGATAACGCCGACGAAGCACTGAAGCATATCCGTAATTTTTCTTCTAAACATTCAGAAGCAATAATCTCCGAAAACAAAGAATTGTGCGAACGCTTTCTGAAGGAAGTAGATGCGGCAGCTGTATTTGCTAATGCATCAACACGATTTACAGACGGCGGAGTTTTCGGACTTGGTGCGGAAATAGGCATCTCAACACAAAAGCTGCACGCCCGCGGACCCTTTGCGCTGGAAAAGCTGGTTACAGAGAAGTGGGTGGTTAGAGGCGATGGGCAAGTCAGGTAAGGAGTTGACAATTGACAGTGGACAGTTGACAATGTCTTGCCGGCGATTATTTTATGGACAATTGACATTGGACAATTGACAATGTCTTGTCAACGACTGTTTAAATTGCTGATGTCTTACTTCTACAAGCGTATGACGAATATGGGCGTAAGCGCTTTGGTACGTTCGCAATTGTCCACTGTCAATTGTCCACTGTCAATTATTCAATTATCAGTTATTTTCAACTTCCCACTCCCATAACCCAAACCTCCATTCATGTTCGCTCCTTCAACAATAATAGTATAAGTTCCGGGCTGGTCTGCGGTGTAAAAAGAAATTCGTGCTTTGCCATTTTTATCTGTGATGATGTTTGGTTCCCAATGGATTGTAGAGCGAAGATCGGCGAGGGCTGGTTTAGCTTCTTTAACGGGATATCTTGGCCGGTAGAATGTAAGCGGGAAACTATAGGGTAAAGGTTTGTACAAGTAAACACCGGGAGTTTTTCTCATGAAAGCTCCGTTGCCTGAGCGGGTGGTCAGTTCAACATAGACAGGCGGAGGAGGGCAGCGCATGCATCCAACCTGCTTCAAAATAAAATTATTGTCGTAAGATAAACCGTATTTGGACGTCTTCATTATTTCGATGCCGGTAATATCTTCTGCTGTGAGATAATCCATGTAGATACTTTCTTCCGAGCCAATTGCCCTGACATTAACTCCGTCAATTATCAGGTTAACTACAGAATTCAACAGGATATATCTTATCGAATCATTTTCCTCTTTAAGCATTCTTCCGGTAGTTCTTTTAAATCCCGGGAATCTTTTCCCAAGCAACTCAAAAAGAGTTAGTTTTTTCGCTGCCAGCATCTCCTGCTCATCCAATATGTAATCGGCATTGCCGGCTCCGTTCTTGTTCTTGGAATTTGGAATAATCTTTTTTGCGGTGACAACTACTTCATCGAGAACATTTACACCAGCGGGAGCATCATACCGGTTTTGTTCTTTTATAATGCTTTTGGTGGCCTTTAAAAATATGGTATCGCTGTTAATATACCAGGGAGTGAACCGATCTTTGAAAGGGGTAAATACAGGAGGAACAAATTCGTCGACCTGGATACCCACATTAAAGCTTGCACCGCGTTTGTTCCTGCTTTGGATTAGGTATACAGCTGTATCTGCAAAAGGCAGCTTGTCAAAACTAAAACGGCCGCTTGCGTCAGTGAGTGTGTCAATAACGAGAAATGGTTTTTTAGACAGGAGTACAAGCTGTGCATTCGCAACACCTTTGTTGAAAATGTTTGTGACCCTTCCTTTTACAATAAATTCAGATTCGGGTGCATAAAGCATCGGTTTCTTTGCAGTAAATACTTCAGGCCAGCTAAATGCAGTCCAGCCCTGAGTCATCAACAGTATGTCCAGATGATTCCAGGCTTCGAGTGAATCAGGACTATTGAGATAATAACCCTCTTCTTCAATGGTGCCTTTAAGTCCTGAAGTGATCAGCATACTACTTAGTATGTTAGAAGAATTGATAGTATCTTTTTTTACATGATTATCGTCCGTAACTGCAAGTGAAAAGCTGCCAACTACCGGAGTTCCTGTTTGATCAAGAACATGTACCTCAAGCGAAACGCTGTCGCGGGAAGTGTACGAAACTTTGTTCGGACTAAGCTTGATATTAAAATTATCCTGACGATTGATAAAGACCATCCGCTCATTTCGCGGAATATTTAATTCGTTAAGCAGGGTAATTCTTGAAGCACCGCTTACGAAAAGTTTCTTATCCATTCTTACGCGGGTAACCGGTTGACGCAGCAACACTGAAGCTGCATAATAGAGTGCCCCATTGTTTTGTGCAACTACTTTATAGAAAGTATTTTCTCCAAGCAGATCGGGGCTCGCCTGGATAAGGATGTCGACATGTTCAGTGTTAAGGCGGTTGACAACTTTCAAAACAGTGCCTGAATTTTTAACGAGGGGCAGCGGATATTCTATCCTGCTTCCGTCGGGGAGGTCAATACGGGCAGTATAAATTTCGCCGGCCACCGGTGTAAGATTGAATGTGCCCATACCTTTGTGCGAGCCTGAAAAATCTGCAACCTGCTGTGCCTTGCTGTCATGAATAGTACCCGAAATATTGACTCCCTTTCCGTCTTCAGAGATGGCCTTGAAACCAATAACAGCGGACAGGCCCGCCACAAGCTGGCCTCCTTCGGGCATAAATTGGAGGTCTATGTTTTTAGATCTGTTCAGAGGAATCGGGATAATGAGTTTGCGGTTCCCCTGGCCTTTCCTTAGATCTTCGGCCACAACTGACAGGGAGTTGGGGTCTGCTTTGTCGGGGAGATTGAATTGAAGTGTTACATCGCCATAAAGTGAAGTTTCTTTATCCGCTCTATAGACGGTCCTCTTTCCGTCCATCACCCGGAAACGCATTTGCCGCAGGCCTACAGCTGACTGTTCCAGATCTCTGAACTGCAATTCAACTCCGAGCAGGTCTTTTCCATCATTGGCCGACAAGTTTAATTTTGAGTTTACCAGCCAGCTGTTTCGGCTGGGTTCGCTGATGGAAAAAGTCTTGCTGAAAATGTAATCCTCCCCGAAATTTCGCATCCAGTTTGTGTAGGCTCGGAATGTATAATTGCCCCCTGGAAATTCGTCTGCCGGGAGAGCAATATTTCCCCAGGTAACACCCATCACGAGCGGCAGCATTATGCGCTTTACAACCTTGTTGCTGTCTGTTGCGATCTCGACATACGTCAGGCCGCTTTTAATTGAGTTTTTTAGTTGTTCAGCATCAAAGACATACGCTTTAAACCAAATGGTGTCACTGCTCAGATAATGAGGTTTATCAAGCTGCACATAGATCTTTTCAATGCTTCGGTTTTCGTTATAAGAGCGTATCGAATCTACGAGAGTATTAAGTTGGCTTTGCCGAATGTCCTGGGCATGCACAGGATTAATAGCTGCGAGAAGTAAAATTAAAAGGCAGTAACGGTAAAATAGCACGCGTTAATTTTTTACAATAAATATGCTTTTAACCTACCCTGAGCATAATCGCCCCAATTCTTCATTACAGATTTCATAGTCGCGATAAGGCCTTTTGTATCTGTAGGCTTTCCTTTTTTGGGAGGTGTAATGGTACCGGCTGCAAGTGCCTTTGGGGTGACAAGCTTTGCAAACCACGTGACATTCTCATGCGGCAGAGCAACACCAAGGATCATACCGGGCAGCCCGCTGAAAGATTCCGGACCGCCTGACACAGGGATCTCATCGGTATAAAACGCGACTACATATATGGAGTCCATCATGATTGCATTGGCCCTCCTGCATGTGTATCCAGCTATGTCGCGCGTTTCCGACGTTATCTTCCAGGTGATCTTGCGGATGCTGTCTGTAACAAGAAACCGCTCTTCATAAATAGTTTTTTGAGCAACACTTTTATTGGCTGCGAAATCGGTATAAATGATATTATTTTGAGGAGCAATGGCAACCTGTTCATTAAAAACATTACGGGGGCCAGCTTCCGGATCTATTGGTGTAAAGAGAGATTTATCTTTAGAAAAGGCGAGCGTACTTTTCAAGATCCTGAACTGTGGCTGCGTTGCTTTATACTGATCAAAAGCCGGGCGGTAAAATATCTCGTTGTCTTTATTGATCATGCGCGGGATCTGTGCAAGCATGTTCGTGCTTTTTTCAAATTCAATTACTCCTTCGAAAGCGAAATTGGAATGCTGAGCAAGGACCGGGCGTGAGGTAATGAGAAGAATGATAATAAGAAGGTATTTCTGAGCTTTCATAATCTTTATTTTTTCGGTTGAGGTCCGCCCATTTTACTGACATCGTAAATTAATGAGAACATTCCATATCTCCTGATAGTAGTGTAGCTGTTCTGAGTGATCATATTGCTTGTTGCTCGTCGGCTGAATCCTGTGTTCTGGTTAAATAGATCATTGCCGGAAAGCTGAAGTTTGAGATTCTCGCTTTTCATAAAGCTCTTAGTCAATGTTGTGTTCAGCAGGAGCCGGTCAAAGGACTCATTAAATGATTGAGTTTTCTGCTGGTAGAAATAACTGCCGCTCACACCAAATTTAACTTTTCCCGGCAAATATATATTGGCTTCCAGGTAGCCGTTCGTGTTCCAGCCGTTGTTATTTATATTCTTCTGCAGATCCGACTGACTTTTAGAATATGAGGGTCCTATACCTGCATAAAAGTCATACTTTTTGGCTTTATAAGCGCTGAACGTTAACTGGGGGCTATAACTTTCCGACGTAGTTTTGTTCAATACGTTATTAATCATGTTGTAATACGTGTTTCCATTAACACTTACATTCAATCCGGCACGCAGATTTGTTCCGGGAACTTTTCGCGATAAATAACTGTAGAAGTAAAAGTTAAAGGGCGATTTGCTGTCTAAATTTATAGACTGAAAAGTGCTTTTTCCTGCTTCGTCGGTAACCGTATTATTAACAATAGCGTTTGACGTAAAGGAGTATGAACCGTTCAGATATATCTGGCGGTCAGATATTACTTTGTAACTGTTGTAACCGATGCTAAACCTGTTGTTAAACGAGGGCCCAAGCTCAGGGTTTCCGAGGATAATATTCAGCGGGTCTGTGTTAACCCGGATAGGCTGGATCTGAGTGATGTTTGGCTGAGTAGTTGAACCGTTATAATTGAGTCTGAAAGATTTCTGTGTTGTGAAGTTATACTGATAACCTGCCTGCGGAGTCCAGTTCATAAAATTCCGGTCGTACTGCTTGCCAGTATAAAGATCTGTCTGATCAAAATTCACAATGCTGGCTTTTGTCCCGAAAGTGATCACACTCTTTTTCGGACGGTAGCTAAAAACAGCACCACCCTGATTTGAGGTCTGGGAAAGGTCGAAATTGTTACTAAACTGTTTGTCAAGAATATCGTATTTACCGGTGCCGGACTGATTAAATGATTTCCTGTCTGAATTACTCTCCGACAGGTTTAAGCCGTAATTCAGAATCACTGAAAAGGTTTTGGATAAAGGTTCCGTATAGGCCAGATTAGAATTGAAGCCTGAAGCCGTGGTCTGATTTACTTTGTACTGATCTACATTCTGGATGCTGTCCAGCAAGCCGGCCGTATTGTAGAAGCTGTTGCTCGAACTAAGATACCCGTCGCTGTCGTCATCGTTGTATCGTTGTCCGAGGGTAAGGGAAAGCGTCCTGCCTTTTTTCTTGAGTTTTTTATTAAGGAGTATTGACGAATTAAACATTCGCTGATTTCCATCTGTAGTAACAGAACGTGTGCCGCCATTCAATGCAGTGCCATTTCCTCTCAGGCTTGACGATAAGTAAGTGCTTTCGGTGGTATTATTTTTTATCGTACCATCCGCCATTAGTTTTAACTCCAGGGTTGAATCGAGCTTTACCAGATAGGTCGCATCAAGCTTATGCCTGAACATATAGTTATCGAAATTTTGCCCCGAATTGCTGTTTATTATTCCGGTAGGCAGATTGTTCTGATTCAATGTGTTACTCGAACCAGCAACGCCAATGGAGCCTGCTTTATAGTTCAGGTTAATTGATTGCTTGTCTTCTTTCCATTTAGTGTCATAATGCATGCCTCCACTGCGGGTCAGCGGGATGCCCTGGCCGTTAAAACGCCCGTCAAATGAGTCGAGTTCATCTCCGCCAGCTGAACTGATATAGATATATCCTTCCTCGCTTACCTGCGCCGAGCTGGAACCGTACTTGCTGCTTTCTTCCCATCCTAATCCCGTTTTGGCGGTATTGCCGACAGTACCGTAAGCAGAGAACTTTTTCTTCCCCTGGAAGATGTTGAACATAGCCTGCCCCTGATAGAACTCGTCATTGCCGGTTCCAGCTTCCGCTTTTCCAAAATACCCGCTTTTCTTATCTTCTTTGAGCTTTATATTAATAGTTTTTGTTTTTTCACCATCATCAATTCCTGTAAATGTGGCCTGGTCACTCTTTTTATCATAAACCTGGACTTTATCGACCATATCAGCACGGATGTTCTTAGTAACAAGTGTGGGGTCGTCACCAAAGAACTCTTCGCCATCTACAAGCACTTTACCAACCGTGGCACCCTGTGCGGTGATCTTACCGTCTTTGTCTATTGACACGCCGGGCAGTTGTTTGAGCAAATCTTCCACCTTCGCATTTGCTTCGGTTTTAAACGCCGCCGCGTTAAACTCTGTGGTATCCCCTTTAATTACCATCTCAGCAACGGTGCCCTTAACAATGACTTCCTGCAGAAGCCGTGCGGTGAGGATCATCCTAACGCGCCCTACATTGTGTGAGGTTTTTGTGGCATCCAGAGTAAATCGCTCCACATAATCCGCATAATCGGGATATGAAACCATCAGGATAAAATTCCCTTCCCGCAGGTTGTTAAAGGAGAAATTGCCATCGGCTCCGGCCCGGGTGTATTTGACCAGCGTAGAGTCTTTAGAATTCAGAATTACAATGCTTGAGTTAGTTAATGGAACATTGGATATTGTATCATGAACCGAACCTTTAACTGAAAATGGGTTTTGAGCGTAGGAAAAAGTTACGCTCAGGCAAAGCAGGATGATTGCCATGAAAGATGTTTTCATTGAACAGTAGGATAGATTAAATAATTTACCTCAGTTATTTCTGTCTTGGCTCTTTCACATAACAAGTATAGGCAATTGTTTTTTTTTATTGCCCTCCCCAAAAAGGGTGATTTTGGTTAAAAAGTGTTAAAAATCAGTGAGTTCGGCGAGATTTCAGGGTGAAGGTTATTTTGATGGTTAAAATAGTATTGCCAGGTTTTGCTGTCGTTAGCGGTTAAATTTTGATTATGCCATGATTTCAGTTCGCAGGAATCTAATATTTTATGTATTTTGTCTATATACTAAGCGGTATGTTCCATGACTAAGTCTAATCAAACCCGGACGAGCATCCTTCAAAGAGCTTTTGACCTCATTTATGTAAGAGGCTATCAGGCTACCAGCATTGATGATATAATTGCGACAACTCAGGTAACTAAGGGTGCATTTTATTATCATTTTGCCAATAAGGACCAGATGGGGATAGCGGTTATTAATGAAATTATTTTCCCTGAAATACATCAGGGTTTCATTCAGCCTTTGAAAGGCACAGAAAAGCCGGTAAAGGATATTCACAAAATGATCAGGCACATGCTTTTTGATATTCCTTTCTTTAAAATTGAAAACGGTTGTCCCCTAGCAAACCTGATCCAGGAAATGTCACCTTTGAATCCTGATTTTAATATGGCTCTAAATAAAATATCGGATAAATGCCTGGAAGTCATTCGTGATTCATTAAAGCATGGACGGAAAGCTGGTAAAGTTCACGCGGGCACTAATGAAGAAGAGGCTGCTTATTTTATTCTAGCGGGATATTGGGGGATAAGAGCCATCGGCAAAAGCCAGAATAACGTTAATTGCTATCAGATATATTTGGAAGAGTTAAAGAAGTATTTGAAATCTTTACAATAGGGTCAGTTATTGACATACTGATTGGTATTTATTAAGAAATATCCAGCCTTGCTAATGCTGCTTATCGAAGATCGTTTACCTGAACAGGATCCATATCTGCGTAATCCTGGTTCTCGCCAGCCATTGCCCATATAAAGCCATAATTTGAAGTGCCGCATCCTGAGTGAATAGACCATGGCGGAGAGATGATAGCCTGCTCATTTTTAACAACTAAATGTCTGGTTTCCTGCGGCTGTCCCATATAGTGGAAGACTACCTGATCTGACGGGAGATCAAAATAGAAATAAGCTTCCATTCGCCTGTCATGGGTGTGGGAAGGCATGGTATTCCATACGCTGCCGGGATGCAGAATAGTAAGGCCCATGACCAGCTGACAGCTTCTTTTCCCCTGCAGATAGATGTATTTATAAATGGACCGCTCGTTAGCTGTTTCCTTACTACCGATACTTACAGGAGCAGCTTCTTCTTTTTTAATTAATGCGGAAGGGTACGATTGGTGAGCGGGAGTGGAGAACAGATAGAGTTTCGCAGGATTATCCTGAGATGTACTTTTGAAAATGACGCTTTTTGTACCCATGCCTACATATACTGCGTCGAGTTTATTTATAGCAAACGACACGCCGTCGGCAACTATCTCACCCTCTCCGCCAATGTTTATAATTCCCAGCTCTCTTCGTTCCAGAAAATATTCAGATCTCAGGTTATCAAAGTTGGGCAGCTCAAGGGCTTTGCTTACAGGCACCACAGAGCTAACAATCGCACGGTCGTAATGGGAGTACGTAAAGCTAAAGTGATCGTGCTGCATCATATCATCAATCAGGAAATTGTTTCTGATCTCTTCGGTATTCATCTTTGCCACTTCCTGAGGGCTGTTTGCGTAACGTTGGTTCATTGGGGTTGGGGATTAGGGATTAGGGATTAGGTAACAGGTAACAGGTATCAGGTATCAGGTATCAGGTAACAGGTAACAGGTAACAGGTAACAGGTAACAGGTAACAGGTAACAGGTAACAGGAGCGGCGCCTAAATTAGGAGTTAATTCTGATTCTACCGATAATTGTCCATTGTCAACTGTCAACCCGATAGCTATCGGGTGTCAATTTCTAGTTAACTTTCACAGTCACGGGGTGTTCAACATTATATTTAAAATCCTTCAGGTATTTAAACCACTCTTCAGCTGTAGTGATCTTGCCGGCGCGATTCCAGGCTCCGCCATTATAATAGACCAGGGGAACATTGTCTTTGATTGTCATGCGGCTGAGGTAATGTCCGTTTGCTTGTTTTATTTCTTTGGCATTGCTGGTTAACAGTCCGATACCCATAATACCTTTGTCCTTTACCTCCGGTTCCCAGTAACCAACAATTCCGTTCTGCCGATCAAGAAGGACCGGACTATCCTGCGAGCGTTTTACAATTCCGGCAACTACATCGGTTTGCGGTGCACCTTTTATCAGATAAGTCACTTCTACACGGTTAAGCTGCGACCCGGCATTTAGTGAGATCGTTTTTGTTGCAGCGATCTTCATATCGCCAACTTTCCACTCATCATACCCTAATTGAAAAGTCGACCGCAGAGGTCCGTTGTCAAGAACTTTGAAATGGTGGTAGTTTTTAGACAGAATGATAGAATCTTTATAATAGGGAGCGATATCGCCAGCTCCTAACGTTATTCCTACCTGATAGTAATCCATACCCTCACCTTTGTCGGTATGGTAATCATTTCCCTTATACCAGGCATCCAGAACAAGCTTGTCGGTTCGTTTCGACCAGATATCCGTGCCCGTCGCATTATCGCTTGCGGTCTCCAGTGCTTTACCATACATCCGGAAAGCAATCACATCGTTTTCCCATGCGAAATCATCTTTCCTTTCAGGTATATAACGGGCAAAAGTTTTTGAAGGTTGTTGAGTGGCAGAACCGGCTACCACTTGATAAATGAGCGTTTCATCAGACTGGAGTTTGTTTACTGATATCAATAAATTCACGGGAGTGCCGGAGCCTTTATACTCAAGTTGATATGGCACTTCTGTTTTGCTCGCGGCTTCTATTATCCTGAACGAGTTTCTTTTAATCTTTGATTCAAGCGCAGCATATTTTACTTCCACAATCTCATTGTCTCTCGCGATAGAAGAACTGTTAGTTATGTGTATGCTGGCGAGTGGTTTTTGCTGCGCAGACGCTGTGTGCACTGATAGGGCTGTCCAGAAACAAATAAACAGGAGATAGGAGATTCCTTTCATAAAGTTAATATCGTAAAAATAAATTTGATAGTGTATAAAATACACACGCAAGCTTTTTATATCTTTAGTTTACTATAGATGTCCGGACTGAAATTAAACTGTAAAAAAGGCTGGTTACACACATACAATTCACATTTAATTATCATTTGTTGACTCGGTTTTATGAAGACTAACAAACATACGCCAATAGTACCTGCACTGATGCTGATTGCATTCTCCATGAATGTTCTTGCACAGGATAAGATCAATGTCCGGGAACAATTTGCACTAGCCGAAAAGCAGTATGCGCTAATGCTTAAAACACATCCTGATACGGATAAAACGCCGCAGTCGGTTAATCCTGATGGTACTTTACGCGACATGCCGACTAGCTGGTGGTGCAGCGGTTTCTTCGGTGGATCGTTATGGCAGCTTTACAGCTATACTAAGAAGGCGGAATGGAAGGACGCTGCGCATTTATGGACAATGGCCATTCAAAAAGAGCAATATAACACAGGCACCCATGACCTGGGCTTCATGATTTATATTCCGTTCGGAACTGGCTACAGGCTGA
>JAZKIH010000017.1:5558-88924 GCA_040384965.1 Bacteroidota bacterium | reverse complement strand
GGCGAGACGTCATCTCTATATACAATTTCATCACGGTATTTGTTGCCGGCAAGTTTAGTTTTATTTACACTTAGCCTTGATTTAAAGGAGATATGGAAATTACGTAAAAAGGCGGGCCTCATGTTTATAACGTCCACGATCAGTATTTTATTGGGCGGGCCTATTGCGGTATTATTGATATCAGTATTTGCTCCTGAGATAGTTGGAGGAGCTGGGCCTGATGCCGTATGGCGGGGCCTGGCAACTGTTGCGGGTACCTGGATAGGCGGAGCAGCTAACCAGGCTGCTATGTTCGAGATCTTCAAGCCAAGTGCCGATCTGTTTTCTGCCATGGTAACACTTGATGTAGTGATTTCGTACACCTGGATGGCTCTTTTACTGTATGGTGCTACTCAAACTGTCAGGATTAACAAGTGGCTTAAGGCGGACGACAGCTCAGTTACAGAGATCAAAGAAAAAATCGAGGCCTATCAGCTGTCAACAATGCGTATTCCATCAACATCTGATATTGTACTCATCCTTGCCGTAGCATTTGGGGTAACAGGGCTTGCACATTTAGGCGCAGATAACATTGCTCCATGGGTTACTGCAAATGCACCCTATTTAAGTAAGTTCAGTCTGACCTCAGGCTTTTTCTGGATCGTCATCATAGCCACAACAATAGGTATGTTCCTGTCATTTACCAAGGTCCGGAACCTGGAAGCTGCGGGAGCTTCGCGGCTCGGAAGTGTCCTGCTTTATGTGCTGATAACCACAATTGGAATGCAGATGAATATTATGGCGATTTTTTCCAACCCGGGTATCCTTCTTGTCGGCGTCGTCTGGATGATGATTCATGCTATTATCGTAATTATTGTTGCAAAGCTCACCAAAACGCCATTCTTCTTTCTGGCAGTAAGCAGTATGTCTAATATCGGCGGACCAGCATCTGCACCTGTTGTTGCAAGTGCGTTCCATCCTTCATTAGCACCCGTGGGAGTACTTCTGGCTGTGTTTGGATACGTGGTCGGAACGTATGGAGCATATATGTGCGGGCTGCTTATGCAGGCAGTTGCACCGTAACAAGCTCAGAGTTGAGAATGGAGAGTGTTGCAGACGCTGAGAAACTCGAGCTAAGAACTTTAACTGATAAACACCGGATGAGTAACTCTCAAACTTCAACTTTCAATCCTTCATTAAGTTAGTTTCCTTTTAACTTCTTAGGATCGTTGAAATTCTCATCCTGGTCCGTAGGTTGGTTCTTTAGTTCCATGTCCTCAATAAGTCTCCACCGCCCGTTCGCAAGTCGGTAGCCATCATAAGAAAAATCAGGACCATAAAGCTCGAACCGCCCCTTTAACTTATCATCAGGAGGAGCGAGGTGATCAAATATGATGGTTGTTGTTTTTGGATCGTAATTTAAAACCATCGAAGCCTTGCGGTCATATTCGAAGATGACCCGCTTTTTAGCCGCATTTTCTTTATCTCCGTCAAAAACAGCCATACCGAAATAGGCTTTGTTATCCTTAAAGGAGATGATATCGATAACTTTCCTTGTAGACTTTACATTGTTGCCTTTCCACCCGAGCAGGACATAATAAGGCGTTTTAACGTTGTTGATCACTGAGATAATGCGATAGTATTGCGCCCCGTACCATTTATCGTTGGTCGTTACACTATCAGCGGGTTTCTTAAACTCAGAGGTGTAATCTACCAGGGGGAACATCTGCAGCTTACCATCAGGGTTGTTCATCTGGACCGTTCCATAATATCGGTAGCTTCCGTCAGCGTTCATCACATGCCAGCTAAAGATCCGGAAACGTCGGTCTGAAGACGACTGTATCGAGATCGATTTTAAAGAATCAAAAGGGTAGTTAAACGAATAAGGCGTTTTCAAAGCGCTCACCAGAGTTTTGATAAACTTGTAGCTCGCATTATAACGCTGAGGTTCAAGACTGTCGTTAACCATTTTGAAGCTCAGGTCCTGCAATGTGTCCTGGTAGGCTTTCAGCTTTTGGTTACCGGTGCTGGCTGAATGCTGTGCCTGGACCTTTGATCCAAGAAGCAATATACAGCCCACGATTAATAACGCTCTTATCATTTACTTAGAAAGATTTTCTATTACCATTGCACTTGCACCTCCGCCTCCGTTACAAATTCCTGCCACGCCGATCTTACCGCCATTTTGCTGAAGCACATTTATGAGGGTAACTATTATTCTCGCACCTGACGCTCCAAGGGGATGACCCATTGAAACCGCACCGCCATTTACGTTTACTTTAGCCGGGTCAAGATCTAAAATACGGTTGTTCGCTAAAGAAACTACAGAAAATGCTTCGTTAATCTCGTAATGGTCTACAGCATCAGCAGCAATGCCTGCTCGTTCCAGTGCAGCCGGGATAGCTTTAGAAGGAGAGGTGGTAAACCATTCCGGTGCCTGCTGAGCATCCGCGTAGGATATAATTTTTGCCAGCGGCTTAAGCCCAAGCTCGTCAGCTTTCTTTTTGCTCATCAGGACCAGCGCTGCAGCGCCGTCGTTCAAGGTTGACGCATTAGCAGCCGTTACTGTACCATCCTTTTTAAATACTGGTTTCAAAGACGGAATTTTCTCGAATTTAACAGCCTGTACTTCCTCGTCGGTATCAACTGAAGTAACCTCGCCTTTTTTGTCTTTAATTTCTACAGGTACGATTTCGTTTTTGAATTTACCCTCAGCCTGCGCCTTCTGTGATCTTTTATATGATTCAATCGCATAAGCATCCTGATCTTCACGGCTGATGTTACAGTCCGTCGCGCAAAGTTCAGCTGCGGAGCCCATGTGATAATCATTATAAACATCCCACAAGCCGTCTTTTACAAGTCCGTCGATGATTTTGCCATCACCCAGACGGTAGCCATTCCGCGCTTTATCAAGATAGTATGGCACATTGCTCATGCTCTCCATTCCGCCAGCTACAACAATGTCCTTCTCGCCGAGTGCGATACTCTGCGCAGCAAACATAAGCGCCTTAGTTCCTGACGCACAAACTTTATTTACAGCAGTAGCCGGTATATCCGGTAAACCGGCAAATTTTGCAGCCTGCGTTGCGGGAGCCTGTCCCACATTTGCCGACATCACATTGCCCATAATTACTTCCTGAACTTGTCCGGGATCAATTCCCGCTTTCTCAACGGCAGCTTTAATAGCAACCGCCCCTAACTGGCTTGCCGATAAAGACGATAAGCTCCCGCCAAAACTTCCAATCGGGGTACGTACTGCAGATATAATATATACTTCGTTCATTCTTAAAATTTAATAGCGCAAAGTTAGAATCTATGATTGCTTATTAACGAACTGAATCTCGTTTTGTTACAGTTGTTTTCTAGTGTTTCATGCTAATTCCAATCTCTGCAGTTATCCACGCTTAAACACCAGCGAGCGCAGGTCGCCAGACCTTTATACAACTCCGTTCCTGGGCTGTTAATTGTCTTTTCTTGAAATCCCATTGAACCCAACTATTGAATCCGGCAGACTCGACAATTCTACAATCTCCCTGCCCGGCGTGAATGTGCTGTAGGTGAACCTCCTGGCATTTGTAACCGGAATATTAATTATGGTATACGATTTCTGAGGCTCTGCAGTATGTCCGATAAGCTTGCGCGGCCCGTCGCCAATAGCTCCCATATTGAGAAAGCGTATCCCGCCTTTTTCAGCCGGGTAATAAGCATGCTGATGGCCGCTGATATACAGATCAAGCCCGTACGTTTTAAAAAAAGTTAAAGCTGCTTCCGGGTCAGAGTTCACTTCACCAGGTTTATTCTTGCTGTCAACAATGGCATACAGAGGTAAGTGGCCAATTAAAATTCTCAGCCGGGCTTTTCTGGCTATGTCGCTTTCCATTTGAACTTTCAGCCATTCATAAACTTCGGGCTTGATCTCGGCTCCGGCAGCATCCCAGCTTATCATGAATACATTATTTTTTATGTAGCTGTAATAGAAAGGATAGTTAGTTGAATCAACAAAGGTGAGATTTGTTGCGGATACATTGTCTTTCCAGAAAGCTTTCGAGATTGCCCTGTCTTTCGTAAAAGAGGGAGAAGCATCATGATTTCCAACCGTAAACCCGAAAGGTATTTGAAGGCTGCTGACAGGATTTAATACTGTCGCCTTGAAACCCGCCCACATATCCCGGATATTTTGTTCCGTTAAGGACAGTTTTTGCCCGGCTACCATATCCCCGGCGCATAGGATCATATCTGGTTTTATGTTCGGCAATTGGCTTATCACGGCTGCTACCTCTTGCGGATAGGATGTAGAACCGTAACTTGCATTCAGGTCGCTTATTACGCAAATTTTAAGGGGTTTATCTTTTAGTTCCCTTTTTAATTTATGATCTGAGATTGCGGTGGAATATTTCGAACTGCACGACACATACGCTGTGAGGATGATAAGCGCACTAAGGGTTATTGATAGATATACAGGCCTCCGGTTCATCATAATATGTGATCAAAACTAAATAAATATGTTTAGCCCGATTCATCTTACAAGATAATTATTTCCTTAAATTCACAGCTAAAATGACAAACCCTCATGCTTAAACTGACATACAAAACATTCGCATTTGCAGCTTTTATGATGTTTTTCGCAAGCTGCGCGTCAATGCGGTATACAGAGAAATTCACATTCTTCCAGATGGCCGACACCCAGTTCGGTTTCTTTAATGAGAACAAGGAGTTCAGCGGGGAGACCAGAAATTTTGAGAAAGCTATTGCTGAAACTAACCGCCTCAAACCAGCCTTTGTGATTGTGTGCGGCGACCTGGTGAACAAGCCTGGTGATGCGGCGCAAATAAATGAATATAAGCGAATTGCGGCAACCCTTGACCCGGCAATCAAGATATACAATGTTTCCGGCAACCACGATGTCGAGAACATTCCCACCCCGGCAGCCATCAGGTCTTACCAGGAACAATTCGGACCCGATCATTATACCTTCAGAAATGGTAATATCTTCGGAATAGTCCTTAACTCGTCGCTTATTAAAGACCCCTCAAAAGCACCCGCTGAAGCTGCTGCTCAGGAAGCGTGGGTTAGAACAGCATTAGAAGACGGAAAAAATTCAGGCAGCAGAAATATTATCATTTTCATGCACCATCCATTCTTTCTCAACTCGGCGGATGAGCCAAACGAATACTTTAATATCGATATCGAACGAAGGAAGATGTACCTGGCGCTATTTGATAAATATAAAGTCAGACAAATATTTGCCGGACATTACCACCGTAATGCAGGGGGAAAGGCTGGAAACATTGAAATGATTACCACAGGCCCGGTAGGTCGCCCGCTTGGATCAGACAGTTCCGGATTTAGAATTGTAGACGTTAATGGTTCTACCATTACACATAAGTACTACCCGCTAACTTCGCTTCCAGAGCGATTGAATTTGAAATAATAGTACCGTTTTAAGGCTTTAATGACAGTTTAAGTTTATTTTTTTGACTTATCTGTGTTTGTAAAATGCCGGGCGTTTGTCAGCCCCTCATCAGTTTTTAGTAGCTTTACCAGCTGCGCCTCCTTTGTTATACCTATGAAAACAGTATGATATCTGATCCTTACCACATCCTTATTGCCCTTTGTCTCATCACAATAGTTTCTTACCTGTTCAATATAATTTCTGAGCGCTTAAAGGTTCCTTCCGTAATTTTGCTGATAGGCTGCGGCATAATGCTGCAGAGTGTTTCTGAGTACTACGGACAACGAATGATGATCCCGCGCACCATTCTCGAACTTTTGGGTGTTGTTGGGCTAATCATGATTGTACTGGAGGGGGCGCTGGATTTAAAGATCACCAGGGACAAGAAAAAATTAATTACGAAGTCGTTTTTGGCTGCGGGCTGCGTACTCCTGATTACTACCATAGCCATTGCCGATATACTTCACGTAATGCTGAATATCCGGTTTATAAGGGCTTTACCGTATGCTGTCGCAATGGGTGTGATAAGCAGCGCTATCGCAATTCCAAGCGTGAATAAGTTCGACCAGGATAAAAAGGAGTTTATCATTTATGAATCCACGTTTTCCGATATCCTGGGCATCATGCTTTTCAACTATGTGCTCGCCAATAGTCTGTTGTCCCTGGTAACGGTTGGGATTTTCGTCTGGAACCTGATATTGATTACTGTTATTTCTATATTGAGCACACTGCTGCTCATGCTGCTATTTAAATATCTAAAGGGGCATATCAAAGTGTTTCTGATACTTGCTATATTAATGCTCGTGTATTCACTGTCGAAACAATTGCATTTACCCTCACTGTTTTTTATTCTGGTTTTCGGATTGGTACTCAATAACTCAGAGCCATTTCTCAAGGGGAAAATTCAAAAATTTCTTCATCCCGAGAAACTGCTTAGCGTAAACACCGAACTGAAAATTATGACTGCCGAGCTGGCATTTATCATACGCACATTCTTTTTCCTGTTATTCGGTTACAGCATCGATATATCATTGATATTTAACAGTACGGTGCTGATTACAGGCAGTCTTATCATGGTTGTTATCATGATCATCCGCTATGTATTCCTGCGCTATATCTCCCAGACAAATGTGTTTCCGGAACTTTTTATTGCACCACGGGGGCTGATCACCATTATACTCTTCTACAGCATACCGCCGCACCTGGTGAGTAACAAGTTTAACGAGGGGGTTTTATCCTTCGTTATTCTCGCTTCAGGTATCGTAATGATGCTCGGCATCCTGTTTACCAAAAAGAAGGTAGTGGTAAACGGGGAGTTGATTTCAGAGGGCTGATAATGGAAATTGGAGATCAGCGTATCTTAAGTGTTCCGCAGTACTCGCTTCAGTGCCATCATGTATCCAAAATGCAGCCCGTCATGAAAGGGTAAAAGGTTCAGGCCGTCATCAGCACTTTCCATGTCAACCCCGTAGCGTGTAGCCCAGGCTGGATAATTTGCAAACAAATTAGTCTCAAGATCTACTCCAAGCTGGTCCAGGCTTGAAAAAAGAAGCTGCTTAATCCGTTCAATTTCTTCAGATGAAACCGGACCCTCAGGTTTTGACCCGGGTTTGTATGCATCAAAATACTGCTGATCTATATTTTTCAAAGGATGACCAGATTTAACATAGAATATGTTATCCTGAGCAGCAATAAGATGTGCAATATTCCAGATGATGTTATTGTTAAAGCCGGCAGGCACTTTATTTAATTCATCTGTACTCATATCGCCGATGAGATTTAGAATCGCTGTCCTGGTTTTCCGTACTACGTCTAGTTGTTTGTGCATTCGATTAATATATAAAGGTGAAATTAGCATTTTTTGACGGGAACCTCCATAAAAAAAGCCCCCTGAAAATAATCAGGAGGCTCTTATTCAACAGGTGTTTTATTCCTTAACCAGACGGAAATTATAAACCTTTCCCGGTGTGGTCAGGCGGGCATTAAAAAACTGCCCCTGAAAGCTTGTGGCATCTATTGGGAATGAATATTCCTGTCCCTCATTTACGTTGCCGCTGTACACTCGTTTAAGTCTGTTTCCAGCGAAGTCAAAAATGTCAAGAGTAACATTGTTTTGTTTCTTGTCTAGTTTGAACGCAAGGGTAAACTGCGCATTGAATGGATTGGGATAGCCTTTGATAACCGAGACCTGATTAGTGTCTTCTTCTCCGTCTTCACTCAGATATTGGATATCAGCTCCTGCAGCACATTTGCCAAGCGATGCACCATTCCCCAGGTGTGCGGGAACGGCATTGGCAGATACGCAAAGCTGGATGCACTTTTGATTCGGACCCTTACCCGGTGTTTTGTATACCAGTATCTTATCGCCGCAGCGAACATCTATTACTTCAATAGTTACAGTCTTAACCGAGACACATCCATACTCACTTTTAGCTTCCGCAGTGAATGTAAAGCTGCCTGCTGCGGTAGGAGCAAACGTTACATTTGCGCCCGTGGTACTGCTTAAACCTGCCGCCGGACTCCATGAATAGGTGGTGCCGCTGGTGGCAGTGCTGTCTGATGCGGTCAGCTGAACCGTTTGAGCCCCATAACCAAGGGCAATGGTATTTGTCGGCAGGCCGGTGTTAGGCGTGTTGGCCCGGCTGACTGTTATTGCAGTACGCGGAACACGGCCATTGATCGTAACTGTCGCTTGTGCAGAATCGATATTGCCGGCCTTGTCGGTAACAACCAGCGTTACTGTATTCGGACCGATATTGGTGCAGTCGAATGTGCTTTTACTAAGCTGCATAGACGCAATTCCCCAGTTATCCGAAGAACCATTATCAATGTCAGCAGGTGTAATGGATACTGTACCATTTACCAGATCTCGCGTTATGTTCTGTACGAGTACAACCGGTTTTATGGTATCGTTGCTGGCTACATTTGATCCTTCACTTTCATTATAAAGCCTGTCGAGTGAGGTTACCGTGTAGTAGTAAGTAGTACCTGCAGCCACGGTGTTATCAGTAAAAGTGTCTTCGTCCTGATTTGTTATTCCGATCAGGTTATTTGCATCTTCTTTGTCGATCACGGGAGTGCTCGAACGGTAAACAGCAAACCGCTTAGCCTTATCAAGTTCGCTGGAAACCGCAGCAGGCTTATTCCATGAAAGAATAACTGACCCGCCCGATTTAGCTAAGCCAAGTGAATCCGGTGCAGATGGTGCAATGCTATCTTTCCACGCCATCGCCGGAAGGAGCGCTGGTTTATTATAAAAATGCTGTTTTAATGAATCCCGGTAGTTTAATGGGTTCGCTACAAGGAAGGCATGCCGGAAGTGCGTTTGCCCAAATACATTCGGATTACTCCGGTTCAGCCGCACCTGGTTAGGTATTTCGGAACGGCTTAGCCAGCCCGCGGTATTGACCTTATAATCTGCCATACCGATATATATGTGCCTTCCAAAAGAATTGTTATTCCACCAGGGTACCAGCAATTTATAATCTGAACCTGTTTGTCCGATATACCAGTAAACCTGCGGAGTAAGATAATCTACCCAGCCAGACTGGATCCATTTTTTACTATCCGCAAATAAAGCGCTGTAATGCTGCAATGCTCCTGCAGATGTTGGCGAACCAACATTAGGATCAGTACTGCTCCGGTAAATACCTGAAGGCGACACGCCAAACTTAACCCATGGTTTCAAAACGTTTATGCTGTCTGAAACGCGTTTGATCAGGAGGTTAACGTTATCCCGGCGCCAGTCAGCCCTGCCAGCAGTTGTTGCAGGAAATCCGCGGGGATCGGCATTATATGCTGCATCATCCCCGGTGGTGCCATTCGGATAAAAATAATCGTCGAAATGAATGCCGTCTACATCATACCGCTTTACAATGTCAACGATCACAGCCGTAACGTGGTCTCTGACTGCAGGCAGTCCCGGATTCAGGATCTGCACCGTACCAACAGTCAGCATCCATTCCGGATGAGTTTTTGACACATGGTTTGGAGCATATTGTGCAGGATTAGTTGCATTTGCCAGGGTAGCTACCGCTCTGTACGGATTGATCCAGGCATGGAATTCAAGCCCGCGCTTTTTAGTTTCAGTAATCGCGTATTCCAATGGATCCCACAAAGGGCTGGGGGCGGCACCCTGCTGATTAGTTAGATAATATGACCATGGCTCGAGTGCACTTGGATACATCGCATCTGCCTGACTCCTGACCTGGAAATACGCGGCATTCATGCCAGTTGCTTTGTTATGATCCAGAATACCTTTTAATGCTGTTTGTTGCTGGGTAGGTGTCTGAGTGCGATTAGGCCAGTCCAGACTAATGTGGGTGCTGATCCAGACTCCCCTGAGCTCTCGCTTGGGAGGAGTTTGCGCGAAAAGGTTAAGCGCGGTGAGAAGCACAAGAATTGCGGGTAAAAGTTTTTTCATAGGTAGGTGTTTGAGGGTTTAAAGTTTAATTTACATGAGCGTGTAATTTAATGCAGGTTTCTGAGTAAATATATTAATAACCAGCAGATAGTCGCAAATATTTTTAATCTAAAGTCACTAAGCTGCAGAAACTTGCAGGATATCTACTGTTACGTAAAACCTGCCGGCTAGTTTCAAAATGATATGGCAATTGTTTCCTTAATGGTTAAGCGTAAATAATGCTGGTATTTTCGAATGACCGGTTATGCTTTCGCTCTTTTCTAAGCAATAACTCATTCGGTAGCAATTTTCAACTATTTTAATGATATTGAGACCTTGAAAAAATGCCCTTGAATACAGAATATGATGCGGTAATTGTAGGCTCCGGCCCCAACGGATTGTCGGCAGCAATTGTGTTGCAGCAGGCGGGGCTTTCTGTCCTGATCCTTGAAGCCAAGGAAACAATTGGGGGCGGATTGCGTTCAGCGGAACTTACTCTCCCGGGATTTGTTCACGACGTTTGTTCGGCAATTCATCCGCTGGCGGCAGGTTCTCCATTTTTCAATAAGCTTCCCCTCAGTCAACACGGCCTGGAATACGTGTATCCTGAGATTGCAGCTGCACACCCGTTTGATGATGGAACTTCCGCAGTACTTAAAGGGTCGGTTGAAGAGACGGCTTCGGCACTGGGTATTGATTCAAGTGCATATACAGCACTCCTGGCCCCACTGGTAAAGAGCTGGCCGGGTATGGCACCAGATGTACTCGGGCCATTGCATTTTCCAAAACACCCCCTGGACATGGCGGCGTTTGGCTTGAACGCTTTGCGCTCTGCATCCTCAATGGCTGGTAAATTTACAACCAAAGAGGCGAGGGGTTTATGGGCGGGAATGGCCGCACACTCGATACAGCCGCTCTCTAACTTAGCTACATCTGCTATCGGTCTTGTTTTATTGGCAACCGGTCACCTGAAGGGCTGGCCGGCACCAGTTGGCGGCTCTCAGCAAATAGCTAACTCTCTTTCATCCTATTTTATATCCCTTGGCGGGAAGATCCAAACTGGCGTTCATGTAAAGTCAATGAAAGATATCCCCTCCGCGCAGGCAATATTGTTCGATTTGACGCCTAAACAGATTCTGGCAATTGCCGGTGAGCGTTTTTCGCCACTCTACAAATGGCAGCTTGAACGGTACCGATACGGTATGGGAGTGTTCAAGATCGACTGGGCCTTAGACGGGCCAATACCTTTCACGTCCCCTGAAGCGAGGAAAGCAGGGACTATCCATCTTGGAAATACGTTTGAAGAGATCTCGCAGAATGAAATGCGTACTTCGAAGGGCCAGCATCCCGAAAAGCCTTTTGTGCTGCTGGCACAGCAAACCCTTTTCGACAAGAGCCGTGCACCCGAAGGCAAGCATACCGCCTGGGCTTATTGCCATGTTCCGAACGGTTCAACAGCTGACATGACTGCCGCGATTGAAAATCAGGTTGAGCGTTTCGCACCGGGTTTCAAAGATCTGATTCTTGCCAAACACACCATGAATACCAAAGAGGTGGAAGCTTACAATCCAAACTACATCGGCGGCGATATTAATGGCGGCGTTATCGATCTCGGCCAGTTATTCACGAGGCCGGTACTGAGATCATCTCCTTACCGCACTTCAGCGAAAGGAATTTACATTTGCTCATCTTCCACTCCACCGGGAGGGGGAGTTCATGGAATGTGCGGTTATCACGCAGCAAAACAAACACTTAAAGATATTTTTCACACTAATACCTTGCTATAAATGTCACAGACTAAAAAATTTGCTATCCATGAAGACTGGGTAGTTGTTATACTTGGAGCGCTGATCATTGCCCTGTCAATTGGAGGACTTATACTCCCGGTACCGGCATTCAACTGGAGTAATGCAGCGGAGCTAACCCAGACTGTGCTAAATCCCGCGAATCTCGGTATCATATTGCTGCAATTTGTTTTTGTGCTTGTCATCGCCATTATCGGTGCTCTTTTAACCGAGAAGCCGCTGAAAAGTTATCTGCTGGCGTTTCCAATCGTCTATTTGATTACTATGCTGGCCCTGATTATTACTGGCAACAGCGGAGTTAAATCGCTCAATCTGGAAGCCGTTATCTTCAGCCTTGGTCTCGGACTGGTTATCAGCAATTTCTTCAAACTGCCTGAATGGCTCAAATCTTCTCTTTCAACGGAACTATTTGTCAAGATCGGTCTGGTCCTGCTTGGTACGGGTGTGATCTTTACAGATATCTTGAAGGCGGGGTCACTTGGGCTTATCCAGGCGCTGATCGTTGTTATCTCCGTCTGGTATTTCGCATACTGGCTTTGTAAGAAATTAAAGATTGATGATGAGCTGACCATGATGATATCCAGTGCCGTTTCGATCTGCGGTGTTTCTGCAGCTATAGCTACATCCGGCGCAATCATGGGCGATTCAAAAAAGCTTTCCTATGTAATATCCATGGTTTTGATCACGGCAATCCCGATGATGATCTTTATGCCGATGATCGCCAGTTACTTCGGATTTTCACAGGAAGTAACAGGGGCCTGGCTTGGCGGCAGTATTGATACCACAGGCGCTGTAGTGGCTTCAGGATCACTGGTCGGGGAGGAAGCGCTGAAAATTAGCACCATCGTGAAATTTTCTCAGAACGTTCTTTTAGGCATCGCTGCTTTCGCGATATCGGTATTCTGGACTTATACCAAACACCCAAATTCAAAAGATGTGGATTCGAAGCCTACAGCGGCAGTTATCTGGGAGCGTTTTCCCAAGTTTGTACTGGGGTTCATTGGAGCGTCACTGCTGTTTTCCTTTGTTCTTGATGCGGAAACCATCAGTTCGGTAAAAGGAAGCCTGAAGAATTTACAGGGTTTATGGTTTGCACTTGCATTTACAAGTATCGGACTTGAAACAAACTTCGCGGATCTGTTTAATAAGCAGAGTAAAAAACCTTTTTATGCTTTCCTCATAGCTCAGGGCTTTAATGTGGTAGTGACCCTGATCGTAGCACTGCTGTTATTTGGTGAGTAGCCGACAGATAATCTCAATTCGTGCAAATTATAAAGGCCTTTTGAGCTTGAATCAAAAGGCCTTTTGTTTATAGGTGAGTAGGGTCTGCATACATTATTGCAAGAAGCGTGCCGTTTGTGGTTGTCGCCTAACCGCAATCATGTTCACATCTCTCCTTTATCTCAATAGATCATTTTTCGCCTCCGAAGCTATTATTCCGGAATCAAATTGCTTGAAATCACGATCGGATTGTTCATGATTCTGTGCAGCGGACACATATCACCAATCTGCAGCATCCGTTGCCTCTGTTCTTCACTAATATCGCCGTCAATTTTGATATGGCGTTTAATGTAGGTTGTCTGCTGCTCATTTCCTTTGACTATATCCATGGTCAGATCTACACAAATACTATCCACAGGCCATTCTTTACGGTCAGCATACATGCGCAGCGTCATAGCGGTGCAGGTGCCTAAACTGGCCAGCAGTAGTTCATTGGGATTCATGCCCTCATTTTTACCACCCATTTCTACGGGTTCGTCTGAAATAACAGTGTGCCCGCCAGATCTTATTTCGGTACGATACTTATCTTTTCCAATCTCTACCGATGTACAGGTTGTACCTATGCAATGTTCTATTTCCATGCTAAATCCTTAATTTAGACCCAAAGAACGATAAAAAAAATCACAGACCATGAGTGAAACCAATGATCGGCTGTTGGGTATGCAAAAATATACGGGCCGGACTTTTAACGAAAGTCCATCAGCATTCATGCGCTGGCTCAACCCGATTATTCGCTCTGCGGAATTCGGTGCTTTAATTTTCGAGTATACCGTACGCGAGGATATGACTAATCCCATGCAAGTGCTTCATGGAGGTGTTACCGCCGGAATTATAGATGATATTATTGGTGCGACAGTGTTCACCATGGGCTTAAGTGCTCCATATACAACCATAAATAATAATATTGACTATTTCGCGCCGGCTAAAACAGGTGATGTTATTGAAGCCCGGACCTCTGTGATTAAAAGGGGCACGCAGATCATCAATCTGCAATGCGAGATCTGGTTAGTAGAAAAGAAAAGGCTGCTGGCACGAGGCTATTCAAACATGATCAGGCTGGAAGTAAGAGCTACTGATAATAAATAGCTAATCTTAACCCGCCATTTCATCAACCTGAGCTCCTGCAATCGGCATACTGATCACGTTGCCATGATGTACACTTCCATTGCTCCAGAAACTGCTCGACTGTTTAAAGATCTTATAGAACTGGTGCGATTCGTGAAGCAGGAAAAACTCCACCCATTGGCAGATATTCATGCGGCCTAATACAGCATGTGTGCCAACCCGGGAAAACTCAGCCGAGCTCAGATTTTTAAGCATCCGCTGCATTTCATCCCGTACACGATATATCTCATGCAGCAGTGCACCTGTGGTGCGTGCAGCAGTAAATTGATATTCCGGATCATTTTCCGGGTTATAGACTAAAAAGAAGGGATTAACTTCATTACTGATGCTTTTCAACCTGTCCATGAAAATATATTGGTACCGGCACAAATAAGCTATAGTTTCATGTATCGACCATTTGTCGGGTATAAACCTCGTGTGGATCGCCTGTGAAGGAAGATCTTCTATATAGTGCTTCACAATCCTGTACTGGCTGCAGAAGCGGTTCAATGTTTCAGCGTGAATTTCCATCGTCTATGGTTCTAGGTCTTATAATAACGAAGGTACACGGGGCTTGTTTGAACTGAGGTTAAGAAAATGTTATATTTTCAGCAAAAAGTTCTTTAAGGAATTTAAAAAGAGCAATGGTTAATTTTGTTTCTGGAAAGGAGAGTTACAAGTTATAAGTTTTAAGTTATACGTGCTTATGGATTGACTTGTAAGCCAAATTGTTGGCGATGCCAAACTTAGGTACGGCGTTTAGAAACTTAGAACTTACAACGTATCACGTATCACGTAACTTAAATAGTCGAGCCGAAAAACATATAAGCCAGTATAATAGCGGCTACAACCCCTACAAAGTCGGCTATAAGCCCGCAAACGAGTGCATAACGTGGCTTCTTTATCCCCACAGATCCGAAATACACTGCCAGGATATAGAACGTTGTTTCGGTGGAGCCCTGGATAATGCAGGCAAGTCTCCCCTGGAAAGAATCTGCTCCGTAGGTTTTCATCACGTCGACCATCAGGCCGCGGGCACCTCCGCCGCTTAGTGTCTTCATTAAACCAACCGGCAGGGCAGGTACGAAGTTCGTGTCCAGCCCAAACATACCTACGAATGAACCAATCGCATTTACTACATAATCCATACAGCCTGTTGTACGGAATGCGCTTATCGCAACCAGGATAGCGATGAGGAAAGGAATGATCATCACTGATGTAGAAAAGCCTTCCTTGGCGCCGTCAATAAACGCCTCGTAAACATTGATCTTCTGGAATGCTCCGTGAACTATAAACAGGGTAATAACCGAAAAAATAATGATCCCGCCGAGCAAGCCCGCATAGATCGCAATCTGATCCGGCGGAAGCGCACCCAGCCAGAAATATAAGCCAAGCATCAGGGCAACAAAGAAGGCGAAGAACGCCAGGATTGGCAATTGTAAAAGATTTATCTTCTGATAGATAGCTACCGCGATCATCCCCGAAAGGAAGGATATAAACGTACCGATCAGGCAGGGAATAAAGATATCTGCCGGATTAGCTGCGCCATTGGCCATCCGTAAAGCAATAACAGAGGTGGGTATTAGCGTGATTCCGGCGGTATTAAGCACCAGGAACATGATCATGGCATTACTTGCGGTGTCCTTTACGGGATTCAGCTCCTGCAGCTCCTGCATAGCTTTCAAGCCCACAGGGGTCGCCGCATTATCGAGGCCGAGCGCGTTCGCCGAGAAGTTCATGATAATCGATCCGTTTGCCGGATGGCTTTTAGGAACGTCAGGAAAAAGGCGGCTGAAGAACGGGCTCAGTCCTTTGGCAAAAAGTGAGATCATCCCGGCCCGCTCGCCGATCTTCATAATCCCCAGCCAGAACGTCATGATACCAATCAGTCCGATAGAAATCTCTGCACCCGTTTTGGCGCTGTCGAACATTCCGTTCACTACATTATTGAAGATGGCGGTATCACCAAGCACAACCAGCTTGACAAGAGCCACAATGAACGCGATAACAAAGAATCCGATCCAGACGTAGTTTAAAGCCATAATTTAAGTTGACAGTTGAAAGTTGACAGGTTTGACTGGTAATTTTAAACGGTAAGGAATAATGAACCTGGAATTTCTAAGTTTCCCTTCTCTTTGGGAAGGTTGGGTATGAAGATAAGTAGTAAACGCTGTTATTTCCAAAAAAATAAAGCGAAATCATACCAATGAGCTATTATACATTACCTTACATTTCCGGCTAAAATAGGTGTTGCCAGGTTTGCTATCCAACCTCAAATACTCTATTTAGCAAATCAGGAACTACAACGACGTATTCGTTATAACCCCATTTTCAATCGCGAGCAAAACCTCCAAACCGTCCATCAAGACCAGATCGGCTGGCTCATCAAATATCATCTTCTTGGTTTGGATAAGGGTAAATGATTCGCAGTCGATGTCTTTATATCCAAACCTGTTCGACAGATCGCCAATATCACCGATGATATAGCTATAGTTAGTTGATTTCAGATCCTCAGCTATTGTTTCTTTAGCAATTAATCCAATGTCGACCTTATAAGAATTAGTCGATGAAACTTCAGTTTTCACTTCTCCACTTTCCGCTTCCAGCTTTGAGCTTTCCGCTCTCACCTTGCAGTTTCTCAAAAGGATCTGGAAGTGATGGAGCTTATTATCCGGAATTGCGAAATAATCGGTCACTGTTTTCCGGAGAAAGGAGCGTTCTGAGATGGAGAATAAGCCTGCCATAATCGAAACGAACACTAATTTCCGGATATGCTGTTTCTCAGGATCATCAGCATAACCGCCAGCTTCAATTAAGATCGTGCTCGTTCCTGCAGCCTGGAAATTATCACCAAAAGCCCGCATTTCATACTCGTCGTCAAAGCGGCCTACGTGACCAGGAATGACTGCCTGCAGCGTGTCATTCATCTCGGCAATCACCTGCATTGCAATTTGCCGGATAGTATTTACGCTCAGCGCATCATCATAAGCAGGTGCAAGCAGGGAAATGGTAGCCGGGTTACCCAGGCTGCCTGCTGACCACATGGTAGTCTGATCGTGCAGATTGAACCCAAAATGCGGCTGTATTTCATCTCTCATCCTGCGCAGAAGCTTACCCTCAGGGCTTTGCTGACTATGGAAATCACGGTTGATATCAATCTCCTGTGCATTCCTGCGATTAAATACTTCCGCTCCGTCAGGGTTAACCATCGGAAGTATGTACAGCGTACAATTTTGCAGGATTATATCTTTCACATCATCGCGGTATTCATCTCCAAGAAAGTTGAAAAGATCAATCAACGCCATTGTTGCAGTGGCCTCATTGCCGTGCATCTGGCTCCATAGAAAGACTTTAGCCGTTCCTCCGCCGCACTTTATCAGATTGATCGGGCGGCCTTCGTAAGATTTGCCAACTTCTGTGATCTCAAATAAAGGGTTGGTTTTGAGAGTCTCAAGAACTTTGAGCAAATCACCGTGCTTGAAAAAGCGATCTTTTATATCCGTATTGATAAATGAATGGTAGGAGTGAAGTAGGGAGATTATTGAATCCATGGGGTAAATTTAGCGTTTGCCCGCGGAAATGAAAGCAAATTTTCTAAACCTACGGATGCAGCAAATAAGCCAAAACCGCACTTCCCAAGATTCCTCCCAAAGAGCCGCGAAGTTCCCTGATCGCCTTTCTCATATGCTGTTCAACAGTATTCTCTGAAATTCCCAACCTGGATGCAATTTCTTTATTGCTCAGATGCTCCTTACGGCTAAGCTTAAATACTGCCCTGCATTTTGGAGGCAGCTTCTCTATCTCGCCGTTGAGCTGCCTTTCAAGCTCTCTCGATTCAATTGCCAGTTCCGTTGAGTTGTCCAGCGGACTGCTATGGACAGCCAAATATTCCTGATACTTCTTTCGCGCACTTTCCTTCCGGTAATGATTGAGGATATTATTTTTCAGGATGACATATAAGTAAGCCCTTACCGATTTAATTTCCTGTGCAGTGTTTTTATGCTTGTATAAATTTATGAACGAATCCTGTACCAGCTCATGGGCCGTGTCACGGTCGCCGGTCTTCTGCATTGCAAGCCTAAAAAGCTGTAGAATATGCTTTTTATAAACGATCTCGAAAGCATGCTCATCCCCATCGTGCCATTGCTGGATCAAGTCCTCATCAGGTATATTATCGAAGTTTTTGATAGGTCTAATGTAATAATTCCTGAAAAAAGAATGAAGTTAAGTTGCTGTTATTTAATTGTTAAATGAAGTTTTTCCAATAAAAAATATTTTTTTAAGCAAGACTAACGGTTGCTGGTATGTCGCGTGTCTTATGAAAAATGGCACCCTTTGTTTTGCGCCTGAAAGATATCAATGGAAGATAAGAGATTAAAATATTTGCTGGATAAGTATCAGGCCGACACGCTTTCTGTCGAAGAGCAAACTGAGCTAAACGACTGGTATCATAACCTTAATTTTAAAGATGAGCAGTTTGACCCTTTAGTGGCTGATAAAGAATTTCTTTTCTCAGACTTTAAGGCAAGGCTTCAGACGACGTCGCGTGTAAGTGTCCTTCACCGGATATCTACCTATATAGCGGCAGCTGTGATCGTGTTTATTATATCCGCCGGATTGTGGTTTATGAAGAAAGAACCGCAGCCTGAGCTTGTTAAAGCAGTTCCAAAAAAAGAACTTATCAAACCAGGTGGCAATAAAGCCTTCTTAACTCTTGCCGATGGATCGAGGATATCTCTGACAGATGCTCCGGATGGTGCGATAGCAACGCAGGCGGGAATACAGGTCACTAAGACAAAAGACGGACAGTTGGTATATAAGGTATTGGCTTCGGCAGATGCTCACACAGAAAACGTAAAATTCAATACCATTCACACCCCGCGCGGAGGTCAATATCAGGTAATGCTGCCAGATGGAAGCCGGGTATGGCTGAACGCCGCTTCATCACTTAAGTATCCAACACATTTTACGGGCGCTGAACGCAGGGTTGAGCTGGAGGGGGAAGGCTATTTTGAAATAGCGCAGAATAAATTGATGCCGTTTCGGGTGGTCAGCAACGATCAGGTGGTTGAAGTCCTCGGTACACATTTTAATGTAAATGCATATTCTGATGAGAAATCAATGGTCACGACGCTTCTCGAGGGATCTGTAAAAGTTAATACGGCGCGCGGCAAGACTCAGTTAATGAAACCAGGCCAGCAAAATGAATTGTACGCAAACGGCGATATGAAACTATCTGCTGTGAATACAGAGCTAGCTGTCGCATGGAAGGATGGTAAATTTATCTTCCGCAATGAAGAGCTTGAGAGTGTGATGCGTAAGATCGCGCGCTGGTATGATGTTGAAATTGAATATGAGAAGGGTGTGCCGCAAAAAACAGTCTGGGGTAATGTATCCCGGTTTGATGATGTATCTGATATACTTGAACTGATAGAATTGTCTAAAGTCGCGAAGTTTAAATTTAAAGGAAGGAGAATTATTGTTATGAGATAAACTATACGATCTCAGGTAATTCAAAAAAGCCAGGAGTGTTTCGACCACCCCTGGCAAAGTCTGGATTACCCTTCCGCCGAGGCGGAAAAAGAAATGCTGTTAACATAGTTTAAACCCAAACCAAACAAATGTATGAAATTTTACACTTCCCGGATGGGATGGCCTGATGCCAGACCTTCCAAAGAATTGTTGCTGCTCCCTGAAAAACTAATAGCCATTTTCAAGGCCCATAAAACACAGATTATCATGAGAATAAATCTGATCATCATCTTCTCTTTGTTCCTGCTCCTCCAGGTAAATGCCGAAGGGTTTGCGCAAAGGATTTCACTAAAGGAGAAGAACGCCTCACTTGAGACGGTACTAACGGAAATCACGAAGCAAACAGGAATGAATGTGCTTGTTGACGGTTCTGTTATTAATCAGGCTGGAGTCATTGATGTCAACTTTCGGAGAGCTTCAGTAAACGAGATATTCTCGGCCTATTTTCCCGGAATTTCTTTTGCGTTTTCTATTAAAAACAACACCATTGTTGTAAGTAAGAGCGATCCGATAGTACAGGTTGGGAATACCCTCGCGCTCTTTCAGGTAAACATCCGCGGAAAGGTGACCGACAGCAAAGGCATTTCCCTGCCCGGCGCGTCTGTTAAGATTAAAGGAACTTCCCAGGCAGTAAGTACGGACGCCAATGGCGAGTTCAGCTTCAGCGGGCTAAATGAGAATGCGATCCTTGTGATCAGCTACACTGGCTTTGTGACGAGAGAGGTGCAGGCCGGTAATAATCCAGAAATAACTATCGCGCTAACAGAAGATGTCCTTGCATTGGAATCGGTGGTTGTCGTAGGGTATGGAACCCAGAAGAAATCAAATCTTACCGGCGCAGTTGATCAGGTGGGGAGCGAATATTTTGAAGAACGCCCCATGGCCAATATTACCCGGGGACTACAGGGTGTGCTACCTAACCTAAATATAAAGATGAACGACGGTAAGCCAACCCGGAGCGCCGCCTATAATATACGTGGGTCGACCTCGATCAGCACCTCTGGGCCTCCACCAAATGCGCTGGTTCTGATAGACAATGTGCAGGGCGACCCAAGTAACCTGAACCCTAACGATATTGAAAGTGTAACTATCTTAAAAGATGCAGCTTCTGCTGCAATTTATGGATCAAGAGGCGCATTTGGGGTTGTGCTTATCACCACTAAATCTGCGAAAGCCGACCGTATTACAGTTAATTACGGCACTAACTACTCAAATAACCAGCGTACAACTACCCCGGATCTGGTTACTGATGGTTATACCTGGGCAAAAAGCTTTGAGGAAGCTTTTTATGCCTGGAATGATTACCTGACAAAACCTGTTAATATCGATGGTAAATTACTGTTCTCACAAGCTTATCTCGATGAGCTCAAGAAAAGAAGTGATGATCCTTCATTGTCTAAATATGGGATTGATGCATCTGGAAACTATGCTTACTACGGCAGTACAGACTGGATGAAGGAACTTTACCGGAACAGTAATTCTTCCATGGAGCATGCGCTTAGCATTTCCGGAGGAACCGAAAAAGTCAGGCTGGTAGTTTCCGGACGTTATTTTATGCAGGACGGTATTTTCAGATATAATCCGGATAAGTTCAATAAATATAATCTGCGGGCAAAAGGCGATATTAAAATTAATAACTGGCTTTCAGTAAACGCCAACCTTGATTATTCCAACAACGATTACCGTTATCCGCTTACCTCGCAGGGTGGTGTACATGCGGTGTGGCGCTTGTTATCTGCCTCAGGATATCCTGTAGCTCCGCTATTGAACGAGGATGGCACATTAACGAATATTGCCTCTTTTTCAGTGGGCGATTATTACCAAAAGAAAAGCTTCTCGCAAGCGCGGACAAACGTGAACAGGAATACACTCGGCTTCACTGCAACACCAATTAATAAGGTGAGCATCCGCGGCGATTTTTCATACCTGACTACCACGACAGGTGATCAGCGTAGATATTTTCCGGTAACATACAGTCAGAAGCCCGGCGAGACTATCAGCAGCGGTTTGAACTATCTGGAGGAGCTCGACGAGAAGGAAAAATCATACGTCAGCAATCTATATGCAGATTATACTTCAACGATCGGTAATCACAGCTTCAAGATCATGGGTGGAGGAAATCTCGAATCGTATACCTTCGGCCAGCGCCGTACCCGCCGTGATGGCTTACTGGTAGAAAATATCGTTGACTGGAACCTGGCTACAGGCCTGAACTATGTGCTGACGGGCGGGGGTAATGAATGGGCTACTGCCGGATTGTTCTACAGAGCAAATTACGGTTTTAAAGATAAATACCTCTTAGAACTTAACGGACGCTACGACGGTTCATCACGCTTCCCGCAGTCGCAGCAATTTGGTTTCTTCCCTTCTGCTTCGGCAGCATGGGTGATTTCCCGTGAAGGATTTATGGCTAAAACAGACAACTGGCTCGATCAGCTTAAGGTGAGGGCTTCATACGGTTCATTGGGTAATGGAAATATTAATCCTTATGCATTTGTAGAAACTATCGGGGTAGGCACGTCTACCGCATTAATCAATGGAAGATTCCCTAATTTTATCCAAAGGCCGAATGTATATCCCAATAACATTACCTGGGAAAAAGCAACAACACTCAACCTCGGACTTGATGTCAGTATTTTAAAAAGCCGCCTGTCTGCTTCAGCCGACATTTATCAGCGCAAAACGTCTGATATGATCACGGTTGGCCCGCCGCTGCCTCTGGTATTTGGTGCCGCAGTGCCTAATGGAAACAATGCTGATCTATTAACTAAGGGGTTTGAAATTTCTTTAAACTGGAGAGATCAGATCAATACCGCTAAACCTATCCGCTATGGTGTCAGGTTAACGCTCGCAGATAATGTGGCCAAGATCACCAAGTTCTATAATCCCAACAACCTGCTTTCAACCTACTACGTCGGCTATACATTGGGGGAAATCCGGGGGTTTGAGACTGTTGGGTTCTTTAAGGATGCAGCTGATGTAACCAGCAGCCCTAACCAGAAAAACTATTTCCAGGTGTCGCCCCAGAACAATATCCTGCCGGGTGATATCAAGTTTGCAGACCTTAACGGTGATGGTTTTGTAAATATCGGTAAGAACACACTCGAAGATCCGGGAGATCGCAGGATTATAGGTAATACCTCTGCGCGGTATCCGTATGGCATTATGGGAGATATGGACTGGAACAATTTGTCGTTCTCCTTCTTCTTTCAGGGCGTTGCCAAAAGGGACTGGATGCCAGGGCCCGAAGCGTCTTATTTCTGGGGCCAGTACAATCGTCCGTACAGCGTGATGCCTAGCTTTAACATGGACCGCTGGACACCGGAAAATCCTGATCCTAACGCATATTTCCCAAGATATCGAGGGTTTGTGGCTTTGTCAGGAACCAGAGAACTCGCAGTTCCTCAAACAAGGTATCTCCAGGACGCGAGCTATATCCGACTTAAGAATTTAACGGTGGGATATTCGCTGCCTAAATCAATTACTCAGCGAATTAAAGCGAATTCTGTAAAACTATACCTTACCGGACAGAACCTTTGGACCTGGTCGCCGATGTATAAGATTACAAAGAATTTCGACCCCGAAGTTATAGACGGCTCAGATCCTGAAATTAATTCAGCCGGCGGCGACGGATTCTCTTACCCAATGGAAAAGACATTTACTGTGGGATTGAACGTAAGCTTTTAGTCAAAACTTAAACGATATAAAATGTATATAAAAAATATTTGCCTGCTGTTATTGTGTATCATAACACTGGCATCCTGCGAAAAATACCTGGAAAAAGATCCGCTCGACAAACTGACATCAGATCAGGCTTTCTCAAATGAATCAAATCTGCAACTATATGTGAATGGATTTTATACCATGCTGCCGAATGCAAATCAGATCTACCAAAGCGAGCTTATGTCGGATATCACCGTTCGTAAGGAGGTTTATCCATATTTGCTTACCGGATTTACTCCCCAAAGTGCAATTATACAACAGGCTGCGCCATGGACCTGGACCAATCTGCGCAACATAAACTACTTCATCGAGAATAATAAGAATGCCGGAATTCCCGCAGCCACAAAAGCTCATTACACAGGAATTGCACGTTTGTTCCGCGCATATTTCTACTACAATGCTGTCAGAACCTACGGAGACGTGCCATGGTATGGAAAAACACTTGGCGTTGATGACCCTGATCTTTATAAACCCAGAGACTCCAGAGCCCTCGTGATGGATTCAGTTCTTGCCGATCTGGATTATGCAGTGGCGAATATTCGCGATACCAAGGACGCAACGTCAAGTCAGGTTACGCGTTCAGTGGCTCTTGCTTACAAATCCCGGATCTGTTTATTTGAAGCTAGTTTCAGAAAGTACCACAATCTCTTTCCAACCACAACAGCTAAATGGTTTGGCGAAGCCGCTTCTGCAGCGGATATCCTGATCAAAGGCGGGAAGTATACCCTGCAGAAAACCACAAATTCAGATATAGATTACCGTACGCTGTTCACCAGCGAGAATCCAGTAGCGAGCGAGGTGATTCTTGCAACGGTATACAATAATACCCTGCGTAAATGGCATGGATCAAACTTATGGTATAATAGCCTTACGGCAGGTGACCGGCTGGGCTTAAACAAACGGTTTGTGAATAGCTATCTGAATTTGAACGGAACACGTTATACAGATCAGGCGGGTTATGCAACGCAGGAGTTTCAGCAGGAAGTTAAAAACAGGGATAAGCGCCTGAAACAAACTGTCCGTACACCTGAATATAAAAGAACAGACGGTACGCAGTCTTTGCCTGATTTCATCGTAACAACCACCGGGTATCACATCTTGAAATTCTCTCTGGATGATAAGTACTTTGACACCCGTACTGAGGCATATAATTCCCTGCCAATTATTCGCTATGGGGAAGTATTGCTGAACTATGCAGAAGCAAAAGCTGAACTGGGGCCCTTAAGCATTGCCGACTGGAACCAGACTATTGGAGCATTAAGATCCAGAGCAGGAATAACGAATACCGCTATGCCGACGAGTGCGGATGCATACCTCACGGCTAATTTCTACCCAGGTATTACAGACGCAGTTTTGCTTGAAGTTAGAAGGGAGAGGGCTGTTGAACTGGCGGCAGAAGGATTTCGTTACGATGACCTTCTAAGGTGGAAACTAGGAGATAATCTGTTGAAGCCATTTGACGGTATATATGTCCCGGCAAAAGGACAGATTCTGGATATTAGTGACAACGGCTCTTCAGGTGCCGGAGATATTGCTTTCGTAGATGTATTGCCACCCGTAGCACAGCGCGTCGCCGGCGTAACCTATGTGGTCTTAGACAATACGTCGTTTAAGCTTTCAAATGGCAGCAGCGGTAATCTCCAATGGTTATCAAATATTGTTAGGGTTTGGGATCAAAAGAGATATTTATATCCGCTGCCGCCTAATGAAATTATTCAGAATCCGAAATTGGTTCAGAATCCGAATTGGTAATAATTAAACTGAATGCGGGAAACTGAAACTGAAAATGACAAACGGTAATTGGCGGATGAGAGTCAATCGTTTTTGCGACCAACTTTGGTCTTCCATGTCAGCTTCAGTTTTCCGCTTTCAATTTTTAGTTAAGTAAAGCCACAAGATGCACAGACAATTTTCAATAACAATCCTCATAATTTTAAATGTTGCCATTTGCTTCGCCCAAACTGATTCGCTCGCGGTAGTCGAAGCCAAATGGGACGTCCGGAAGGTTGCTCCTGGAATAAAGCATAAGCATTACTGGTTTGAGAAATCCCTTTTTGGGGCAAGCCAGAACATCAATATACTTGAAGTCAAACTTAGCCGGAGAAACGTTCTGGAGTTTGCTTACGAACCCAAAATACTGAAGCCAACCAGCCTGTTTGGAACCGAAGCCCAGGCTTTGGCAGCTATCAATGGAAATTTTTTCAACATGAAAGAAGGTGGGTCTGTCGATTACGTTCGCACAATGGGTAAAGTCAGGCATGAGAATAGGCTGGAAGCAGGGGGTAAGCGTGCCCTGCATCAAAAAGCAGCGTTGGCTATATCCGGCAGAAAAGTTCAGATAAGCGGTTGGGATGGAACCCCGGACTGGGAAAAGAACATCAAAGCAGATCATGTGATGCTCTCTGGTCCCTTATTAATAGAAGATGGCAAAATTATAAAGCTCGATTCTACAGAAACTTATCTGACACGCCATCCGCGTACCGCGGTAGCCATTAAAGGCAAGCAGGTATTTCTTATAACACTTGATGGCAGGAATGAAAAAGCTGCCGGGATGAGTCTTTTCGAACTCGGCAGATTCCTTAAATGGCTCCATGCCGATGACGGACTTAATCTTGACGGCGGAGGTTCTACCACTATGTGGATTAACGGAGAGCCAGATAATGGAATTATTAATTATCCTTCAGATAATAAAAAGATGGAAAGTTCAACCGCTTTTAAACCCGGCATGGATATCGACAATCTCCCCGCAGATCTAAAAAAATGGAACAAAGATGGTGAGAGACCAGTCGCAAATGTTATACTTGTGAAGAGGAAAGTACCCAACTTATGAACTACAAACAACTCGCTCAACAATACCGCGATAATCTCCTGAACGACGTTATCCCTTTCTGGCTAAATAATTCTAAAGATGATAAATATGGCGGCTTTCTCACCTGCTTAGACCGTGAAGGAAAAGTCTTCGATACCGATAAATTTGTCTGGCTGCAGTTCCGTCAGATCTGGTGTTTTTCGATGCTCTATAATAACGTGGAGCAAAAGCAGGAATGGCTCGACTTTGCGCTTCAGGGGGCAGAGTTTATGGAAAAGCATGGAAGCGATGCGGAAGGAAACTTCTATTTCTCCCTGACCCGTGAAGGTAAACCGCTTATCCAGCCCTACAACATATTTTCCGACTGCTTTGCAGCGATGGCATTTGCGCAGCTGTATAAAGCAAGCGGCAAACAGGAGTACGGTGCACTCGCCGTAAAAACCTTTAACAATATCCTGAGGAAACAAAATAATCCCAAAGGAAAATGGCTGAAGTCATTTCCGGGTACCAGAGAGCTGCAGGGCTTTTCCCTGCCGATGATCCTTTGTAACCTGGTGCTTGAGCTGGGTGATTTGCTGGAAAAGGACCTTGTGGAAAAAACTATAGACCACGGCCTGAAGCAGGTGATGGAAGTATTTTACCAGGATGATCTGGGAATAATTCTTGAAAATGTTAAGCCTGACGGATCCTTTTCCGACACCTTTGACGGGCGCCTCGTTAACCCGGGCCACGGCCTCGAATCCATGTGGTTCGTAATGGATATTGCTGAGCGCCGTAACGATAAGGCCCTGATTAAAAAAGCTGTTGACACCACCATAAATATTCTGGAATATGGGTGGGACAAGGAATTTGGGGGTATTCTCTACTTTATCGATGTTAAAGGCCACCCGCCCCAGCAGCTGGAGTGGGACCAGAAGCTCTGGTGGGTCCACATAGAAACCCTCATTAGTTTATTAAAAGGGTATCTCCATACCGGCGATCAGCGTTGCTGGGACTGGTTTGAAAAAGTTCATAAATACACCTGGGAGCATTTCCCTGATCCCGCAAACGGCGAATGGTTCGGTTACCTGAACAGGAGAGGAGAAGTACTTCTTCCGCTAAAGGGCGGCAAATGGAAAGGCTGCTTTCACGTTCCAAGAGGATTATACCAGTGCTGGAAAACGCTGGAGAGAATTGAAAAGAAGTTGACAGTTGACAATTGACAGTTGACAATGGATAATTAACGGAGGTCTTACATCCGGTGTTGTAGATTCTCAGCCCTTCCTAATCCCTGATACCTAAACCCTAGCACAAAAAATATGGCTCTTATTGCTACTTCAACTAACACCCATACAAACGAAAGTAATCCGTCACAGAACTACCTTCCCGCCCTGATCTCTCTCGGCGTTTTGTATTTCATGAACGGCTTTATAACCTGCCTGAACGATACTCTCGTGCCGTTTTTCAAGGAAGGATTTACTTTAAGCTATGCGGATTCGTCGCTGGTTCAGTTCTACTTTTTCCTGACTTACGGGCTGATGAGCTTTCCGGCAGGTATGGTAGTAGAGAAGATCGGTTATAAGAATGGAATGGTGCTAGGCTTCGCTATAGCAGCTATTGGCGCCTTACTGTTTTACCCGGCGGCAGACATGCATCTATATTATCTCTTCCTCTGCGCTCTTTTTGTGCTGGCCATAGGAATTGTAGTCCTGCAAGTTGCCTCAAATCCATACATCACCGCCCTGGGTCCTGCGCGGACAGCTTCATCACGGCTGACGCTTATTCAGGCAGTGGGCTCCATCGGAACAACTACAGCTCCGCTTTTCGGGGCAAGTTTCATATTGTCGCGCCTTAATGAGTCGGGCTCCTCAAGTGATGCGGTCAAATACCCATACCTCGGGATAGCCGCCATCCTTATCGTGATCGCACTGGTCGTGTTCAATCTGAAGCTCCCAAAGATATCCACAGGAAAGGCTGATTTTGAAACTACTCAAGCCGAAAAGAGGAGTTTATTTTCCTTCCGCAACCTCAACTTTGGTGCCTGGGCAATATTTGCTTATGTAGGGGCGGAAGTCTCTATTGGGACATTTCTTACCAATTACATTTCCGATACACTCAGTCTGTCGATTGAAAATGCCAATGCCTATGTAACCTATTACTGGGGCGGTATGCTCGCCGGGCGTCTTGTCGGATCGTATCTTCTTCAGCGAATAAAACCTTCCACCGTATTAACAGTCTGTGCCTCTGCAGCGGTATGTCTTATTCTGGTTTCAATCAGCACCGATGGGGTATTAGCCGTATGGTCGATGATCGGCGTAGGGGTGTTTAATTCAGTGATGTTCGCTATTATCTTCTCACTGTCTGTCGAAGGACTCGGCAGGTACACTACAAAGGCGTCAGGAATACTTTCAACAGCAATTGCTGGCGGCGCTATAGTCTCCTTTTCCCAGGGATATCTTAAAGATCATTCCACATGGGCGATCGCATTCCTGCTGCCGGTTATTTGCTATTTATACATCGTGTTCTTTGGTGTAAACGGGTATAAGGTGAAGAAGTAGAACGAAAGGGTATATACATCTGCCGGTCGGCTGTGCAAGCGAAATAGGTTAATTCCCAACCTCAACCCCGCAGCCGCCGCAGTATTTCGCATTGATATCATTCGCGTAGCGGCAGATCTCACATTCTTTCTTGTGTGAAGCGGCTTTCACCATGGCCGCGGTAAAAATCCCGGTAGGGACAGCAATAATGGCGTAACCAATGATCATCACCATAGATGAAATTAACTTCCCGACCACAGTCATAGGCACAATGTCGCCGTAACCCACAGTTGTTATCGTAATTATCGCCCAGTAAATACTTTGGGGGATACTGGTGAAGCCATTCTCAGGCCCTTCAACCACATACATGATCGTTCCCATCACTACCACGGTTATCAGAACGGTGAACAGAAAAGTGCTGATCTTATAGAAGCTTGATTTTATGCCTTCACCCAGGGCTTGAGTTTCATTAACATAACGTACCAGTTTGGCGATCCGGAATACTCTCAGTAAACGTAATGAGCGTATAATGAGGAGGTAGTGGTAGTGAGGGAAAAGGAACACCAGATAAGTAGGGGCAACCGACAGGAAGTCGACCAAACCCCAGAAGCTGAAGATATATTTGCGGCGGTGCGGACTCACCCATACCCGTACGACGTATTCTACAGAGAAGATAAAGGTGAAAAATAACTCTACGCTGAAAAAGAAGTTCTCATACCTGGGCCCGATGGTTTGAATGCTTTCCAGCATGACCAGCAGAACACTTGCCAGGATAACCCAGAGCAGGATAATATCAAACCGTCTCCCGGTTTTAGTAGTGTTCCCAAAAACAACAATGAATAAGCGCTGCTTTAAGGTCATTCTTTCCCTGTCGGATTCGGGTTTTCTCTTTCTTGCGGGCATTATCTAAGATACAGGTTTTAGTCAAGGGGGGAACAGTTTCTAAAGCAACATTGTTTGCCGGCAAACTGGCCCCTGTGACGGTGCTAAACCTCTTCGATCACAGTAATGACTTTTTATAGTTTTTACCTGATAATAGAGTTTCTATGAATAATGCTTCGAATTGGATCTGAAAAATGAAAATTGTGACTGAAAATCAGTTGCTTTTTTCCCTTATCACAGATTATAGTCCAGGAAATGTTTATTCTTCGATCAACCCTTCGTATTTCTTCCAGTTATCCGCTATGGCGAGAATATTTACGGCCATGAGTACCAATGCAATCACAAGTCCGCTGGGATCAGTAGTAACATGATGCACCAGCACCCCGATCATGACGGGAAGGATAACAATCGCACCCAGTGCCCGTGTTCTCGGAATCATAAACAGAATAGCGCCAATAACTTCAACAGTAGCAACCAGCGGCATCAGCCATTTAATAGACATAAAAGCGGTGAAGAACTTGATCTGCTCGGGTGTCAGCTCCGGCATCGTCATGTAATTAAAAAATTTGTTCAGGCCTGCATTGAGGAACATGAGGCCGAAAAGAATGTACAGGATCGTTTTAGCGATTTTCATAAGAAACGAAGTGAATGGTTTAACTGAAATTCAAATTAGTTAAAGTACATGAGAAATGGACAGGGATAAAAGAATTTGACAATTGACAGTTAATAATAAACTTTAAGTGGATGGTTGACAATTACAGCTTATGGCCGGAGGCAAATTCACTTTTCCGTTTTCCATTTTCAATTTAGTTCAGCGACCATTTCTCCGCAACTTCCGCATTAAACCCTTCACCCTCTTTAGGATTCGGTTCTCCTTTACCGGTTGTTATAAGTTTATACAGGCTTTTGGTGATATATCCCGTCCATGCGTCATTGCATACGTTGAAGCAGGCATCTTCGGGAACCAGTCCGTCATGTGTAAATTTAACGTTCGTTTTGCCGTCCTCTTCCGTAATCTCAAACACGAGCTGGGTGTTAACCCATTCGGTTTTGTCTTCGATGAAATTGAATTCATTATCGAGTACCAGGTAAACGAGTTTCTTTTCCGGCACCGCCTCAATCAGCCTCACTTTACACAAGTGAATGTCCTTGTAATGGTAAAAGAACTCCTCATTTAATTTGTCTGTACTGCCTTCGATATCTTCAGACCACCAGGCCCGGAAGTTTTGAATAGCATTATAAGCCTCTGCCGGGCTTTGATCGACGGTGATGGTTTTGGTGAAGCTGTTTGGGGTCATGGGATTGGGGGTTAGGTATGTATTTAACTCAATACATCAAAGTTAGCCATACCCGCCTTTACTCGTGGGTGTCTAATTGGACATTCATGCGGGTTGATATAGACACAATAGCAATGTATCTTTAGCTAAATATATATAACCAGATCATAGCCAATTTTCCAGTATCAACTGTTAAATCTATAAGATGAAGCACATCACCATACTTGTCCCAAACGGCGAAGGGAACAACCTCAGCAGCATTGTTGGAGCCTATAAAATCCTCTCCCGGGCCAATGCGTATGCGAAGCAAAAGGGCAGAGGCGATCTCTTATCCATCCAGCTGGCGGGCGTCTCAAAGTCCGTAGAGTATTACGATGGCTTATTCTCCGTGCGGCCGCACACCAGCATATCAGCGATCAGTAAAACCGATCTCATCATCATTCCTTCATTGAACCATAACTATCAGGAGGCCGTCAGCCAGAATAAGGCAATGATTGAATGGATCGAAGAACAGCATAGCCAGGGTGCGGAAGTAGCATCCATCTGCACGGGAGCTTTTCTGTTAGCATCAAGCGGCCTGCTGAACGGCAGAAGCTGTTCCACCCATTGGGCCGCCACGGAAAGCTTCAGAATGCTTTTCCCGGAAGTAAAGCTCGAGGCGGATAAACTGATCACCGATGAGAAGGGAATTTATACTAATGGCGGAGCGTATTCATTTCTGAACCTGATCATTTATCTCGTTGAAAAGTACTGCGACCGCGAAACGGCTATCTACTGTTCCAAAGTCTTCCAGATCGAAATGGACCGGAATACGCAGTCTGAATTCGCCATTTTCACTCCGCAAAAGCTGCACTGCGATGAAATGGTTAAGAAAGCCCAGGCATATATCGAAGCCGGGCTGCATGAGAAGATCTCCATGGAAGAGCTGTCGTCGAAGTTCGCGGTCAGCCGCCGCAATTTTGACCGCCGGTTTATAAAAGCTACCGGCAATACTCCCGGTGAATATTCGCAGCGGGTCAAAATCGAAGCCGCAAAAAAAGCTTTTGAAAGCAGTCAGAAGACAGTGAACGAGGTAATGTACGAAGTAGGATATACAGATCTGAAAGCGTTCAGGGAAGTGTTCCGCAAAATTACAGGGATCTCGCCAATGGAGTATCAGGGGAAGTTTAACAGAGAGAGAGTTTAGGTCCCTCGCTGCGCCCTGATGATATATGAGATTAGCATGTCATCCCGAACGCGTTTTTAGGGGGAGGGAACTTCGTGGTAGTTTAGACATAGTTAACTTATTCATTAGGTCCCTCGCTGCGCTCGGGATGACATATGGGGAATGCATGTCATCGAACGCGTTTTTACGCGGAGGGAACTTCATGGTAGTTTAGACATAGTTAACCTGTTCATTAGGTCCCTCGCTGCGCTCGGGATGACATATGGGGTTTGTATGTCATCCCGAACGCGTTTTTCACGCGGAGGGAACTTCGTATACTAACCGCCGCCAAACCAACGCCTTTTAAAACTTAATCACCCCGCGCCTGTTAAAGAGTTTTCGCCCCAACTCATTACACACACACGATCAATACACCTAATGGCTAAAATGTTTACAATAACGGAAGGGCTTGAAAATCTGGGCGCTATACAAACGGGCGGACAAGGTTCTGTTTACAAGGCCAGGCGTGGTGACGAGATCAGTGCGGTTAAGATCCTCCCTACACCGCTGCACAGCGAGGACCCCAACGATAAAAATTACCGCGATTTTCAGAACGAGGTATCGAAACTAAAGAAAGTAAATGCTGAGCCTAATCCCAATGTGGTCAAAATTATCAGCTCTGGTATTACCGAGAGCGGCTCCCTGCCTTTTATTGAAATGGAGTTCATTGAAGGCCCGGACCTTGAGAATCTGATCCGGCCTCCACATGATAAGGTGTTCACGATAAGCGAAACCATAAAGGTTGCGCAGCAGGTATCCAACGCACTGGCTCACTGCCATAAGGTATCTGTTAAACACGGCGACATCAAAAGCAATAATGTGAAGCTCAATAACCAGTCGGGCAACTATGTACTGCTGGATTTCGGTTTGTCTGTGATGACCGATGAGCAAAGGCGCACCAGCTTACGGCATGCGGGAGCTATCGAATTTATGGCTCCCGAACAGAACGACGGGGAGATGCTTTTGCAGTCAGATGTGTACAGCTTTGGGATCATCCTTTTTGAACTTCTGGCAGGAACCGTTCCTTTCCCCTTGAACAATAAGAGCGAGACTTCCCGGAACGCAGTTATGATCTCCCACATGGAGAGGGCAACGCCCGATATTAATGTGCTGCGCCAGCAAAATCTGCCTCTGAACTGGGAGCAGGAGAAGCGTGATTTTGAACTGCTTGTTCCCGCATGGCTCCTTGCCGTTATATCAAAGTGCCTTGAAAAGAGTCCGGCAGACCGGTTCAATTCTGGTATTGAGCTGCATCAGGCTATCATGGACAGCATTGTAGAAAAAGAAGTATTTGCCTACACGCCGGTGAGTGCCGGACTGCTGGCAGCCAGCACTGACCCCGTTCCATTGGTTCCTGAACCTGCAGATATCATACCTGAACCGCTTTTCGAAGATCCTGAACCCCTGAATTTGGAAGAGGAGGACGTTCCTGTTAGTCCGCCTTACCGGGAACCCGTGGAACCATTGCCGCCAAAGACCTCGGGCAACTTAAAACCTATCCTGATTGCTTTGGGAATTATAGTGGGCTTGCTCATCCTGTTTGGCGGCTATTCGATGCTCAAAAAACCCGAAATCGCTATGGTAGACACTGCCGCTATCAACCTGGAGAATCAAAGACTGCAGGATTCTGTCGATAGTGCGCAGCGTGCAGATGCCGAGCGGGCAGCGGCCTATAATGCGAGCCCTGCGGTGAGCAGATCGCCAGGGAATTCTAATGGCAAGGGAAAAGGCCGTGGAAAAGGGAAGGGGAAGAAGAAAAAGTAAGTCAGAAGGTCCCTCGCTGTGCTCGGGATGACATGTTGGGTTTGCATGTCATCCCGAACGCGTTTTCACGCGGATGGAACTTCATATTGTGTAGACACAGGTAACGAGGTCAGAAGGTCCCTCGCTGCGCTCGGGATGACATGTTGGAACAATACTCATTAATCAATAAGCACTTTGTCCGAACACTGTCAACGCCCCGATGTCATCCCGAACGCGTTTTTCACGCGGAGGGAACTTCGTATTGTGTAGACGCAGGTAACGAAGTCAGAAGGTCCCTCGCTGTGCTCGGGATGACATGTAGTGTCGATAATGCAGTCCGTACCGTTCATTTTTTGGTGAATGAATAGCAACTCTTTATCTTTGTGTATGCAAGAACCGTTCGACATTTTTATAGGATCAACCGTCTATTCCGTATTTCCGGAAGAGGATAACACATTCACCATTTTCAAAGAAGGAAAAGAATACACCCAGCTTCAAAAAGACACCGAAGGAGTGTGGCTGAAGATGGATTATGAAACCGGCCTCCCGCTGTTTGAGGAAGATGCGGAGATCAATGAAATTGGGAAGCATATCGGGCTGCATCTGGGAGAGTAATATTGCTTTCTGCTCATAGCCATGGAAGGACTAGTACTTTTAGTTAGCTGAAAAGTACCCAAAAGCCGCCGCTGCGTCTGTTGCTATTGAAGGCAGACTTTACTTTTTAACGTGCTATGTTAAAAGCTGTTGAATGTAACACCTATCGGGTACCCGGGAGCTATTACAAGGAAGAACTGTTTACTTTGGGTCTAAACCTTGTGATCCGGTTGAATTTAAATAGAATTCATTTCAAAAGGGAGTTTCCTTATCCGATTACCCGTCAAATCGAAAATTGCATTGGTTAGGGCTGGAGTAAATGCAGGAAGCCCTGGTTCGCCAACACCGCCTGCGTCTTCATTATTGTCCATGATATGTACCTCAATAGGAGGGGTATCAGTAATTCTGGGCATCTTGTAGTCATAGAAATTGCGCTGATCAACAAGACCGTTGGTAAATGTAATTTCGTGAATGGTAGCAGCTCCTAAAGCCATCACGATACTTCCTTCCACCTGCGCCCGGATAATATCAGGATTCACATACCATCCGCAATCCATAACTGCCCATACCTGGTCGATTTTTAGCTTACCCTGCTTATTACGCGACACCTTTACAATTTGGCCTACGGTGCTTGAAAAACATTCTGTAATTGCAACACCATAGCCTTCATTCTTTTTTCTGCTCTTCCATCCAGAGACTTCTTCCATTTTATCGATCAGGCGCTGGCTGCGTTCGTCAGTTAAATATTTACGACGTATGGCAAGAGGGTCACTTTGCGCTGCTACAGCCATTTCATCAATAAAACTTTCATAAGCAAAACCGTTGGTAGAGGCATATACAGCACGCCACCACATCGTTGGCATCGGTGTTTCGAAAACAACGTCAGCAAAGCTGACATTCTTGATGGTGTCAAAATAGGGTTTTAAAAACCCCTCGGATGTACTGCCGTTTGCCTTCCCTTTATCACCACCGCGCCAATGATCATTGTTCTGACCGGCCATCCTGAATTTGAGTGCAGTAATTTCGCCCTTGTCAAATGCTCCCTGGCAGCGATAAGAAATTCCGGGGCGATGAGGCCCCTGAGTAACATCATCTTCACGCGTCCATATTACCTGAACCGGCGCACCTATTTCTTTCGAGATCAGCGTCGCTTCGTGCGGATAATCAAGAAAGGCCTTTCGACCGAAACCACCGCCTAAAAAGGTCATATTTACGATCACTTTTTCAGGCGGAATACCCATCTGTTTGCTTATGGAAGCCTGTACCCAATCCGGAGCCTGAATGGGACCCCAGATCTCAATTTTGTCAGCCTGATAGTGAGCCACACAGTTAACTGGCTCCATGGCACTATGTGATTGATAGGGCGTTTGATAAACAACATCGAGCGTCTTAGCTCCGGAAGCCAATGCCTTATCGGGATCTCCCACTTTTTTAAACAGGAGGCCGTCACGGGTTTTAAGATAATCCTGCTGGCGTTTAAAGATGTCAGTGGTGTTCACATGCTCGAATCCTGTATCATCCCATTCAACACGCAAGGCTTTTTTACCCTGCATAGCGGCCCATGTAGAATTTGCGACAACAGCTACACCCTCACGAATGGTACTATACACCTCCATTTTCACCGGGAACACCCTTTTAACTCCGGGTACTTTTAGTGCAGCCGAGGGATCAAAACTTTTTATTTTTCCCCTCAGGCGTGGGTTACGCTCAACGACGGCATACATCATGCCCGGGATTTTCTTATCCAGTCCGAAAATTGCCTCACCATTGGTCTTCATCGGTGAGTCTTTACGATGAAGCGGTTTGCCAACCACTTTGTACTCAGACCGTTTTTTTAGCACTACTGTTTTTGGAGCTTCTAGTTTTGATGCGTCCGAAACAAGTTCACCGTAATGGAATTTTTTAGCAGAGCCCCTGTGGATTACATGACCCGATTCGGCATAGCACTCAGAAGCGGGTACCGACCATTTGGCTGCTGCAGCTGTAATAAGCATTTCACGGGCTGTAGCGCTCAGTTTAAGTAAATTCTTATATGAGGACCTGATGGTAGAGCTTCCTCCTGTAATCTGACTGCCGTATTTTTTCTGATGCCCCTGTGCAAACACCACGTTTATATCAGCAAGATCGACTTCGAGCTCTTCGGAAATGATCTGCGGAACAGATTGATAAGAGCCCTGACCCATCTCTGCGCGATGATCCGTCAAAGTAACCAGTCCATCAGCGGCAATCTGTATCCAGGCATTTAATTGAACTTCACCGGCTGCCGCAGCAGTTCCGCCACTAACAATTTTTGCTGCTTTACCACTAGCGGGAAAATAAAAACCTAAAAACAGCGCAGTACCGGCAAGGCCGGTTGTTTTAAGGAAATCTCTTCTTGAAACAGGTTTTACACTCATGGGGCTCGTCTTTACGTTAACTAATTTCCTTTAGGAGCATAGGCTCCCGTGGTGAGCCAGGTTATCCAGGCTTTTTTAAATTCAGCATGACTGATTGGTGGGACTGTTCTTCCCTCACCCGGATTCCAGCCAGCAAGGACTAATCCGTCATCAGCATGTTCGATCAGCTTCTGTATGTCTTTGTGCCCGTTTTGTTGTGGATTAACCAATTGTTTTGCAAGTTGAAAGGGAGTTTTTCCCTGGAAGACCATTTTCATATCTGCAGGAGGAAGGTGCCATTCCGGATTACCCGGAGGGCTATGAAGCCCGGGCGTGTTTTCTGGCTGGTGACAATTACTACATTTCATTGAATAAACACCTTTGCCATCCTTGCCACGCTGTGGAGACATGGTATGCAAAATGCTATTGTCCCCCTGCAGTGGAATGTCGCCGCTTGGATGACAATTCATGCAACGCGGACTCATCAGCACGAGATAAACTTTCTCAAAGGCCTTGACTGATGCTACACTATCCTTTTGGATCGTTGATGGTTTGTAAGAATAAGCAATCTTACCTTTTGTATCAGAGCTAAAAGCCATAAAACAGATAACAGTTATAATGGCTGTCAGACATAACATCGTTCGTAAACGAATTACGCTGCCCGATTTTTTTGTTTGCTGACTCATGATTTAGCCCCTCCTTTTCTTTGCATACCGGCGGCCAGGTGAATAGCTTTCCGGATCCTCGGGTAAGTACCGCAGCGGCAAATATTGCCAGCCATTGCGGCATCAATATCTGCATCTGTGGGATTAGATTTATCCTTCAGAAGCACTACAGCAGACATAATCTGCCCTGAGTGGCAATAGCCGCATTGCGGAACATTCTCCTCCTGCCATGCCAATTGTGCGGGATGATCGTTGTTCTTCGATAAGCCTTCGATAGTGACTATATTCTGCCCTGAAGCCCTTTTAAGCTTGGTGACGCAAGACCGAACCGCTTCGCCGTTCATGTGAACAACACAAGCACCGCACTGGGCAACACCACATCCAAACTTAGTACCGGTGAGGCCTATAATATCTCTTATAACCCATAATAAAGGCATTTCCGGATCTGCATCTATTCGATAAGCTTTTTGATTAACGGTTATTGGAGTCATAGGAATCTTTTTTACGTTACTTTAGAATTAACGGTTTTCAGGCAATTAGGTTTGCTGCACCAATACACTGATGAAAAACTACTATCTACACTGCTTAGTTTAAATGCTGATTAAAAAATGTTCCCAGTTTGTCGAAGGGAATCTTATCCAGCTTATCGTATAAATCCACGTGAACCGCGCCTGGGATTATGAGCAATTCTTTAGGCTGTGCCGCCGCTTTAAAAGCATCTTCACTAAAATATCGAGAATGGGCATTCTCTCCTGCAATAAGAAGCATTGGACGAGGTGAAATTTCTTTTATATACGTAAGGATTGGCATATTCATGAAAGATAAGGCATTGGTAGCAGTCCACGATCCATTAGAGTTAATAGAACGGGAATGAAAGCCGCGAGGTGTTTTGTAGTAATCAAAATATTCTTTCACGAACTGCGGCTCCTCACCGTCGAGTTCTTCCGGCAAACCTTTGCCTGCATAGCTCGTTTTTCCGCTATCAGCATCACTCCAGCGTCTTTGGCTTAATTGCTCCAAAGCTTTGGTGCGCTGTTCAGGCGTAGTGGCATCGAAGTAGCCTTTCGACATTACGCGTGTCATATCATACATACTGGTTGTAGCAACGGCTTTCACCCGCTTGTCTACAGCGGTAGCATTCAGTGCAAAGCCGGCAAATCCGCAGATACCGATAATGCCGATTTTGCCCCGGTCTATATTTTCCTGGGTACCGAGAAAATCTACTGCTGCACTAAAATCTTCCGTATTGATTTCAGGAGAACCCAGGTTACGGGGCTCGCCGCTACTCTCTCCGGTGTAGGACGGGTCGAATGCGAGTGCTGCAAAGCCACGTTCAGCCATTTGATTGGCGTATAAGCCCGATGACTGTTCTTTCACAGCACCAAAAGGACCACTGATAGCAATTGCTGCTAAAACCTTACCTGCATTTTCTTTCGGCAAGTATAAGTCGCCGGAAAGCGTAATGCCATAGCGATTTTTAAAGCTCACTTTTTTGCGGCTTACCTTACCACTCAATTGAAATTTATATTGATCTGTAGATTCTACTGTCTTCATTTTGTTTGATCCTTGATTTTTTTCATTTTCAGTACAAGCCTGCCCCAGAAACATTAGGGCTGCTATCGTTATAATTGATAATGGTTTCATCATGATTGTTTAAATAGATTTGATAATTTTTGCAGGAATACCTGCCACGACTGTATTTGCAGCGACATCTTTGGTAACTACTGAACCGGCAGCAACCACCGCATTTTCTCCGATAGTAATTCCCGCAAGAATAGTTGCACCAGCGCCAATCCATGCATTCTGTTTAATGTGAACTTTCCCCGGCACGAGTGACTGTCGTTCGCCTGGAGCCAAAGGATGTCCCTCGGATAATATCTTTACATCAGGGCCAATGAGTACATCATCCTCTATGATAATGCCTCCCAATGTCAGAAAAGTGCAGTTGAAATTGATGAAGACATTTTTGCCTATACTCAAATGCTTGCCGTAGTTGATATAGAGGGGCGGAAATACTGCTACTGTACTATCTACAGAAGTCCCTGTAATCTCGCTCAATACGCTGGTAATCTCTTCGGGGGTACCCGAAGCATTTAATTTTTGAAGCAAACAGATGGTAGCGTAGGAAGCATCTCTCAGATATTTTATCTGCGGATGCGTCGGTCCAACGCTTATTCCCTTTTTCAAATCGTTAAAGATCGTATCCATGGTATTCATCTTAAGTAATTGATGGAACAAAATTACTGGTTATTTCATTCTCGTTTATTACACCATTTACGCAAATAATGTCAAATATCACCTATCTTCGTTGTAAGGATTCCAGCATATGATAAATGGTGATACACCCCGTATTTTATTATTGGAAGTAAAGAATGAAGCAGATCTTCCTGCAGATTTCCAACAACTCTACCATACGCATTTGTATTGCCATAAAGGGAATATAGAATTTGTATTCAATGAGCAGCTGATGAATTGCAAGGGCGGACAGTTTCTTTTTTGGTTTGCTGAAAGCCGGCTATCCGACCTGCGTTTTTCAAAGAACTTTAAAGCCACGGTACTCCTGGTGGAAAAAGATTACCTGATGAATAATATTCCGGATCAAAGCTGGAGCATCAATGCCCAACTGCACTCAAGGGTCTATCCCGTGAAAACGGATTTGAATCTGGATGATAAAGGCAAAATACTAGCGAACTTTCAGCGACTTGATGAACGTTTTCAGGCAACTGATCATCGCTTTTACGAGGAAGCGCTGAAGTTGCAAATGCAGTTGTTTATTCTTGAAATGTGGCACATATTCGCCAACGAGTACGAGCAGCGTAAACACAGCCTTCAAACCGGAACTTTGTACGAACGCTTTATTAAACTCCTTCAACAGCATTGCATGCAGCACCGCGAAGTACGGTTCTACAGCAGCGAGCTGAACATTACCCCAAAATACCTGAATCACTTGAGTAAGATCCATTCCGGTATTACCGCGTCCGAATGGATCCAGCGTCATGCCCGGGAACGTATTCTGCTTTTGCTGCAAAATAAAAACCTTAACATTTCGGAAATTGCCGATGAAATGGATTTTAGCAGCCGTTCCTTTTTTACACGTTATGTTAAAAAGCTGCTTGGTGTAACTCCTAATGAATACCGGGGGAGGTTGCGGTGAAGGAAACTTATCGTTTTATCAGTCGTATTTAGCGTCAGTATATAGAATTCACGTTCACATTGGAATCATCGGTTGAATTATAATTGGCTGACGAAAACATTTAGTCAAATAAACTTTTTTCTAAACACCTTCTTCAGTAGACCAGAACACCTCCTCAAAATCCCTGACCTGATCCTTCACAACCACAATCCCTTTACCTGCTCTGAACCGATTGATTTAGCAAAGGAACCTCGCTGTGCGGGCGGGCATGGCTGAGTGCATGCCGAACTTCAAGCCCCGTGACTACAGGATGCCACCACACCGCGATCGCCCTTACCGCCGATGATTAGCAAATGTCACCCTCTATCTAACTGAATATGAGTCTGGAGTTTGATTTCTGAATCTGAAAAATACCTGTTTACGGGTATTAATGGCACTCCACGTTTAGATAGATTAGTCCTTTCAATAAAATGGTGACGCTCACCTTCTAGTGCGTGGCCTTTATTATACCTGCATTAATAGGAACAACTAACATCAATGTTATGGAAGAAAAATTAAACTTAACACTTTCGATGAAGGCAGCTAGAGCCTTCACATTGACGCTTGAACCCATCAGCGGCGGTCTCACGTTATTTTATGCCTTCATTAATGGGGTAAAGGTAATTCAGGCTGATGGAACTAAAAAAAGGGTCTGGTCAGGCAAAATACCCGATGCGCAAGTAAGAGTTAAAGTCCGGGTGGTAGGTATCGATAATGCAAGTTTTAAACTTGGGATCGATTTACCAGACACTGCCGACGACCAAAGTTTAACTTTCAAATTGAAAGGAGGTTATTATGAAACAGAAATTACTCTATAGCCTGTTTTTGCTAATTCCACTTACTGTGCTGTCTCAGGAAGCAAAGTTTGAAATTTTACCTTACCTCAACGCCACAACATCAATCAAGGATGGAATTATTGAGGCTGGCCCGGAATTCAACTGGAATAAAATTGATTCCATCGAAATAGGCGATGGAGTTAAAATTGCGCGCAAAGGTGATGTTTTTACTTTGCGACCAACCTTGCGTTTGCCCTTAACAAGTAAACCGGACAACTTATTGCAAATTGATAGATTTTCGCCAACCTGGCGGGGCATATTGGCTTTGCAATACACCATTGATAATACTGAAGAGAGTGGAAAAATATCAAGACGTTCAATCACTGGACAGTTTGAATATGGTTCGACAGATTTTAAGTATTATCCGACAGGCACTAAATCGAATAAACTTAAAACTAACGAAAGCTCTTATGCTCTTGAGTTAAAATATATTGGCTTTCATACAGAGGGTAAGGCAGACTCCAAACAAGTCTCACCACAAATCAGATTGAGATATTCTTATGATTGGAAAGCCGCAACCGAAGTTGGTGTTGTAAATCCGATCAATAGCAATGGGGTTACAACCACTTCAAATTTAGTTATTGATGCTCCAAGTGTAAAGCCAGGACTTTCACCAGCATTTTCATTGCAAATTTATCCCGGCAAAGGTGGTGTCAGTTATTCACCTACGGTTTACTACGACTTTACTGGCAATAAAGGGACAAACAATCCCTTCAATAACCTAAGTCGACTGAGACTTGAAAGTTGGGTCTTCTTTTATCCGCTAATAAAAGAAAATTCAAATGTAAAAATTGGAGCATCTCCATTCTTTAGTGTAAGAACCGCGGGCAGTGACGATTTTAACAAAGTTGAATACGGTGGGATGATAACAGTGAAATTTGGGACAACATTCCTGCAGTTTTTGTAATTAGGGGAGAATCCTTGACTTGGCTCTACTAATTGATCAAGTTGTACAGACATTAATTAAACATTCATAACATGAAAAAAATTCTTTTGGCTCTAGTAATCGCCTACAGCAGCAGTACTTATGCTCAGACAGCTAAAGACGATCTTATCAATTCAATCCTGGGTAATAAATTCGATTCAGAAATCACAATTCTTGGTGAAAATGGAGAGGATACGCTCAGAATTTCCACGCTACGAACAAAGGTTCTCATTATTAAGAACAACGTCACTATAATTAACCCGAGAGGAAATTCATTTGCGGTGGTTATAAATTGCGATACGGTAATTTCACGAAGAAATTCCAAAATTTCTTCAGCTTCAGACATAAACATATTTGCAAATTATGGAGGGGGAATTTTAACTGTTGAGAACACCCGTGGCGTATCGGGTCGAGATGGTACAAACTATATTACACCCCAAACCCCTATCAGCAATGCGGCAAGCGGTGGCCCCGCCGGACATGGTGGACGAGATGCAGGTTGTGAAACAAAACCTACAAGTATTAGACGATGGAGTTCCAAAAGCGGAGATAACGGACATCGAGGATCAAGTGGCCAAAAAGGGTTAATAGGGAATACCGGCGAGACAGGTGAAGACGGAACGGCATCGGGTTCAGTGATCTTTATTTGCAAAAGCTTCCATCCGGATGCTGAAATTTACGTTAATGCAGTTGGTGGCAAAGGCGGTAATGGGGGGATAGGGCAAACAGGAGGAAAGGGGCAAAATGGAGGGAATGGTGGAAAAGGAGGAAATGGAGGCGAATCCGGCTGCGGAAGAGGATCTTCAGGTGGAGGTAGCGGAGGCAATGGAGGCAATGGTGGCGACGGTGGCGACGGTGGAGACGGTGGCGTGGGTGGCAACGGCGGAGACGGTGGTTTTGTTAAAATCTTCTCTTTGAAATCATCAGTATCTCCTCAGTTATATGTTGTCAATAATCTTGGTGGCGAAGAAGGTGATGGTAATCAAGGGGGAGAAGGTGGTGAAGGTGGAGTAGGGGGCAAAGGAGGAATTGGCGGGAAAGGAGGAAATGGCGACTTATGGAGAGGCCCTTCAGGCGGAGGCCAGGGAGGAGGACCAGGGAATGATGGGGAAAAAGGAGTAAATGGCAGATCCGGAAAAGATGGCTTGAAGGGAAAACGTGGAAAAATCCTTGTTGCTGATGGCAACTTCTATCTAACAGTAGAAGAAAATCGGATAACAGAAATTATACGGGAAACAATTACCAACAGTGAGCTTGCCCTGTAGATTGACAAAAGTAGGTGGTATTACATAGTGAGGCTTGGCTGCCCGGCAGGCTCAGATCAGAATCTGAGCTTGCACTTAAAGGCTCACTCCTCAGATTGTTGGGTCGGAGTTGCTAAAGACTGATCAACATCCAAATACCGCTTTAATAAAATCACATGCCTGAACAACCTGTTAAAAGTGAACGAAAAATCTGTGTGTTTACTTGAAAGTAATGGCTCGTGTAGCTTTCTCCCTCACTTTGTGCTCTTTGTGTTCTTCCCGTTGTGGCCTTTGTTGTTAAAACTTAACGCAGGCCAAGTCTCCGGCTTGTCAGCGTTCTTACATGTTCTATAATTCACCACAAAGGGCACAAAGTACACACAAAGAGCACAAAGATTTTCACCGCAAAGTTTCTCAGAGAAATAGGAGAGGCGCAAAGAATTGGTCGGAGGTCATAAATTCAATCTTCGGGACACTCCGTCACTTTGCGTTTAAACCACTCCCATGCCACAAAAAATTATTTAAATAAAAGGTGATATTTAGCTTATAACTTACACATAGTTATAAAAGATAATTTATGCCTGGTATCAGTAATCAAAGCCGAGAGGAACAAAGACAGGAGCTTTTTATCAGCCTGTATAAAACCACCTTTCCTGTTGTGGCCAGATACATCAGCCGAAGGGGCGGAAGTTTCGACGAAGCAAAGGATGTTTTTCAGGACGCGCTGGTGGTTTATTATGAGCGCTCCGTATTAGCCAAGCCAGTTTTAAAGAATGACATCAATTACCTTGTAGGGACGGCTAAAAACCTGTGGCTTAAACGATATCGTCAAAGCAATCAGAACATTCCTCTTGGTACTATTGATTTATCTGGTGAGGAACACGAACATCCTTCAGCTAACCGACTGATGCGCTTTTTAGAAACAGCCGGAAAAAAATGCATGGAGCTACTAAAGCGGTTTTATTATGAAGAACAATCCCTTACAGAAATAGCCGAAGGGTTTGGTTTCTCGGGCGTACGCAGCGCGACGGTCCAGAAATATAAATGTTTGGAAAAAGTTAGAGAAACCGTTAAAGAAAAAGCATTGGCGTATGACGACTTCATGGACTGAAACCCAGCAGATCGAGGCCCATATAATGGGTAATGCCTCCACGGGTGACATTTTGTTATTTGAGGCCAGGATGATCCTGGACAATTCCCTTGCCGACAAGTTGGTATGGCAACAACAGGCGTATGACGTTATACAACAGTATGGCCGCCGCCAGCTAAGAAAAGAAATAGAGCAGGTACACCAACAACTGTTTGCCCAGTCCGAGCACAGCAGCTTTTCTCAAATGATAAGGCAGCTTTTTAGTAAACAATAAACCGAAAACATCATGAATATCGACAAAAACGAGTTCCGCAAATTTGCGGTAGGGCATTGCCATGTCCAGAAAGACAGGGTGGACAGCTACATAACCAGTGTAGAGCAAGCTGCGATCCCTATAGCCATGACGCCCTATATTACCGAGGAACGCGAACTGAGGGTATCGCAAATGGATGTTTTCTCCCGGTTGATGATGGACCGGATTATTTTTATGGGCGCACCGGTTGAGGCTAATATTGCCAACATTGTACAGGCGCAGCTGCTGTTCCTCCAATCGACTGACGCACAGAAAGACATACACATGTACATCAATTCGCCGGGTGGCGAGGTATATGCCGGCTTTGGAGTGTACGATACTATGCAGCTGGTAAGCCCGGATGTTGCTACCATCTGCACAGGTATGGCCTTATCCTTTGGCGCCATATTGTTAGTTGGCGGGGCAAAGGGAAAACGTACCGCTTTGCCGCACTCACGTATCATGCTGCATCAGCCGCTGGGCGGAGTGCAGGGGCAGGCATCAGACATTGAGATCACCGCCAATCAGGTAATGAAAGTTAAAAAAGAGCTATATGACATTATCGCTAAACATAGCGGGCAGGATTACCAAAAGGTACACGACGTTTGCGATCGCGATCACTGGCTGACAGCTGCCGAAGCGAAAGAGTTTGGAATTATAGATGAGGTATTAGGGTAAACAGAAGCTTAGGGCTCTGCCAATTCTTGCAAATGATCTGCAACAACATTCCCCTTAACGGCCAGCCAGTCCCGGGTTTACCCGTTTGGATTAAGAGCGCTTCGTTGAATTCATAAACCCAGTAGTTGTCTTTAGGATGTCAGGTTGGAAGAATCTAATTCGACTTCAGTTAGTTCTGTTCTAAGAAGAACTCAACCTCTTTCTTATTCTGCTTAATGATTCGGGTTTGACTCCCAAATAGCTCGCGATATGGTATAACGGAACCAATTGAAACAACTCAGGCTTCGTTTTTATCAGGTTTTCATAACGCTCAGCAGGGCTCGAAGAAAGGTAGGAGTTTATGGAACTTTTATAATTTGAATAATTCTTTTCGGTCTCAATTCTGCAAAGTGAATCTAATCTGGGAAAACGTTTATGCATTTCCCTCTCCACAGCAAAGGGGAAAATAGAAATAATACATTCAGACATACATTCCCAATTAACGCTACTAGGGCTTCCATTCAAAGGCTCCCCATCGGTAAGGCTATCTCCAGCGGTATAAAACGCAACTGTCTTTTCTTCTCCATCCTTAAAGTAGTATTCCCGGATGCAACCTTTAAAAAGGTGGTAGGATGATCTGATAGTTTGTCCTTCCTTTAATAGCAGTACACCTTTTTTGATTCTTTTTACTTCAATTTTTCCCGCAAAAAAGTCTTTTTCTTCCTGGGTAGTAGCGCTGGAATTTGACAGGGAGTCGAGTATCTCTAAGACCTCATAATCAGGCTTTGATTTGCTGGCTTTAGTCGATTTGTGTGCAGGGTTCATTAAATAAATATAAAAAACGCAAACGATAAACGAATACCTTTTTTATAAATCCAATAAATCGCTCTTGATGAAGGGCAAAAAGATCCTTAGTCAACAGCTAAGATTACGTTACCTTTTTTCTGCCCACTCATAACATACTTAAATGCATCACTAATTTCGTTTATAGGGTATCTTCGATCAATCAAGGGCCTGAATTTATCTTTTTCAATCAGCTCGTTGATAAATGCCATACTCCGTTGTATTGAAAAAGGAAGTGGAAATTTGACTTTTTTATTCATCATTAACGGGGCTATTAAAGCTAATAATGGATTTTGCCAGTACGGCCCCAGTTCAGAAGAAACATAAATAGCATGAGGCTTCATGATTGGTTTACATTTCCAAAATGTACTCTTGCCAACCGCATCAAATACAAAGTCAAACTGATCATTCAATTTTGTAAAATCTTCTTTTGTATAATCGATCACCTTATCCGCACCCATTGATTCCAGAACAGATACATAATCCGTTTCGCAAGTAACCGTTACATGTATACCACGATATTTCAAAAATTGCAGAGCTGCACTGCCTATTGCCCCTGTTCCGCCGTTTAATAATACTTTATCACCCTCCTTTAAAACTACTTTATCTAAAAAATAAAAAGCATAGTGTGCACCTTCCAGACTTGCTGCGGCCTGTTCGTAGGTAATGTTTACTGGTTTTTTTAACACAGCTTTATTAATTGAAACACAACAATATGAAGCATGTGACCCTATTCCCTGATCAAAGAATCCATACACATCATCACCAATATTGAATTGGTAAACATCCTCGCCTTTTGAAACAACCTGACCGGAAAAATCAGTACCGGTGACTTTTAGCTGGGGTTCAAATAAGCCCGTAAATATTCTGATGGCCCATGGCTTCCCAGTAAGAACTCCACAATCGGTTCGGTTAACTGTAGTCGCCTTTACTTTTACCAGGATCTCATCTTTTTTGGGAAAGGGAATATGGCTTGTCGTGGTCAGATTTATCGTATCTGGCGAGTCATATTTATTCCGTATTGATGCCTTCATTCTGTTTTATTCTCATTTAAATATAAGCCTTTTGGTCCCTTTTCCTTGAATTCATCTAGTGCCTTTTCATATAACATTCTGGTATCCATATCGCTAATTAGTGATTTTATATGGGAAATTCCTCGATACTTTCCTCATCATTCGTTCCGTCAAATCTGTTGAGGATGCAATTACGTTCTCATTCATGGACTTATAAAACCGCCAGAGTAACTCGTTATCCGCGCCGTTATTCAGAGTAAGGGTAAGCTTACCGATACCTGTTCTTCCCCCAGCTCCGCTTACAAGGACCATCGTAGCAATGGCAAGTCCATCCGACTGTGTCTCCCTCATTTCAAATCTACTGCCTAGAACAGCATCAACACCTAAAGCGGAAGCTATTTCGCTTCTCGTAAACTGGTCGAGATTACCAGTCATTCCGGCCTTTTTCAATCGGAGATTTGTCTCATCCACAGTTTGGATGCTTATCGGGTATTCATCTGAATGTCTTAGCAGGTAGGTATACAAGCTGCCCTGAATACTGGCTGACATCTTGATTTCCTTTTCCCGGTCCACCTCAGGATTGAAGTTCTTTGGTTGCTTCCGGTGTGTAATCAACACATCAGAAGGCAGAATGGCGATCGTTTTGTGGCTGACAATTGCTGCCGGCAGATTTGGGCTTTTAAACACTTGCTTGCTTCCCTCAAATTGAGCGAAAGCTATTAAAGGGACGAAGAAAAATATATTAAGTAATCGTTTCATGTTGCTCGCTGAATAAATTATTGTGAATTCATGAATTAAAAATTAAACCCGAAATGCAGCCCTGGTTCCGGTGTCCATTTTGGCCACTTGTCATCCTTTTCTTTAAAGCCATCAGGCATTTTGGTGAAATAAGGACGACCGGCAATACCTAGTGATGGTTCAATAAAGAATCTATCCTTAAAGAGCTTTACATGATTGCCGATTCGATAGGTATTGAAAATAATGAAGCCGTTCCCCACCTTATCATCTTTTTCATTCTTATAGGTTTGCCACATAGGAGTTGCATGAACTGCTGCATAAAAACCTTTCCAAAAGTATCTTTGATAAGCCAGGCCAACACCATATTCTCTTATATAACCAGGGTATTTCTCTTCAGGTTTTCCGTATGCCTTGTTATAAAAAGGGTTAATCCCAAGTGGCCAGGCATGTTTCCAGGTTATTAGTTCAAGAGAAATAACATCTTTTCCTGTTATACGATATCCTAAATTTAGCTGAGCAAAGCCCGGAGGGTTAACCTTATCTAAATTGCCCAAAAGAAACATAGTGCTACCCAGGAAACACTGTTTGTAGCTGCTGTCTGTCTTAGCATATTGTGCTTTGAGTTGTATTGTGCTTGTCATCATCAAGACAAGGCCCATGATTAAAATTTTCTTTTTCATTCTTTTTAACGTTACTGTAAATTGTAGATTGAGGAGGAACGACAGCAGTTTCTATTTTTTCTTTTTAATATTAAAATTATACCCAAAATGAAGCCCGGGTTGAATAAAGTAGTTTGGCCATTTCTCTTCTACTAATTCGAAAGATTCTGGAACATTCGTCCTTACAGGCCAATAGCTGCATCCAATAGCTGGTTCAAAAAAGAAGCGGTTTTGGAAAAACTTAAACTGGTAACCCAGATGGAAGTTGAGATACAAGGTGTATCCATTTCCAATCTTCTTATCATCTTCATCCATATACTTTTCAAATGCATTCAATGCATGAACGGATGTATAAACTCCTTTCCACAAAAAACGCTGGTACCCTATAGTAGGTGCCAGTATTCTAGCATGGCCAGGATAGTTTTCTCCCGGTTTATCAAATGATGGCCCAAAAGGGATACCTATTGGAAAGGAATAAATGGATCTTTTAAATTCAAAGGAAACAACATCTTTAGGTGTTAACCTATATCCCAAATTTAATTGCACATACTCAGGGTTGTTTACTTTTGAAAAATTTCCAAACATCAATAATGAACTCCCTACAAACCACTTTTTATAGGTACTGTCTTGTTCTGCATTTTGTGCACTCAGCTGTAAACTACTTACCAGCACTAAGGCTAGTCCAATCCATAAAATTTTCTTTTGCATTTCTTTATTTTTTAAATGATACTGCAAAAGTAGATTGGAGAGATACACTAATTCTTTGACTTGAGTTAAGAAATACGCGAAGATGAAAATGAGATCCCAATTAAAAATTACGGAGCAGCTCAGTTTTTCTACCTCAGTTTCATTCACGTGTCGGCGCTTCTTTAGATGCAGAAATTAAAAGAATTGCAGCCACAATTAACCAGCTTACCAGAGTAAAAATAAAAATGCCAAAGCCAAAATCGGTTGTGAAATTAAACTTCATTTGAAACCCAAATACTGTAACAACTGCTATTAATAAACCATAATAGCCAAGCAATTTTGAAAGCTTACTTGTAGTGATCATGATACCTGACCAAATGACCATTGAAAGAGACAGACCTGTAATGAATATATAATCCATAGAAGAGCCTAGAAGCCAACCATAGTCCCTTACTGCCTGAACAACAGATGCATCAAGTGTACTGCCGGAATAGTTTGACGCAAACATGGGTAATACAAATCCATTGAGAGTTCCGGCAGCCATGACAGCTACCAGAGCAAAACAACTAATAGTGAATGATAGAAAGGAGATTCTGCTTTTCGTTAGCAAAGCTGTTGCTAATCCCCAGAAACCAAAAGCGATAAAGGGGATGCTGATAAGAGCTAAAGAGTGTGTAATCATAAAGGTCCCTTTCCTGTCGGCTATCTCTGCGAGGCTACCACCGACAGGGTGCAGTGCCATTGTGATTGTGGCAAGGACTCCCCCTATTAATAAACTAATGCCTGATGATTTTTTAAATTGATTTTCCATTTTACTTATTAAGTATTAAAGCAAAAATTTTAGGTTTTAACTCTAAGCCGGACCTATAGAGGCCGTCGTAACCACGAAGGAACTTGCCTTCTTTGCAGCTAGAGGTAAAAATCAATAACATTAACAAAATGCCCGTTAAGATCAACCAATTTCATTTTGTGACTATTGATTTGAAGCAGCGTCTAAAAAACAACCACTGGAGCGGTCGCGGAGAAACTCCCGGTACTTTGAGCAACTATTTCTAATGGGGCATTTACCTGCTTGTCGCCGCGTTTAATTACCAGTGTTATTTTCTGGCCCGCAGTACCTCCGTTCCCGGAGAGTGCAATAATCGCTGCATCAACATTAGATGTATACGTTATTTCTTTTGTCCAGGGAAGGGGCACCTGGTCATTTGCAGTCCCGCCTGACGCTGTGGTATAAGATGCGAAGAGTGTTCCGGAAAAGTTTCCCGTTACCTCATAACGCAGCGTTCGTGATGAACCAGTATCATCTTTGTTTTCCTTTTTACATGACACTGAAAGTGCGAGAATAGTGATTAATGCAATTGTTAACTTTTTCATGGTTTTTGATTATTGATGGTTTAATTAATGATTTTTAGACATGGATATGTCAGGTCATCCTGCCAACGATGCTATATTTAAGAAATTGATTGCGGGGATTTTGCGTTTATGCCTTAACTTAAATGCAATTCCAATTCTGGCATTGGTGCTGCCTGTAGACCCGACTTTTGTAAACAGACCGATGGCACCATTTAAATAATTTGTGCGCCCGATGTATCCTCCGGAAAATTCCACTGCTATAACGTTCGCCAGAGTTTTGTTCAGTATCCTTCCACCAGAAACCCGGATATGCTGGCGTGGAACTACCGTATAGATGGTTCTTCTTTAACCCAGCTTTCATATCGTGTGTAATCCCTTCATCAAACGAAGTCTCCCAAGGTAATCCGCCATCATAAAAGGAATTAAGAATAAGGGCAATGTTTAATACATGGTCAATCTTAGATAAGACAATCTTTTCTTGCGCGGATAATGTGTGCGTAGTAATGAATAACAGGAAGAATGCTCTCAGAATTTTCATCGGTTGACCTTATAAATGTTATACGTGTTTGCGAATTTCAGCGGCACACTTTTAGACTGTTTATCTGCTCGCGTAGCCCGAATCAAAAGTAGAGGCGATAAATTTTAGATTTCTTAACCTGAGTTAAGAAATGAAGATATATTAGCTGACAGCTTTTTAATATCGTTTGGAATGGGATAGAATGGCCCGGCAGAAGGGGATTGCCGCCTTACGAAAGGCTATCGTGTTGAGATCGTTTTTCTTCTTCAATAATTAAGTCAATAAAATCATTGACATGCATTTCTTTCAAAGTAGCGTAGGTTTTTCTGTCCTGATTCGCTGTTGCAGCAATTTCATATTTCATTTGCTGATATTTTATTCTAGCCCAATCGTTCTTCCTTAAAAAGTTTCGAGATAAAATATGCCGTTCTAATGCGCTGCTGCCGTGTGGACAAACATATAAATGATGGTTTATTTTGTCTAAAATATTCCGTCTTAATGTGAATTTCCTTTTGAATACATCACGGTCTTCAATTCCCTGATTTCCATTATGATAATAGCCTAGCATTTGAAGCTCTAATTTTATTCTCTCAAAATCCAATGGCTCAGAATAGATAATGTCTATATCAATTATCGGCTTTGAATCCAGATTTGGAACCGATGTGCTGCCCACGTGCTCAATAGTACACGCAATTCCGATTAAATGGATCTCAATCAATCGTTTTATAGATTCAAAGTCTTGTATCCAGTCTGGCGAGTATTTTTTCAGTAGCATCCTTTTATCTAATTGACGACCTTATAATTTAATGCGGTACGATTACCTGAACAGTAAAAGTAACAATCAGATGGAATGTTGCTGCATCCTTGTAATCAAAACGAACCCTTCTCCAGAGCTCAAAGAATCGAAGCCAAAAAGTTTGGAATTATGCACCCTGATAATAACGCAATGATTGTTAAGGACAATAAAACTGCTTTCATATGATCTTAGAAATCTATAGCTGATTAAAGTTTTGGCTACACGTACAGCTTCTGACACTCATCGCAATAATGACATTTTCGGCCATTAGTTCCAATCTCCTCATGCTTTATAGCTGTTCCATGAACCGGACAGGTCTTTTTTAAATACACGGAAAACTTCTGTTTTGCAACACCCTGCTGTTCCCAATCGAAATAGTCGAACGAGAAATCAACGGCTTCTTTAATAATTTCCTTTTTCTTAGCAGGGGGCAGGGCAGATACCAGACTTGCAGGATGAACGCTGGTTCTGTATAGGGCTTCATTAACCCCTTTATTGCCCAGGCCGTTAAAAACTTCCTGATCCAGGAGCACGTCAGATATCAGCTCATTTTCATGATCTTTCAGCTTTTCTAATGCCTTCTTTGCGTCCCATTTTTCATTCATCACATCTGATGACCAATCGAACACCTCATCCAATGGTTCTTCGATATAGTAAATACTGCCCGCGTAAAGGTTGAACTCACTTTCCTTGAATTTTAGTCCGAGACGCAATTTGCCTTTCGGATTGCTATCGTTGATCCTCACTACACCGAACATAAGAAGGTGATAGCGTACAGTAAAATCCTTGAACCGAATTAAGATCTGTTTACCAAAAACAAGGATCTCCTTAATAGTTTGTCCTTCCAGACGACTGACATCAAAATCCTTTTCGTGGGTGGTAGCTTCGACAATCTTTTGGTTCACAAAAGGGTGAAGTTTATTTGCGATAATTCGTACTTGCGGGGCTTCGGGCATAGGATAAAGGTAGCAAATCGGTCGGAGCAATCTCCCTTTATTAGGATATCCTCATGATTTTAAAAATATTTATTAATCTCAATCACCTTTACAATGAACATAGAATACAGCTTTGACAAGCGACCAACAACCGACCAGATCATTGAACTTTACGATAACGCAGGTTTGCCGCGACCAACAAATGACAAGGAACGAATTCAGAAAATGTTCGACAACTCAAACCTGATTGTTACTGCCTGGGACAAGGATTTATTAGTTGGCGTTTCCCGTTCCATTACAGACTGGGTTTGGGCGTGTTACTTATCAGATCTCGCTGTCAGACACCAATATAAACAGGAAGGAATTGGCAGGCAACTTATAAGCCTGACGAGGGAAAAAGTTGGGGAGCAATCAATGGTATTATTGTTATCAGTTCCCACGGCTATGGAATATTACCCGAAAGTTGGGTTTGAGAAACAGGAGAGTAGTTTCATTATTAACAGGGCGGAATGGAAATGATGGAGTTATTAGCATCCATTTTGTTCATTTTGTATTCCTCACACCTCACCCTTTGTGGTTAAAAAACTATATTGCACTATGAACCATTGGCAGTCGCTTCAACACAAACTCATCGAATTTCGCAACGACCGAGACTGGGAACAATTCCATAACCCCAAAGACCTCGCTCTTGCCCTTTCTATAGAAGCTTCAGAGTTAAACGAGTTGTTTCTTTGGAAGAATGCCGACGATGCCGACGTTGAAAAAGTAAAAGAAGAACTTGCAGATGTTTTTGCCTATGCATTGCTTCTGGCTGAAAAATATGATTTGGATATTGACGAGATCATTAAAGCCAAGATTGAGAAGAATGCTGTAAAATATCCCATTGACAAATCAAAAGGTACAGCTAAAAAATACGACGAGCTGAAATGATCATCTACCAGGCAACAAAGGCTCGATTTCTTGCTGATATCCTAACCAACAATATTGAAAACATTGTTCAGGACGACATGATTGCTTATGGCAATAAGAAAGTTGGCTTAAGCGAGCTGGCATCATGGCGTAATTCATTACAGTTTATGAGCAATGTGTTGCAGGATAATGACATTCCAGCCGATTGCAATGTGGCCATTGAATACCACATCCCGCAGACCTGCAAGCGTCTCGATTTCATTATTACAGGCCAAAGTACTGATAAAATTGACCACGCGATCCTCATTGAGTTGAAGCAATGGTCGTCGGCAGAACTCACGAATAAGGATAGTATCGTCAAAACTCATTTTCAGGGTAAGCTATCAGAGACCACACACCCGTGTTATCAGGCTTGGTCATACTCAGCTTTGCTAAATGGATTTAACGAAACGGTTTACGAGGAAAATATACAATTAAAGCCCTGCGCATATCTTCATAATTACACAGATGATGGAGTTATTACTAATCCATTCTATGGAGAGTATATTAATAAGGCACCGCTGTTTTTAAAACCAGATGCCATTAAACTTCGCGATTTTATAAAGCAATTTGTGAAATACGGGGATGATGCGAATATTCTCTACCGTATTGACCACGGACGCATAAAGCCTTCAAAGAGTTTAGCAGACAGCCTTGCATCCATGTTAAAAGGGAAGGAAGAGTTTGTATTGATCGATGATCAAAAGCTGGTTTACGAAACCGCCTTAGCTTTAGCAACTCAATCCTCAGACGTTAATAAAAATGTCCTGATCGTTGAAGGAGGGCCGGGAACTGGAAAGTCGGTAGTTGCTGTTAATCTATTGGTAAAACTTACGGAGAAGGGCTTATTAGCTCAGTATGTAACAAAGAACGCCGCGCCGCGCAGCGTGTATGAAAGCAAGCTAACTGGTACTTTAAAGAAAACGGTTATTTCGAATTTGTTCAAAGGTTCAGGAGCATATATTGATACTCCCGAAAATACTTTTGACGCTCTAATAGTAGATGAAGCGCATAGATTAAATGCGAAGTCGGGAATGTTTAAGAATCTTGGAGAGAATCAGATCAAAGAAATTATTGAAGCTTCCAAGTTTACCGTTTTTTTTATAGACGAAGACCAGCGCGTAACCTTGCATGATATTGGTGAAACACAGGAATTGATAAACTGGGCGGAAGTATCGGGAGCAAAAGTGCATAGGCTGAACTTAAGCTCACAGTTCCGTTGTAATGGTTCCGATGGCTATTTAGCCTGGCTTGACAACGCCTTGCAAATTAAGGAAACAGCGAACACGTCATTGGATCCTGATGACTATGATTTCAGAATTTGCACGTCGCCTGCTGAGCTTCGCGATTTGATTTTTGAAAAGAACAAGATCAACAACAAGGCCCGGCTTGTTGCGGGGTATTGCTGGGATTGGGAAAGCAAGAAGAATCCAAAAGCCTACGATATCGTAATACGGGAACATGATTTTGCGATGCAATGGAATTTGGAAACAGATGGCAGCCTTTGGATCATGAGCCCTGACTCGGTTAATGAGATTGGTTGTATACATACTTGTCAAGGATTGGAAGTAGATTATATTGGAGTAATAATAGGGGATGACCTGGTTGTAAGGGATGGGGAGGTGATTACGGATGCATCGAAACGCTCCATTAATGATTCATCTGTGAGAGGTTATAAAAAACTGATGAAGGAGAACCCTCAAGAAGCAGCGGAAAGGTTGGATAAGATTATCAAGAATACCTATAGGACGTTGATGACGAGAGGGATGAAAGGGTGTTATGTTTATTATACAGATACTGAAGCCGAAAAACACTTTAAACTTTAACACCATCAAATAGAATCGATGCAGTTTTGGATTTTCGAAATATAACAAAGATTAATTATAGCATTCCAAACCCATTATTCCCAGCAATCGTAATCAGTGGTTGCAATGTTTCCCTGTACCTAATCTTAAATTCATCCTGATCAATATTCTCCAACTCTGGAAAAATGCTCAGGTAATCCTCCAGGAACTTGTTTTTTGGTGCACATTGCTTAACTATCTCAATAGCGGATTTATGCAGCTCAAAGAAACTTTCAAAGTAGCGGTCTAAAGAGGGCAGTTTGTCATTCTTACTGCAATTAAAAGAACGGTCTGCAGGGATCAGATTCCACATGAGGTCATGGGAAACAAAGGCATAAGGAATAAAATGCTCGACGGCATAGTCTTCAATAGAAAGCTTTGAAGCTGTATAGATGCAATTAACCGAGCCTTGTTCCCTGAAAATGATATTCCAGAACTTACGCTGTTCGTTTAAGCTGTTGCGTTTAGCTGGCTTAATCAGTTTGTTTGGAATATCGGGCACATTTGGATTGTGCTTTTGTAGGTAAAGGCTGAGTTTCCAGTAACAGAACGACTTCAGTATACCGGAATTTGCTAATAAGTAATCCACCCATGTCGGATTAAGCTCAATATGTTGAGGATATAATGCATATAGACAATTATTTCCAAAACCCTGAGATGCTCTGTATACTTCCTTTTCTCCAGCCTTAATCCACGGACTTAAAAAACGCCATGGCACTTCCTTGTTAAAATAATTCAGTTCACTTATCGTATGTTTATCATCGGCTTTGGCGAGATGTTTAAACACCTTGCTCAGCGGATCATCTACAAACAATCCTTCCTGTTCCTTTATACTTATTATAGCTCTCTGTAGCTTATCCTGTTTCCCGAAGGATATATGAAAATAATTAACCGTGTACCATGCATTGGAAACCATGCCGGCAAAGAGGTCTTTTTTGAAGGGGGCAAGGTTGCCTTTCTCCACTTCTTGTAATATGGAGAGGAACCAGTAAAATTTATAGGTTGCGGATGTATCGTTGAAGGATTGAGCTAATAATTGAACGGATAATAATGGTGAGAGGGGCAGGACCATAAGTAAATCTACATTATCCACTTATAATTAGCTAATTTCATGCGTGTTTTGAGTGGTTGCAGAATAGTTGAACTCACACAGTAGTCTAAATCACTTTACGTACTATGCTGAGTAAGCAAGCTGTATGATGGTATGCTGTTAATCAACAAAAGAAGGTAAATATTCAAGATGTATAATGGAGATTTGAAATTCAAGATAACTCTTTGTGAAACTGTCAGTTAATTCATAATTGCTGAACATATAAGATTCATTCAGCCCTGTTTTACTTTTCATGTCAATATTTCCGTATTGACAGATAGGTATTTGGTAATTATCCCGAAAACGTCGATCTGGTGAGCCGTTTTTATTGACTTTGTACCACGTTTGATCGATAACTTTTGAATCTCCGGGAACTTTTTCGGATTCAATAAACCGCACTGACTCCAGAATTATATCAATTTCATCTATGCCCACCACCGCAAAGCTTTCCCGGTTATTCCAGATAATAATAAAATTTGGATAGAAATAGATATCTCCGCCGTTCCGGTTTTGCCAGATCATGGCAGGAATTGCAGATTTAATCTCGGGCAAATGACCGGATTTAAAATGAACAGTTTTTCGAAAAACCGAAGTGGATGCAGCTGATCGGGTTGCATATCTGTCGACTGCATGTTCAGCAGTAACATCCCAGATTCTATTGCTTTTAGCCAACTTTTCAAAAGATTCCAAAACATTTTCATAGTTCTGTAGTAGTTCGTCCTCGAAGTCGATGTTCAATTCGACATAGGCCTGGCTTATTTTATCATGGATAGCTTCGATAGCCTGTTTCTGATTATGGATACTCTCTTGCAGCTCTGCTCTGTAGTTTTTCATCACAAATCCATAGAGGAAAATTATTGACAGAAGGCGTTTAGTCTGAAACGATTTTAAATCCTTTTCAACTGAAATAAGATCCTTCTTTAAATCTTCTCTCTGGGAATGAGCCATCATTATTGCCTGTTTTATTCCAGCCATATCCTGGCTTGTAATTTCATCTACAGAAGCACTGAAAATATTATTGTCATAGCTCGTTGATGATTCACTATGAAATGCCTCAGGCTCGATTGATAATGGCTTTTCTACCTGATTGCTCACTCCTAATTTCTGTCTATAGGAAATCCCAGTACCAGGGATGGAGGTATTGAGTGAAGCACCCCGGCTGCTAAAATTCAGGCTGGCGCCACGCACACCAATTGACGTGCTGATCCCAGATTTGCTAAAATTCAGGTGAATTCCCGGTATAATTTTGATCCTTTTTCTAAAAGTCCAAGCCATAATTTTACTTTCCTTATTGGAACATATTTTATAAGTTATTCATTGATAATGTTTGCGCCAATACTCTAAATCACTCCAATATCCTTGCAAAAAGCAACCAATTGCTCATTCTTGGTAAAATTCAGCGCATCCCTTATATAGTTCAAACGCTTCTCCACACTGCTTAAGCCGAACGGTTTAATGTCGTGCTGTTGCAGGTAGACAGGAATGTCCTTTTGGAGCATTCCTTTTGACAGCAGCTTTATTAGCATGATATCATACTCCTTAAACTCATAAGTATTTGTATCCTTTATAGATTGTCGTAGTCCTGTACTAAGGTATTTTCTATTATTCGAAAGAGCTTCAAGTGCCATCTTAAGCTCAGTGACATCCCGGCGGGCCTTTCGTACAAAAGCATCGATTGACAGGTCTTTAAACAACTGATCAATCAAAATAGGCTTACCTTCAGCGGAAAAAACAAGGATCTTTATTCTTGGCTGCAGTGCCTTCACCTCCCTGATCAGGTCTGTTCCATTTTTAACCTTTTGAGGTATGTGATCTTCCTCGAACGACAGGTCAGTTATCAACAAATCGTAGGGGTCGTTATTCTTAACAGCATTTGAAAGGCGGACTAAAGCATCATCACAGTAATATGCGTAGTCGCTATCAGAGATGCCGAAATCTTCCAGCGCTTTTCTTACCGAAATATTAGAACTTTCGTGATCTTCTGCAATTAATACTTTTTCAAACATAGGTCTAGCGGCTGACAGGAATTTCTATCTGGACGTTAAGCCCCCCTGATGTGCCTTTTCCAAAAATAATTGTACCACCTATGGTTTTTATACGGTTTCCCGTATTCGTTAGTCCGTTCTTAGCTGAAACCTCTTTAGCGATCCCTCTACCATCATCAGTATAATATACCATGATATTGTTCGAAATACGTTCGAATCGAATTGCAACAGATTTTGCACCACTGTGCTTAGTCATGTTTACCATTAATTCCTGAAGGACATAATACAATTCAGTTCTGGCCTGAATACCTAGATTATCCCAAATGTCCTGTGTATTCCCGACGATAAGAACTTTGGTATCTGATGAAGCAAAGGATGTTAGCAATTGCCGAACTGACTCTTTGAAATCTCCCCCTACATTTTCGAGAGTGATATCTTCGTAAGAGATATCACGCGATTTCTCGTACAATATCTCCAGATCATCGAGCGTCTGATCCCGGTCAAATTGAGTGTTATTCTCAACTTGTGATATTACACGGTATAAGCCATTTGCTACAACATCATGCACCCTTTTAGAGGTTTTCAGTTGGCTATCCTTTACAGCGTTTGCTGTTTTCAACGCTAAAAATTTCTCTCTTCGTCTCAGCCATAAAATGGCGAAGATACTGCCTCCGACAAGGACTATCGTTAGCGAGATGATCCATATATTTCTGGTCGTGTTTATTTGTTGGAGTAAGAGGTTATCGGCTTTATGTTTCTCAGTCTCGTATCGTATAACCGCAAATTGATTTTTTGCACTATTCCACGCGGTCTGTAAACTATCTTCTATTGTCGTGTAGCGGTTAAAATACATTTTCGCATCTTCCTTACTGCTCAACGGAATGAGCTTTTGCAGCGCCTCGATCTGATCTTGCGCAGAATGGAGTGAATTTGCTCCCCGATACATTTTTGAAGAATAAAAAAATGCACTATCCCTGTTTTTACTAAGATAATAATCAGCAAGGTGCGCATAGCTGCTAGTTTGTCCAGACAAGTCCCCTCCCTTTAACCGGATCTTTAAAGCTTCTCTGAGCGAAGTTTCGGGGTTATATTCAGAGTTAGAAAGCCACCGCGTATATGCATAGTTCGAAAGAGTTCGGGCCCGGTTTACCGGTTCTTGTTCTTCTTTTAATATGGACTCGTAAGTCAGAACAGCTTTGTCTGTATTACCCGCCTTACGATAAGCATTTGCAATATTGTTTTTCACCACCCTGCTTTGAGCACTATCGGTAATAAACTGGAGTGATTTGGTGTAAAAGTCTATAGCCCTCTGATATTGCTTTAGGCTATAACTGGCAATGCCGAGATTGTTATAAATTGAAAGTAAATAGACGTGATGTTTTGGATTGCTTTCATCAAAATATGAGACAGCTTCCAGAGATAGCTCCTGACCACCAAACCGGTCTCCTGAATTTGTCGAGATCAGGGCCATATTGATTATAGCAACCCCGGCTTGCAGACTGTCTTTATCTTGATTATACCGGTCTTTGGCTTTGTAGAAGTATACAAATGCAGAATCGTTATTACCCTTGCTTAGATGATGACTTGCAATATCATAGTAGGGATTCAGATCCTTCTTTTTAGATCCTGACTTGTTCCGGGAACAAGCAGCACAGAAGGTGAGTAAGATTGTGACGAGGTATAAGGTCTGTTTCAGGATCGTAGAATTTACCTAATTTAAAAATTAAGTAATCATCTACCAAACTTATCGGTTTCCATGGGGGAATATTGTTCGAACAATTTGTATTAATAAAAAGGGAGCTATGACGTCAATGTCATAACTCCCAATTTTAACGACTAGTTATCCTCTTCAACTGGCGGTGGCGGCGGAGGTGGAATTTGTCCGTTGTCACCATCGGTATCATTTGTTGAGTATACAGGCGCTCCTGAATTCCCTTGACCAGGGCTAGTATGTGATGGGCATGCTAATCCCAATAATATAGCAATCAATAAGTGAATCATTTTACAATAAATAAAAGCGTGAATAATCTGGCAGGGCTACCTCGATTCTTTCGGATAACTTGCTGCAATAAAGAAGAGGAGGCGCCCCCTCAACTTTTCAGGGAAGGTTTTTGAGCCCGGTTCTGCAGATATGCTTTATGCTTCCCAATTCATTTGGCACTTTTGCAGTTCGATTCTCGCTAAGAAAAAGGTGACATCGATAGGATTGTATAAGATGCTTTCCGACTTCCGTGAAACAAAGGTGCAGCGTGTTTGGGACCTTTATTGCAGGTGATTCCGATCATTCCGATAATTCCGGTGGAATTCCGAAAAGGCAGAAATAATATTTAAATTCAGGCCGTTTTTATACCAAAGGTTTTTCAGAATGTTTGAGGAATACAAGGAAGCAGTAGTCAGGGATTACCAGTTTAAAATGGCTGATGGTACTTTGTCGTTGAATCTGACCAAGCCCACGCCAGCCAATATCAAGAGGGAGTGGTTAATTGTGTTTGCTGGTAGACGGAGTATAGATGATTTAAAGACCCTGCGTCTGTTTTTTGGAGAGAAGCAAAATGATGAAGAGTATGAACGGGCAATTAGAAATATAGATGTCGATCGCTTTAGACCGCTTTGTAAGTTCCTCAATAATGAGACGAAGAATCCCGAAGACAAGTTTATAGAGCTGCTAGCCTGGTTAGTCGGATTCGCACCACGCCCTTATCAAACTGGATATAATTATGTACGCAGAGAGCAGGAAAAAGAGGATCCTAAAGCAAGTCCGAATGAAACCGAAACAATGCCTCCGGATGACATATCCAAGATACACGTCGGCTCTTCAGCTGACCAGATTACAATTGTAAAATCCGAAAAAAGCAAAATAGATTTTTTACGCCGAATTACACCATCTAAGAAACAGGGTGTGGTCATCCTTATAATAGTTGGTATCATTATCACTGGCGCCTTTTTATACAGGCCAAAAACGGATAGTTCATTGTTGTCTTTACTTAATAGCCAGGAATGTATGTATTGGGATGGACTTCAGTATATTCAAGCCGACTGCGGTACCGCACTTCCTCAAGTGCAGCTAATAGCTTTAGAGAGAAACAAGCTGAATAATTTCAAAAAGATTATCCGTCCCGATACTCTAATACTAAGTGATATCAACAGGGTTTGGTATTTAAAGACCAACCATCAGCTAGAGCTGTTCACTGGTAACGGGGTGCATCCTGAACAGCCCAGCAGAGATTTGCGTCGCTTATCAGAACATATGTTCAAAACATATGTACTCACCGGAAAAGTTAAGATAGATTGAGTTCATGTTTCTTGTAAGAGTCATCTCGTTTTCATAATCATCAGAAACAAAAAACCCCTGCTGGTTAAAGCTGAGGTAGCTGATATTAATAGGCAGATAGTTTGAGGCTTTTCAATAGTAATAAGTTAAACATGGTGGAGTACCAGCAATCGGCCAGCGATCTGATCTTTCGGAATTACTTCACCAGTTATAAGCACCATTTCAATTTCATTGGTTAAAGGATTCAAGTAACATAGGTGTCCACTCCGGCAAGTTCTGTATCTATAAATCAATGCCTTGATGCCTGCAATGGTTCCTTTACAGTTTGTCTCATCAAACACGAAATTCGAGCAGCTAACATGAAAAATGCATTTTCTGCGTTTTGAAACAGGAATTAATTTCCAATACAATTTTATTGAAAATAAAATCAGCGGTTTCATTTTTCAAATACGATCACCTGGTTGGCTGTAGTATATCCTGGTTTTGCCCCCAGACCGAAACAGCCGCCGTCCGGTTGGACAAATGTAGTTACCGCTTCTAACCTGACATACGACCAGCCCTCGCGGTTATGTTTGTCTATTTTATCCTGTAATTGTTTTGCCACACTGGTACTTCCTTCTTTGTGGTCGATTGATGCAACAAATGGTACTACTTTATATTCCATATCTCTTTGGTTGATAATAAATTTATTGTTTCGATTTCACAAGGTAATCTACTTTCCACAGTACCTGCTACGGGTTCCCGTAACTCCGAAAAATAATATGCATCATCTGGATATGCTTAATTTTTGAGTACTGGAAGTGAATATGATTCGGTCCGGAAGTCTAAGTGTTTGAGGAACAAACTAAGGTTTGCAAACCTTACAAGCTGCATTGCCAGCAGCCACTGCTTTCTTTAATGTCGTCTTTATTTTGCTCTGGCTTAAATAGCGACATGTCGATTTATGATATTTTGTACCCGTATTGGTGATATAAACAATTGACTCCTGGGGCAAATAAGCACCTGGAGAAAAATTTGAACGGATACTACCAGCTATACCTATTGAGGAGCCTGCCAGGAGTGCGCAAACTGCATACAGCAGCGGAAATATAAGGCAGCGATAAATTTTATACTTCAAAACGAGAGCGTTTGGTTTATTAAACTTAAAATAAACAAAGCGTTTATACAAATCCTGTTAAACGTATCCTTTGTTTCTAGTCGGTCAATAACCATTTTTCATCACAAGTAGCCTTGGAATTTCCCTGCAAGCCTTTACGGTTTCCCGTAATCCTTTTGTTTTCATAAGTAATATGTTTGGATTGTAGCTACAAACAGGGATTTGTGTCGATGAAATTAGTTAACGGTAGCCAGTGTAACCAAACCATATTATCTAAATGAAGCGACTTTATCTATTGACAGTTCTTTGTGTCGTCTTACTAATTTCGATCTTCTCTTATTGCACAGAAGCAGACACTGATCGGGATGGAGTGATTGACGAAAAGGACCAATGTCCTGAAGTTCCCGCGAAAACAAAGAACGGCTGCCCGGAAAAGAAAGTTATTACCGACGTTAAAATTTACCTCGAAACATCGGCAAGCATGGGGGGGTATTTTAACCCCTACGAAAGCACCGAATTCAAATCGGTGGTAACGGATCTTATAAGCAAGGTCAATCAAAATGTTAACCCGGTGAAAATTGCTTTTATCGCTGAATCGACAGTTAGGTATAACAAGTCAGTTTCTGATTTCAATCGCGAAATAGCGACAACATCGATTTCACCCCAGAAGAGCTCTCAACTACATAGAATAATTGATCAAATATCGACTGAGACAGGAAAGGGAAATGTTTCGATCCTGATATCTGACTGCATCCTGTCATTTCCCGACAAGGACATAAAGAAAAACCCTGAAATAAATCGTATACAGGCAAACCTGTCTTTGAAGGACGACATCTATAACACCTTCTCCAAACTGAAAAAAAAGCATTATGGAGCAATTGTATATGCATTCACCTCAGAATTCTTTGGAACTTATTATGACTATCAAAATGTCAAAACAAGGCTCCGGGGTGAAATGCGACCTTTCTATATATGGGTAATAGGAGAGAGTGATTTACTGACACAATTCGATTCAGCCCTAAGCGATATCTCAACCTTCAAACCCATCAAATCACTGCATTTCGGCTCAAGCGAAAAGCCAGTAGTCCAATACGATATTATCCCCCAGTTGGGCAAAAAGGGAAAATGGTCTAAAACCCCGAATGGATTAGAAGATATTGAACTTGCTGGTAAGGAACCACTACAATTCTTTATTGGCCTCGATCTAACCCAGTTGCCCGCATATACCCAGGACCTAAATTATCTGCAGAAAAATATACGTATCAGTGCAGCAGGCAGTCCTGTGAAATTTCAGTTCCGGGATAAGGAAACTTTCGAAAAATCTAAAATTAAAAGCGAGCCTCAACGCAAGCAATTCCAGAACGCCACCCACATCTTAATGATAGAAATGGCTAATCTAGGTATGAGCGAATCTCAGTTGCAGATATCACTGCCTATGAAGTACGATACATGGTATAAAACATGGTCAACCATGAACGATAAAAGTGCTGTGGGTAGACAGAATAAAACTTTCGCCTTTGAACATCTGATTGCCGGAGTATTGGAAGCATATGATTCGCGCAATAAAGAATTTATCAAATTTTCAATCAACTTAATTAAAGACTAATGCTGCTCTCTATTTTTTCAACCCTTTATGAACTGGCCATCGGACAGAACCAGGATTACCCTGAATATGATGAAGTGGTGTTCTCTTCAGTAGGCTGGCTGACTTTATTTGCCGCCGTACTTATCGCTTTCCTTTTCTACATTGTCCTTGGCAGATGGAAACCAATCTGGCATCACACCAGTCACTGGTTCATTACCGCTTTTCTCACCGGAATGCTTGGATTTGCCATCGCTTTTATTCTTTCTAAAGGCGAACTGCAAATAACTCCAGATGGATACCTGATTCGATTCGCATGTTTCAATCTATTGTATGCAATTATCTACTTCTTCATAGCCTCATTGCTATTAAAAAACTTTTCCATTTTTTCTAAACGCACTCCTTTTTAAGCACTTATGAGAGTATTTATTTTCGGCATTGGAGGAACAGGCTCCAGGGTTTTGCGGTCGCTGACCATGTTACTGGCTAGTGGGGTCAAAATCGATAAAAAAGATCTGTCAATAGTCCCTGTAATTATTGACACCGATGCTCATAATGGCGACACGGCCCGGACAAGGGATATATTAAAGAACTACTACGATATCAGGAAGACGTTCGTTAATAAAGCTGTTACTCCTGACAGTCAGCAATTCTTTAGTACACCAATAAGTTCGTTCAATCGGCTAAACCAGGAGAATTCAGATAGCGCTGATCTTGATGTTCAGTTCAACTTTCAAAACCAGGATACGACTTTCGCTCAGTTTATTAACCACACCGCGCTTGACCAGGTAAATAAAGATGTTATCGAATTACTGTATAATGACTCAATGGACGACCATCAGGAGTTGCATTTGAATCTCAATGTGGGTTTTAAGGGCAATCCAAACATTGGAAGTGTCGTTTTTAATGAGCTCGCCGACTCACCACATTTCAAAAACTTCCAAAGCAGTTTTGCACCAGGAGATCGCGTATTTATTATCAGCTCGATTTTTGGCGGTACTGGATCTTCCGGATTTCCCACATTGGTTAAGATGATTCGTTCATCGACAAATCAGAATCTGGAGCGTACATCTATCGGGGCTGTAACCGTGATGCCTTATTTTAACGTTGAAACGGATGATAAGAGCGCCATTAATTCCGCGATTTTTGATACTAAGACTAAGGCTGCCTTAGCGTACTATGCAAATGACAAATTCATCCAGTCAATTAATGCCCTGTATTATATTTCTGATAACAAGAAGCCTGGGGCACTTCCCAATGTTGAAGGTGGCGAGGACCAGATCAATAATGGTCATATAGTGGAGCTTATTTCCGCGACTGCCATAATTGATTTTATTAATCGGCCAGACAGTGAACTTCAAACTCCAAAAGCCTTTGAATTTGGTGCCAATCATGACGGGAACCCGTTTACCATCAAAGATTTTAGCCTGACCACAAAGGAGAAGTACATTAAGCATCTGGTCCAATTTGCCTATGCCTCCAGCATTGCCCTGCAGTATGTTCCTGCACTCACAAAGGAAACTTTTTATGACACAAAAGAATTGAATATTGACAATTCATTAGGAGTGCCGAATGGTTATCAAAAGATCCTGACCTTCTTTAAAGAATTTTCAAACTGGACATCGAAAGAGATGAACGATCCGAATTCTGGCAGAGCTTTTATTTCATTCAATTTTGCTAGCGATCAGCATTTGAACAATATGATTCATGGGGGAGAACTGAAAACAGGCCTCTTCAACAAGGGTCTTTCGAAGTCTAAAATTGCTGAAATGCTAACTAGAAACGAGTTAAGCGAACCTAAAGATATGCCCATACCCGAAAAGTATTTAAACATGCTTTACAAGACCGCTGCTCAATGTGCCAGTTTAAAAGGCGAATTACCATAATCACATAAATAGATATGCCTCACATTTTTCAATTTCATAAAGGTACCAATCAGAATATTCTCGATTGGACGGCTTCGAACCGTATCAAACCGGGAGACGTCAGAGACGTGATGGACCGGACGAATATACTCACGTCCTCTGCGGGAACGTCCATTCCAACTCCCTTGGCAAGAATGCATTTGTTTAAAACTGCATTTGAGATAATGGCTGTTCAGGTCAGGGATAATTCCGTTGAAAATAAGAGTATTTATGCCGGCCTGGTTTCAGAGGTACTAGACCTTCTGGAATTACTCTATAAGAGTGGGAACGACCGGCAAAGATTCCGGTTTCAAAAATGGACATTCGATAACACAACCCAGGATGATAATATTCTATCTTTCTTTGGTAGCCATAAAGGGCACAGGCTTCTTTCAGAATCATTTAAACAGGCAGCTTCCCAAGCTCCTTTCAATAATAAGATTGAAATAACTTTAATATATCTAAAGGAGGGTATCAATGAAGTTTTAATAGGCGGCACATCACCATTTACTATGGTGTTTACTTCTCCTAATTTCAAACGCAAGATGGGAAATCGGGGGATTAGAAAGATCAATGGGCTAATTTCAAACGACATATTATTCGACACTGACTATAAACTTCTTCAGGAAAGAGACGAGTCTTTTATACAATATATCGAGAGCATTAAAAACACACCGACGACTACAGATTCACTCGAAGGTTTTAAGGAGTACATAACCAACACTGGTAAGCGTTTCGAAAGCAGTTTTCATGGTAGTTTAGGTAATTTGAAGGACATCCAAGTAGGGGATAATCCGCTAACTGTTACAGGTGTCCACTTCAAACAGATCAACGAGGCTGAATACAAGCAGTCAATTGAAAATTATAGCGATTTCAAAATTGAATTACCTGCTGGTACAAACTATACAGGCGTTTTTCCACCTTTATTCTTGCTTGATCGGATGCCATATGACGGTCAGTACACATCACCGACAAGTTCATGGTCTGACAAAACCCGTGTGAGTGAATTGGAATATCCTTACGTCGATCCAGCGGAACTTGAAAATAGAGAACTACCAGGTATTGATGGTTTTACGTATCCCTTTCTTTCATCCTTTGATTTTTTTGAAAGGTGCTTAGTTACATTTGACGGATACACCCTCAACAGCGAACGGTTTGTAACCCTGGTCAATAATCAGCCATTTGCCTTACCTATAAAGCCGATCTTTTTTCACTTTTTCCCACTCAATCTGTTAAAAGACTACCTAACAGTTGAAATAGGGGAGGATGCAATCACTTTTATTATTAAAATCCCGGTGGTCGGCCCTACAAAAGGGCGTCGTGTGTTTGTAAGTAAAAAAGTTTATGATCAGAAATCTACATTAAAATATAGCGGGATTCTCGGGATTTTTCCTTTCACCAAAGCAGTTGACAAAGCCCTTTTGCACACCAATAAGTATACAGTGGCTGCGTATGAAAAAACAAAGGCGGTTAATGACCCGGTAAACTACATCAGTTTTTATAAAAAGAATGGAATAGACAGAGTGCCATCAGAACCTGTAAGCAGATCAGTTTATCAGACTTTCAATACCAAATCGTCCTATTATCAGGTTAGCCAGTCTTTTGATCTGATACAGGCGAATTTTCTAAAGGATAACTCCAATTGCGGGTCGGTAATAATTCCAAAATTCCGTGAAGTTTACAATGGTGCAGAGGAATATGTGTATGCTATAGATTTCGGAACATCAAACACTCATGTCGAGTATTCCCATGTGGTTGATGAATCAGCCCGCAAAACGGAACCCTTCGAGATAGGCGAACAAAATATGCAAATGACTTTACTGAACACACCTTATTCCCGTGAAGAGAATGACGGGGCGCTCATATTCAATGATTATGAATTCATGGGTACGTCTATTGATGGGTCACGTCAAATTGTTCTGAGAGAATTTGTCCCCTTCCAGCTTGGTGCTCAGCGCGGTGCAACATTTAAATTTCCTTTCAGAACAGCTACGTTCGAAAGCCGGGGTTTTAAAGACACCAAAAACCCCTTGCTTTTTAGCCATTTGAATATTGGCTTTAGTATTGAAAAGGACGCAATTGATGATAACTCAAACTACCAGACCGATATCAAATGGCAGCTGGAGTCCAGGCTTAATGATGACCAGAAACAACATCGGGTTAACTTGTTTTTCAGGCAATTGATCCTGATGATCAGAACTCATGCATTACTGATTAACAATCCAACAGCTAATATTGATAAGGTCAAAATTGCAATGTCATTCCCAGTAAGTATGGATGCTGATTTAAGAAAGTATTTGCTGGACAGGTTCCAAACACAGTTCAAAGATCTTTTTGACTTCGAAGGCGATATAAGCAAACGGGCGATTGAGGTGACGGAGTCGATAGCACCCTACTATTACCTGTTAAAAGAAGATGCAAATATCCAGCATGATGTCTACTGCAATATTGATGTCGGTGGCGGAACTTCAGATATCATCCTGGTAAAAAAGGATTCTACCCTGCTAAACTGTTATTGCACCTCCGTAAAATTCGCTGGTAAGCAACTATGGGGGAGTGCATCAGATGATTTTAATCCGGATGACAATGGTTTCCTGTTTTTCTATAAATCGTTTCTGCAATCTAAGGATAAAGAAACCTATCTAAAAGTTAAAAAGATTTTTGAAGGCAGAACCACGCGCACTGAAGATATTGTCAGTTTCCTTTTCGGAAAAGAAGAACATAAGTTCAAGCAAATTTTTACGGAGTGTCGTGAGTTGAAAGTACCTCTTTTAATTCATTACGCATCTCTCCTGTATTTTGTATCAAAGCTTGCTAAAATTCATAAAATAGAGCTTCCAAAAACAATTAGTTTTTCAGGAAAAGGTAGTGAATATATATCCATTGTTTTTGGGAACGATGAGCATCTGCGTCAGTTCACGCAAAAAGCGCTCAGTATATTTTCTGGGCTGGACTCCAATGCGTCATTCAAAATTAAAAAAAGTCGTGATCCGAAAGTAATAACGGCAAAAGGTGCGGTAATATATGCTGCAAAGCCCCTTGTAAACCTGGAAGAGGATATTTTTAACTCAAGTAATGGAAACTCAGATGGTAACGGAGATGATTTGCAAATTAAACCCTCAATCTTCGTTTACAGTGGCCTTGATGAATCTCACGACATTAGTGCCTTTACTTACAAGGATTTCGACGATCCAGGTGAGCTTTATGGAAAAGTGCTCAACGCTAACGTTGAATTGTTAGATACATTTTTTAGTAACCAGGAACTGATCGCTGGTTCTGAAAAAGCTTTGGGTATAAACAACCTGTCAAAGTTCAAATCGTTTTTTATTCCGGCAGATATTGCAGCCCTGATGAAAGGTGGCGTTTTACGTAATAGTTACAAATCTGCGCTTCAAACCAAGACAATGTCATCTAAGGTTGAAGATTCGCCCTTTTTCTTTGCCTTCAGGACGTCACTAATTGAACTTTCCAAAACTATCGCCGAGACGGCACTAAAAATCAAAAATTAATATGAAGAAGATATTGTTAGTAGTGGGAATACTCCTCTTTCCATTTGTACTCCTGGCGTTTCAGGGCAGTGGGAGCTACTCAGAAGGAGATGAAAATTTTATTACACCGACAACTTCTGTCCTGGGATTGGGGGTTTTAAGTTCCCTCGCTCTGATTATTGGCATTATAAACTTCAGTATGATTCTCCGGCTGAGAAAGCGTGCGAAGAATGCAAAATCTAATGATGGGGATATTTCTAAATCATATTTTCCAGGCAATGACGAACTGCAACTGCCCACGAAATGGGATACAGAATATGAAAAATTGGGGTCCATAGTATCAGACCTGAAAGGTAAACTTTCGGACTTCGAGAATAGACTAAAAGCTTTTGAAGACGATGGTCGGGTTGTAGAATTTAAAGTTGAAAAAACTGATCGTGTACCTGCCGCCCACTCTCATCCAGGGACGGAAATGTTATACGCTAAACTTCCCGATACTAACGACGGTTTCAGTTCGGCGGTTTTGTCCTCCGAGCAGGATGGCGAGAAAATATACGAGATAACGGTCCAGGGTGAGTCGGCCACATTTGAAATATCGGGAGATAAGGATGCTCAAAAATATGCCTTGTCGGATTATACCTACTATCTCGGAAATGCCTGTATCATGGAAAATGCACCTGAGAAAGACTCAAGGATAATTACCGGGACGCCAGGGAAATTAAGTAAGAATGGTAAAGACTGGATCATAGCCGATAAAGCTCTGATCAAATTTATATAGTCAGATATGCCTACCGCTGAATATGCACCGCTGATCGACCAGGTTATTCTTTATCTTAAGAATAACCCAGCCGCAGAACGTAGCAAGGTCTATTCAGATCACGTGGCGCCGTGCAGAAATCTTGGACTGACTGAGGATGATTTCTATAAAAAGGTTTTAAAATATGCTGCACGTAGTGTGGTCCCAACAGATGGTGATGAAAGTATACATGACGAGGAGCGGGTCACCGGCGAATATTGCAAGGTTGCCGGCAAAACAGTCACGCGGCTTTCAGAATTAGGGCAGGTTTTATTTGACAATGCATCATACGCCCTAAAATACCTGGCAGATGGTGTTCTTATCAAATCACACGTAGACAAACTAACCCACGACGCGGATCTCGCCCTTGAATTCCAGTCCATCGTTGATTCGGAAAGAGATTCATACAGCCGGTATCTGCGGGTAGTTTATAAGCTTAAGTCATCGCTGCCTTTTAAAACGGTAACAGTTTCGTCCGCAAATATTCAGCACTTGCTTAATCAGGGATTTGCTAGTTACCAGGTTTGGCAGGAAATCAAAGCCGATTTTTTAAATGGCAGAATAAAGATCTGGCTAGAGGCAAGTAATCCAGATGTCGCAAGCCATATTCAGGACCACCACTCCGAGCAAGACTTTTTGCAATTTGTTTATAAAGTTGATCCGGCATACCCATATTATCTGTCCGACAAAATTTTTTATGAATCGAAATTATTAGCGGCTGAAGCCACAAAAAACTCTTCCCTCTGGCCTCAAATTTATCAGGATATTGACAAAGGGCATCTGGAAACCTGGTTTAAGCCAGCAGAACACATCAGGACGGCCAACCAATTAACTAAGTCCTATAAATCCATAAAAGAGGAGCAAAAGAATGACCTGGTTCAGGATTTTATCCTACAAGCGTCGGATAGCCCAGTTGGCCCTCATGTTGTTCCGTCTATCAAAGAGATCTCAGCACCGACCATCGAAGCGAGCAATTTGTTTGAACGTATCTTTTCACTCGAACTTGAAGGTAAGGGCTTTGTTAATGCAAGCGTAAAACTAGAAAATGCTCCGGATGGAGTTTCTATTACGCCGTCCACCGTTCAGTTTTTTGACTTGAAAAATGTCACCGTGCACCATGTTAAACTGTCTGTAGATCCGATGAGATTGATAAAGGATACCGAATATAATTTCAACATAATCGTAACCACAAAATTCCAAAGTATCACAATTCCTATAACGGTTGGCAGCGCCTTTCCAAGGAGGGCTTTTGGTATAGACGTACTGAAGTATGCTGCGTGCGGGGCATTGCTTTTCGGCGGTATACGGTTCCTTCTCTCAGCGCTCATTGAGTCATCCGGTTGGCTTAATAATCACGGCCAGTCAGGCCTGCCCAACGACTACAGTAGTTTTATTGCGGTGTTTTTTGTACTTGTTTCAGGCCTGGCAGGTGCAGGATACTTTTTCAAACGTTTCGAAAAAATATCATAGCGATGGTTTCAAACAAGATCAATATCCTTAGAAAATATCTGCTCCTGTGGATTATTTGGTTTGGCATAATGGTCTACATGTTCAGGGAGATGTTAGGCATGCTCAGTGTTCGCTTTGTCGTCTTTACAGATCGCTTGCTGAACATATCAGACTCATTAAATCCAGTGCTGATGTGGGCAGTACTAGGCCTGTTATTAGGGGCTATTTATGGATCCCTAATAGCTACCAGGAAACTTAAGTTGGATGCCCAAATCAACAAAGTGCTCATCGGAACAATTGGTTTCATTGTATTTATCATGACTTTGGTCAACAGGCCTCTAGCCAACAGCTTAATAGTAACGACTGAGCCCGATACGGTACAAGTTGATTCCTCCGCCCCGGTGCAGACAGAGAAACCGCAGCAACCTCAGGAACAAAAAGCGATAGTGAACGACCTTCCCACACCCAGCCAGCCGGTAGAATCCCCGAAAGTAGAGAAAGCAAGCAGCGAACCCAGCATCAGGGAAATAAAGGAAAAGGGGGGACCGGTAAAGGTTTTCAATGAAACTGGAAGTGCCCTTGATCTATATATCAGTGTCTATTCAAACAATACAGATAGCTGGAAAGACTATTTTCTCATCCATGTAGAATCCCAGGGTAGTCCAACCATCAATGTATCATCCGACAGATATCGGTATTATGTCAGGAGCCAGGATGGCGGCGATAAATATAGTGCTGAAACCCCATATACAGTGTCTGCCTATGATGTGGATTTCGCTACCCTAATAATCAAATAATCAACCATTACCATGAATAAGATCTTTACATTACTGATTTCAATTTTGCTCCTTTCCCAAAGTTCTTCTGCCCAGGAGAACTGGAGATCAAAGGGACAGATCTTCAAAGGAAATGGTGTCATAGTCGAAATAGACTTCCTCATCGACCCGCAGGTTTGCTCTTCAAATTCGACTCTTTCTAAATACCGTTTTAAAGTCACCGGAAAGCCTACAAAAGAATTTTACATCAATTGGAAAATGGATTATTACAACTGCTAGAATGAACTGATCTCTGCCAACCATTACGCCCGGATTGAAAAAGACAAGGCGGTAGTTTCCGAAAGCAGTCCCCGGGAATTTCCAGGGGTTAAAATGGCAAATTTCTTTTATGGAATTTTAGTATCGCAGGCTGTAGAGATTCGTGAAGCCACAGCCCCCAAATACAAAACTTCACTGGAGCCAGTGGCTATATCAGGCCCGGTTAGTCTCAGTCTAGGAGAAAGCAGCCGCCTTTCATTAGGTGGTGGTAGCCTTGGCGAGGGCGCAACCTGGAAGTGGTATACCGACATGTGTGGGGGAAATCTGGCAGGCACTGGTGAATATATGGACATCAAGCCAGATAAAACAACAACGTATTTTGTCCGTGCTGAAGGTTCAAATACTACAGCCTGTATTTCTAAGACTGTTGAGGTAGTCGACGTAAGTCGGGCAGCCGACAAAATATCAGGAACGGATATTTACTGTAAAGGGGGAAATAAGGTCTTACTAAGCGTTTCAGGAGGAAAATTAAGTTCAAACGCAAAATGGGTATGGTATTCTGAAGGGTGCGGTGGTACGAAAGTCGGCGAAGGTATATCGATAAGTGTTTCACCTGAAAATAATACTCAGTATTTTGTCCGCGCTGAAGGACCATTAGATGCTACCAGTTGCCAAAACTTTCTTGTCAGAGTAGCAACTCCATCAGAAAAACCCAGGGCCATCCTGGGCCCTGAACGCGAAGATCATCAAAAACCTTTTCAGCTGTCCGTTAGCGGTGGCCGTCTGGGTAGCAATGCGCAGTGGGTATGGTATGAAGGTTCAGAAGCAAATAAAAAATTAGTACAGCGGGGGGCGACGATTTACGCCCTGAAACCATCTGCATCTACTACCTACCTGGTCCGCGCGGAGGGCGACTGCGGGAATTCTGAATTCATCTATAAATACGTAGAAATAATAATGCCTAAAGTGAAAGCCAGCGCTCAAATACGAGAACCGAGAATTAGAAAACCACTCGCAGCATTCATAAATGCCGGAGCTGTAGAAAATAACTTCAGTCAATTAAGCAGCTTATCTAACTTTTCTTTAACCGCCGGTATGGGTAATAAGGCTGGGTTTTACGGCCGGATTAAATTTAATATTAGTGATGCAAAAGGTAGTTATGATTTAGCCACGTCTAATTTGTTAAACTATCAGAAGCCGGGTTATTATAAGTTCAACGGCCAGGCCAGCAGCAGACGGGCGGGCTACACGGTTGGCGGGTTTGTCGGCGGCAAAGTGCTGTCCTTTTATGCGGGTGGTGGGTATGGTAACAGGGAATTGCTCTGGGGAATCGGAGAATATTCGTATCAGAATAATTTTGAGACCTCAACATCCTGGGCAAAAAATACAACGGGCAGTTACATCGGGGCAGAAGCAGAAGCTGGTCTACTGATCAGGGCAGGCTTAATAAATATTATGGGAGGGGTAAGTACTATCCAATTTAAATACATAGACGCACACGCCGGAATCGGATTAAATATCAAATAATGAAGACAAAACTATATTTCTATTCAACCTGCTTTCTGGCTATTATTTTATGCCATTCGTCGTGTACTGAAGATGAAATTATTCCCGTGGATACTGGAAATCAGGTAACAGTTTCAACAAATATTGCTACTAGCATAACAACTAACTCCGTTTTGTCGGGAGGGGTGATAGAAGGATCAGCCGCGGAAATTAGTGCCCGTGGGATATGCTGGAGCACCGCAGCAAATCCTACGATCGCTAACAGCAAACTAGCAGCGGCAAGCGGAGGCTATGGTAACTTTACAATAAGTATTTCCGGACTTAATCCGTCTACCAAATATTATTCACGGGCATTTGCTACTACACCATACGAAACAATTTACGGCGAAGAAAGGCAGTTTACAACAATAGCCCTGACGCTTGCCACAGTCACTACCAATAGTATTTTAGACCTGACTGTAAACTCCGCGAGTTCGGGCGGAAATGTGACCTCCACAGGTGGTGGTACTGTAAGTGCGAGGGGGATCTGCTGGAGCACGACCACTAATCCAACGATCTCCAACAGTAGAACTATTAATGGTTCAGGAGCCGGCTCTTTTACAGCCTCCATGACTACCTTAACTCACTCCACCAGGTATTACGTCCGTGCTTATGCTACAAACCAGCTTGGCACATCCTATGGAGCACAGCAGCAGTTCAACACCTTATCCATTGTACTTCCGACAGTCACCACCTCATCGATTACCAGTATCGCGCGTACCAGCGCAACGGCCGGAGGAAGCGTCACTTCCGATGGAGGAGGTACAGTAACGGAAAGAGGCTTATGCTACAGTACACTTACGAACCCCACCATTCTTAGCACCAAAAGAGTGGTAGGTGCAGGGGAAGGATCATTTAGTACAAGTTTATCAAGTTTATCAGCTAACACGAGATACTATGTCAGGGCTTATGCTATAAACGAAATTGGGGTGTCCTACGGAGTTCAGCAGCAGTTTAATACAACTTTATAAAGCTGAGTATAATACGTTCGCTTTGGTTCCTTTGTGGCGGATGAAAGGGCAGGTATTATAAATCTCTTGAACTTACGGAAAGCCGTAAAAATGTGCTAATGACTATTGCTAGATTTGAATTGTAACGGTTATAAACAGAGTTTATAATATAAATGAATTTTTCAAATTATTTCATTTTAAAATTTTAATTATGCCACAGAGAGTGTTAAATGAAGACTGGGAAGAATACGATAATCGTAAAATAAGGGATCAGCGAGATCGTGCTTTTTTCTCTTGCGAAGAGCCTTGGGAAGTAAACTATCTGGTCAATAAATTACGACGAAGATTTCCACTTAAGAGTGATGCCGCGCTGCGAGAGGCCATTACTGCATGCTGTAGAAGCGTGCCAGGAAACAAACCAAGGACGAAATTTGTCGAGTGTGTAGTTAACCGGCTACTGAGTTAGGTGAAGTTTAAACTTGTTAATATGAAGAAATTATCATTGTTAGTGCTGATGTTAAGTGCAACATTAGCCTGCCAGAAAGATGATGCAACTGGCGCAGATCGTGCCTGCGGGACTTACAAATCAGGGCAATCATTGCGGACTGGCCCTGATGGAGGCTGCTATTACCTGAATTCCAACGGCAATAAAACATACGTTGAGCGGGAAGCCTGCAAATGCTAGCTTGAAAGGCTAGTCAACAGTTTGCGGATTACTTTTTATTTCGATGTTCCAAAGTCCCCGTTTGTTATCCCGGGCTTCTACCTGTAATTTCGCAAAGTAATCTGCAAACTGAACATTTGGGGAAATCGTCATAATAACGGCATATCCATTTTTGATCAATTCAGCATTAACAAAGGTGCCATCTTCCAGGTAGACATAAGACAAGGTTCGGCCATATTGGTCAAAGGGATCTACGTCCGAAACAAGCCTCACCTTTTTGTCGCTCAGCAATTGAGTAAGATAAACTTTCGCCTCTTTGCCGTAATATCCAACGGGCTTATTGAATACCTTTCGGGACTCCGGGGCATCAACTCCTATAAAGCGGATTTTCAGTCCTTTTTCACTTCCGTTATCGACCCAAAAGGTATCCCCATCAACTATTTTTTTAACAGGCAGAAAGGTCTCAGGCTGTTTTAGCGAGGTAGTTTCAATACTTTCATCACGGATTTGACACGAGGAGATGATAAACAAGAATGAGTATGCGATGTGTTTTAAAAGACGAGTCCTTTGAGGCGTTTTCATTTTGTAAATATATAATCTGAGTTTTTTTGTCGAAAACCCATATGGATGGGGGTTGTTATCTCAAGCCGAAGATAGATACGGCCAACCATGTCTGCTTACGGTTTCCCGTATATTCCAAATACATCTATTATCTATGTTTGACAAAGCAAGCATTCACCGCAAGTAAATCAAAATATGGAATTTAAAGATTCAGTTCTTCAGTTTTCTTCAAGAGTTGAGAAATTATGCCCTCAGATTCAGACCGAAGAAGCCACCAAGAATGCGTTAATAATGCCTTTTATTCAATTGCTTGGTTACGACGTATTCAATCCTTTTGAAGTTAACCCCGAATATGTTGCAGATCTGGGAATAAAGAAAGGTGAGAAGGTAGATTATGCTATCATGAAGGACGGGAATCCAATCATGCTGATTGAATGCAAACACTATTCAGAAAAGCTTGATCCACACAATTCGCAGCTATTCCGTTATTTCCATACCACAGCGGCGAAGTTTGGGTTGCTGACTAACGGTATTAATTTCCGCTTCTATACCGATCTCATCTCTCCGAATAAAATGGACGATAAGCCATTCTTCGAGTTCAAGATCACCGAGATAAAAGACAATGAAATTGCCGAGCTGAACAAGTTCCACAAATCTTATTTCGATATAGAGAATATTACGAATACTGCGAGTGAACTCAAATACCTTAATGAAATCCGGACCCTGCTTACCCATGAACTAACATCACCATCCGATGAGTTCGTACGATACTTTGCAAAGAAGGCTTACCCTTCCATGATCACGCAGAAAGTGCTGGAGCAATTTACTGCTATTACTAAGCGGGCATTTAACCTGTTGGTCAGTGATTCTATAAACGACCGCCTTAAGTCGGCCCTGAAGTCAGAAACTGAACAGGGAGTCGGGCTAACCGAAAGACCGGAGGACAGCGGACAGACAGGCAATGTTGAAACGACCCAGGAAGAAATCGACGCCTTTCTAATCATAAAATCTATACTCCGAAAGGAGACAGATGTAAAGCGGATCTTCCTGCGTGATGCGCAATCGTATTGCGCGATTCTGCTGGATGATAATAACAGGAAGCCTATTTGCAGGCTTTATTTTAATGGAAAGAAGAAGTATGTGGAGATGCCGGATGAGGGAAAGAAGTTTGTGAAGAAGGAGATTGAGGGGGTAGATGATTTGTATGAATTAGGTGGGGAGTTGGAGAAAGTTATTGGGTTATATCGTGAGGATAAAAACTAAATCGCATATGACCATCAATAAAATTGCTTTAGTAATTATAATCCTGGTAACCTTATCGAGCTGTGGCGTATCGCAGGCCGACTACGACAAATTAGCTTTAAAGTATGAAACAGCACGAACTGGACTAGATGAATGTCAATTTGGAGCAGAAAAATTAACAGCGGCAATCGAAAAAGCATATTCAAAAAAGAATTTTTCGGAAGCCAGACAGAAAATTGAAATTTTGCGGGAAAAACATCCTGAATCGCCTAAAAATAAAGACTTTTCGGAATTGTTAAAAAAGATTGAACAGGAAGAAAAGGTAGAAAACGCCAGGTTAGAAGCTGAAAAAAAAGAAAGGGTAAGATTGGCAAATCTTGACAATACAGGTATTTGGAGTATAAGTTATTATGTCGATGAATTTGGCGAAAAAACTAACGATGGGTATGTGACAAATAGTGATTTAATCAGTGGTTCATTTAGTAATACCGCAACTCAAAATTCCGCATTAAATGTTAAAATTTTGATTACGAATTCTTCGGATATATCTATGAAGCTTTTCGAATATGCAGGAAATAATCCTGTAAAGGCCTATTCGTCCGATAACTATACAGTATTTCTGCAAGACAAGGATGGAAAACGTATTAAACTCAGAGCGGTAAATTATTCAGATAGACTAAGCTTTGCGAACTCTGCTTCAAAACAAGTCCATAATGCATTATTAAAAGGAGGAACTATAAAAATGAAAATTATAGAAGATGAAACTCCAACGACCGAATATGGCTTTACTATTCAAAATGCCGATTGGTATAGTAATGCATATTCAAAGTTTAGGAAATGACCATAGTTTGGGAAATAGGCAAATAAATACGCTTTAAACATGAAAAGAATAATCTGGATCATAACGGCATTAATAATCTTAGTAAGCGGCACGTATCTCTTTAACTATTTTAATTTGGTAAAGCCGATATCACTAAAAACTGAACAAGATGAGAGAAATAAAGGTATCACGTTTGGTGTTCACTACAAAAATTACGTTCAAACGGAGACCTTAATCTTTGACCTGAAAACTGTTCCAAGCGACAAGGCAATTATTGACATTTTCAGAGTTTTATTACAAACATCTTCTGCACTTAAGGAGTCTGATTTTCAAACAATTAATTTATCCTTTAACGGTCGAACAAAGTTTATATTAAAAGGGAAATATTTTAAAGAACTCGGTAAAGGATATGATAGCCAAAACCCCGTTTACATAATGAGGACTTTTCCACAACATCTTTACAATATTAACGGGCAAGCAGCATACAATGAATGGAACGGTGGGGTATTGGGTGTTTTAGGTAAACAGATGGAAGATTTTAAGGACTTCCATGACAAATGGTATTTGAATGAATTGACCAGGTAACTAAAGTCTTTTTAAATTATCTTGTAATTTTGGGACTCAATTGAGCATGCTTTCTGAGGCCTTCTGCTTCTTAAGTTAATCTCTATTCTACCTCACCCTCCTACGGGAAACCGTAACAATAAGAAAATAAGCCTATTTACTTTCGTGTAAAGCAATCGTAAAGAGCAGATGTACCGCCGAAAGCAAATTTTACTTCTTTTTATAATAACCTTTACTCTCGATTGTTGGGGGCAAACGAATTTAGGGTTGGCTGGAGAATGGAAAGGAAGATTAAAGGATTCGTCGGGGGAATTTGAATATAAATTAAAATTAGGAGATGAAAAGTCCGGCGCTTACACGGGAGTGTCGACGTCCCGCAGCGCTGATTTTTACTGTGAGACAAAGGTTAAGGCAGTTGAGAAAGACGGTCGCTTAATAGTTAGCGAGATCGAGGTGCTGAACACTAATTTTCCGAACAAGCAAGCCCTATGCCTTCTGAAATTGAATCTAATAATAGCAGGTTCAAAGTTATCGGGCGATTTTGTTCCTCTGAGTAACACTGCGGACTGTTTATCGGGAAATATCAGTTTAAGTAAAGTAAGCTCTCCCCGGGGTAGCGGCCAGGTTTTAACGTCTCGTCAACCAGTTAGAGGTGCTCCTTCTTCCTCCCTTGCGTTGAAAAACAACACCGCTGGAATAAGCCCTCGGACAACAGCAACTATTTTCATGCGTGACTCATTAACGACCCAAAAGACCGTAGTTCCGAGAGTTGAGAGCAGGTTAAGATTAATTGAGCTCGATGAAGATGAAGCCGAGTTAATCATTCTCGACAACAAAGCCGTTGACGGTGATATTATTACCCTGATAGATAATGGCAGAGTGATATTCAGAAAAGTAACTCTGACCAAAATCCCGCTTTCTTATAAGATAAACAACATCGGGTCATCCGGACACCTTATAAAATTATATGCAGAAAATCTTGGATCTACACCTCCAAACACGGGATTGCTGATCGTTAAAACGCGTAAGGAAGTGATAAAGACAGATTTTGTATCAGATCTCACTCAAACCGCTACAATACAAATTAATCTAAAGAAAGCTTTATGAATGCATTACCAAAGCCCTAAAACTGCTGGCAGTACAACTCTAATATTTTTAACCCTTTATACTTTAACCTAAAACCAAACACAACAACATGAAAAGATTATTAATTTTTCCGTTATTCCTGATTCTGGCTGTTTTTTTGACCGCTGCGATCCCACCTGTTAAAAGTAAGAAAGTGTCAATAGAGCCTTCCGCGGAAGCGACCATCACTTTCAAAGAGCTTTTAGATTTATCGCCCAAGCAATACACTGAATTAACTGGAGAGAAGCTAAACTTCAAAGAAAAATTGGCCTTTTCCTTCATGAAGAAGAAACTAAGAAATGATGAGAGCTTAAACTTAGATGAAAAGGTCAATGTTCAACAAACTGCAGCAGATGCTAGCGGCGGGTTTAATATCGTTGGATTTATAGTTGGTCTCTTATTTGGTATAATCGGAGTGGCATTAGTCCACATTTTCAGCCGCGATAAAGCAGCCAGGAGATCCTCATGGATGGGATTTGGCGTATTGTTGATTGCGGCATTAGTTTTAGTTTCTATATAAATGTTAAAGGCATGCACCTCAAGATTTTTCTTGGGGTGTTTTTAGTTTAGTACGATGATTTTAAGATTAATACTAATTGCTTTCTTAATTCTAGCTGCATCTGTAAGCTACGGTCAGCAAAACGTTGCGGTAGTAAGTAAAATACAGGGCTTCTATTTATTTACGGACAGTCACCCTATTGCAGATTTTGAGGTAGTAGGAGAGGTTTCTACTGAGGGGCATAATGACGCCGCGATAACCAAGTCCAAAGGGCAGTACCAGCCTGTCCGCGATTTTTTGATTAAGGCAGCAAGAAAGGTTAATTATACGGCCGATGGATTGATATTTTCGCTTGTTAGTGGTGGCGATGACAAAGCTTTAATCATTAAGTTCAAGGAGAATTCGATTAAAAATAGTCAGTCAAAGGTGAACCAATATCAAGGAGTTTATATTTTCACGGATAGTGAACCAATGAGCGGGACTGATTATATTACCAGTATATTGGATCGGGGGAAATCAAATAGTCTCCAGTATCATGCTCTGAAGGAAAGGCTTTTAAATATTTGTCGGAAGGAGCAGCCCAATGCGAAGGCAATTATATTGAAATTGAGATATGGAGGTACTGACAGCGGAGATATTGTAAAAATTAAAACAACTGACTAATATGTATATGAAACGCCTAACACTAATCTTATTTGTGGTATTTCTTATCACTAATGTTCAAGCTCAGACTTGCGACGAAATGATGAAATTTGTGAAATCAGAGGGCGGGTATGGCACTACCTATACCAGCTATAACAGTGATGCTATTGCTAAGGTTACGTTTTACCAAATTACTGCTGACTATAAAACCCTCTATTTCGCAATAGTCTGCTTCAAGCAAAAATCGTCTTATGGGTGTACAGAGTATATTTATCAGGTCGCTTCAAGTACCAAGCTTAACTATTCCTTAAATTATTATTCAAGTGCTGGTAAAGCTTTTTGGGAATATATTCATCCTCATAGTAAAAATTTGGGGTGTGCGCCAGACTTTGAATGATGCAATTCCTTTTGTGCTAAAGGCCGCTAGCTGCTTTGTGCCACTGCTACTGCTCTAAGCAGCTTAACGTTAAAAAAATTACACCAACTATAATTTGTCCTATTCCAACACCTTTATGCTATATACTAAATCCTATTTTATCCAGATAAGCAACTGACTACCAAGTGAGTAGACGGTACTTTTATTTGGATTATTGGCTTTTATCGTTTAAGTTTAACTTACAACGCTACCATTTTGATAAATCTAACCCTCCTAAACATCAAGCATTTTCTCCTTTGTGCCACGTGGATGCCAGCTGTAAAATCTGTAGCGGCCGATCGGTCCGTTGTGCTGATGCAATGCCCTTTAATGTTTACCGCGGACAGAAACCGTGGTATGTCTTTAATTTCTAACTGAAACCATTTATGAAAACTAAATTACTATTGCTCATTTTAATTGCCTCATCGTATACTTTGACGTTACACGCCCAATGGGGTGAATCTGCAAAACAGATATTTGAAAGCCCGAAGCTGAAAACGGAAGTGGCAAAACATAAAACAGTCGCTATTCTGCCATTCTCAGTTAGTCTTACTTACAGAAAACAGCCCAAAAACTTTAGCGCCGAAGCTAATAACCAGCAGGAAATTAAAATGGCGTCGTCCATACAAGCAAGTATGTATACCTTCCTGTTGCGCCGATCGAAAGATTATGCGGTGAGCTTTCAGGATGTAGAGAAAACGAACATTCTACTACGTAAGGCCGGTATGCTTGACAAGATGGATCAGTTCACC
>JAZKIH010000017.1:0-5548 GCA_040384965.1 Bacteroidota bacterium | reverse complement strand
CCAAAGATGAAATCGCTAAAGTACTTGGTGTTGATGCGATTGTTGGCGGGCGATTCGAACAGGAGCAAACCAAATCTGATGGTGTAGCATTGGCCAGTGCAGTACTGCTTGGAGGCCTAGGGAGCAAGACGGGATCTGCGAGCACCTTTCTGACCCTTAACAATGGTTCGGATGGCGAATTGCTATGGCGTTTTTTTAAAGCGATGGATGATGGAATTGGTACTTCTACTGACGATCTGGTTGAACGGATGATGCGGAAGGTATCGAGGAATTTTCCGTATGAGAGGTAGGGTTGAATTCACAGATGTTAAGGTAGCCTTAAAGAACTGAGTGGAGATTCATTTATTACGCTTCAAAACACCTACGCAATATCTATTTAACTTTTGCCGAATAGAAATAATAACAAATTTTTATATACATTAATTTTTGGATCAATGCCTAACGCTAAAACTCGTAAAATTTCTTTCAATACAGTTATCAAGAGAGAGTGGTCTTCTGGTAAAATAATGCCTTTTTTTGATATTCCAATCGTAACTAAATACATACTTGGATTAAATAAAAAAGGTAAGCAGTTTGAAATGAAAGAAAATAAATTTTGTCTTCTACAATCTGCAACGGCGCAGACTCTGGTTAACAATACGATTATTTCTGGTATATTTAAGAGTGCAAGACATACATTTAGACCTAATTTAATTGATCGAACTACCGGCGATGAAAGAATCAGTCCAAAGAAACTATCCGAAGGCGACGTCGAAAAAACACATTTTGCCCTTAAACTTACGAAAGATGAAGTTTTCTTGGTTGTTGAATTAAATGGCAATGGTGTATCTGCCCCACAAATAGTAGAATATTTTAACAAATTCACCAAAGCCTATTTCGTTAGCAAAGGTCAAACTAAAAATTTCACAGTCAAATTGTTGAAGATGGGGCGAGAAGATTTCTTAACTGAGATCCAATCAATGCAAAGAATTAAACTTGCCAAAATTTACTTTGATAAAAAGCTTTTAGGGAGTAGTTGCTTGGCATTCTCTGACCGGACGACACATTTACAACGGGAGTTAGAGCTGACAGTGAAAGCGAACAAATTAGAAGATATATCGGAAACAGCAATAGATTTTTATAATTCTTTCACAAATAATACTAAAAATAGCGTGGTCAAGGTTCGAATAGAGGGTAATGATCAAAACGGGACTGAAGTAGCGTTTGATACAACATTCATGGACAAAGTTGATAGTGTAGATATTTCGATAAATCAAACAACTGGGGAAGTAGAATCTACTGAAATTTTAACTGCTCTAAAAGCATTCACAAATGATCTGAAATAATTATGTGGGTTTTAGTTTTAATCGAGTATTTTAATGTAACAAATAGAAGAGCACTGTTACTTAATTTTATTGTCGCTGGGTTAATATGTTTTGGGATTTTTAAGATTACAAATCCACATAACTTCATAAAGTTTATTGAGCAATTTATAGTCAATTCCACAAGTGTTTTAAGTCTATTAGTCGGTTTTACCGTTGCAATGTTTACGTTATTAATAACCGCGTCAAATTCGAATATAGATGAAATTAAAATTCGATTGACTGATTACGTATTATATGGTCAAAAAGTAAGTCTCTATAAAATGCTCCTAATAAAAATGGTATATATAATTCTTATAGAAAGCGTTTTACTATTATTTAATTTACTGTATCCGTTCTTTTTCGAGCCATCAACCAATCTTGGCAAAATATTTTTTGGCCTTGATGCGTTTTTGCTCACCCACATTATCTTAGCTAATATGAATAATACGGTCGATCTATATTTTGTGTTAACAAAAAAGGAATAGTATATATTCTGGTGTTCAACAGGCAAGCAAATTTAAGTTGCAGGTTTTTACTATATAACGGCCAATTAGAAGAACCAGCATTTAAATCTTGAAATCCAACCCTTATATCGTTAGAGAAATAGATATGCAGACATTGCGGTAGTTGATCTGCTACCAATTTAATCCTTTACGTTTGCCGAGCTGTGGCGGTTCTTGAAAACGAATCCAAGGTTAGCTAGGTATTCAGGTGTTGTTAGTTTTTTTGTATGTTAGCACAGGTTTACTTAATATTTTAACCATTTGCCATGAAATCAGGTTTTTTTGCTTATGGCTCAACTCCGGAATATTGCGGAGAATGTATTGAAGAAGCGATCGTACAAATTAACAAAGGTGCGACGGTCACTTTATCATCTTGGCGCGACTTAAATGTTCGCGGTGCGATTATCATATATAAAATATTAGAAAAAATCGATCGATCAGACTTTTTTTGTGCTGATTTAACTGGTATGAATGATAACGTTCTGTTAGAGTTAGGTTATGCAATTGCTAAAAGAAAGCCTATTTACCTAATATTGGATACATCGCATGTTGAGTCCGTAAAAAAATTTCGGGAGTTAAATTTTCTTACAACTGTAGGCTATTCCACTTATAATAATACTGAGGACATCGTCAACAATTTTTATGATGATGATGTTATGGCAATTACCAATAATCTTCTCGAAAGCATAAAAGATAATCTACCGACTAAACCTGATTATCGAGCCCTTTTTTATATTAAAGGGCAAGTTGATACTAATTATTCGCAAGAAATTATCAATATTATTGAGAGTAAAAAGCTCCCGGTGGTCATTGATGATCCAGTTGAAACTAAAATTCAACCGTTGACATGGTACGTTGAGCAGCTTTTGTCAGTACCTGCATTTTTGAGTGAGTTTTCTTCGGTTCACCGGGCTGGTTTTGAGCTACACAACTCAAAATGTGCTTTTATTTCAGGCATGGCAATCGGGCTCGGCCTGAAAGTTCTTATGGTAGCAGAGAAACCTTATCCGGCTCCATTGGATTACCAAGACTTATTACAAAAATACACTTCTCGCGAATCTTGCCGTGCCGTTGTCGAACCGTATTTAGAGGGCGTTCACAGTGAAATAGCCGAACTCTTACTGAAGCGACGAGACGACGCCGAAAAAAGGCGAAAACGATCAAGGCTTCAAGGTGTACACTTTGGAGAATATATTGCAGAACATGAGAGCCAGAATCTTTACGAATATTTTATTGAAACTTCGCATTATAAAGACCTAATTAAAAGCGAGTACAATATTATCGTCGGTAGAAAAGGCACTGGTAAGACCGCAACTCTTTACTTTTTGGAAGACACGTTGTCCGAAGACCCACGTAATCATATATGCTTGATTAAGCCAATAAACTTTGAAGTTGATGGTCTGGTTGAGTTATTTAAAACCATGCGCGATGAATTCGAGCGTGGATTTTTAACTGAAGCGATATGGAAGTTTCTGATATACAGCGAGATTTCCAAGTCTCTCTATGCAACTATTAAGGAAAAAAATGAATATGCTCTGTCGCCGGACGAAGGGCTATTTATCTCGTATGTTGAAGCGCACGAATCTGTAGTTTTGGCTGACTTCAGTACACGTTTGGAACAGGAACTGGAGAAGATTAACTTAACTATTGGAAAGGGGTCTCAGAATGAATTCAAAATAAGAGTTTCTGAGATTTTGCACGATGGGGTAATTTATAAATTACGTGAGTTGATAAAATCAGTGTTATCTAAAAACAACAAATTGTTCGTGTTAATAGATAATCTGGACAAATCCTGGCGAACTAATAGCGATGTCACTGTACTTAGTAAATTTATTCTAGGTCTTCTAGGAACTGTGGGTAGAATTGCCAGAGACTTTCGAGGTAAACCGCAGGAAAAAATCAAATTTAGTTTTAATTTGACTCTATTTATAAGAAGTGACATTTTCAAGTACATTATGAGTAGCGCTAGAGAGCCTGATAAAATCGAATTTACTAGGCTAAGTTGGAATGATCCTGAGGTTTTTTTCAGATTAATTGAAGATAGATTTATAAAACTTAGTGAGTTTGAAGTCGTTGCAGAAGATTTATGGAGCGAATTTATAGTTAGCGATGTAGATGGCCAGCAATTACGCAAGTGGATCATGGGGAAAGTAATACCGAGACCTCGGGATGTTATATATCTTTTCAATAGCGCTAAAACTTTTGCGATAGCTAGGGGACATATTAAAATTGAAGAGAACGATCTTACTTCTGCGTATAAAGATTATTCAAACTGGGTATTCAAATCGATTTTAGTTGAAAACGGTATAACCATAACACAGATTGAAACATTCATGTATCAGTTAATGGGTGAGAACGCTATTATTACAAGTGACGATATCGCGATTTTTATGAAAAAGAGTGAAATAGGAGTAGATAAACTAGCGAAATTTATAGATCATCTGGTCTCGTTGTCAGTTATCGGGCGCGAGGTTGCGATTGGTAAATTTGAGTTCGAGTATGAATTTGATAGTGATACAAAAATTAAAACTTTAGCTGAAAAATTAAATTCAAAGCGATTCAAAATTCATCCTGCATTCACGGCATATCTTGAGTCAATTGACAATGGCTAAGCTGCTTTCATTTGCCATTGCTTAGATATTGCAAAAAAAATAAAATAGGATTAGTAAAAAGCGTCTGAAAAACTAGACTTAATTTTCGTCATTTTATTTCGATAAGTTTAGCTCATCGAACTTTAAGGCTTGTGGTCTTTCTAAAAGACAATTTAATAATAATTGACTTTAAGTAGCTGTGAAGGAATGATAATAACAGAAAAGCGAGCATTTTACAACTCCTCCACATCCACCGCCTCCCTCGATAACTCTACTATATCCGACCTCTCAATAACCCAATAAACCTTTTCAATCAACTCTTCCGGAGAACCGCCAATGAGCGTTACACCCCAGGTTTTCTCTAATGTCAACCAATTGCAGCAGAGTGCCTCTCCACCATGTAACTCAACTAGGAAGTGAATTTCATTATTCGGCTGGTCGTTATAATAAAATGGAGTGACGTAAATCGGAAAAGGGAGGCTAGCTTGATTGAGAGTTAATTCCATGGTTGTTGGATTTTTCTCATAATTTAAGAAAGCGTCCATTCTAACTAATGTACAAGCTGTAATACGGTATAAAATATTGAGGGTTCGGTATATTAAAAGGGGACTTTAGGCAAAAAATCCCTTGGAGATAGCTCAAAATATTCGGCAAAGAGGTTGATATGTGTGAGGTTATATTTCGCTGGATGCCTGATGCTTTCTGTATTCGTAATATACGTTCGGCTTACGCCGATTATATTACCAATTTCCTCCTGGCTCAACTTCCTGTCATCCCGAAGCTTTCTGACGAAGTCGATCACATATTGATCAATTTGAGATATTCTTTTGGAGCCTTCCATTGCTTGCCTAATTAATGGAAGAATTGCATTTATTTATGACACACTATTGTGACATAAATAATTTATTTGTAAATTAGATTTTAACAAAGCGATTAATGAATTGATATAATTTATTTTAGCGGACTTCATAAAAATATTGAAGCATCGCACTTAGAGTCTCGTCTAGGAAACTGGTAATTTCAAAGGGAACGAGAGGATAAGTGAAATGCTCACGCCATAGGCGTGGGCTCACTTATTTGTTCCCAGGTATACCAGTACCTCTAGGCAGTA
>JAZKIH010000016.1:42764-117322 GCA_040384965.1 Bacteroidota bacterium | reverse complement strand
GAAGAGGGATAAAATGGGGAAAAAAGTAATTGTAGCTATGCTACTTATTCTTTCTATTGTGTCAGTTCAGGCACAAACCAATAATAAAGATCAGAAACAGGGGCAGAAGATTGAGGATCCTGATAACCTGGCTACAGAATATTTCTCTCAGATAATGGGAGTTGCGCTTTCTGCAACATCAAATTTAAAATTATATCAGTTTGTATACGATTGGATCGGAACACCTTACCGTTTAGGCGGAGTTTCGAAAAAAGGTATTGACTGTTCTGGATTTGCATTCGAGCTATATAATAAAGTATTCAGTACTCTTATTGGCAACAATTCGAGAAACATCTTCAGCATGGTTAACCCCATCAATAAAGATCAGCTAAAAGAAGGTGATCTGGTGTTTTTCAAAATTGGAAGCCGTTCAATCACGCATGTTGGAGTTTATATGGGCAATAACAAATTTGCACATGCATCAAGCAGCAAGGGTGTTATGATCAGCGATCTGGATGAAAGCTATTGGAGAAGATATTATTATAAAGGCGGGCGTCTTCTCGCTTCTCTGCGAGATTAGTACCAGGGACCATTCATCCGTTAAAAAATAAAAAAGCACCGTACTAAATTAAGTACGGTGCTTTTTTTATTTCGCGACGTCCGTGGTGTTTTTTACCAGCCCTATTCCTGTGAAGAAGAAAATTACTCCAAGCACAGCGAATACGATTAATGATTTGACACCCTCAGAGTTCTGTACAAACCCAACGGCAGCATAGATTAGTCCTATTATACCCAAAATGGTTAGAATAGTTCCGAAAGTTCTTTTTACATTCATGATTCTTAGTTTCGACATTTATAGCAATTTACCTGCCATGCGAAAACATTTTAGCACTAAGTGATATTCTTATGTTTGTTAATACAGCTTATTTTGGAAATATCTAAAAGCCTGGTTATAGGCATCGGCTACCTTGTAATCATTATTTCGTTAATACCGTTGATCAGAAAAGATCACTGGGCTTTTCGCGTATGCGAGTATCCAAGGCTTCAGAAGCTTTTTATAAATATTTTCCTTCTGGTACTCCTGATCTTATTTTTTGGGATCAGCAGTACATCCGACAAGGTGATATGCGGACTCCTAATCCTGAACGCCGGATATTTGTTTTACCAGATTTTTCCGTTCACAGTTCTCGCAAAAAAGCAGTTATTAAATGTAAGAAAACGTCAAGCTGACCGGCAGATCGGGTTGTTTATTGGAAATGTGTATCAGTATAACAGGAAAGCTCAAGATTATATTAAGACCATAAAATCCAAAGATCCTGATGTTGTTATGCTGGTTGAAACCGATAAGTGGTGGGCTTCGGAAATTGAACCGCTTTACAAGAAATACCCCCATCAATTACTGGTACCACTGGAGAATACCTACGGTATGATGCTATTCTCAAAGTTTAAACTGCACGAGGGAAAGGTAAAATATCTTGTTGAAAAGGATATCCCTTCTGTACATACCAGGATCGAACTGCCCTCCGGAGATCTGATAAGCTTTCACGGCTTACATCCTACACCACCTGTTCCTAACGAAAATCCCAGATCGACAGAACGTGATAAAGAAATCCTTTTAATCGGAAAGGAGGCTAAAAAAAGTAAGCTGCCGGTAATCGTAGCCGGTGACCTGAACGATGTTGCCTGGAGTTATACCACTGATTTATTTTCCAAGATCAGCGGCCTGCTCGACCCCCGTAAAGGCCGCGGGTTCTTTAATACATTTCATGCAAAATATCTCTTTCTGAGATTTCCTTTGGATCACGTTTTTTGTTCCAACGATTTTACCTTAATCGACATTCAAAGGATGCCAAACTGCGGTTCTGATCATTTTCCTATGTATATCAAACTGCAATATTCACCTGAGATCGAAGCTAAACAGGAAGAGCCTAAAGCCGATCCGGAGGAGAAGAAACTAGCCGGCAAAAAAATTAACAAGGCAACCTAGGCCTGTTAGCAGCCCTGTAAACTCATCTGTATTTCATTTTCTTAAGGTCGGTGCGAGCTGTGACCTACGCCCAAATTAATACGAATAAAATCTAAAGCAAACGCGAAGGAAGCGCGGAGTAAACGCGAACGCATGCGCGTTTTGTGCGCGTTTCCTCCGCGTTTAGTCCGGGTTTAGTCTGCGTTTGATGAAAGTTCATCGGGCAGGAAAGTACAGGCTGTAACAACATCCCTTATAGCAAGTCTTATGTTCGATATTATCGCAATGCTGGCTACTTAAACAAATCTTCCGTATATTCAATAAATTTTAGCACTATGTACACCAATTATATAATCATATTCATTGCTCTTGTGATTCTGTTCAGTTCGTTCGTAACAGTTAGACAGGGTACTATAGCTGTTGTCACTATTTTCGGCAAGTATCGGAGGTTGTTGAAACCAGGCTTGAATATGAAGATTCCCTTAATTGAGTTGATCCATTCGAGAGTTTCTATTCAAAACCGCTCGGTAGAACTTGAATTCCAGGCTGTTACAATTGATCAGGCTAATGTTTATTTCAAATCAATGGTGCTTTATTCAGTTAATAATCCTGATGAAGAGACTATTAAGAACGTGGCTTTTAAATTTATAAACGAGCAGAATTTCATGCAGGCCCTCATCCGTACTATCGAGGGAACGATTCGTTCTTTTGTTGCGAGCAAAAAGCAATCGGAGGTGTTGAGTCTGCGTAAGGATATCGTTGATCACGTTAAAGATCAAATTGACACTGTTTTGGAAAGCTGGGGTTACCACTTACAGGATCTTCAGATAAATGATATCACGTTTGACGAAGTAATTCTTACTTCAATGAGCCGCGTAGTTGCATCTAACAATCTTAAAGCTGCAGCTGAAAATGAGGGTCAGGCACTATTGATCACAAAAACAAAAGCCGCCGAAGCTGATGGTAATGCGATCAAGATCGCAGCTAATGCAGAACGGGAGGCCGCGCAATTACGGGGTCAGGGTATTGCCTTATTCAGGGAAGAGGTGGCAAAAGGTATGACTCACGCTGCCAAAGAAATGCAGACTGCAGATTTAGACACATCAGTGATCCTCTTTACGATGTGGACTGAAGCTATCAAGCATTTTGCGGAAAACGGGAACGGAAATGTGATTTTCCTTGATGGTTCATCGGATGGTATGAAACGTACTATGGAACAAATGATGAGCATCAATGTGATGGATACGATTACCGATAAGAAGAAGAAATCTTAATCTTTCTCGTACATCAGCGTCATCTTGGCAACGCGTTCTTCGAGCGTTTCTGTTATTAGCTTTTCTCGCCCCAGACTATCTACAAGAATTGGGAATGCAAATGGTGTGGGCCGCTTGCTTTCTGTGATGACCACTTTCAAAGTCTGAATTCGCTGCAAAGCTGCGCGGAGGCGAAACTCCTCCAGTTGAAATTGCATTGCTTCATGATATGCTTGTCTGACTAAAACGTTATCGCTTTCATACTCGCTAAACACTTCAAATAAAAGGGAAGTAGATGCCTGGAGATGCTTGCTTTTCATGGATTTTCCTGGAAAGCCGGTAAAAACAAGACCCGCAATATGAGCTATATCCCTGAAGCGCCTGCGTGCCATCTCATTCGAGTTTAGGCTTTTCTGAATATCTTCAAGTAGGTTTTCTATAGAGAACAGACCATTTTTCAGAGCTTCTTCCAATAAAATTTCTTCATCTGTAAGAAGCTCAAATCCATAGTCATTCATCGCAATCGAAAAATTAGCCTTTCTGATCTTAGAAATCCGATAGGCAAAAAGCGACGCCATTCCCTCATGTACCAGCCTGCCTTCAAAAGGGTAAAAGAATAAATGGTAGCCATCTTTTGAATTAAACTTCTCAATTAAAAACTCCGAGCTTAAGGGAACTCTCGACAATTTAGCTTGAAGTTCGAATAAAGGCTGCAAAGCTTTTACTTCAATGTCCAGTCCTCTTGAAGACTTCATTTTCCCATTCAAACCGGAATTTATAAGCTTGCCTACTTCATCAAGCTTCTCCCGAAGCTTTGCCGATAACTGTGAGGACAGCGGCATCCTCCCGCCCATCCAGCTGGGAATTATTCCCTTTTTCTTGGCTGACTTCCTAACGAAAGCCGTCATGTCTTTAATCTTGACCAGTTCTAAGCTTCTGCCCGCAAACCAGAAGGTATCGCCGATTTTCAATCTTGAAATAAAATACTCCTCTATTGAACCCAGATATCCTCCGGTTAAAAATTTGACACGGATACTTACATCGCCTACAATGGTTCCCATGCTTAGGCGGTGATGCATAGCTACCTTTCTGCTATTGACTTTGTATAATCCATTTTCTATTTCAACTTTTAAGAACTCATCATACTGAGATAACGTTTTACCTCCCCGGGTTATAAAATCCAGCATCTGGCTAAAATCTTTTTGCTCTATGTCGGCATATGAATAACTGGTCCTAATTTCCCGGAACACTTCAGCTGGTCTAAATCCGTCCGACACAGCAAGCGTCACCAGATATTGCATTAGCACATCCATTGCAAGCAGAATTGGATCCCGGCTTTCAAATAGCTCATCGGTAATAGCCTGCTTTAAGGCAGCCCCCTCAAGAAGTTCAAGAGAATGAGTTGGAACAAACCATGCTTTCGAAGTTGCACCCGGGTGGTGCCCGCTCCGGCCCGCCCGCTGCATAAAACGCGCGACACCTTTTGGACTTCCTATTTGTACCACCGAATCGACCGGGCGGAAATCGACGCCGAGATCGAGACTTGAAGTGCAGACTACAAGCCGAAGCATTTCATTGTGCAATGCATTCTCAACCCAATTCCTTAATTCGTTATCCAGAGAGCCATGATGCATCGCCATAACACCCGCATATTCGGGATACTTATCAAGGATAGCCATGTACCATATCTCAGACTGGGACCGGGTATTAGTGAAAATAAGTGTTGTTTTACTCTGAGCAACGATCTGCATAACTTGCGGCAACAACTTTATTCCGAGATGCCCTGCCCAGGAGAATTCCTCGATATTATCCGGTATAACAGATTCTATGATGATCTTCTTGTCCTGCTTTGCTCTGATCAATTTAACCTTCGCAGGGTCAAAGTCGTTTCCTAAAAGAACTTCAGCCGCTTGTTCCAGATTCCCGATAGTGGCTGAGATTCCCCAAATCTTAAGTGCCGAACTTTCAGGGTATTTAAGATTTTTTAGCCTGGATAACGCAAGCTCTATCTGCACTCCCCGCTTGCTGCCTAAAAGCTCATGCCATTCATCTATTACGACTGCTTGTAAATTTTCAAATAGCTTAGGGTATTCCTTTTGCGCGATCATCAGGTGAAGGCTTTCTGGAGTCGTCAGCAGTATTTCAGGCTGTCTTTTTCTTAGCTCCTGCTTTTCCTTTGCAGATGTATCACCCGTACGGCTCCCAACTTTCCATGGTAGATCCAGATCGTCAACTACTGATTGCATTGCCTTACGGATGTCATTAGTCAACGCCCGTAGAGGCGTTATCCAAAGCAGCTGAAGTCCGTTGTTTTTACGTGTCTGATAATCCCTGGGATGCTTATTGATATAATCGGCGACAAAAGGCAGGAACATGGCGAACGTTTTTCCGCTGCCTGTCGGCGCGTTAAGCAGACCCGAATAGCCTTTCAGGAAAGCTCTTTCCATCTCCTTTTGAAATGGGAATTGCTGCCATTGCTTTATGACAAACCATTCGGAAATTATTCGTTGCCCAGGGGTCATGCACGTTAAAACCTGAAGAAGAAAGAAATAGTTTTTAATAAAAAACCCCCGATTAAATCGGGGGTTTTGGTTATTTCAGGCTGATGTAATCTGCCATGATCTGCAGACTCTCATCACGAATGAAGTCAATATCATCCTTAGGCTTCGGCTCCCCTTTCTTTAGCGGAGCAAGACCCTTAGCGGCACGCCTTTGATTTTCACGAGCAAGGCTTTTCGATTCCTGTTCATCACGCTCTTTTTTTAGTTGAGCCTCATTCAAAGTGATTGTCGTCTCAGCATCTCGTTTAGCGTACTCAGCGATATCTTCGTTCAGATTTTTGAATTCGAGTGAAGACTTCATACGCTGATCATGCTGTACAATAAGTTTTTGTTTAACAGGATTAAGATTTGCGACCGCAGCGTAGTTGCTAGGTGCAATTGTATCCCACGGCAGAGCTCTTGGTTCTGAGCTTTCCCCATATTTATCTTTTGGAAATACAGTAGGAAATTCGATATCCGGCATCACACCTCTATGCTGAGTGCTGCTGCCGTTCACACGATAAAATTTAGCCATAGTAAGGTTAATCTGGCCAAATTCTGGAATAACACCCTTATTCGGCGCAATAGCACCACCGCCATCCCTGTTATTTGCAGTCTGTGCTGCTTTTAACATAAGCTTATCAGCCGGCCCGATAACCCGCTCCATATTTATCCCTTGCTGAACGGTGCCCTTACCATAGGTTTGATTACCAATGATAATTCCTCTTCCATAATCCTGTATAGCACCGGCAAATATCTCTGACGCAGACGCACTAAAACGGTCGACCATTACACCAAGAGGCCCGGACCAGGCGACAGATGAATCCTCATCTTCGTCAATCTCCACCTTATTTCGTCTGTCACGCACCTGAACAACAGGACCCTTGGGAATGAACAAACCCGTAAGACTGATCGCTTCAGGAAGCGAACCGCCCCCGTTACTGCGTAAGTCAAGAATTACTGCGTCAACATTCTCTTTCTTAAGGCTATCAAGAAGAATTCTCACATCGCGCGTGGTACTCTTATAATTTTTGTCTCCCGCCTGCATCGCTCTGAAATCAGCATAAAATGCAGGAAGCTGGATAATACCGATTTTATGAGTCTTTCCTCCGGAAGTAACGGTCTTAATTACTCTCTTTGCAGATTGATCTTCAAGCACCACTTTATCTCGTACAAGCGTTACAATTTTCGGCGTTGATGACATCTCTTGTCCCGCAGGGATAATTTTTAACCGTACAATAGTACCCTTAGGGCCCTTGATTTTTGTCACAGTTACATCTAATCTCCAGCCAATAACGTCTACAAATTCACCATCGTTGCCTTGAGCCACTGCAATTATACGGTCTCCAACGTCTAGTGTTTTCGCTTTAAACGCAGGGCCGCCTGGAATAACTTCAGCAATCTTTACGACTTCATTTTCCAACTGCAGGCGGGCACCAATACCTTCGAAGGTACGTGCAAGGTCCTCATTAAAATCCTGAGCTCTTGTTGGAACAAAATAACTTGTGTGTGTTTCCACAGCTCCGGTCAGCGAATTCATGAAAATCTGAAATACATCCTGATTATTGGATTTTGAAGACTGGCCCGTAAGGTTTGAATATCTCTTTTTGAGAGTCTCATTAATCTTTGCGGGGTCTGTCCCTGTTACTTTAAGATTTAAGATCTCGTACTTTATTTTTTTCGACCAAAGATCATCTGATTCTGCCTGTGTTTTCAGCCATGGCATTTTCTCGCGATCGTACGTATATGTGTCGTTGGAAGCAAAATCAAACTTCTGGTCAATTTGCTTTAAAGCGAAACTCACCCGATCATTAAATCTCTTCTGATAAACATTGAAAATATAAAATGGAACGCTTAAGTCGCCAGTACGAAGATCATCATCAAGCGTATTGCGGTATTTTTCGAACTCAACGATATCACTTTGCAGGAAATAACTTCTTCCCGGATCCAGTGCTTTCAGGTAGTCATCAAAAACCAATGAAGAGATTTCGTCATCAATAGCTACTTTTTTATAGTGAAAATTCTCTATAAGCTCAATTACTGATTTAGCTTCAACTGATTGTTGTATATCTGGCTTAAGGTCGTTTGCTGAAACTGGCGTAGTTATACGCGGATCAGCCTGGCATGCTAATGCGGCTACAAGTAGAAACGCCAGTGATATTTTTTTTAACATCTCTTTAAATGATTTAAAATCCATTGCAGAATAAAAGGTATCTAATTTGGTACCAAATTTTAAATATAACCACGGTAAATATCGATTTGATATCGCAGCCGTGTAACATGTTTGTGTAATGTACAAAATGCGGGCAAAACAGGGAGAAAGGTATAAATAAATCTCCCCCTTTATTTAGGATTACTATTCAAAATAGCATCCTTTAAAACTGTGAATTCTGACAACGCAGAGCTTGCAGCACTTTTATTTCCCATCGCGGTGTAAACCTTCGACAGATCATTCTTTATTTCAACCAATTTAAACCGGTATTTGTTTGAGATTGAAAGTTGTTCAGCTTCGCGGAAATCTGTCAGTGCTAATTGATGATCTCCGATTGACATTTTGACATGCCCAAGGCTTACCAGCGAATTAACGATACCAGAAGAGTTGTTCATTTTCCGTGCAACCATATTAGATTGAATATAAAACCACTTAGCTTCCGAAAAACGTTTTTGCAACGCGAAAATCTCTGCGAGCTGATCATACGATCTCATTGAGCCAATTTTATCGTGGATTTTATATGCAAATAATGGCAAAGCCTTAGTCATAATGATTGCTTCGGCATCTTTATACTTTTTTTGAGCAGTCCAAATGCTTGCTAAATTAAGGTAGACTTCGCCTAAATGACGATTATTCCTGCTAACAATTGCCTCCTCCATTATAAGCTGATTATACTTAACTGCCTCGTTGAGATCTTCCTTATATTGATAAATTCTGGCAAGACTGAAATAATTTTTTACTACAGCAGGCTTATTAAACAACTCGGTATTAATTTTCAGGGCATCATGGAAAAACATCAAAGCTTTATCCATATTACCGTCAACGGCAGCGTTAGTACCCAGGGAGCTTAATATCCCAGCCTCGGCATTGCGATCTCCCAGATTCCTGTATAACATTAAAAGCTGATCGTCCGCACTTAGCGAATCTGATAAGAGTGATCCGTTAAAAATCCCGGCGGATATGGGAAATGCAGGAAGCGGAATATCAGAAGCTTTTAAAACTTCTTTAAATTGCAAAGCATTAATATATTCTTTTAATGCTTCTGGATTGCCAGGCAATGCAGTCTTCTTAACCTGAATTTTAAGAGAATCGTACATTGAAACTGTTGGTGTAATACTCCAGTGATCAATTCCTGATGTGAAATTATATCCACCCGACGCCAGGCTCGAATTACTAGCTGCCAAGAATACAATCGCCAAAATGGCCAGTAATTTTAGTTTCATTTAAAAAAATTTAAATTGGTTAGCCGGAGATTATTAATCCTCTCAATTTCAGTATTATACTGAATATCAAACGTACGAAGAATTTTAAAATTATGATGTATGGAAAAATCAGTGAAAAACTGACACTTCCTTGTCAAATGACGCCCAGACCATGTATGGGTGTGAATCGCAATGAAACATTTCCCCCGCGGCGCTGATACCAATAATACCAGCAAAGCCATCGTAAGGTTTAAGTTCAGCAAAAGATTTTTTAGAAGCTTCCTCGAGGCTCATGCCATCAGTTACACGGGTAACTATTTTAACAGAGAGCCCTGCGCTGACGATATCTTCACCCACGCCGGTACAGGAAATCCCTGCAAAGCCATTAGCAAAATTTCCGGCTACAGTTGCTGAATCGCTAACACGGCCAGGTATTTCAAAACCTTTACCACCAGTAGATGTTGCGGCGGCTATATTACCATCTTTATCAAGTGCAACACACCCGACTGTACCGAGTCCAATAGAAGCATTCAATTTCTCTTCATATTCTAATCTTCGCTGGGGAGTTTCAGGATTGAAGTATTCAAATCCATTTTGCCTGGCATATTCCAGAGCCCCGCTTCCACTTAACACGCGATCTTCTTCAGACATCAATTTCTCGGAGACCTGAATTGCATTTTTTACATCCTCAATATTTATAACGCCTGAAAATTTTTCCGTTTTGCCATCCATCAGACTTGCACTCAATCTGATCTTGCCATCGCTTTGTATCTGAGAACCGAGACCGGCGTTAAAAAGTTCACAATCTTCCAAAAGGGACACGGCATAAACAGCCGTCTCGAGCGCGGTATGAGTTTCGAGGAATCGATGAGATTTCAGGACTATCGCAGATAGCGCTTCCTGTTTAGCGTGCTTTACCTCTTGATTAGTATGAGATTCGCTAAAAAAACCACCATGTATGATAAGTTTGCAATCCATTAGTTATCGTAATCTTTAACTTTCAAAAACACTCCATCCTCGACTTTCAAAGCCTTTTTAATTTCCAGTTCATGTTTCTCCAGGTCGTACTTATCAAATAGTGACATTACATGCACCCGAAGACCATCAATTGAAACTGGTGAACCTATTTCTACATCGTAAATGCTGGTTTCGCTGATATGCCGCCCATCGACAAGTATGGTCAAACCGGAGCCAATAGCCTCAAGGCAGTTTCCCTCGGTAATTAATAGCCCCGCATCTTCACCTAAACCAATTCCCAGCATTCCAGGATTACTTGCAACGGCATAAAAGAGTCTGCCAATCCGCCCTCTTTGTACAAAATGAGTGTCTACAATTACGGAATCTACAAAACCCAGACCTGCAGTTATTTGAACTTCTCCTTTTACTAAAGCTTCGCTGCTGCTTCCTCTATAGATCATATTTGTTGACGCCGCCGCAGCACCAGCGGAAGTTCCGGCTATAAGAAAATTGTCTTCTTCGTACCGTTTTTTTAATATCTGCAAGAATTTGGTCCCTCCAAAAATAGAGCTCAGCCGGAGCTGATCACCTCCTGAAAACATTACGACATCCGCATTACTTATTCTGTCAAGGTATTCCTGATTTGCGGCATCTGTTCTGGATCTGATGTCGAGAACATTTACATTATTGACTTGCAGCTGCTTGAATGATTTAATATACTCTGCTCCAACGATATCGGGTATCTGAGACGCCGTCGTAATAACCTCCACAACGGAATTTTCTGCTTTATCAGACTCAACAATTATGCGCCTGAGAATCCCCTGTTCAAAAAACTTGATATAATGGGGGTGGCTGATGTTTTCGTTATAGTTGAGTGAACTCCCCAGATCTACTGCACCACCGATAATAACGAGTTTGCCCTTTGGAACCATAGTAATTACATAAATATCATACGAAAACCTAAATATATATTGAGGGTATTAGAAGTGTAAACATTACTTATTAAACTTTTCCACATTAATTAGTTATGCTTCCTGGTTAGAAGATACTTTTACGAGCATGTAATAACCTGAAAGCATGAACGACTAATAATTTTCACAGAATTCGATAAGTTCATGAAACTTTCTATCTTAACACTGGTTTTCATACTTATTCAACTCCAACAACCATTCCAACAATAAACTGGCGTGAAAACTCAAACTAATCATTTACATAAAATCACCATTAATCGCGGGGACTTATTAAATTGCCTTTTGGTAGTTCATACTGTTCCAACGAGTTAAGTATACAAACCTTAATGAGGTAGCGGGCGCAGTATCAGCAAGCTAGTTCAACACAACGACAAATTATAAAGATGAAAATATTAGGTATTCAGGTTTTAAAAGGCCCAAACATCTGGTCGGCGCGACGCAAGAAATTAATACAAATGCGTTTGGATCTTGAAGAGATGGAGCAACGGCCTACCAATAAGATAGAAGGCTTCAGAGAAAGAATAGAAAAACTCATTCCAAGTTTATATACTCATCGCTGTTCTCCGGGACACGAAGGGGGCTTTTTTGAACGAATAGACGAAGGCACCTGGATGGGCCATGTAATCGAACATATTGCTCTTGAGTTGCAAACTCTCGCGGGAATGGAAACGGGTTTCGGGCGTACGCGCGAAACTAAAACGTCCGGCATCTACAATGTGGTCTTCAATTACATTGAAGAAAAGGTAGGTGTTTATGCCGCGGAAGCATCAGTTAAAATTGCTCAGTCAATAGTTGATGGATCGGAATATGATATCGAAAATGATATCATGACGATGAAGAAAATGCGGGAAAGAGAACGCTTTGGTCCCAGCACGGCCTCCATTGTTGATGAAGCAGTAGCGCGTAATATCCCATTCATCCGCCTGAACAGCAGCTCACTTGTTCAGCTTGGATACGGAAAAAATCAGGTTCGGTTCCGTGCGACTATGACGGACAAAACCAGCAGCATAGCAGTGGATCTGGCAGGAAATAAAGATGAGACTAAACGTATTTTAACAGAACAGGCTATACCAGTTGCCAAAGGATCAACCATATCCTCGCTCGAGGATTTAGATGAAGCTTTAGAGAAAATTGGTTTCCCGCTTGTTTTTAAACCGCTCAACGGAAACCACGGAAAAGGCGCCAGTATCAATGTAAAAACACGCGAAGAAGCGATAGAGGCATTTGCTTACGCACAAAAATATTCACACAGGGTTATTGTTGAACGATTTATCACTGGACATGATTTCCGTGTTTTGGTAATTGACAACCGTATGGTTGCCGCTGCTCAGCGCGTCCCTGCCCATATTATTGGAGATGGGGCAAACACTGTTCAGCATCTTATCGATACTGAAAACAGCGATCCGCGAAGAGGATACGGTCATGAAAATGTGTTAACGGAGATTACCGTTGACCGTGATACTCTGGACCTTCTTGAGAAAAAAGGATATACGCTTGAGAGCATTCCTCCAGCCAAAGAGATCGTTTATCTAAAGTCTACTGCGAACTTAAGTACCGGTGGAACTTCTATCGATGTTACAGATCTTGTACATCCCCAAAACGTGTTTATGTGCGAGCGTATCGCCCGGGTTATCGGGTTGGATATCTGTGGTATTGACATCATGGCTCAAAACTTAACTGAATTATTAACCGACAATGGGGGCGTGGTGCTTGAAGTAAATGCTGCCCCCGGTTTCCGCATGCATCTTGCTCCGAGTGAAGGATTGCCCAGAAATGTTGCAGCACCTGTAATCGATATGCTTTATCCTCCTGGCAAATCTGCAAGGATTCCAATCATCTCCATAACAGGCACTAACGGTAAAACCACCACTACACGTTTGATCGCCCATATTGTGAAAAACAATGGTTATCGGGTTGGTTATACAACATCCGATGGTGTTTACATTCAAAACTCAATGCTTCTGAAAGGCGATACGACTGGGCCTCTTAGTGCGGAATTTGTTTTAAAAGACCCGACCGTAGAATTTGCTGTTCTCGAAACTGCCAGAGGTGGAATTTTACGTTCTGGCTTAGGGTTTGGGCATTGCGACATCGGCGTTATTACAAATATCCAGGAAGATCATCTTGGCATATCGGACATTCACACACTTGAAGATCTCGCCAGGGTTAAAGAGGTTGTGATAAGATCCATAAAAAATGAAGGATGGGCAATTTTAAATGCAGACAACAAACATTGTGTTAAAATTGCCAAGGATATACATTGCAACCTGGCCTATTTCACTCTCGATGAAAAAAATCCTGAAGTGAGGGAACATTGCCGCAAAGGCGGAATCGCTGCGGTATATGAAAATGGTTATATAACCATTAAGAAAGGCGACTGGAAAATAAGGATAGAGAAAGTAACTCATATTCCAATCACATTTAACGGCACCGTAAGTTTCATGACACAGAATGCCCTCGCGGCAAGTCTGGCAGCATTCGTTTGGGGTTTTAAAATAGAAGACATAAGGTTATCACTCGAGACATTCATACCATCAGCTGCGCAGACGCCGGGCAGAATGAATCTTTTCAAAACCAAGGAATTTAAAATCCTTGTAGATCATGCACATAATCCTGACGGGATGAGAGGTGTTAAGCAATTTGTAGACACTTTGGACATCACCAGAAGTATAGGGATAATTTCAGGCACCGGCGACAGGCGGGATGATGACATCAGGGAAATCGGGAGAATATCTGCACAAATGTTTGACGATATAGTCATCTGCCAGGAAAAATATATGAGGGGAAGAACTCGTGAGGAAATAATCACATTACTTACGGACGGGCTGAAAGAGGTTAAACCAGATATCAGCATTCTCATTCTCAATAAGGGGACAGAGGCCTTTGAACACACAATGAAAAATGCTCCGGCAGGGTCGCTTGTGTCAATCATTTCTGATTCTATATCCAATGCTATTGAGCTTGTGCAAGATTTTCAGGATAAAGAAATCGGGATGTAATGCAAAAGTGGGAGTTGAAAGTGGAGAGCTGAGAATGTCCAAAGCGGAAAGTACAGAAGACAATTAACCAGGGAAATGGCGACTATTCCTCCGTTAGCGGAACGTATGCGCCCGGAAGGGCTGGACGATTATGTGGGACAGAAGCATCTTGTAGGAAAAGATGCTATCCTTAGGCTTGCTATTGAGAGCGGCAATCTTCCTTCTTTGATCTTGTGGGGGCCGCCCGGTGTAGGTAAAACAACTTTGGCATTTATCATATCCAGGCAGCTAAGTCGTCCGTTCTTTAGCCTAAGTGCCATTAATTCCGGCGTTAAAGATATTCGCGAGGTAATCGAGAAAGCTTCCCGGTTGAAGGATGAGAACGAAAACCTACCGATACTTTTTATTGATGAGATCCACAGGTTTTCTAAATCACAGCAGGATTCATTATTGGGTGCAGTTGAACGGGGTCTGGTCACGCTCATAGGCGCTACAACCGAGAACCCGTCTTTTGAAGTTATTTCGGCATTACTTTCCAGAAGCCAGGTTTATATCTTACAAAATCTTTCTGAGGATGACCTGGTAGAACTCTTAAACAAAGCTCTAAAGGAGGATGAGTATCTTAAAAAGAAAAAGGTAAATATTAAAGAGCATGAAGCCCTGTTACGACTCTCAGGCGGGGACGCGAGAAAACTTTTGAATGTTCTAGAGCTGGTAGTCAATGCAGTAAACAAACCCGACGTAGTTATCACAAATGAACTTGTTCTTAAACATGTTCAGCAGAACATGGCTATATACGATAAAGCCGGCGAGCAGCATTATGATATTATTTCAGCCTTCATAAAATCCATACGAGGAAGCGATCCAAACGCAGCTGTTTATTGGCTTGCCCGAATGATTGCGGGCGGTGAAGACCCTCTTTTTATTGCCCGAAGACTGGTAATTCTGGCTTCGGAAGATATTGGGAATGCAAACCCGAATGCTTTGCTCCTGGCCAACAGTTGTTTCCAGGCCGTAAATGTTATAGGTTTTCCCGAATCCAGAATCATTTTATCGCAAGCCGTTACTTATCTGGCGTCTTCCGCGAAAAGCAATGCGAGTTACGAAGCCATAGGAAAAGCGCAGGAGCTCGTGGCAAGAACCGGTGATCAATCCGTGCCTTTACATCTGCGAAACGCACCAACCAAACTGATGAAAAATATTGGCTACGGAAAAGAATACGAGTACTCTCATTCTCATGAAAATAATTTTTCTGCGCAAGAATATATGCCGGAGAAACTAAGCGGCACCCTGCTTTACGATCCGGGAAAAAACGCCTCAGAAGAAAAACTTAGAGATCGCCTCAAGTCTCTTTGGAAAGGAAAATACAAGTATTGATAGGGTATCAGCTACAGCAACCTACCACGCTTTATACTCCTATTTTCCCTATTCAGTTGTAAAGACATAGAATTTTCCTATTTTTCGTCTATGACTTTAACTTTTTTATCTCAGCAATGGAAGGCATTCTGGAGATCCCAAAATAAAGGCAAAAGCCTTGCGATGAGGATTGTCATGGGTATCCTGGTTCTCTACCTTTTGCTTAATGTTCTGTTTGTCGCTTTTTTCATGGACAAGATCCTTATGAAAACGTTTCCCGACCAGGACATACTGCAAACATTTAATAGCTTCATTATATATTACTTTTTAATGGATCTGATAATGCGTTTTCAGCTACAAGAATTACCCACGCTCAGTATCAGGCCTTATTTGCATCTCCCCATTAGTAAGAACCAAATAGTAAACTACCTTTCGATAACCTCCCTCGCTACTGCTTTTAATCTCACCCCCTTCCTGTTGACGATTCCTTTTCTCGTTAAAGTTTTAATACCGCAACATGGACTTGGAGCATTTTGGGGTTACATGGGATGTATTTTAGGCTTAACCCTTTTTAATCATTTTTTTAGCCTCTGGTTAAAACGCAAAGTCAACCTGAACGCATTCTGGATGCTGGCGTTTTTCGGATTGTTACTAATTATTTGGGCTTTAGAATTCTATTTCAACCTGATTTCCCTGTCGAATATTTCTAAAGACTTCTTCAATACAATAATCAGTGAATCATATATATGTGTAATAGCGATTTTATTAGCAGTTGTGATGTTCATGATTAATCATAGTTATTTAAAAAGTAACCTCTATCTGGATGAACTCCAGACATCGAAAACCTCTGTTAAGTCCAGCACGGAAATCCCCTACCTTGACCGCTTCGGCGTTGTTGGTGACCTTGCCGCTAATGAATTGAAACTGATCCTGAGAAATAAACGGCCCCGTTCAGTGTTGATGATGTGCATCATGTTTATGTTTTACGGCCTTATATTTTATAATAACCCTAAATATGATGGTTACGGTCATATTGTGTTCTGCGGAATGTTCATGACCGGGATTTTCATCATTAATTATGGTCAGTTCATGTTCAGTTGGCAAAGCGCGCATTTCGATGGAATCCTATCAAGCAGAATTCAGCCAGAAGATTTCTTCAAATCAAAATTCCTGCTGTTTGATGTCTTTTCTACCTTCTGTTTTCTATTAACCATACCTTACGTTTACTTCGGCTGGAAAGTGCTTATCGTACATTTTGTGATGTACGTCTGGAACCTTGGGGTAAATACCATACTTGTACTGTATTTTGCTAATCAAAACTATAAACGGATAGATTTAACAAAAGGCGGCAGTTTTAATTGGGAAGGGGTGGGTGCATCACAATGGATATTATCCATTCCATTGATGATTACGCCATTTTTAATCTATTTGCCGCTGAGCTATTTTGACTATCCCGAAGTCGGTTTAGCAGCAATCGCCATAATTGGTATTATATCAATCTTTAGCCGTGAGTTCTGGCTAAGAAAACTTGTTAGCATTTTCAGAAGTAAACGTTACGCCATTGCAGAGGGCTTTAGAAATCAATAGTATGATAGAAATTAAAGATTTACAAAAAATATATAACGGGGTTAGAGTAGTAAATATCCCTGAGCTTAATATTCGCACGGGCGAAACTGTTGGCCTAATTGGCAACAACGGAGCTGGAAAGACAACTTTATTCAGAATGATGCTGGATCTGATACGTCCTGATAAAGGAGAAATCTTGTCAAAAGATAAAAACGTAGCTCAATCCAATGACTGGAAAAATTATACGACATCTTATTTAGATGAAGGTTTTCTGATCGATTATCTTACTCCGGAAGAATACTTCTACTTCACGGGGAGTCTGTTCAAACTTAGCAAAGCACACATTGATTCGGAGCTGACTAATTATACAGAATTCTTTAACGGAGAAATTCTCAATCGGGGAAAATACATTCGCGATCTATCTAAAGGAAACCAGGCAAAGGTGGGTGTTGTTGCCAGCTTGATGCAGGAACCGGAACTGCTTATGCTGGACGAACCTTTCGCTAATATTGACCCGAGTACACAAATAAGATTGAAAAAGATGGTGAAAGATCTTAGTGCGAAGAAACGAATAACCACTATTATCTCCAGTCATGACCTCAATCATGTAACCGAGGTTTGCGAGCGAATTCTTTTGATGGAAAAGGGAAAGATTATAAAAGACATTGCTACTAATTCAAATACACTGCAGGAATTAGAGGAATATTTTTCGGTATTATCGTAAAGGTTATGAACTTAGACTTAAAGGGCAGACGAGCATTGGTGTGCGGAAGTACACAGGGGATAGGGAAAGCAGCTGCAATAGAGCTGGCTTTACTTGGAGCGACGGTAACATTACTCGCGCGTAACGAACAACGATTAAAAGAGACACTGCATAATATTCCCGCTCAGGAAGGAGTGCAACACGATTACCTGGTGGCTGATTTTTCTAATCCGGAGAAACTGCGGTCTGTGATCGGAGGGTATATAGAAAAAAATCAGGTTGATATTTTAGTAAACAACACAGGTGGTCCGCCGGCCGGACCTGCGGCTGAGGCTAGTATAGAAGAATACCTAAACGCTTTCAATAGCCATCTGATTTGTAATCAAATATTGGTTCAGGCTATATCACCCGGTATGAAGAGGAATAATTTTGGCCGGATAATAAACGTCATTTCTACATCGGTTAAAACTCCACTGAAAGGCCTCGGTGTTTCAAATACTATTCGCGGTGCTGTAGCAAGCTGGGCGAAAACAATTGCCACGGAATTAGGGCCTTTTGGCATAACCGTAAATAATGTTTTACCGGGTTATACCCTCACGGGTCGCTTCGAATCTCTGAGAAGCAGCAAATCTGAAAAGGAAAAAAAGTCAGAAGAACAGGTTGAACAAGAAATGGTCATTGATATACCTGCGGGAAGAATCGCTGAAGCGTCAGAAGTAGGCGCTGCAATAGCTTTCCTGGCAAGCCCGGCAGCATCTTACATTAACGGTATAAACCTCCCTGTTGATGGAGGCAAAACGCCAAGTCTATAGAGAATCATGACCATAAGCAAAGCTTTACTTTTTAGTATTCTTTTCCCAGCGAGTATTTTTCCCTTCACGCTTGAAAAAAAGATTGCTTTTGATGTTCCCATTCGGGCAAACGTTATGCTTGACACAACAAGTAATCTTGTAGCAGACGGGGCGACACCCAAGCTCGTCTCAAGCCAGTTCAGTTTTACGGAAGGGCCAGCCGTTGACAAACACGGGAATATATTTTTCACTGATCAACCTAATGACAAGATCTGGAAATTCGATATTAATGGCGAGCTTTCAGTTTTTCTTGACAAAACAGGACGCTCTAACGGAATGTACTTCGATAAAAGAGGAAATCTTATAACTGCTGCTGATGAGAATAATCAATTTTGGTCTGTCAGCCCGGACAAGAAAATAACCGTCATACTTGATAATTACAAAGGTCAGCGTTTCAATGGCCCTAACGATCTGTGGATTGACAAAAAGGGAGGGATCTTCTTTACGGACCCATATTATCAGCGGCCATACTGGCAAAGAAAAAATCCTGATATGGACGATGAACGTTTGTATTATTTACCCAGGGGGAGAAAAGAAGCTTTTGTTGTCGACAGTAATCTCGTCAGGCCAAATGGAATAATTGGTTCAGCAGATGGGAAAAATCTTTTTGTCGCTGATATAGATGATAAGAAAACGTATAAATACGATATTGATAAGAACGGGACATTATCCAACAGGCGACTATTTGCTTCGATGGGATCTGATGGAATGACTCTGGATAACAAGGGTAATTTATATCTTACGGGCCAGGGCGTTACAGTTTTCAATCCGGAGGGAATCAAAATTCTTACTATTCCATTACCTGGCTGGACTGCAAATGTTTGCTTCGGAGGCGCTAAACGGGATATTCTTTTCATTACCTCAAGTAAATCTGTCTATACATTGCAGATGAACGTTAAAGGAATTAAATAGAGTTCGCCCACGATTGCAGCCGTAATTTAGCTCATAAAAAAAGGCATCCAAATTGGATGCCTTTCAAACTTATTGAATCAATATTACTCGGCTGCTGCTTCTACAACTTCGCCTTTAATATAAATCACTTTAACAGGAGTTTTTGCATTAGACTTTATAGTCAAACCTTTACTAAAAGGTGCAAGAGCTGCAGCATTGTATGTAACGGTTATAGTTCCGGTCTTTCCCTTAAGCACTGGTGTATTTGTGTATTTAGGAACAGTACATCCGCAAACGCTTTCAATGTTGTTAATGATCAATGGCTCATCACCAATATTGGTGAATTTAAACTCTACACTAACGGGTTTGCCCTGCGGGATTTTTCCGAAATCATAAGTTTCTTTTTCAAATTTAAACTCAGCCTGAGCGTCAACTCGGAAGGCTGCAACAGCGGCGAATAAAAAGACAACTCCGCAAAGAATGATTAGTTTTTTCATGTGTGTGTAATTTGTTTCTACAATTGGTTGTTAGAATAAATGTATTAATATTTCTATTCGTACAAGAAAAATACCCTGACTATTCAAAATTAAGCATTTGACTTTCTACTTATGCTTTTTTACTTAATGATAATCAAAATGTTACCACAACCAAGTAATACATAACGTATAACTACTAAAACTATTATTGCATATAAAAGTTATAAGTGGGTTACAATTTTACAATGAAATTAAACTTACTACTACTTTCTATAATTGCCGCACTTGTTAGTTCTTCTTGTCGGAAGCTGGAATATAGTCCGAATCAGAAATTCGACAAAAATACTCCGCGGAATATTAATGCAGAGAATTTAAAAAGATTATCAGCAATACCGGGTGATGATACGATTAGATTTGTGCTGAGTGGCGACTCGCAGGCCGCCTATGACGATCTCAATCCATTTATTAGTAAAGTAAATGCGACACCAGGAATCGATTTTGTTATTCTCAATGGTGATATTTCCGATTTTGGTCTACTTCAGGAATTCAAATGGATCGAGAGTTATTATGCAAAGCTGAAGGTTCCATACATGGCTGTGATTGGGAATCACGACCACTCTGCGAATGGCGTCTATGTGTATCAAACGATGTACAGTGAGAAACTTGATTTTAGTTTCATTTACAAGGGAGTGAAGTTCGTTTGTCATAACACAAATAGTCGTGAGTACAACTTCAACGGAACCATACCGAATCTGAATTTTCTTAAGACCGAATTTCAACCGGAGGCAGGGGTTAAAGGATACTTTGCAATAGCTCATGTGCCTCCAACCAGCGGTGATTTTGACAATAAGTTATTTGCTGATTATGGCAAAATACTTACCGACAACGGAAAAGTGTACGCGGTTCTGAATGCTCATATCGATAAGGAAACGGTACAGTATCCGTATACAGCAAATCTGCCAGTGATTACTACTAATACCCTTTACAACAGACATTTTCTTGTAGTTGAAGTGGTCAATAATAACTTCAAATTTTATGATGTTGAATTTTAGAAAAAGCAATTTGTTGTTTTTGTTTGGGATACTTCTTGTGCCGGCGAGTTTACGTGCGCAGAAATTCCTTATCCCCGAAACCGCTACAATTCAGCGTGCAGGGAGTATAGGGTACAATAGTTTCGGCGTAGGTTACAATCTTTTCGGTAATAAACGAGGAAGCTTAGACTTTGCTTGGGGATATGTCCCGAAATCTAAAGGCGGCAGGCAGGATATTTTTGCCGGCAAATTTGCCTACAGGCCTATCAGCATAAAATTAAAAGATTTTGGAATACTGAATTTAGTTAATCCAGGCGTTTTTGTTACTCATCATCCCGGCGGCAAGTTTCACACAACCTTAAATAAAGACCAGTATCCAGCCGGATATTATTGGTGGTCGTCTGCCGTGAGGTTTCATATTTCAGCAAGCACTGAGCTCAAAATTAATACTCCTAAAAGCCTGGCCAAAACAGGTGTCGAACACGTGGCATTATACAGTGAATTTAACACCAATGAACTATACGCTGTGAGCTGGTTTAAGAACCGAAAACATTTACCATTGAAGGATATCTTCAAACTTGGTTTCGGAGTTAAAGCTTATTTTTAACGCTTAAAATCCTACTCCAAAGCTCAGTGACATTCTGCTGAACCTATACTCGTCAGTAACTACAGACATCTCCCTTCCTAACTCGTCGAACCGTCTATCTGTAAAGGCCGCCCGCTGATGTTTGAAGCCTGCTGAAAAGTTTAATCTTGCTTTGGTTTTGGTTTTTATTCTTACCCCGACAGATGGGTTGTAGACAGTCCCTCCGCGATAGTCCTTTTCTACGCTTCCCCGGTTTAACCATGCAATTCCATAGCCGGCACTAAAACTTAAATAAGGGATGAGATTCTTTTCCGGAAGAGGTAGCCACCTTATGCTGGCGTACACCGGAAGAATTGTAAGTTGTCTATAGATATCAGCGCCAACTGTAATTCCAGCTTCCGACGACCATTTATCTATTTTCAGACCATTGAACACCTGTACCCCGGGCACTGGAAGAACCTGCTCTCCTACAAGCAGCCCCACATCTCCCTGCATCGTGTATGAAGATTTCTGAGCTTTTACTTCGGAGATAAACACCGCTAGCATGATAATCAATATTCTTAACGACATCGTCTACCTGGCGATTAAATCTAAGTGGCTTAATTGCTTCAGGTTGGAAGCGTTTGAATAATCATATTGATATATCCCGTTAGGACCTGTCACAATAAGCGATTTTGGCCCGGCAATTACATCTGAGGCACTAATATTTTGCAGAAATGAAAGCTGCTTCTGACCAATCGTCTTTGGATCAGAGCTATTAAATGCTTTAAGGCCATTTTTACCCTCACATATAAATAAGTTATTTTCGGATATCGTCAGACCATGAGGGTTCAACATCGGAAAGGAAGATACCAATACGGGCTTGGTCGGGTCTTCAATATCAATTACGTCAAGAACATTAGTTCCAAGGCGACAAAAATTGCCTGAACGTAAGGTCACATAAGCATATTTTCCCTGGACAATTACCGGGTCACAGCTTGTCAAATGTTGATAGGTTGCTAATTTAACTGGCTTTGAAGGATCTGTTGCATTGTAGATGTGCATACCCGTAGTCGAGCCAATAAACAACTTATTCTGGTAGGGAAAAATTGTTTCTATTCCGCCACCGAGATTTATTGTATTTACAAAGAGCGGATCTTTTGGAGTAGATACATTAAACAATTTCAAGCTGTTTGTAGTGACGGTATATAAACTGTTATTCATTAAGGTAAAACGGGCCATCGAACCGCCTGTTCCATAGCTTTGACTCGCAAAAGCCGCTGCTCCCGAAACATCATTAAACGTGATAAAATCGCCTTTTAAATTATCAGTAATTTCATGGCTCATCACCTCGGTAACGACTGTATCCTTATACCCTTGTATTAAGCCCCTCGCCTTGTCGATATATTGGTTATCAAATACATTTTCCACCCTTTTCGCCAAATTGATATTAATTGGATTGGAAATATCAAAGGCGAGCAGATCGACATAACTATCGGCATATAAGATGTTACTGTTAATGGCCAGGTCAATATTACCGGGAATATTGATAAAGTTTAAAAAGCGGGGAGATGCAGGGTCGGTATTATCTATAACATGGATACCTTTGGTCACTTCGTTGATAAAAAGGTAGTTGCCGTAAACATAAATTTTTCCGGGAGCGGATAATTCATGTGGTTTATCCATGCTGATCGCCTGCTTACGCAGATCTGAAACTGAGAGATAAAAGGGTGTTAATTTATGGTAAGTCCTGGTTGTGATAACCTCATCCTTGCAGGAAGAGAGGCCCAGGAAAAAAACAAAAGACAGTAGAATTCCGAATACTTTCATAGCCAATAATTTAGGTCTATGAATTAATACGGTAGTCATAATCAAAACGCAACAAACAAGCAATATTTTAATTTAGTACGAGGCAGTTCGAAAAATGTGAGCATGGCACAGCCATGCGACGAGTCGCACCATCAATCACTTGGAATGAAACTAGAATCTTCTATCCGGCTTCTTATCTTCTGAAATCCTTACGCCAATGGTACGACCGTACAATTCGGTTCCATCAAGCTCATCGATAGCCTTCTGTCCAGCAGCGTCATCTTCAATTTCAACGAAGCCGAAGCCCTTGCTTCGTCCACTTTGTTTATCAATGATCAATTTAACCGAAGTCAGTTCTCCGTACTTTTCAAAAAGTTCTCTGAGCTCTCTTTCGTCTACTTTAAAAGGAAGGCCCCCTACGAAAATATTCATATACTTATAATTGGTTGTTGATTAATCTGCGCTTTGTTTGTAATAAGGATGATGATCAACACGTGTGATCTCAGAATTCCCTATTGAATTTAACATTCTTCTGGCACTAACCAAAGTTCTTGTCTCAAAATCTCCATAATTAGCTGATCCGCTCACCATGCTATTTATACGAACCAGACCCGCAGCCTGAATGAATTGGCCATTTCCAATGTATAAGGCCGTATGAGTAACTCGCATATTCTTTTTATCACCCGCAAAGAATAATAGATCTCCAGGCTGTAAATTTTTGAGACATTTCGAAATACTAACGGATTCACCCTCGTAGATATCAATCTTTTCGCCAACCAGAGCTTGTTGAGATGCATCTCTTGGAAGAACAATTCCGTTCAGAAAATAACTGGTCTTTGTGAATCCACTGCAGTCAACACCTTTAGTTGACGTGCCTCCCCATAGGTATGGAACCCCAAGCATTGTACGTGCGGTTTTTAATATTTGCTCCGCATCTGGGTTCGGACGCTTCTCCCATTGAGCAAATGATTGCGCTTTCTTCAAGGGTATGTATGCGAGACGTTTGTCTGGAAAAGCCACTTTGTAAAAGCCATTTGCCTGCCCAAGAACTTGCAGAATATTTCCTGAAACCAAGTCAGATATTGGAGCCGATGTCTCGGACGCTTCAGAAAATGCCTGACCATATACCTCGGTGTAAACTACCTTTTCAGCTGATTGCCATGCTTCAAACTCTCCTTTATTCATCGCTGTAATTCCCGCAGTTTCTGAATAGGAAAGATAATTGTCCGGAGTGCGGACAAAGTAATAACCTCGCTCCTTTTTCAAAATTTTGACCGGAGTGCCTAAAATAGCTTGCGTTGCCATTTCAGAAGCGTGACTAGGTGAGTAACGATTGTTGCTCACTGAGAGATTAGCAACTCCATAAATCTTATCCCCCAGATCTTGCGACGGAAGCAACTCCCCGGTAATTTGTACTTGAACATTCTCTTTCGCTAATAAGGATTTCAGTTCTGCTATTGCTTCAGGTTTACTTGCCTCAACTGTATATGCTAAAGGCTCACTTGTTTGCATTTTTATTTGAAAATATTCAGTTCTTTTATCGGGCGCATACTTTTTTTGGACCTGAATAGCCAGCTCATTAACTTTTTTTATTATCGTCGAATCTTTAACGGCAGCGTAGGATTCGGATTTCAGAATTAAAAATAATCCTACTAGGAAAACTAACTTTTTCATGTGTTGTATTTTGTCTTTAGTGCCCGTGACTGATCATATTCCTAACGCACGGCAAGATCAATAACGGGGCTTTCTAAAAAACGGTATAATTAGTATTATAAAATTAAGCAAAGTATATTAATTGAATCGTAACAAAAACAATCTCTAATACACCTTCGCGCATCTAAATCGAGCGCAGCCAATCTGTAAGCGAGGGGACCTCAAACTTGTAATTCAGCTCGTCGGTTAAGCGCACTGTTGAAACGATCTTCCATTCATTCTTTTCGGGAATGAATAAAGGTTTCTCAAGGCCTTCAAGTTCGGCTGCCAAAGTATAAAACTCTTGCCTGGAGGGATGCTGGGGAGCACTACCATTATAGACACCCTGAGTTTTCTCCTCAGAGATTAACCGAAGAATAATACCTACTGCATCATCAAGATGAATTAAATTCACCGGAGCAAGTCCATTTGGCACATTGGTTTTGCCCGCGAAAAATTTACCCGGCATTCTTCCCGGTCCAATGAGCCCAGCAAGTCTCAAGCTTATCATACTCACTTTTTGTTCGGCCAGTAAAATTTCAGTGTCAGCCATTAATCGGCCAGAATCTGTATCGGGCAAAACTGCTGAATACTCATCCGTGAGAATTTTGCTATCGGGATAAACTGATGTAGAGCTAATAAGGATAAGCTTCGATATATTACTTTGCGGAAGCTCTTTGCAAACAAACTTAATCATCCGCCCATAGTTCGCAAAACCGTTGGGGTCTCTCCTCCCAGGCGGAATCGTAATAATTAATGTTTCTGCTTTAAAGAACTTTTTTAGATCAGGTATTTGTACAGCTTCCGAAAATTGTACTAAATACGGGTCAATTCCAGCTGCTTTCAAAACCGGTAATTTTGAATCAGTGGTCGTTGTGGCCATAACCTCAAACCCCTTCAGTATTAAACGCTTTGCTAAAGGAAAACCCAGCCAGCCGCAACCTAATAAGCTAATTTTACCGTTTCTATTCATTTTATACTTTCGCAAAAATAAGCTCTTTAAGTGACGTTTTGCTTTTGGCACTGACTTTGAATTTAGGTCAGCAGAAATAAACTTAAAATCATGAAAAATACAAAGATTAAAATAGCAATACTAGGAATAGGATTCGCAACATCAGCAATGTTATTCGAAAGTTGCGCGTCTGCAACAAAAACTCAAAAAGGTGCCGTAATAGGTGCTGCCGCTGGTGGTACTATTGGTGCAATTATAGGTAAGAAAGCTGGTAACACTGCTGTTGGTGCTATCATTGGTGGTGCTGTTGGTGGTACTGCAGGTGCAGTCATTGGACGCAGAATGGATCGTCAAGCTGAAGAAATCAAACAAACGGTTCCAAACGCAGAAGTTATCCGCGAAGGTGAAGGTATAATTGTGAAATTTGACTCGGGTATTTTATTCGATGTTGACCAGTCATCATTGAAAGGTGCAGCAAGATCAAATATTGAAAGCCTTGCAACATCTTTAAAGAATAACCCTCAAACTAACATTTTGATTGTTGGGCATACTGATGCAAGTGGTACGGATGCTTATAACTATAAGTTATCTGAAAGACGTGCGGCTGCAGTTAAATCTTATGCAGTTACTCAGGGTATTGCCGGGTCAAGATTAACCACTGAAGGACGTGGTGAAACAGAACCAATTTCTGATAATACAAGTGATTCTGGTAAAGCTCAAAATCGCCGTGTAGAAATCGTTATCGTTGCGAACGAAGCAATGAAAGCTGAAGCAAGAACAGGCGGACAATAAAACCAATTATATCCCTGTGAACCCTGTCTGATAACCGGACAGGGTTTTTTTATGACCTTGAAATTATACTTCGCTCTTTTAATTGCGTAATTTTGCAATATGATTAAACGGATAGCAGTGTTAAGCCTCCTTCTAGTGTACTTAGGTACGACTGTCGGATTCGCTATGAGCCTGCATTTCTGCGGTACAAAAGTGTCTGACATCCGTATCAATCAAACTTCGAAGAAACCTTGCTGTTCTAAAGAAACAGAGTCTAAACCTGATAATTGTTGTAAAGACAAGCATATCAAAATCAAAATTTCGGATCAACAGCAAACTATCCAATCGGCAAAAATTCCCCCAGCCAGCAACCTTGATCTTTTTATAGCTCAGGAAAGGACGTTTACTAACATTTCAAGTTTTCCAGATCAAATTGCCCGATTAAGATATCGCGGACCACCTCTTAATTCCGACATTCCATTAATTCTTCAAAACTGTAATTTCAGAATCTGATCTTATTGAATATCTAAAGCATACCTGGCTAACAGGTGTAATATTTATTTAATTCTTTAAGATACCAGACATGAAAAAACAAATTATATATGCTGTCGCGGCAATATTATTACTTGCGAACAGCACACAAGCACAAATTATTAAAGCTGATGTACAGGTGAGTGGTTTAACTTGTTCCATGTGCCAGCTTGCCACGGAAAAGGCTTTGAAAACACTTGATTTTGTAAGTGATATTAAACCAGATCTTAATAAGAACATCTATGTGATCACTTTCAAAAAAGACAAATCGGTAAATCTCGATCAGATCAAGAGTAAAGTAAAGGGGGCCGGGTTTTCTGTAAGCAAGCTTGTAGCGACCATTAACTTTAACGATGTCAAGGTGAGCAATAATTTTCAATACAAATATCTTGGTAACACATATCACTTTGTGAATGTTCCGACCAAGAACCTCAGCGGATCAACCCGAATAACACTTCTTGATAAGGGTTTTATTCCTGATAATACCTTTAAAAAGAATGTAGCGGAGATTAAAGCTCCCGGTTATAAAACAGGCCAGATAGCTGGAGCAAGAATCTACCATGTTACCATTTAAGGTGAAAAAGATTCTCGCTTTATTGTGTGTTTGTTCAGCCTTGATTACAGGGTTGAACGCACAGGAGCTGTATGTATCAACCGAGCCGGCCAGCAATATGCCCAAGAACTCCATGGGTCTTCGACTTACTACAGAAGTGATGCCTGGATCAGATGTCAGTTTAAGGATAGTGCCGGAGGTGATGGTGGGAATTACAAAAAATCTCATGGCTCACTCTATAGTTTACATTTCAGATGTACATCAACAACAACAGAGATTTGAAGGGTTTGGCTTCTACGCAAAATACAGGCTTCTTTCCATTGACAGCTTACAGCGGCATTTTCGAATGGCGGCTTATGGCCGATATTCGTCAATTAAAAATCCAACTTACTATTTGGATCCCACAGCGAGCACCCCTTCTGTTATTGACATAGATGAGATAAATCTTGAAGGAGATAATAGTGGGATGCAGGGAGGCATTGTGGCAACGCAATTACTTCATAAACTCGCTTTATCCGCATCGGTTAACTATACCCGGGCATCTGATAACCGGGGCGGTAATGAATTGCTTGCCGGACAAGCACGGGAGACGTTTGGCTATTCATTTTCTGCCGGCTATTTGACCTATCCTAAGGTATACACTAGTTACGATCAGCCCAATATCAATGTATATATGGAGTTTCTGGGCAAAACAAATCTGGGCAACTCTAAAAACTTCATGGAGGCGGCTCCGGCGTTTCAAGTCATACTGAACAGCCGGACAAGGATTGACGTTTCCAAACGGTTTCAACTATATGGAAACATGAATAGAATGACAAAAAATATGTGGCTATTCCGTCTGGAACATAACTTATTCAACGTATTCTAAGCAACGAATGGTAGGTGCTTAGCCTACCATTCATTTCTTTTCTTTGCGTTTACAATGTGAGCGAGATGGTGATCGCCATGCCATGCATACATGCTTACAACTTCAACTACTTTTGACTGTTTCTTGTTCGCCGGGTGGAAATATGTACGATTAAGCTCATCTGTATTCAGCGATTTGATGAACGAAACCATTCGTCTGTGCAAAGCCTCAAGAAGTACTAGCGACATTTGTATATCGCCGTGCTTGGCTTCTTCGCACTCGGCCCATTTAACTTCATCATATGGTCTTATATCTGGATTTTCTTCGGTCATTGCCAGTTTCAAACGAACGTACGCATTCAAGTGACTATCGGGTAAATGATGAATAACCTGCCGCAATGTCCATCCTCCATCCCGATAAGGGGAATCAAGCTGTTCTTCAGTTAAGCCATTAACTGCGGATCGTAGCCTTTCCGGTAATGAAACTAGTCGTGCAATGGCGTTCCCTAATTCATCGGGGCCAGGTGTGTAGGTAAATTTACCTATCGGATATTTTAACTGTTCAATATTATCATTCATAGTACTAAATCATAAATGCGGTCATCTTCAGAGCATGGAATCCAAGTTCATAATCTCCGATCACCTGCCAATACTGCTCAGCTTCAAAGATGTCGATTCCTCTCGAAAGTAGCAGCCATGCGATATTTTGATCAATATAAACTTGGGTTTGAGATTCAATTTCGGTATCGGTAAACTCCCAGGCATCAGTTTTTTTGATGATGGACCAACTTCCACCCGCCTCGCCTACCACAACAATCTTAACGATTGTCCCATCTGATGCACTTTTCAGTCTGTAATGAAACGGTAAAGCCAGCATGCTAATATTAAGAAAAGGGTAATACAACTCTCTTCCTAAGATGGATTCAGCACTAACAGCAAGTCTTATCTGCTGTTGATGATGCCACCTTTCTGTATATTCCCGGGCTATGTCGAACCAGGCTTTGGATTGATCTTCACCGGCCCACGAAACGGGAAAAAGTGCCGGCCCATGGAGATCGAGCGTTAGCAAGTAATTGTAAAAATCGTTTTGGGCAAGCGCTATGTGATTTATCAGAACTTTCGGACTAACACTTTTATAGGCATCAACCCAATCAGCATTAAGAGCGTTTAAAAAGTTAAGAAGATCGTCGTAAGTGCTTATTTCCGGAGTTTTTCCAAAATAATTATCACGGCCGGACGAAACGCGTCGCAATGAAGTGTCTAAAAGATGTGCAGCAATATCTTTCACCGACCATTTCTTACAAACTGTGGCACTTTCCCATTGAGCTGGTGACAAACCCTCGAGCAGGTCGATGAGCGAAGAGTTGAGTTTGGGGAATAAATGAAGTACTTCTATCATATGAGTTGTACGTATTCGTTGTCAGCGCTACGTTCAAAGAGGAAATTAAAAATTCAATGCCGGGTGCTTGTCATTAAAGCCGGTTGCAATTTGGTAAGTTCTCGCGATCTGCAATAGCTTTCCCTCACCAAACAATTGACCAGTAAATGTGATGCTTCCCGGCAGTCCATTTCTAAATCCATTTGGGAGCACAACACAGGGGTGGCCGCTCAGATTTGTCACGCGTAAATTAGAACCGAATGCCGGTGCAACGAAAACATCAATAACTTTCATTTTTTCATTGAGCTGTTCTATAAGCAAAGTTCTCGCTCGATTAGCCTGAATATACTCTACCGCAGGAATAAACCGTGAGGCTCGCAACGCGTTGGGCCGTGCAGACTTATTCTGATTAACCATCAGATCTTCCCGATTGGTAAGCGTCAGCTCATCGAAAGCTGCTCCCGCTTCTGCCGATAAAGCTATACTCATTTCAACATAAGGCAATACAGGAAGCTCGAAAGGAATTAGCTCAGCACCCATCTGGGTCAATTTCAGGAGTGTTAAACTATCATTGGCCGAGTTTGCATTTTTTCTCGCAAATTCTGACTTGATATATCCGACACGAATCCCCTTAAGACTGCTAAAACTAGCGGAAGTATAATTAAACGGTGCAGTAATAACACTAAGATCTTTACCATCGGCCCCCTGAATAGCATTAAATACAATTGCACAATCTTCTACATTTCGTGCGATTGGACCAAGCTTATCCATACTCCAGCTTAAAGCCATTGCTCCGTATTTACTGATTCGGCCAAAAGTTGGCCTTAAACCAGTTGTTCCACATTCTCCGGAAGGCGAAACTATTGAACCATAAGTTTCAGAACCTATTGCAAATGGCAAACATCCGGAAGCAACTGCTGAAGCCGATCCGGCCGAAGAGCCACTTGAGCCTCGCTTTATATCCCACGGATTTTTAGTTTTACCTCCAAACCAAACATCGCCCTGGGCCAGTTCACCCAAAGTCATCTTTGCAATCAAAACTGCCCCGGCGCTTTCCAGTCTGGTGATTACGGTTGCGTCCGCATTAATCATTTGTTCTTTATAAGGAACCGATCCCCAGGTAGTTTTATAATCCGTTGTAGCCAGCAAATCCTTTGCTCCGAATGGAATCCCGTGCAGGACACCGCGATATTTCCCAGCTGCAATCTCGGCATCAACTTTTCGGGCCTGGGCCATCGCACGTTGCTCTGTGATTGTTATCGTATGCTGGAGGGCAGGGTCATATTTTTTGAGGCGTTCGATAAAATATTGTGTCAGCTCAACTGCAGAAATCTGCTTGGTTCGAATTAACTGAGCAAGCTGCGGAATGGTGCTGAAGGCAAGTTCATCTTGATTTCCGGAGAATTTAACCGGCGGCCCCGAAGCTATCTTAAATCCATTTACTTTATCAGGAAATTTATATCCGACGGGCAGGGGATTAAAATTAAAGGAAGGCACAATAGAATTCGGCATGTTGAGTTTCCGGAGTTCGGCGTAGTTTTTTCTTCTCGTTTCAAGTGTTTCAAGCATTGAATCTGCCTCCGCATCCGTAAAGTTTAAACCGATTAGCTTTTGAGCTTCTCTCACCATTGAAATAGTTATCTTCTCGTCCCCGATATGCCGGGTGATAAATCCACCAAGAAAAAAACTAGATAGGCATGACAAACCAATAATACTATTTCGTATACTAATGAGTTTGATATACTTGCGTTGCTTTAACATGTAATAAACTTAATAAAAGAAACAGTAAATTAACACGCTATAAAAACACGAAATGGTCAAATATTTTTTTTCAATTATAATACTAGCTTTCTTAAGCCTTAGCCTTCCGGCTCAAACATTAAAAACCGGCGTGCTGGTTATCGGAAATACTGCCCCCGGTTTAGCGGCATCCATTCAATCAGCTCGTTCAGGCGCTAAAACTATTTTTTTAACTCAAACGCCTGCAGTCAGCCCGACTCTTAATGCTGAGGATATTGTTTACCTGGAAAAAATCCAGAACCACTACCGGGCGAAGAACAGAAAGAAGGCTTCAGTAAAAGATAGTATCTCAGCTTTTGATCTTAATATGAGTAAGGATCAATATTTAACCCTGATAAAAGGAATTAGTGATACAACAAAAAACCTAACCGTTAACTTAAATACCCCTCTTGAGAAGATAGAAAAAGATGGCAAGGGATGGGAAATACGATTGAAGAACGGGCAAAAAATAAAAGCTGACGTTGTGGTGGATGCAACTGAAAACCTGTTCATAGCGTCTATACTTCAAATTGATGCTAACAAAACCATGTTGAACGCTGTTTCCAATCCGTTTGATACCAAATTATATCGTAGTACGGTTGCAACCGCTTACACTGGCACGAATGCATCCCGTTCTGTACTCCCGGTATCCCTTGGGGCATTCCTCCCGGCTGGGGTTGATAATTTTATTATTGTGCCTAAAAGCACAAACGCTTTTAAGCCCCTAAATATGTCGGTTGGACAAGCTGCAGGTACCATAGCATCTTACTGTGCATTCTTTAAAACTACCACCAAGAACATTAACGTTAGAGCTGTGCAAACCGAGTTATTGACTTTCGATGCTCATCTTATTCCTTTAACAGACATCCAGGCAGACGATCCGAATTTTCAAGCTTTCCAGCGGATGGCTTTGAGTGGGCTGGTTAAGCCGGCTATTACTAAAGATGGAGATCATAGCGTGATTAAGTTCGATACTGCAGGCACTTTTTCATCAGAACAGCTGCGAGCTCCTATGAGAGAGTTCTATTCAAGAAGCCAGTTGTGGTTCGCCGATAACAAAAAAGATGTCATGACCGTTGAAGACGCAATCAGCCTCTTTATGTTCACGGCTACGCGTGGCAATGAACTTGCAAAGGAGATTGAAGATGGGTGGAAAGAAAGCTTTAAATTCGATAGTAAATTTGATTTGAAGAAGCCAATAACCCGAAAGGAGTTTGCCATACTTGCGGATCAATATTTGCTTCCTTTTAAAACCAGAGTGGATTTTGCCGGGAATCTATTAAGCTGATCCGAAATATTTATTAACGAATAATTAAGTAAAATCATGAAAAGCCTAAGATCTATTATAAGCATTTGCGGAATTATTTTAATGAGCAATTCGCTTTTCGGACAGGGTATGACTGACGAGATGATCAAAGGTCACATGATCGCAGATTGGGAAAGAGCAAAGGCTTATACAAAAGAATACCTCGACGCAATGCCTGAAGACGGAATGGGCTTTAAGCCAACTCCTGACGTGAGAAGTTTTGCAGAGCAAATGCTCCACATGTCGCAGGGTACGATCGGTCTGATAGTCAGTGGCACAGGAGCTACCCCTATATTTCAGGGAAAATCCCTCGAAAAACTCGATGAGTTAAAAACTAAATCAGCGTTAACACAAGTTGTGATGCAGGCTTACGATTTTGCGATTGAGTCTATCAAAACTCTTGATGCGTCTAAGCTTAGCAACGTTGTAAAGCGCGGCAATTATGAAGTTACCCAGTACGGCTGGTTAACGAAGGCGTTTGAACATCAAACCCATCATAGAGCGCAGGCTACAATTTATTTGAGATTAAAAGGTATAAAGCCGCCTAATGAGAAGCTGTTCTAAGATTATTAACCCGTAACTTATACCCGCGAAAAGCTCAAAGCTCAAAGCTCAAAGCTCAAAGCTAAAAGCTCAAAGCTCAAAGCTCAAAGCTCAAAGCTCAAGGCTAAAACCTGTTCCCTACTTAAGAATCTTCAAGCTGCTCACCTTACGCATCCTATAACAGTTCATTGCTGTCTCGCCTAATTTATTTATAAGCTTATAGTTGACGATAGCTCCAACCGCTGCTCCTATCACTGGAATAAGCTGGGCCATTTTCGCGAGATCAATATAATCTCTGTATTCCTGCTGAAAGGTCCGCCAATCAAATTCGTCTACATCATCAGGTAGTGTTCGCTGATAATTTTCCCAATCTTCCATTTTCTTGAAAACATCATTCCTTCCCTGCTGACTTGAAAATGCGAGCTGAAACACATGAAGTATGTAAAGACGTTCCTTGTAATTTTTAACATCATACCCATACAAGGCAGCGATATCGAAAAGCAGTTTGACTTTTATTCCAATAAGTATCGGGAAATCAGCTAGGCCCAACAAAATCCCACCCGCGCCGGTGACTGCCCCTTCTGCTGAAGCAGTTTTTCTGTAAAATTCAATTCTCTCCTTTACGAAGGCTTCTCTTACCTGCAGTGAACTATCCTTACGTGGCTCCTTGGTAGTATACTTGGCACCGAAGAGCACAGCTTTCACCATTTTTTCTATGGTTATTGTGATCGCATTATGCACCCTTTCCGGAATCCATCGATTAATCCTGTTTTGTACACTTTTGGCGGCATGGTTTAAAAAAGACGGCCTCTTTCTAATCTTCAATTTCCAAATCTCGAGTTCGTGATAAGATTGCTGTTCGTAAGGAGTCATATGACGTTAACAGTTGAATTAAGGTTTTGATGATGAAGTTAGCAAATTGAATAAGACCAAAGAGACGAAGGGAAATGGTTTCACACTTAATTGGCGATGATTATTCTAATGATACCTTGCTATTTGTTCTAATAGATTTCTATCTTATCTTGCAATCTACTAACCCCAAACCATGCTTAAATTTTATTCATTGATCACCTGTTTATTTTTAATAAGCAGTGCTCACTCTCAAGTCTCACCTAAAGAACATTTTGGATTTGACATTGGTGACGATTATCAATTGACCACGAACACTCAAACGGAGGCTTATTTCAAAAACCTTGCAACCAGTGACCGCGTGGACTTTGTTGAGATCGGCAAAACGGAAGAAGGAAGAACGCAATATATGCTCATTCTATCCTCGCCCGAAAATCTTAAAAAACTTGCGAGATATAAAGAAATCGCACAAAAACTTGCATATGCAGAGGGATTAACTGAGACAGAAGCGAGAACATTAGCAAATGAAGGAAAAGCAGTGGTATGGATTGATGGCGGGTTGCATGCTACGGAAACCTTAGGCATCCACCAGCTGATCGAAACTGCATGGCAGTTAACGAGTAGAACAGATCCTGAAACTATGCGAATCCTCGACAATACGATCATCCTGATGACTCACGCAAATCCCGATGGGCATGAGTTGGTAAGCAACTGGTACATGAGGGAAAAAGATCCGGCAAAACGTACACTTCAGGGACTTCCCCGTCTCTACGAAAAATATGCCGGGCACGATAACAACCGGGATTTTTTCATGCTTAATCTTAAGGAAAGCCAGAATATTGCAAGGCAATTGTTCATCGAGTGGCTGCCACAGATTATGTACAATCATCATCAGGCAGGCCCTCCGGGCTCTATAGTGGCCGGAGCTCCTTACCGTGATCCATTCAATTACGTTTTTGATCCCATTATCATGACTAGCATCGATGCTCTCGGCGCTGCTATGAATAATCGGCTTAATGCTGAAAATAAGCCAGGCTACACTCAAAAATATGGTTCAGTATTTTCAACCTGGTATAACGGAGGCTTGAGAACAACAACTTATTTCCACAACATTGTCGGTTTGTTAACCGAAACTGTTGGTGGTCCTACACCTACAGAAATTCCTTTAGTACCCACACGCCTGATACCAAATGGTGGTACTACGTTTCCGATCGTGCCCCAGAAATGGCATTTCCGTCAGTCGATAGATTATTCCGTATCAATGAATTATGCGGTTTTAAGTTATGCTCAGCGTTACCGGGATGAGCTTCTCTACAACATTTATAAGATGGGGAAAAACTCCATTGATCGCGGAAGCAAGGATTATTGGGCTTTGTCACCAAGTAAGATCGATGCAATTAATCTGGCTTATCAAAAAGAGTCAAAAATGGCACGGGTGCCCACCCAACTGCCATCCAGATATTATGATAGCGTCATGATGGATAAAAGCCAGCGGGATCCAAGGGGATATATTCTCCCTGCAAGTCAGAAGGATTTCCCGACAGCAATAAAATTCATAAATGCGCTTGTAAGAACTGGAGTGCTTGTACATAAAGCAACTGATAATTTTACTGTTGCTGGTAAGAGTTACCCAAAAGGATCTTACATTGTCAAAACCGATCAGGCTTTCCGTCCGCACGTAATGGACATGTTCGAACCACAGGATCACCCTAACGATTTTAAATATGAAGGAGGCCCTCCAGTAGCGCCTTATGATGCCGCAGGTTGGACGTTGGCGTATCTTATGGATATTGATTTTGATCGTATTATGGATGACTTTAAAGGTCCTTTTCAGCGCGTTCCCTATGGCGAGCTGCAAAGTCCGGAAGTAAAGGCTTTAGCGTCGTCCGGAGGATACTTGATCAATGCACAATCTAACAATGCTTTCAGAGCAGTTAATGATTTACTCAATGCGAAGCAGGTAGTTTCACGTATTAACAGCGGGTCACAAAGGGGCGACTTCTACATCCCGGCAACGGAGAAAAGCAAAAATATTCTTAGAAGTCAAATTGCCGGCCCTGGTCTGGAAGTCAGAGCAGCTTCATCCACACCAAAAAACACGACAAAAGTATCCGGTTTGCGTATCGCATTATGGGATACCTATGGAGGATCAATGTCTTCTGGATGGGTTAGATTCCTGATGGAGCAATATAATTTCAAAGCTACAATCTTATACCCTCAGGAGATAGATGCAGGCAATCTGAATTCGAAATACGATGTGATAATTTTCGTCACAGGGGCTATTCCAGTTTATAATCCGCAGATGTCTTCACCAGCAGCAACATCTCCAAACTCTGAAAATATTCCTGAAGAATTTAAAACCCAAACTGGCCGGATCACCGCTGGCAAATCAATTCCTCAATTGAAGACGTTCATGGAGAATGGAGGTAGGGTTGTTACGATAGGAAGCAGTACAAATATTGCTTATCATCTGGGACTACCTGTTAAAAACCACCTTGTTGAAATAGGAACAAATGGAAAGGATACCAGACTGCCTGCAGAAAAATATTATGTTCCGGGGAGCGTTCTCCAGGTTAAAGTAGATAACACTCAACCAACTGCCTGGGGTATGCCTGAACAAGCTGATATTTATTTTGACAACAGTCCGGTTTTCCGCGTGCAAACAGATGCTATTTCTAAGGGAATCATCAAGCCGATCATGTGGTTCTCTGAACCTGAATCCCTTCGAAGCGGATGGGCCTGGGGACAAGAATATCTGCAGGATGGAGTAACTGCTTTTGAAGCTCCAATTGGTCAAGGCAAGTTATACGCTTTTGGTCCTGAAATTACCTTCAGAGCCCAGACACATGGAACGTTCAAACTACTCTTCAATCAGCTGTATGGCAACTAACGTTAAATAGCTGGTTAAAACACCTTAAAATACAATTTCATCCAACTCTCATGAAAAAAATACTAACGATTTTTATACTACTCGGCAGTCAGGCACTCCTTGCTCAGCAGCTGGGGCCATTAACAGTTGAAAAGATTATGCGTGACCCCAAATGGATGGGTGTAGCGCCAAGCAATATTCAATGGGACGAAAACAGCCGGAATATTTATTTTAACTGGAATCCTCAAAATGCCGAGACCGATGGCCTTTATCAAATATCAACACAGAAAAAAACCCCTGAGAAAATTGCAGATAATACCCGCCGGAGTCTTGAACGGGGCCAGCTTACTTATTCGCGCGACCGGTCCAAAGTCCTTTTTGAACGCAATGGCGACATCGTTTTAAAAAATGCTTTAAATGGAGCCGAAAATGTATTAGTCAATACCGTTGACCGGGAGTCCAATGCAATATTCAGCATGGATGAAAGCAAAGTCATTTTTCAGCGGGGAGAGAACCTTTACAGCATTGCTATTGGTAGTGGAAATCTTACACAGTTGAGCAATTTCAGCCGTACCAGAACACGCCCGGCTGCAAATCTAACAAAGCAGGATGATTGGCTGAGAAAAGATCAGCTCAATGAATTTGATATTATCAGAAAAAAAGACGCCGACCGTAAAAACGCTGAGCAGAAAACGAAAGATGATGTCGTCAAACGGCCTAAAGAATTCTACCTTGAGGAGCGCAGCTCTGTCAACTCGGTGCGGATAAGCCCGGATGAAAAGTATATTGTTTTCAGAGTTTCAAAAAATCCTGAGGGCAACAAAAATACCATTGTCCCAAATTATGTTACGGCCTCGGGGTATACCGAAGATATTAATGGGAGAACAAAAGTGGGTAATATGCTTCCAACCTTTGAGAGTTATGTCTATGATCTCAGGAGAGATTCGATATACCCAATCTCAGTAAAAGATATCCCCGGAATTAAAGATCTGCCTGATTACGTAAAAGATTACCCCGAACAGCTTGCCGAGCGCACCAAAAAAAATGAGGACCGTAAGGTTTCCATTTCCGGTCCGTTCTGGAATCCTGACGGATCACAGGCAATAGTGAGCGTAACTGCCCTTGATAATAAAGACAGATGGATCATGAAGCTGGACCAGACTAATGGTAAACTATCTCTTTTAGATCGCCAGCGGGATGAGGCCTGGATAGGCGGCCCAGGGATTAATTCCTTTAACGGAGGCAGCCTGGGGTGGATAAACAATAACATTTTCTATTTCCAGAGTGAAGCTACAGGTTATTCTCATTTATACACCGCTAATGTAAATACAGGAGAGAAAAAACAATTAACGTCCGGTAAGTATGAGGTACAGACATTGCGCTTATCCAACGATAAAAAAACCTTCTATTTTACAGGTAATGCAGAACATCCTGGTATAACGCACTTATACCGCATCCCCGCATCAGGAGGCGATCCAGTGAAAATAACATCCATGAAAGGCGGGAATGAAGTAACTATCTCACCTGATGAGAAATGGCTGGCTATTCGCTACTCTTACGCGAATAAACCCTGGGAGTTATACCTGCAGGAAAATAAGCCCGGTGCTGAAGCTGAGCAGATAACCAGTTCTTTAAGCTCAGAATTTAAGTCTTACGCATGGAAGGACCCTGAAATGGTATCGTTTAAAAATCGTTTCGGATCTGACGTGTACGCAAGGATATATAAGCCTGAGAAAGCAGATCCATCGAAACCGGCTGTCCTGTTCGTACATGGAGCGGGATATCTTCAAAATGTTCATTACTGGTGGAGTCAATATTTTAGAGAGTATATGTTCAATAATCTCTTGGCCGATAAAGGCTACACTGTTATCGACGTTGATTACACGGGAAGCTCGGGTTATGGCCGGGATCATCGCACCGGTATTTATCGTCACATGGGAGGAAAAGACCTAAGCGACCATGTTGATGCAGTAAAGCTTTTAGTAGAGAAATATGGCGTGAACTCTCAGAACGTAGGTTTGTATGGAGGATCGTATGGCGGTTTTATTACATTGATGGGCTTATTTACAGAACCGGAGGTGTTTAAATCAGGCGCAGGCCTGAGATCAGTTACGGATTGGGCACATTACAATCATGGTTATACATCAAATATCCTCAACGAGCCAGCAACAGACGAGAAAGCTTACAAGAAGAGTTCCCCGATTTATTTTGCAGACGGCTTAAAAGGCAATTTGCTTATGGCGCATGGAATGGTTGACGTAAATGTAAACTTCCAGGATATTGTTAGATTATCACAAAGGTTAATTGAACTTAAAAAAGACAATTGGGAGCTGGCTGTTTATCCGGTAGAAGATCATGCCTTCACTGAGCCATCAAGCTGGACTGATGAATATAAGCGGATCCTTAAGCTTTTTGAAACCACTTTAAAGGCAAAATAATCGACTTTTCACAGCCCTTTTTTTCCAGGCAGGTATTTAAAAAAATGTTGAAAACTTATTTGAGATAAATAATGAAATTTCGTATTTTTATAACATAAAGGTTAATCAGCCTTAAGGCTTATTTGTTTTACTCATAGTATAACGCATTTCAGACATGCAGTGATTGTACTCTGAACGGCGGATAAAAGCTTTAAGGATTTACAAGTTTTTAATTGTAATTTTTGGGGAAACGGTCAGATACCAAATATCTGACCGTTTTTTATTTGCCTTTTTTGAGGTAAATTTTTTGTGTCATCGGCATTACACATTGTTTTTTAATTACATTCGATTGATATCCTGCGTAATTATGAACTTTCGCCAAACAGCAATTAGCTTCTGTCTTTTCATCCCTCTGTGCGCGGCAGCACAAACTCCTTTACAGTATAATTCTTCCGAAATTAAACTCGGACTAAAAAAATTGAATACCGTGGGCTCAGCGCTGTACATGGCTGCCCATCCGGATGATGAAAACACGCGGCTGCTGTCATACCTGGCAAAAGAAAAGAAATTTAGAACCGGGTATTTGTCTCTTACCCGTGGCGACGGCGGTCAAAATCTCATTGGCAATGAACAGTCTGAATTGCTTGGCCTGATCCGTACTCAGGAACTACTGGCAGCCCGCCGAACCGATGGTGCTGAACAGTTTTTCACCCGGGCAATTGATTTTGGATTCTCTAAAAACTCTAATGAAACATTCGGTATCTGGGACAAGGAATTAATTCTGAGTGACGCAGTTTGGGTTATCCGGAAATTCCGGCCCGACATAATCATCACAAGGTTTCCTGAAGATGCCCGGGCTGGCCACGGGCAGCATTCAGCTTCGGCGATTATAGCCCGTGAGGCATTCATCGCCGCCGCGGACCCAAAGCGCTTCCCTGAGCAGTTAAAACATGTCCAGGCATGGCAAGCAAAACGGATAGTCTGGAACACCGCAAATTTTGGAGGGAATAATACGACATCTGAAGATCAACTGAAACTGGACATTGGTGCTTTTAATCCATTATTAGGTAAAGGTTACGGCGAAATTGCCGCCGACAGCCGGACTAATCATAAGAGTCAGGGTTTCGGCAGCGCACGACAACGTGGAGAAGCTATTGAGTATTTTTCTCCGGTAGCCGGAGAACGAGCCATGACGAACCTTTTTGAAGGAATCAATTCTGATTGGAATCGCACTGAAGGAGGTGCAGCTATTGGAAAGATGATCAGTTTAGCAGATCAGAATTTTAACGCAGATAAGCCGTCAGCATCGGTGGAAGGTCTGGTAACTATACTTACAGCTCTTGAACAGTTGAAAGATACTTATTGGAGAACACAAAAAATCCTGGAAGTTAAAGAATTGATTGCCGCCTCTGCCGGTTTATGGTTTGAGAGCTATTCACCGCAGGCCGTGCAGGCAATTGGTGATAGTGTGACAATCCGTAGTCAGGTACTGGTTCAATCGGCAGCGGAAGTCATTCTAAAGCAAATCAACGGCATTCAGCAAAATGCGGTCTTAAAAAATGGGAATATCAGAACCTTGACAAATCGCATGTTTGCGGGAGTGGTAACAGAGCCTTACTGGCTTAGAGAAAAACATCCCACAGGCATGTACACCATGTATGACCCGTTGATTATCGGTGATCCGGAAAATGCCGCTCCCATTCAAACGTCATTTACTTTTACCATTAACAATAAAGATATTTCATATACAAGGCCTGTAGTTTACAAATATACAGATCCGGTTAGAGGAGAAGTTTACCAGCCACTAGTAATTGCACCAGCAGTAACAGCTACCATTGCGGACAAAGCTTATGTTTTTTCCGGGAATACACCCAAAACTTTGCAGGTGCAGTTAAAAAGCTTTAAAGATAAGGCGACCGGTTCAATTATTCCGAGTCTTCCGGCTGGCTGGAAAGCCGAGCCTTCAAGACTAGACTTCAATCTGCCTGTAAAAGGCCAGGAGAAAACAGTACAGTTTTTGATTATTCCAGGAGGCCAGACAGAGGGTGGAGTTATAGCTTTCAACTTAAATTCTGTCGGGCAAAACTTTAACAGGGGTACTAAAGTCGTCGATTATGACCACATACCGTTACAAACACTGTTTCCCCTATCTGAGGCCCGTGTTGAACGAATTAATCTTAAAACTGCCGGAAAACGATTAGGATATATCGCAGGCGCCGGAGATCTGGTTCCTGAAGCTTTAGAACAGATGGGATATCAAATTACTATCCTGTCGGAAAATCAGCTCCAGAATAACAACCTTTCTGATTATGATGCGATAATTACTGGTGTGAGATTATATAACATCAATGATAATTTGAATATCATTCAGCCCAAATTAATGGACTACGTAAATAATGGAGGGACCTTGTTGGTCCAGTACAATGTTAACAACCCTTTGAAAATTCAGGACATCGGACCTTACCCCTTCAGCATCTCCCGCGACCGGGTCACCGACGAGAACGCGCGGGTTACGCTCCTCGCAAAAGACCATCCTGTTCTGAACTATCCAAATAAAATCACAGAAAAAGATTTTGAAGGTTGGATCCAGGAAAGAGGCTTATATTTTACGGCAGATGCTAATCCAAAATACAGCCGGATACTTTCAATGAGCGACCCTGGCGAGAAACCAAATGATGGTTCATTGATCGTTACAGATTATGGGAAGGGCAGGTTTGTGTATACTTCTCTTGCATTTTTTAGGGAATTACCGGCCGGAGTGCCCGGTGCATACAGATTATTTGTAAATTTGATAACGAAACCATTATGATTTTGCTGCACCCTATTGATGTATAATTATCAAATCATAATCGTTTTATCGCGAATAAATAACCGAACATACACAGATCACAAACAAGACTAATTAAATTATGGAAAATCATAAGGTTACAAAAAGTTACAGCTCTTATTATTTGATTCCAGCTCTATTATGCGGTGTTTTAACAGCATGGATAGTAACTGGTTCTATTGGATATACTTTACTTGGAGCTATTCTGGGCCTTCTTACTGCAGGTTTCTGGATGAACGTAGTTGTGAATAATGGTGAAGAAGCCTGATCAGGAACTTCCTCCATTTGCTAAGACCTGGAACCAGTTCTACTACCTTTTAGTAGTTTGGCTGGTTCTTCTGATCGCCTTTTTTTACTTCTTTACAAAATTTTTTGAATGAGTGGGCTGGATTGGATAGTCCTCTTCACAACTCTGCTTGTAATTGTCATATACGGCGTTTATAAAAGCAGGGGCACAGATAATATCGACGGGTTCTTACTCGGAAATAAATCTTTCCCGTGGTATTACGTCACTCTATCGGTGATGGCCACCCAGGCTAGCGCTATCACTTTCTTATCAGCTCCCGGTCTCGCATTTTCATCAGGAATGGCATTTGTCCAGTTCTATTTTGGACTGCCGCTCGCCATGATCGTTTTGTGTATTACGTTCGTTCCGATTTTTCACAAGCTTAAGATCTATACAGCATACGAGTTTTTGGAAACCCGCTTTGATTTAAAAACAAGGGCCTTAACTGCATTTCTGTTCCTCGTGCAGCGCGGCCTTTCAACAGGTATCTCAATTTATGCCGCGTCTATTATACTCTCTACCGTTCTAAATATCAATACAACATTTACTACTGTGTTTATTGGCAGTGTGGTGATTCTTTATACAGTCTATGGTGGCACAAAGGCGGTTTCCTACACGCAGCTTCTACAGATGAGCGTGATATTTGCCGGACTTTTTGTAGCTGGAGTAGTTGTGGTAAAACTCCTTCCTGAAACCGTTGGATTTGGCAAGGCCCTGCAGATTGCTGGAAAAATGGGCCGTACAAACGCTATTGACTTTAAGTTCGACTGGAATAACCAGTATACAGTTTGGAGTGGATTGATTGGTGGGTTTTTTCTGCAATTGTCCTATTTCGGTACAGATCAAAGCCAGGTTGGTCGTTATCTGACAGGTTCATCAATAGGACAGAGCAGACTGGGGTTACTAATGAATGGCCTTGTTAAGATTCCGATGCAATTTCTAATCCTGCTGATAGGCGTACTGGTATTTACATTCTATCAATATCAGCAGCCTCCTATCTTCTTCAACCGTTATGAATTAGGGAAACTGGAGAAAAGCGAGTATGCTCCTGAACTTAACCGGATAAAATCTAATTATGCGGAAGCTTTCAAAAATAAACAGCTCGAAGTTAATCGCCTGGAAGTAGCACTGGATGCTAATGACGAACAAACGATAAATTCTCAAAGGGTCCTCTTACAAGCAGCCGATGAAAAAACTAAGGCTATCCGCAAAGAGGCTATTGATCTCATGGTAAAAAATGATCCGGACGCTGACACTAATGACAACAATTATGTGTTTTTAAGCTTCGTGACCAGATATCTACCTCACGGCCTGATCGGTTTGCTTATCGCGATTGTTTTCCTTGCTTCCATGGGCTCAACTGCAGGTGCATTGAATTCTCTCGCGTCCACAACTGTTATTGATATCTACAAACGACTCATTAACACCGGGGCAACTGATGAGAAATATCTAAGCGTTTCCCGCTGGTCAACTGTAGTTTGGGGAATATTTTGTCTTCTTATGGCATTGTATGCCAGCAAAATGGGCAATCTTATTGAAGCCGTGAATATTTTAGGATCTCTTTTCTACGGCACAATCCTCGGAATCTTCGTCGTGGCTTTTTATCTTAAAAAAATTGGCGGATCAGCGACATTCTGGGCGGCTATCATGACGGAAGTTGTTGTTTTCGCATGCTGGCAGGCTAACATCATGGCTTTTTTATGGCTAAACGTGGTGGGTTGTTTGCTTGTTATGATCTTTGCTCAAGCCATTCAGTGGGTAAACAATGGGCGAAATAAAGCAGTAACAGCATAAAATAAGAAACCCCCGCTTTTTGGCGGGGGCTCCAACCTAAACCTTATCACAACGAACCCCTATGGGGTTCTAAATAATTAACCATCGTAGATTAAAAAAGTTCTAAATTTTTTTTAACTTTTTGGTATTCACAGCCTTTCGTAAAAAACCATCAAAAAGAAGCAGGCCCAGCATAACGTCAATAAATAGAAAAGCTTTAATAAATGTGGTGTTCATTAATGCCGAATAATCTATCTCAGGTATAATTATAGTGGAATTTGCCGCCTCACCAATAGACTGCCAGTCTATAGTTGTAAACAAAAATAATAGTAACCCTCCAATCGTCAGAATGAAGAATGCTGAGATACCATAGATAACCCTTTTGTCTATTAAAGATCTGACGAAACCAGGAGCAGGCTCAAGTGCTACTTTATCCATCACATTCCTGTTAAAGCTCATTGAAGGCTCATCTAGTTGCAAAGTTGCCAGGCTGGCATTTAAATCATTAAGCTCGGCAAAAGCCGAACGATATAAAGGATCTTTTTCTATACGGCTCGCCAGTAAGAGCTTTTCATCCTCCCCGAGATTTCCATCAAGATAATCCCAGATCTCTTGTTCGATTTTATTCATAATAATTCTGCTACTTCGTTATTCAATAAACGCTCCAGCTTTTCCTTCAGTCTAAGTCTCGCCCGATGCAGTTTGACCTTGACTGTATTGGTTTCCATGTTCAGCTGCTTACCAATTTCGTCAAGAGATTGTTCCCCCTGATAAAAAAGAGTTATTACGGCCGCATCATCGGGCAAAAGCTGTGCTATGGCAAGATTCACATAAGTCATTTTGGACTTGTGTTCAAACTCATCTTTACCCTGTTCAGATGCGATATTTAAGAAATCCGAATCTGTATTATCGTCTAACAAATTCATTTCCAAACGCTTTTTGCGAAGAAAAGTCATTGCTGTGGTGAATACTATACTATATAACCAAGTGCTGAACTTGGATTTCTGCTTGAAATCATTCAGAAAACGATATGCTTTTACAAAGCAATCCTGAGCTATTTCCTCTGCGTCCTCACGATTCTTTGTAAACCGGAGGGCTAGGGTAAAAACAAAGCGCTGATGCCTGGCGATAATGGTCGCATATGCAGACCTATCGCCTCCCAGCACTTTCGCTATTAATTCATTATCTGAAAACTTGTCAACCATCAGTTATCTTCTCTGACGCTACTTTTTTGAATCAGGTTACAACTTCATTATAAATCTATGAGTAAAAATTTGCCGGGCTGGTGTAACCTGATTTTAAAGCGTGTTGTCATAGATTTCAAATGCATTACAAATCACACACTTAAACATAACATTATGCACGAATTAGGAATTTTAATACCGATTTTAATAAGCCTGGGGTTTTTCGCCTGTGTTTTTGGTCTCAGATACCTTAAAAACAAAGAGACCATGGCGATGATCCAGAATGGAATGGATCCAGGATTAAATGCGCAACAGCCCTATCCTTATCAAACCCTGAAGTGGGGGCTCTTTTTAATGGGGTTGGGGATCGGTTTGTTTCTCGCTTACATATTAGACAACACCATGCTGAATTTCTCGGGACGTAGTAACGACAGTGAGCCGATTTACTTTTCGCTTCTTGCAATATTTGGCGGCTTAGGATTATTCGTATCCTATCTGATCGAGAAAAAAGAAACCGCTGACAAGAAATAGATGCGTATTTAACATTAAGTCCCGGCATGAGCCGGAACTTAATGTTTTTTTTAAGGCCTCGGCAAAATTGCAACCGTAAGTCGGCTGATACAATTCATCTTTCCTTTATCATTGTAGATTTTAATATCCCACACATGGGTTTTGCCGCCTATATGAACTGACTTACATATTCCGGTAACATATCCAGATTTCACAGGCCGAAGGTGATTTGCATTAACTTCAAGTCCCACACCGATATATTTCTCCCAATCGACAACCATACTCGATGCTACACTCCCCAAAGTTTCAGCAAGCACCACTGATGCTCCACCGTGCAGTATCCCGTAAGGCTGATGTGTCCGTTCATTTACTGGCATACGAGCGGTAACGAAATCTTCGCCAATTTCCATGAATTCAATTCCCAGCAAAGCTCCAATATGATTTTGCGGGCGACCATTAATTTCAGCTACATCATACTCTCTGAACCAGATCATAAATATCTTTCTTCAATAATTTTCCGGTGATGATTTAAATGGCCGGCCAGAATATAAATTAAAGCGAGAACACTTATCGGCGCACCGTTAGCAGTACCCAAACGGTTGATATCTTCTTCATTAAATGATTTCACCAGATACATATTGGCTTTACGCAAGGCAGCAAATTCTCCTGCCAGACTTTCCAAAGTTCGGTCCGCAAAATGAGAATTTATCACATAGTCGTTTTCTTCAAAGCCGGGCAGAGCAGTTTTATCGTTCCTTCCTATCGTCAACATCCGGTAGGCCATTATGCGCTCCGTGTCAATAACGTGTCCAACAAGTTCCTTGATTGTCCACTTGCCTTCAGCATATGCGTAGGATGCCTTATCCTGCATAATGCCTTTTAAAAAGGTGGTGAATGAGTTTGCCTGGTGCTCCAGTTCTGCAATTACGTTATCGCTAACAGTGTCAATATACTTTTGATAAAATGCTGCGTATTCATCAGCTTGAGGTCGCTTCATAGGTCATATTACTTTTTAAAACAATGCGGAATGTGGTTCCTTTTCCAATTTCTGAATCTTTGACAAAAATGTGTCCTTTGTGATAATTCTCGACAATTCGTTTGGTTAACGATAGCCCGAGCCCCCAGCCGCGCTTACGTGTAGTATATCCAGGCTGAAAGATGGTATCAAATTTTAATCTCGGAATACCAGATCCTGTATCACAAATATCTATGAAAACCTGTTCTTTTACCAAATTCTCCCGAATGTCGACTTTGATCTTACCGGGTCCGTCAATAGCATTAACGGCATTTTTGAGAATATTCTCAATTACCCAATCAAACAAAGGCACATTGATCAAAGCTTCTACCTGACTATCACCGTTCAAAACAAACTCAATCTTATCACTCACTCGGACACGGAAATAATTAATAAACTCCTCCACAACGTCATAAACAATGTGATTATGAAGCACAGGCTTAGACCCTATTTTCGAAAATCGGTCCGCGACTGTTTCCAGTCTCTTAACATCATTTTCCATCTCCAGGATCAGCGGGTCATCTGCTGCGCTGACCCTTGTCCGCAGCAATTCAACCCATGCCATTAATGATGATATCGGCGTTCCCAGCTGATGCGCTGTTTCCTTCGCCAATCCCACCCAAACCTGATCCTGTTCTGACTTTCTCGAAGAACTGAAAACGCCATATGCCACAAGCAGGAATATTGCAATAACTGATAATTGTATGTACGGAAAAGCCTTTAGTTGTGTAAGAAGTACAGAATCTTTATAATAAACAAACCATTTACGGGTATCCAGTTCAAGTACAATGGGCTGATGCTGATCCTTCATCTGCCTGAGTTCTGAATTGAAATATTTTGGATCGTAAGTTCTCTGAGTATCCTCTTTCATATCAGTTTTAGTACTGTCGAGACCCCTCCATGTGATAATATTGTCTGCAGAATCCGCAACTATCGCCGGAACTGCCAGACTATCCCGCATGCTGTAAATGAATGTGATATATTCATCATTCACATCCGGCATTGCTATGATATTTCGTGTACTTATTGCCCAAAGCTCCGCTCTCGTCCGTTCAGCTTCAGAAATATTTCTGACGAGATAATCTGTATACCACATTGAAGCACCTGCGATTACCACAGCAAATGCAAGTAATATAAATTTCCAGCGGCGTTTACGTTCGTAAGGATTCATAGAAGTAGCAAATTACAAAAGGAAACGGAAAGTGAGGTAGGATATTTTGGGCTGAACTTCACCAACAACGACCAGCCAACAACTAATAACAATCCTTATCTTTGCCCCCTATGTCTGAGAATACCAAAAAAGTAAGAGTACGTTTTGCCCCGAGCCCCACAGGAGGATTACATCTTGGGGGTGTGAGAACAGTTTTGTTTAATTATCTTTTTGCACGACAACATAAAGGGGATTTTGTTCTCAGAGTTGAGGATACTGATCAAAACCGATATGTTGAAGGTGCAGAACAATATATTATTGATTGCCTGAACTGGTGTGGATTGACTCCGGATGAAGGGCCCGTAAACGGAGGCCCATTTGCCCCGTACCGGCAAAGTGAGCGCAAGGATAATTACCGCCAGTATGCTGAACAACTTGTCAGCGATGGATTTGCATATTATGCTTTTGACACAACGGCAGAGCTTGAAGAGCAACGCCAGAAATTTCCTAACTTCCGCTACGGACATGAGAACCGTGCTCAGCTGCGTAATTCATTAAGCCTTTCTGAAACTGAAACCAAGTCTCTTATTGACCAGGGAGTTCCACATGTTGTTCGGATTAAAATATTGCCCGGCGAAACTGTACACTTTCATGATATGATTCGTGGGCATGTGAGTTTTGAGACCGACCTTGTTGATGATAAAGTATTGTTGAAAGCTGATGGCATGCCCACTTACCATCTAGCTGTAGTTGTTGACGATTACCTGATGAAGATAAGCCATGCCTTCCGTGGTGAAGAGTGGCTTCCATCTGCACCGGTTCATATATTATTATGGGAATACCTCGGCTGGAAAAAAGACATGCCAGAGTGGGTACATCTTCCACTGATACTTAAGCCTGACGGAAACGGAAAGTTAAGTAAACGGGATGGCGACAGACTTGGTTTTCCTGTCTACGCTATGAACTGGACCGACCCAAAAACAGGTGATATAACTAAAGGGTTCCGGGAAATGGGGTTCCTCCCTGAAGCTTTCGTGAACATGCTGGCCCTGCTGGGGTGGAACGATGGCACAGAACAAGAGATCTTCAGCATTGACGAGCTTATTGAAAAGTTCAGTATTGAGCGTGTAAGCAAATCAGGAGCAAAATTTGACATAGAAAAAGCCAAGTGGTTCAGTCATGAATATATCAAGAATGCGGAAATATCAGCGATCAGGTACCATATTTTAGATGCATTGGAAAAGCGGGGTATCACTGTTGACAGTGAAGCCTATCTGGATCAGGTAATATCGCTCGTTAAAGAGCGAATGACGTATCTTCAGGACTTCTGGGACCAGGCTTCGTTCTTCTTTCAAGCACCGGAACAATATGACCTTGATGCGGTAAAACCAAAATGGACCGAAACTAAGACTGAGTATTTCAATAAGCTCGTAGCCACTCACTCTACATTTACAGACGAGCAATGGAACCCCGCAGATCTTGAAGCCTCATTCAAAGCATTGGCAGAGGAGAACAATATTAAGATAGGCGAAGTAATGCTTCCATACAGGGTTATGCTTGTCGGGGGTAAATTTGGGCCTGCTGTTTTCGATATCGCTGCACTACTTGGTAAGGAAAAAACAGTCCAAAGAATTTTAAGCGGGTTGACTGCATTTACAAGTTAGGCCTCTCGCTATTTTCTGTTTCCAGGAGTCTGATCAATTTTTAAATATTTTGTTCTGGCTTCTGGTTTTTCATTGTTAGGTCTTCTATCTATATTTATTAGAAATAGATCTTAGATGAGAGCACTCAACCTTTCGCTAGCAGGGGGCGTATGCCTGCTGTTCCTTTCAATTTTACTGTTCTTTTCCTTAACGGGATGTCAAGGCACCAGCGACGGTGGAGCAACCATGGGCGTTATTAATGCCCGTATCTGGACCGGCGATCCCGATCAGCCCTGGGCAGAAGCAATGGCAGTTAAGGGCGAAGAAATTGTATTGGTTGGCACTTCCGAAGATGTCAGGAAGTTATTCGGTGACAGTTCAAACGTAATCGACGCCAAGGGACAGCTAATCACGCCCGGATTCAATGACGCACACATTCATTTTATTGACGGCGGCTTCGGGCTTTCGTCTGTTCAATTGCGCGATGCTACCACCAAAAAAGAATTCATTGCGAGAATTGGAGCCTTTGCCAAAACCATTCCCGCCGGCACGTGGATTTTAGCCGGTGATTGGGATCATTCACATTGGGGAGGTGAACTTCCGAAGGCTGCGTGGATTGATTCAATAACACCAAATCATCCCGTATTTGTACAGCGCCTTGATGGACATATGGGGCTAGCAAATTCGGCAGCTATGAAAATCTCTAAAATAACTGCGGCAACAAAAGATATCGATGGCGGAACCATAACCCGTGATCCGAACAGTTTACCAGATGGGATTTTTAAAGATAACGCCATGGGTTTAATCTACAAGCATGTAACTGAGCCTTCAGATGATTTGAAAGACAGAGCACTTAATACTGCTATGGATTACGTTGCAGAAAAGGGTGTTACCTCAATACAGAATATGGGAACATGGGGTGATCTGGAAGTTTTTAAAAGAGCCCGGAAAAATAATGCATTAAAGGTTCGTGTATATAACGCGGTACCATTGTCTTCCTGGAAAAAACTGGCTGAAGAGGTTGAAAAATCTGGGCGAGGTGATAACTATCTAAAGATCGGTGGCTTGAAAGGCTTTGTCGATGGATCACTGGGGTCACATACAGCAGCTTTTCAGAAGGCATTTTCTGATACTCCTGCTGACAGTGGCTTTATGGTGGCAACGGTAGACGAGCTTTATAATTCTATTTCACCGGCAGATAAAGCAGGGCTTCAGCTTCTGATCCATGCGATAGGAGATAAAGCTATCCGGGAATTATTGAATATTTTTGAAAGGGTTGAAAAAGAAAACGGCAAAAAAGATCGTCGTTTCCGCATCGAGCATTCTCAGCATATTACTGCAGCTGATTTTCCCCGTTTCGGCAAGCTCAATATTATTGCCAGCGTGCAGCCTTATCACGCTATCGACGACGGACGCTGGGCTGAAAAATATTTAGGTCCGGAGCGGATAAAATCTACATATGCGTTTAAGAGTCTTTTAGACAATAAAGCTGTTTTGGCATTTGGAAGTGATTGGTTTGTAGCACCTCCCACCCCGTTAGAAGGCATTTATGCGGCAGTTACCCGGCGCACTATCGACGGTAAAACTCCCGGCGGCTGGGTGCCGGAACAAAAAATAACGGTTGAGCAAGCTTTGAGAGCATATACTTCCGGATCTGCGTATGCGTCATTTGATGAAAAGACAAAGGGCGTTTTGAAAAAAGGCTTCCTGGCAGATTTTGTCATTCTTGACAATGATATCACAACAATCGCTCCCGAGAAGATCAGAGACGTGAAAGTTGTCACAACTGTAGTCGGCGGAAAAATCATTTACCAAAGGCCTTGAAGCAGAACTTTACAGCGATAATCTTAAAGAGTAAAACAATGCCTGATGCTCTGTGTTAAACCAAAACTAAATATGTTCATATGAAATGGTTAGGCAGACGCGGAAGCGGAAATATTGATGATCGTCGCGGAATGGGCGGCGGTGGATTAGCACTTGGTGGTGGTGGTATCCTGGTAGTTATTTTAGGCTTACTGTTTGGTCAGGATGCGACGCAATTGTTAAGTCAGCTGCCACTTGGCGAAGCTACGCAGCAGGAAGGTAAAGTTGGGTCTCCTACAGATGATGCGGGTAAATTTGCTGACGTTGTTCTCGCGGATACCGACGAAATGTGGACAGCTATCTTCAAAGAGAACGGAAAAAATTATGACCGGCCTACAATAGTCCTTTTCGACAATTCAGTAGCTTCTGCCTGTGGATCGGCAAGTTCAGCAACCGGACCATTTTACTGCCCGACAGACCAGAAAGTTTATCTCGATCTTACTTTCCAGCAAGAACTTAAAGACCGTTTCGGAGCGGGCGGAGATTTTCCTATGGCATATGTAATTGCTCATGAAGTCGGACATCACGTACAGAATTTACTCGGAACCTCAAATAAGGTACAAAGTATGCGGGGCCAGGTTAGTGAATCTGAGTACAATCGCCTTTCCGTTAAATTGGAGCTGCAGGCAGATTTTTACGCTGGCGTTTATGCCAATTACATAAAAAATCTGCAACAGGATGGACAAAGCGTGCTTGAAGACGGAGATATCGAAGAAGCTTTAACCGCAGCAAGTGCTATTGGAGATGACAGACTTCAGAAACAATCGCAGGGTCATGTTGTACCGGATTCGTTTACTCATGGTACCTCGGCTCAGCGTATGAAGTGGTTCAAGAAGGGATATGAAACTGGAGATGTTAGTCAGGGAGATACGTTTTCGAGTAGTGATCTTTAGTCATAAAATTGAGGTACAACAAACCAGCTTCCTGCAAAGGCAGCTCATTGACCGGAGCTCATAGCCAAGACCCCTATGTAAGTGGCAAGTAGGCCGAGAACTACACTGGCAGCAACGTAGATTAATGCTGTTCCTGCCTGTCCATCCCGCATAAGCGATATACTTTCATATGAGAAAGCGGAGAAAGTTGTAAATCCGCCCAAAACTCCTGTTACAATAAACAGTTTCCATTCTTGTGCCATGCCGACCCGCTCGGCCAGGCCAAACACTATTCCTATAAGCAGACATCCTAAAATATTGACTGTCAGGGTACCGTAAGGAAAAGTACTAAGCGCTCTGTTCTGGATAAGCTGTGAAAGCATGTATCGTAAAATACCGCCGATCAAACTTCCCATGCCGATAAATAATGCAACTCTCATACTTGATTTAAACTTCGCTTCTTAAAACCTCCAGCGGGGGTTTATTAAGAATTCCACGGCTATTGAAAAGTCCAATTAAAACCGTTAAACAAGATATTATAGTAAACAACGCCAGCACCGGCAGAATTTCAGGCGTAAAGTTCGTTTCAAAAGTAAATTTAGCTAAACCCCAGCTTGCAAGCAACGACAAGACAATTCCTGCGCCTGCAGCCAGTGCACCAAGGAAAAAATATTCCAATGCCGTGATTATCAAAATCTGCTTCCGGCTTGCCCCCAAGGTCCTTAACAACACGCTCTCACGAATACGCTGATATTTACTTATGAGGACCGATGCAATTAATACGATAAGGCCGGTAATAATGCTAAAACCAGCCATAAACCTTATAACAAAGCCCATCTTCGTAAGAATTTCATCCAGCACGCTGAGCACAAGCCCCAGGTCAATCATTGAAATATTGGGATAAGTTTTAACAATGGTACGCTGAAAGTTTGCTGACACCTCATTTGACGGCACCCGGGTCAATAATACATGGAATTGAGGGGCCTCTTCCAGAACGCCTTTGGGAAATATCACGAGGAAATTAGTCTGAATACGGTTCCAATCAACTTTACGAATACTACCCACTACCGTTTCCATAGGAGCCCCCTGCACATTGAAGGTAAGTTTATCACCAATCCCTACATCGATTCGCTTGGCAAAACCCTCTTCAAGTGAAACCGGGAGAGGTCTTGCTGCGTCAAACGTACCCGACCATTTGCCGTCAATGATCTTTTCAGAATCACTCAAACTATCGCGATATGTGACCCGATACTCCCGATCAAGCGCCCGCCTGGCACCCCAGGCTGTAGTATCTTTCTTAAAGCTTGCAGCATTCCGGCCTTTGATCTCAATCATCCTCATATTAACAATAGGCACCTCCTGAATTATGGGGAGATTCATACTCTTTGTAAGAGCCGATATCGACTGTCTTTGCTCGCTCTGAATATCAAATAAAACCATGTTCGGTTGATTTGTACTTGAGGACATGGTTACCCGATTAATAAGGATCCCCTGCACGAAGAAGAGGGTACATATAAACGCAGTTCCTAATCCGATAGAGACAACCAGGATCAGTGTTTGATTATTGGGACGAAATAAATTAGCGAAGCCTTGCCGCCACAGGTAGCTCCATGAAGAAGGAAAGAATTTCCTTGCCAGCCACATCATCGCGTAAGCTAAAGCTGATAATACAATAAAAGCGAACAGAACCCCTCCGGTGAAATAAATTGTCTTTCTGATCGATCCCATTTGCAGGTATGTGAAACCGAATACGAAAAGCACAATAATTGTATATACGAGCCATTTTATCGGATCCTTAAACAAGGAAGTTTCCTGAAATGAGAGGCGCAAAGTATTCAGCGGCGAAATATTTCTTACTGACACGAGGGGAAGCAGCGCAAATAATACCGATATAATTAATCCCAATAACAATCCCTGGCCTATAGCTGCCCATGAAATAGCAACCGTGATCTCAACAGGAAGGAAGTCTTTCAGTACCACCGGTAAAACTTGCTGGATAAGAGTACCTAAAATGGCACCAAGAACTGATCCAATCAGTCCTATGCCAACGATTTGGATTAGATAGATAATAAACGCCTGTTTTGAACTAGCACCGAGGCAACGCAATACCGCGATTGTATTAATCTTCTCTCTGATATAAATGTGAATTGCACTTGCTACCCCGATACAACCCAGCAAGAGTGCAACAAAACCTACAAGCGCAAGAAATTCGGTCATGTCCTGAAATGATCGTCCGGTATCTTCCTTTCGCGATTCAATGGTTTCGGCATCCATATCAGCTTTTTCAAGACGTGGTTCCAGCTTTTCAGCGAGCACATCTACATTGATCTTCTCATCAAATTTATAATAGAAATTATAGTTGATACGGCTCCCTTTTTGAGATAAACCTGTTTGATCAAGATATTGCAAAGGGATGTAAACGACAGGGGCTACGGATGCGGCGAAACCAGTTTGACCCGGTGCTTTGTTTAAGATACCAGCAATCATGAATGTTAACTCACCAACTTTAACGGAATCCCCGATGTCAGCGTCAAATTGCAACATCAGTGTTTTGTCCACCAAAGCTTGTTTTGCTTCCCGAAAGGATCTGCCTGCATTCACAGGAGTTGTTTCTATTGCTCCATAGTAAGGATACCCACCCGTTAGAGCCCTGATATTGACCAAACGCGTGCCCTCACCTTTGGGGAAATATATCATCGAGGCGAAAGTTCGTTCTTCAGACCGCTCATTACCCAGCGCCATCAAAACAGGCAAAATATCTTTCTTGACGGGCTTATTCGTCTCAATGACCATGTCTGCACCAAGAAGGCCTTTAGCCTGTAAATCGATGTCCTGACGAAGATTATACTCGAATGAATAAATCGCAACGAGCGCCGCTATCCCAAGAATTATTGAGGAGATAAACAAAAACAAACGCGAGCGATTGCGCCTGCTGTCTCTCCAAGCCATTAAGATCAGCCAACGGAAATTTAAGCCTGATTTTGGGATCGTCTCAAGTGTCTGATTATCAGTGGGCATAATTTGTATTGTCAGCTACTTGAGCAGAGGTTAATTCGTCAGAAATAAGGGAGCCGCCCTTTACGCGGATTATCCGCTGAGTTTTCGAGGCCAATTCCAGATCGTGTGTAACTAAAACAAGCGTGGTCCCAGCTTCCTTGTTCAAATCAAAAATTAATTTTACCACCTTCTCACTTGTCTCTGCATCCAGGTTTCCGGTAGGTTCATCGGCAAAAAGAATTTTAGGTGAATTTGAAAACGCCCGTGCCAGAGAGACACGCTGCTGCTCACCGCCCGAAAGCTGGCTTGGATAATGATGGCCCCGGTCAGCAAGCCCAACTTTATCTAAAAGGTCGGCTGCACGTGATCGTATGTTTTTCTCACCTCGCAATTCTAAAGGAACCATAACGTTTTCGATTGCTGTGAGCGTAGGAAGTAACTGAAAATTCTGAAATATAAAGCCTACATGCTGATTTCTCACCTGGGCTCTTTGGTCTTCAGTAAGGTTATCGAGTTTGATATGATTTAATTCAACCATACCTGAGCTTGATCTGTCTAAACCGGCACAAAGTCCGAGGAGCGTAGTTTTTCCACTTCCTGAAGGGCCAACAATTGACATAGTGGATCCTGCCTCAAGCGCAAAGCTGATATTGTCAAGGACGGTAAGCGTACTTCCGCCACTTTGGTATGTTTTAGTAAGGTTTTGAATATTCAGGATAATGTCCACGCGGATTTGGTTAAAGTAATGCTACAAGGCTATTCGTGCAAAATAATGAATTTGAAAGTAGTGAAGGTGTGCGCATTGTAAAAATTCTGCCAGTATTTGATGGTTTCAAACCGGAGATGTTACACAACAGGTATCAGCTTTCAGGTATCATGTTTCGGGCAGAAAACGTAATTTTGCTGTTCAAATAAAAAACTATGCTTAAAAACATCTTATATCTTTTAATCTCTCTTTCCATACTTAGTTCTTGTGGGTCAGATACCAATCATAAATTAGAGAACACCAAAAAAGATAGTATTCCTGTAGCGGCTGGTATTGAGAAAAAGAATATTCTTTTCTTCGGCAATAGTTTGACCGCCGGCCTTGGAGTTGAGCCGGATGAGGCATTTCCCGCGCTGATTGGGAATAAGATTGATTCTTTAAATCTGCCCTATAAGATTACCAACGCTGGTTTGAGTGGCGAAACCACCGCCGCCGGAAAGGCCCGGATTAACTGGATCTTGAAACAAAACGTTGACGTTTTTATACTCGAGTTGGGCGCTAACGACGGGTTAAGAGGGATTCCAGTTTCAGAAACGGAAAAAAATCTTCAGTCAATTGTCGATCAGGTAAAAGCAAAATATCCCGATGCAAAGCTAGTTATGACGGGAATGCAGGTACCTCCAAACATGGGCGCAAAATATGCGTCCGATTTCAGAGTTATCTTTAAACAAATTGCCGACAAAAATAATATGGCATTAGTACCTTTCCTTCTCGATAAAGTAGGTGGAATATCTGCTTTAAATCAATCTGATGGTATACATCCCACGCCTGAAGGCCATCGGATTCTAGCTGACAATGTTTGGGCCGTTCTAAAAGATCTTTTATAAAAAAAGGCCCCGTTCTAACCCCGGGACCTTTCAATCAATCAACTAAACTAAAATTAATTCTTAATGCGGCTTTGTTCCGCCTCCAAACCCGTGGAGCGGCGACGCTCCGGCTTTATCTCACTTTTACCGAAACGATATGTAAAGGTTACACGTGCTATTCGTGTTTCATTTTTTTGTACCAGATTATAGTCAAGTCCTTCATATGCGCTTGATATCTTCTGCCTTCTTGTATCAAATATATCGCTCAGCGCAAGTTTGACGTTTGCCTTTTTCTTCATAAACGATTTGCTTAGGCCGAGATCTAATCCGTATTGCGAGCTGATCTTTAAAGTACCATATTCTATGGGCGAAGTATAATCTCCATTAAGCTCGCCTGTGATGGTAGAGCTGATCACGAATTTGTGCTGTGAATTAAATTGCAGGGCAACGCGGCCCGAACTAAGGTCTTGACCCCTCAAATCAGGTGAACGGAAACCCAGGTAAAATACCGAGGCATTGTTGCTTGTACTCCACCATTTGGTAAAAGATACCGGCGCATTCAAATTCACACTGTAGTTAATCTGCTTATCCAGGTTCTCATTCGTTTGAAACAAAGCTTTCTTTGCAGTATCGGGGAGCAAAACCTGCGTAATTACGTCTCTCGTCAGGCTGTAGTTCAAGGTAAGGCTATAAGTCTTTTTGTAGTTATAGCTTAACTCAAAGTTGTTTGTGTACTGAGGGTTAAGGAAAGGGTTGCCCTGATTGTAAGTATACTGGTCTAGAAAGAACATAAATGGGTTTAGCGCGTCATAACTAGGCCTGTCAATTCTGCGGCTATAAGAAACCCCCAAATCATGATTTTTTGAAAGATTCTGATTTATAAATACACTGGGGAAGAGGTCGACATAGCTGCGATTAACTTCCTTTGCCGTAGTTATTGAATTACCATTTGAGTTTGTTTGTTCAGCTCGCAAGCCTAGCTGTACGCTTGTCGATTTGTACTGCTTATTTAGATTTAAATATGCTGCATTAACATTCTCGTCGTATATAAACTGATTACTTCTCCCGGGATCATTCTGCCAGGAATTGCTGATAAGGCGTTCAAACTGAAAATCGTTATCGGTCTTAACCCAACTGCTCTTTAATCCCGCCTCCATCTTAACAGTTTTACTGAAAGGCATAGAATAGTCTAATTTCACCGCCTTAATATTAATGATTGACGGCGTGTTATTCTGTATAAAAGAAGGCGCTGTTACTGAACCGTTAGTGTTTTGAAAACGATTGTCGTACAAGGTGTTTTCGTTGCCATTATAGCGTGAATAATCAAGGTCAATAGATAGTTCTTTACCAGAAGTGTCGAGAATGGTCTTATAATTAGCATTGTAGGCCATGCTTCTATACCTGCTATTTGCATCGTTAATAGCAATTACCGACGAGTCTGTCTGACTAAACGATCGTCCGATCAGTGTTGTATTGTTATATACCTCAGATCCTGAATTCAAATATCCGTTGACCAGAAAGCCCAGCGTATTCTTTTTATCGATGAAAATATCGAGTCCTGCCTTGAAGTTGTTATTATCATTATCGCGGATAAAATTGCCTTTCTGCCCAAAGTATGTGGTAACTTTTGAAGTAGACACGATCCGGTCAATGATCATATTCTGACCCTGTTCACGAGTCGAATAATTGTAATTCCCGAACAGATTTATATTTTTATTGCGATGGTTAAGCGACAAACCACCATTTCCACGATAATTATCACCCATTCCAGCCCCGGCAGTTAGTGTACCATTAGTACCCACATTATTGCTCTTCTTAGTTTTAATATTAATAATTCCGGAGTTCCCTGCAGCATCGTACTTAGCTGAAGGATTAGTAATGAGTTCGATGGTTTCAATCTGGGAACTCGGCATGTTACGAAGCATATTAGCAACATCCGCGCTACTCATATAAGTTTGTTTTCCATCCAGCATAACCAGAACTCCTTGCTTTCCCTGCATAGCGATATTGTCATTTTGATCGAGGGTAATCCCGGGCGCTCTTTGTAATACTTCCAGAGCAGTAGATCCGGTGGCCACACTGCTGCCCTCGACATTCACTACCAGTCGATCAATCTTTCGTTCAATAAAAGGCTTAACTGCTCTGACAGTTACCTCTCCAAGCATCTTATTATCACGTTTCACGGAGATCTCACCCAAGTCCTTGCCCGTGGTGACTTCATTTATGGTAAACTCGCTGGTTCTGGTTTTTTCGTATCCAACCATACTTATACTCACACGGTATGTTCCGTTAATGAGGTTTTCAAACACAAAGGTTCCGTCTAATCCGCTCACAGCGGTTCTAACAAGAGTCGAATCAGATGCTTTCAATAGGCTTACAGTAGCGAAATCTAATGGCTTCCTGGTCTCATCCAAAACCTTCCCCGCCACTTTTGATCCGTTTATACGGGTTTGGGCGTTTACTGTCACAGACAACAGGGTGCTTATCAGGATGAATATTATCGTTAAGTAATTTTGTTTCATAGGAATATCTTTAAAATCAGGCAAAAAAAATCCAGGGCATAAACCTCAGATCAAGGAAGCCCAGTGTTAATCTGACAATCCTAATTTTGCGTTCTATTGTTAAGACGACGGCAAAAAAAAATGGTTACAGGACGGAGAAGAATTTAAGACGAACGCCCAATAAGAGACGACGAACTAGCGGGGTTTACAGACCTATTGGATAAGTTCGCAGGGGAAGTTAATTATAAACTCAGTGCCTTTATTAACTTCAGAGGTAAGCTCGATAGTTATGGAGTGATAATCAGCAATACTTTTAACGATCGAAAGTCCAAGACCATAGCCTCCGGCTTCTTCAGATTTATTAGCTTTCTTGAAACGGTTAAATATCGTACTTATGTCGCCTTCCGGAATCCCTATGCCCGTATCGCTTATCGTTATTGCGCATGACCCGTCTTCCATCATCTTATCGGAGATTCGAATCATACCATTCTGCTTATTGTAACGTATTGCATTGTTAACCAAGTTGTACACCAGTTGAAAAATGAGATCCCGGTTCACCCCTGTCAGGATCACTGACTGTGAAATATCAACTGTCATTGTTATTTCCTTGTCGTTTAGGCGATGACTTATTTCTTCCTGAATATCCCTAAACAATTCATGAAGCGGGATCGATTCATTTTTACTGAACTGATCGTTCTCTATCCGTGATATAAGAAGAAGGGAGTGAACTATACGCTTAAGCCTGTTCAACGTTCGCTGCATTCCTATCAAACGTTCCTGAACCATATCACTCACTTCAGGTTCGCCCATCAAATTCTCAATCTTGTTTTGAAGAATACCAATGGGTGTCATGAGCTCGTGCGATGCGTTTGCAGTAAACTCCCGTTCTTTTTCGAATGCTTCGTGGATTTGCTGCATCAGGTTGATCAGCGACGTATCCAGGAAACTGAAATCTGTGGTCGTAGTTTTTATCGGAATCGAGTTTTCATTAAAAGGGAATTTTCTGTTGCTGATCTTGGTACGGATTATTTTGCCCAGGGGCCGAAGTAGAAAGCGTGTGTAAAAAAGGTCTATGATGAGAGTTAACAATATCAATCCCAGAAGAACATAGGTAGCGATTTTTTGCAGCGGCCTGTTATACTGGTCAATAGTAGCTGTAGTCTTACCAACCTCCATTAAGTATTTTTTGTCCCCCGCCATAAACGCGTGCGTAAGAACCCGATAGCTAAGCGTATCATCTTCGATGATGCGTTCATCTGTGTAGATACTATCAATATTAAAAGTTTTCTCGACCGGCTCCAGTGAAATGTACTCTTCCAATAATATAGTATAGCTACCGTAGCTTTCCTTACCTTGCAGATAGGTATCCACACCATTTTTAGCAACAACATCCAGCACTTTTTCTTTCTGCTGTCGAAGATATGAATCCGTGTAATCGCGGGCGATCCCCCCGATGAGATAGGGCAGGGCAAATACAAAAAGCAGTACGACAGCAAGCTTTGATAAGGTAACGAATAAAGTAAGCTTGCTGATAAGTTTCACTAATGCTTCCTTATTTTATATCCGACACCCCGTACCGTTTCAATCCATTCAACAGGTCCGAAGGCACTTAATTTTTTACGGATGTTTTTAATGTGTACATCAATATAGTTAGAATCGTAATCATCATCTGCAAATGAGCCCCAGATATGTTCACTTAATTGCATACGTGTTAATACGCGATTTTTATGAAGTAACAAGTAGCTGAGGAGGTCAAACTCCTTCCTGGTAAGTTCCACTTCACGCTGAGTATGGCTAACAATCCTTTTCTGAAGATCGATCGCGAATTCGCCTATAGTAATTTCCTGAGTATTGAGATTAAACTTTCTCCTGGATATTGCTTGCATTCTGGACTGAAGCTCGAGCAGGGAAAATGGTTTTGGCAGATAATCATCAGCTCCCAGATCCAGGCCAATTATGCGGTCTTCGATATTTCCCCTGGCTGTAAGAATAATATATGCGGCATCAGGATTGAGTTTTTTAGCTTCCTGAAGCACTTTCAATCCATCAAGATCCGGCAATCCAAGGTCAAGCAAAATGAAATCGTAGGGATTCATTCCAAGCATTTCCAGTCCCTTTCTCGCGTTATGCGCCAGGTCGCAGATATAAAATGCTTTTTTAAGGAACGCTTCAATCTCGTATGCGAGCGTCTTTTCGTCTTCTATCAGCAGGACTTTCAAAATCAGAATTGATAATATAAGCTCAGATTAAAAAATGAGCGGGGTTTTCTGTTTGTTGTCGAGATGTGACTTCCCAAATAAGAAAGCTGGTAACCAGTCTCTATCAAATAATGACTGCGGTTATATCCTAACAGAAAATTCGCGCTATAAGATAACATGTCAAAAGTACTGGCTGACCGGGTTCTCGTTGTATACTCAGGAACCCGCGGTGCGCCGGGAATTTGTATCTGATTCTCCCGGCGAACAATATATTCTTCCAGATATTGAACAGTGCCGCTGGCGATCTCAAAACCGGGTTCAAAAGATATATAATCTTTATCGCTGAAAAGGCTGCCAAGATCCATCGACTTAGAATTATTCAAAGTCAAAAAAACATCACTCGTCTTACCGAAAGCATAAAAACTGCTTAAGCTGGACTTTAATAGTTTCCAATCATAAGTAACAGAGGCGCTCAGGGTATTTTCGTTTGCCGCCTGTAATAAAGGAGAATTCTTTGCAAAAAAAGATCGGGTATAACCAACAGACCCAATGAGGCCTGTCGCTAAATCAACGTCATATCCAGCCGATAAATCTACTTCCTCAAACGTGGCCTGACTATTAGTGAGCAGCTGGTAACCGCTTGCAGAAAAATAAACTCCATTTACAAGCCTGTAGGAAGCATTAGTAAGTAAGTAGGGTAATCGTTCTTCCGCTGTTTGACCATAATAGTTAGCATTGTTGCCATAAATTGCAGCAAGCGTTAACGATGATGTTTTTGCAGCCGGAGTCTCTCTAACCGTGTTTGCAGCATCCTGGGCAAGAACCCGGCTGACTGACAAAACCAACAGACCGGCCAGTAATAATAAATTGTGTTTCATGTACGCTTAAAATGAGCATGCTAAAATCGATACCCTCCCATTCCTTTCTTAGGAACTTTCATCGGTGGCCTCCTGATCTTTGCACGATCTGTAACCGGCTGAGGTTTCAGCTTGGGTATGGATCTGGGAACTTGCTTGATCGCTCGCCTTTGGGCTTCTTTCAACCTTTCCTCCTGGACATCCTGTGGCGTTTTCTCCGGTTGATCCTGACGCTTACCTTCTGATCTTTTTCTTGCGGTGGAATCTTGAAACATAGGCAGAATTGATTCTGCCAGTTCACGTCTCATAGGCTTGTCTACGCTTAGGCCAGAGGCCGTTAACGTTAACGGTGTTAGTGCAGCAAAAACTGCAACAAAAGCCAGACGATAAACTAGTAAACGATTCATTGTTTGCAAAAATAAAGAAAGTTTGCCTCAAAATGAGGCAAACGATCATTAAGGTATTTCAGATTATTATATATGATAGAAGCATTTAGAATATTAAGTCTCACGGAACCGGTTCTTATCGCGGACATTAACCTTCTAACGCTGGATTTCCCATTTTAAATAATCAATTATCAGATCTCATTATATATATACGAGATTATGATATAAAGATCATCCACAAACATGAAGGAAATATGAATTTTTAGAATTATTTAAGAAATGACAAGGTAAATCAGAGATTCTTTAAAGCTTTATTTCAAGAGTCTCCACCATGAAGGCTTCCTTAACGGGACGAATGGGTTTATCGTAAACTTCACTCAGGACTTTTACAAAGCAACCGCCATAGTAAAAGATCAGCGCAGAATAAAAAACAAATAACATAATCAGTACCATTGAACCTGAAGCGCCATAAAGCATACTAATATTACTGTTTATCAAAAGGAAGCCAAGTATCCATTTACCGATGGTGAACAATATCGCCGTAAAGAATCCACCAAACAAAGCGATTTTCCATTTGGGTCGTCCAACAGTAAGGAACCTGAATAGACATGCAAACCAAATGCTGACAAAAATTACGAACACCATTTCATTGAGTACTCTATTGAGAAATAACCCGCCAGTACCCAAGAGTTCATCAATGTAATTACCAAGAATTGCCTGAAATCCTTCCAGAAACAACCCTGCGAAAAAGAGGATTCCGGCAAGAAATATGATCACCAGGGACCTGATTCTATATTTCAAACGAAATATTAAGCCTGAATGTGGTCTGATTCTAATGTCCCATATCTGCCCCAAAGAATTTTTTATGACATCAAAAAGAGTTGTGGCTACAAACATAAGGAAGATAAAACCCAGCACAGTAACATAGCGCTCCTCACTCAGCCCGCTAACCGCGTCAAGAGTTACCTGAACCTGATTTGCGCTTTTTGTTCCCAAAATATGTGCGAGTCGCTCAATGAGTTCTGAGCTAAGTTCATTCGGGTCGACAAAAATCCGGAAGAACTGCGTAAAGATTATCAGAATTGGTGGAAGAGCAAAAGTTGTAAAAAAGGCGGTGGCAGCAGCCATCCTTAACGGATCATTTGCTTTGAGTATGGCTAATGAGCGCCGCATCAGCGAACCGAATGCCTGCAGGTTTTGGAATATAGTGTGCTCTTTTTTTACCTTTCTCACCAAGCTTCAAAGGTACGAATTCTGAGCGGTAAGCCAGCATTTAGGGAATGAACGTGTTACACATCCCCTCATGAATGTGCGTATTAGCCATCTATTAAATACTTAACTCAATCTCGATCACTGGTTCAAAACAGGAGAATGAGCCTTATCCTACTTATTAATCAGCTTAAGTAAGAGTTCCGGTTCATTAGTTGTAATGAAATCTACTTTTCTATCCAAAAACCATTTCATCATCGCCTCGTCATTGACTGTCCAGGCATTAATCGTCAGGCCCTTTTGCCTGGCATCCTCAATCCATTTCTCGTTTTTTTGGAAGACATTAAAATGGTAGTCAAAACCCCAGAGCTTGTCAGCAGACAAGACAGCGGGTGATTTGTCGCCATTCAAGTAAGCCACCCGCGCGTAAGGATCAAGCCTCATCACCTCTAAACAAATATTATAATCAAAACTAATGTAATCTATCCAGGCCTGAGCTTTCAGGTTTTTAACCAGTTCAACAGCCTTTCGCGCTAACTGCAATGCTCTGGCCTTATTGGTAGTTGGCTTTATTTCAAGTACAAGCTTTGTGTTATTCTGATTCAGTGCGGCTTTAAGAAATGCTTCGAGTGTAGGCATATTTTCACCGCTTGACAATTTTAAATTACCGAGCTCCTTAGCTGGACTGCTTGCAATGGTTAGCCCCTGGATTGTCGGATCATGATTGATTACCAGAACAGAATCAGCGGACATATGCACATCAAATTCACTCCCCTGTGTTCCCAATTTAATAGCCTCCTCAAGGGCTGCTATCGAATTTTCTGCCGCTCCAGTGTTTTTCCAGGCACCCCTGTGAGCGATAACTTTATTTCTGTTGAACTGATCATTTACAATTCTGAAGCTTTCTGTCACTTTTAAGGATCCGGTTTTCGCCTGAATATTTAAGTCGTACCATTTTACATCAGGTTTAATATACTGCTCGGCAATAGATAGCTTATTATCTCTGATAATGAACATCTTCGCATTTTTTCCTTTGAGCTTAAATGAAACTTTTTCAGCAGAAGTGACGTGCAGAGTTCCTACCTCAGCTTTGCCTGAAGAAAACGTGTGATTGCTTAGCAGCACAGATATTTTTGATTGTGAAAAAGAAGTGGCTGAAATCAGGGTTAGGATCATTAGTATGATCAAGGGCTTTTGTAATTTCATAAGCAGTGTGTTACTTTATTTGGCAGTTGTATTATTCGTTTGTTTACAGTAAAGTTAACGACCTATTATGAATGTTAAGTTAACCTTTGACATTTTAAATAGCTGAGCTTGCCCTGGAAGGGTGTCAAATTATTTTACCCGGCTCGTCATGCGTTGATTCCAGCGGCTTTAGAGCACACCCGAAGGATTTTTGACTGAACCACAAATTTCAACAATCTTTTACAGTATAGCTGGATCTGCTATCTAAACCGGATCGCAGCAAGCAGCCTTTGCCAGCGATTCAAAATCAATTGAAACTAAAATTTTATTGGCAAAGCTACTGCGTAGAGCCGGGCTTAACAAACCGATGAGCACTGGCTTTGTTTTTCCAAATATCCGGAATGATCAAAAAACCTATCTAAGAGTTGTAGACAACTTCTACTGACCAGCGCCAGAATCAAGTATAAAAGCAATTACGGCCAAAAAGGATCAAATTTCATAAGTTTGGCACGAATTCAGCGTTAAGAAATCTATGAAAAGATTATCGATCGTTCTGCTGCTTGCTGTGATGTTTGCAGGGTGCGGATTAAATAAACAGGCTCGTCAAATCGAGGCCCTTGAAAAGTGTACTTATGAAATAAGTTCTGCCGATAGTATCTATCTGGCGGGAAGAGACGTAAGCAAGTTGGTCAAAAACAGGACTCTGGAACTGCGCAATGTGCCTGAACTGGCTCTAGCTCTGTTCAGAAAAAACATTCCGTTAAAGGCACGTGTGAATCTCACTATAAATAACCCGACATCTACCGAAGCTGCCATTAACCAATTTGAATATATCGTACTGATCAAGAATCAGGAAATAGCAAATGGATTTGTTAATCAAAAGGTTAGTATTCAGCCTGGGGGCACTACAACTGTACCGGTAAGAGTGAATTCGAACATCTATTCTTTCCTGTCCAATGGAAAAACAATGGAGGAGATCCTTGATTTTGTCAGAGGAGGTGAAAGCGGAGCCGCGGAGCGCAAAGGTGTAGTAACTATCAAAATTAAACCGACTATTGATGTTGGCGGGAAGCTGGTTAAGTATCCAGGCTATATTACTATTGATAAAGAAGTCAGCAGTAAAATACTTTTTTAGAGTGAGCAAGAAATTATAAGCTGAGAATCAGAACACATAACAAAACCTTGTGTGAGGCTGATTCTTAGCTCTCTATTCTTGAATCATCGGCCACTTTTTTTGACACAGCTAAAACCAATTTACGCACCTCTTCTTTCAAAGCCTCCGGCTGTACAATGGTAGCATGATCGCCGAACATCATATACCATCGGGCAAAACCATGCAAAGATGAACTTAAAAAGCTCATTTCTGTTTCATTTTCTACTTCAGTTTCTGAAATAAAACCCTGATAATACCTCTGATTTTCAAGCCAATGCGATTTCTCTTTGTTCACTCTAATTATAACAAGAGGTAAGCTTTGATGTTCCGGGCCCGCTACATCATATCTGGCGAGGTACTCTTTTAATGTTTGATGCTCTTTTGAAAAATCCATCTCTGTAAGCTCCATTGAAAAGATCCGGTCGAACCTGAAGTCACGGTAGTCATTCCTCATCCGGCAGAAGGCGATAAGATGCCAGCTGTTATCGGAATAAAACACGCCTAAAGGTTCAATCAGCCGTTCTGTCTTTTGCTGATTATAACGGGCGTGATATTTAATTTCAAGCACTTTCCGCTGATCAATGCTTTTAAGAACAGGCTGCATCAGATTGAGGTCGGGCTGAATGCCGCTTTCGCCGGGTCTTTTAAAAACCTCGATATGGTCACCGATATTTTGCAGCAGATCTTTTTTATCCTGATCAAGAACCGCTTTGATCTTATACATGGCGGAACTATAATTGACTGCGTTAGGGCCGTCAGTCAGCTGTGCCACGAGCTTCTCCGCAGTGAGAAACGCCAATGCCTCTTCCGGACTAAACATTACCGGCGGAAGTCGGTAGCCGTCAATTAGAGAATATCCCATTCCTGCCTCACCTATAAGGGGAATTCCTGCCTCCTCAAGCGTCCTGATATCACGGTATACGGTACGCAGGCTGATTTCAAACCTATCGGCGATATCCTGTGCCTTTACTACCTTACGGGATTGAAGATGAATAAGAATTGCAGATATGCGGTCGATACGGTTCATCACCGCTAAGATATAAATAGCTTACTAAATTATTCTGTTAACAAATTGCCAGCAAGCCTATAATGCTGATGATTCTGCAGTCAGGATCGTCCGCATCTCCGCAACTATTTCAGCGTCTGTCTCATTTAAATATTGGGCATCAAGGTTATTCTGTGGACTTTCGTGTTGCGCTTTAATATTTTTTCTGGCAGTGCTATGAAACTCATAAGCCCCCGATTCCTTGGCGATTTTAAGTAAATTGTGCGTATTAATGCCGGAGCCGGGCATGATGCTAATACGTGTTCCGGCCTGCTCAACTAACTGTCTCAATTCAGGAATTGCGTCAGCTGCCTGATCCATTCCACCGGAGGTCAGAATGCGATGAAAGCCCATGCTGATAATATCTTCAAGGGCGTTTCGGCGATTGCTGCAACGGTCGAATGCACGATGAAAGGTTAGCGTCATACTTCCGGAAATACGGGCAAGTTCTGAACATCTTTCAATATCTACGCTGCCATCTGGACATAATATCCCAAAAACAACTCCTTCGCAACCCAGATCTGCACAGCTTGATATATCCTGTTTCATCACATCAAATTCATGATCAGAATAGATAAAATCACCACCGCGCGGACGGATGATTGGAAAGACTGGAATATTTAAAAGTGATCTGCTAATCTTGATCATGCCATAAGAAGGAGTTGTGCCCCCTTCAAATAAATTATCACAAAGCTCTACCCTGTCGGCTCCCCCTTCTTCGGCTGCCAACGCAGAGCGCAATGAACCTGCACAGACCTCAAGGGTATAATCCATTAATAGTAACTCTTGCCTTTGATTAGTAAAGCTTGATCAATCTTATCGCAGACAGCGAAACTGAAGCCTTTCTGGATAGAATATGCACCGTATTTACCTTGTTTATTGAGTGCCAGAAACCCGACCTGAATATTCTTAGCGATATCGGGTTTCTTTTTAATAATCCGCATAACTGCTTCTTTACACGCATCTTCAGGTGAGTAACCCTGGCGCATAAGTTCTACCACAAGGAAGCTGCCGACGTTTCGAATAACCTCTTCGCCCACCCCTGTAGATGTTGCCCCGCCAATCTCATTGTCAACATATAAACCAGCCCCTATGATCGGTGAATCCCCAACCCGGCCGCGCATTTTATAAGCCATGCCGCTTGTTGTGCACGCTCCTGAAAGGTTTCCTTTCGCATCCAGAGCCAGCATTCCAATGGTATCGTGATTAAATTTATTACCGGGTAATTTGTCAGGGCGAAATGACTTATTTTCCACATTTATCTCCGGCTTATACTCCGACTTTTTAAGCCATTCTTTCCAGGCTTTCTCCGATTTTGGAGTCAAAAGATTCTCTTCCTTGAAACCCTGTTCCCGCGCGAATTGTAAGGCGCCAGCTCCAACAAGCATAACATGCGGAGTTTTTTCCATCACCAAACGAGCGACAGAGATAGGATGAACAATATTTTCTAATGCCGCCACACTGCCGCAATTCCCAAATTCATCCATGATGCAGGCATCGAGGGTAACTTTACCATCCCGGTCGGGAGCCCCGCCAAAACCAACTGTAGTGTTATTTGGATCTGCCTCAGGAACATGAACACCCTTTTCAACGGCGTCCAGTGCCCGTCCGTTAGTTTTAAGTATGTTCCAGGCAGCAGCATTCGCAGCGATACCAAAATCCCATGTCGAGATCACAATCGGATTATCTAAAACGGCTTCTGGAAGCGAATTATGAGTTCCGGCAAATGAAGAGCCGGCGAGCAATGAAGCTCCTGCGAGAGAAGTTGTTTTGAGAAATTTACGACGATCTACCATGTTTAAAGGTAGGAAAATAGTATTAAGAGCCAAGTGTCAAGAATCAAGATCGATTCCGTTTATTCATTGGTATTCATCGTTCCAACACGGATGGTACGCCTGATGTAAATCATTGATACCTAATACTTGATTCTTTATTCCGTCGTCCTTATTCTCAATTCCTTAAGCTGATCTTCCGCAATTGTCGATGGTGAATCGATCATAACATCGCGGCCCGAATTGTTTTTAGGGAAAGCGATCACATCACGAATAGAATCTAATCCTGCAAAAATGGAAACAAGGCGGTCAAAACCAAAAGCAATACCGCCATGTGGAGGAGCGCCGTATTCAAACGCGTCAAGTAAAAAACCAAATTGTTTCTGAGCCTCTTCAACGCTGAAACCAAGGTGCTTAAACATTAACGATTGGAGAGCGCGGTCGTGGATTCGGATCGAACCCCCGCCAATCTCTGTGCCGTTGATTACCATATCATAAGCATTCGCGCGAACTTCTCCCGGATTCGTATCAAGCATTGCAATATCCTCTGGCTTCGGAGAAGTGAACGGGTGATGCATTGCGTGGTAGCGCTGCGTGTCTTCATCCCATTCTAAAAGAGGGAAGTCCAATACCCAAAGTGGTGAAAATACATTCTTGTCCCTCAGCCCCAAACGGTTTCCCATTTCTAAGCGGAGTTCACTCAACTGTTTACGGACCTTATCTTTAACACCGGCCATGATCAGAATAAGATCGCCTGGTTTTGAATCAAAAGCTGCCGACCATTTCTTCAGCTCATCTTCGTTATAGAACTTATCTACCGACGACTTTAAACTGCCATCTGCATTATGACGAAGGTAAATCAAGCCGGTTGCGCCAATCTGAGGTCTTTTTATAAAATCAGTAAGCTCATCAAGCTGCTTTCTGGTATACTCAGCGCAGTTTGCTGCGTTTATGCCAATAACAAGCTCAGCATTGTCGAAAACAGGAAAGTCTTTCCCCTTAACTATATCAGTAAGCTCAACGAACTGCATTTCAAATCTTGTGTCAGGCTTATCCGAACCATACAAACGCATAGCATCAGAATATTGCATACGCGGAACATCAATCAAATCAACATTCTTAACATTTTTGAACAATGCACGAATCAAACCTTCGAACACATTCAGAATATCTTCCTGCTCAATAAAAGCCATCTCGCAGTCAATCTGCGTAAACTCAGGCTGACGATCTGCACGCAAATCTTCATCCCTGAAACATTTAACGATCTGAAAGTATCGGTCAAAACCTGACACCATCAATAGCTGCTTGAAAGTTTGCGGCGACTGCGGCAGCGCGTAAAACTCCCCTGGGTTCATCCGGCTTGGTACTACGAAATCGCGGGCACCTTCTGGTGTTGATTTAATAAGAACAGGAGTTTCAACTTCTATAAAGTCGAGCCCGTCAAGATATTTTCTGACTTCCTGAGCCATTTTGTGTCTCAGCACAAGGTTATTTCTTACAGGGTTACGGCGAAGGTCAAGGTATCTGTATTTCGCTCTAAGGTCTTCCCCGCCGTCGGTTTCATCCTCAATAAGGAATGGAGGAAGTTTGGCTGCGTTTAAAAGCTCCATCGTAGAAACTTTTATTTCAACTTCACCTGTAGGAATTTTGAGGTTCTTATTTGACCGCTCTATAACCTTCCCGGTTACTTTAATTACAAATTCACGCCCCAGATCGCGAGCCTGCGCTCTTAGGTCTGCATCATCATCAGAGTTGAACATTAACTGCGTAATACCGTACCGATCACGCATATCGACAAAGGTCATACCTCCCAGATCCCGGGATTTTTGCACCCAGCCGGTAAGCGTAACTTCTTTACTTAAATCGTTGATGGTTAGTTCTCCGCAAGTATGTGTTCTAAGCATAAAATTCTTTAAAGTGCCAAAAGTACGTTTTTTGAAAAACTTGGGTACAATAAAATGCTTTTTTATGCAGGCTTAGGTTAGAAGTCAGGGGATTAAGGTATGTCTAAGGACCGCTTATGAACCAAATGAAGGTGGTAATAGCTAAGCGTAGACTCATTAATAATTTTATTCCTACATTTGTGCCATCAATAAGGGGTGCCTTGTTTGCGAAATCAAACACAAAAACAGGCTGAGATTAAACCCATTCAAAAGTTGACAGTTGACAATGGACAGTTAACAGTTTCGCGCGGAGCTGTCAACTGTCAACCCTCAACTGTCAACTGAGAAGCACCTGATCCGGATAATGCCGGCGGAGGGAGGTAAATGTTAAGGAACTGTGTAGAACCCCACTATGCAGGATGTTTAACTAGTTTTATTTATTCATTTTGAAAAATTTATTAATCATCGCTGCGGCGATCCTGATGCCGTTCATGGCTTCAGCTCAATTTACTGTAACCGGAAAAATTACAGACCAACACACTGGTGAAGCTCTTGGAAGGGCAGGAATTTATCTCGACAATTCCTTTGTATCTGCCCAGGCAGACCCATCTGGCAATTACATATTGAAGAATCTTAAAGAGGGGACATACTCAATTCGGATAAGTTATCTCGGCTATCAGACAAAACAACAGAACATTACCGTTAACAGAAATGCTGCAATTAATTTTGAATTAAGTCCTAATAGCTTGCTCGCTGATGAAGTCTTAGTGCGTTCTACCAGGGCTACTGAAAACTCTGCTACCACTTACAGAAACGTCAGTAAAGAGGAGCTTGAGAAAAACAACCTTGGGCAGGATCTTCCCTTTCTTTTGAACCAGACCCCCTCGGTAGTTGTTAGTTCCGATGCGGGTAATGGTATTGGTTATACCGGAATCCGCATCCGCGGAAGCGACCCAACCCGGGTAAATGTCACCGTAAATGGAATTCCTTATAATGATTCGGAAAGTCAGGGTTCCTTTTGGGTGAACATGCCTGATTTTGCGTCTTCGGTAGATAATATTCAGATCCAGCGTGGTGTAGGAACTTCGACCAACGGTGCCGGTGCTTTCGGAGGAAGCTTGAATATACAAACCACAACAAGGCGTGATTCTGCCTACGCGGAACTCAATAATACATTAGGGTCATTTCAAACTTTGAAAAACACTGTTAAAGTTGGAACGGGACTTATTAACAATAAATTCAGTTTCGATGGCCGTCTGTCGCGGATAAAATCGGATGGCTATATTGATCGCGGATCTTCTGATTTGAAATCATATTTTTTGAGCGGTGCATTTTATGGAAAAAGCAGCCTTCTCCGGGCAAATGTATTTTCAGGATCTGAGAAGACCTACCAGTCATGGAATGGTATCCCTGAAAACCTGTTGAATAGCAACCGTACATTTAACAGTTTTACCTATGATGATCAGACGGATAACTACACTCAGAATCATTATCAGTTGCTGTACTCAAAAACAATTTCTCCCACCTTCTCCGCAAATGCAGCTCTTCACTACACTCGCGGCAAAGGCTACTTTGAAGAATTTAAAGAAGAACAGGGTTTCGCAAATTATGGAATAGCTCCTTACACAGTTGGCGGAACTACAATTTCTGAAAGCGATTTGATCAGACGCCGCTGGCTTGATAATGATTTTTACGGTATGACTTACTCATTTAGCTACAATCCATCATCTGGGCTCAACTTCACTCTTGGAGGTGCCTATAATGAATACGATGGGGATCATTTCGGCGAGGTTATCCGCGGTCAATTCATTCCGGTAAGTCTGAATCTACAGCGCTACTATCAGGGAAACGGTTTCAAGAAGGATTTTAATACCTACGCAAAAGCGGATTATACCATCGGTAATTTGAATCTTTTTGCTGATCTGCAATATCGGGCAATTAATTACAGAATATCTGGCACAGACAAAAACCGGAATTCTTTGGGGCAGGATGATCAATTAAATTTCTTCAATCCGAAGATTGGTTTAAGTTACCAGCTGAATTCAGCAAGCAATGTTTATGCATCGCTTGCTGTTGCTAATAAAGAGCCTAACCGTGATGATTATGTAAATTCTACACCGGCAACGCGCCCATCATCCGAAAATTTGCTCGATATTGAAGCCGGTTACCGGTTACGCCGGGGCACTTTCAATGGCGGATTAAATGCTTACGCGATGATGTATAATGATCAGCTTGTGCTCACAGGTAAGATCAACGATGTAGGTGAATATATTCGCCAAAATGTAAAAGATAGCTATCGCATGGGCATTGAAGTCGATAGCCGGTTACAAATTAGCAAGCAACTGGCATGGGGACTTACAGCATCTATAAGTGATAACAAGATTAAAGACTTCAGCGAGTTCGTGGATGATTATGACAATGGCGGTCAGATCGTAAATAATTACAAAGATGTTGATCTTGCCTTTTCACCGCACTTTATCGGGTCGAGTGAGCTGAGCTTACGCCCTTTCAAACGCACAGAGTTTGCCCTGCTTACGAAGTATGTAAGTGATCAATATTTAGACAATACATCCAACTCTGCCAGAAAACTCGACGCCTTTTTGGTGAATGATCTTCGACTGTCTTACAATACTTCATTTAAAGGTTTGAAAAATATTGGGCTAACTCTTTTGATAAACAATGTATTCTCTGAAAAGTATGAGTCAAACGGGTATACATTCAGCTACCTGGCCGGCGGAGCCTTCACGACAGAAAACTATTATTTCACCCAGGCACCAGGCAATTTCTTACTTTCCCTGAGCCTTAAGTTTTAGCCAGGAGATCCCCGCCTTCGCGGGAATGACAAGTTGTGTGTGAAATTGGGTTGTGGGATTTGCGGGCAAGTG
>JAZKIH010000016.1:29462-42754 GCA_040384965.1 Bacteroidota bacterium | reverse complement strand
CCCCACAACCCATAAATAAAGTTGCCGTGTCCTTCCCACGAAAGTGGGATCTCAATTTAATAACTATCTTATATGAAAAAATACATCTCCAAATTTCATTATCTCACTCAGGATCTGCCGCATCGCAGTCATATTGAACAAACCGAGATAGCCTGTAAGGCGGGTGCTAACTGGATTCAGTATCGCTGCTTCACCAAAAATGAAGACGACCTGATACAAGAGCTCCATCAGGTCGCTTCTATTTGTGACGATTGGGGAGCTACTCTCATCTTAACCGATCATTACCAATTACTCGATAAAGTTGATGCTCAGGGGGTTCATCTTGAAAATATGCAGGCAGATCTTACCTTGGTAAGAAACATCATAAGTGATGAAAAAACTCTGGGTGCTTCAGCAAATTCCATTGAAGATATAAATCGAATAAATGCCTCAGGCGTAGTTGACTACATTGGCTGTGGCCCTTTTGCCCATACCAATACCAAACCGAATGATTATCCGGTACTGGGCATTGATGGATACAAAATCATTGTGGAGGAGATGAGGAACGAAAATTTAGACATACCTCTTCTTGCTGTTGGTGGGGTGTCGATCGATGATGTAAGCAACCTATTGGCAACAGGAGTTTACGGAATAGCTGTTTCAGCAGCCGTAAATCTGGCAAAAGATGCAGGTGCGTCGCTTAAAGAATTTTACCGGCTTATCTATTAGAAAGATTAGGATAGGATAAATATCAGACAGGCACCATCTTTGTTCTCTGGCATTTGTCCTTTTATCCATTTTAACTAAGTTTACTTTATGTCCTCACACCACATTATCCGCGAAAAGCAAGAGCCTGCACTGCTAATCCTGAATCTCGACGGTTTTGAGAGCGAGAATCTCGGACAAATACTGGAGTGGAGCCCAACGGTTATCGTTCATGAAGACATTTACGAACTTGCTGATTCATTAGCACTAAAGGTGGATGGTGTACTAACTAATAATCCCGACTTCCTCGCACAAGAGAATACCCGTATTATTTTAACAGATACAGATCCGCTTGAAGATTGCTTGAAGTTCCTGGTAGGAGAAGGTTATCCTGCGGTTAACATCATTGCCAAAGATTTTACACTAAAAGACTATGCCCTCTTTGTAGATGACATCGACATCGTCGTATTTGTTGGCGACCAAAAGATATTTCCCGTTCGGTCGGGATTTAGTAAATGGCAGCCTGCAGGAGAAAGTGTACAGCTTCTGCACGAGATTCACAACTTAAGCACCAGCGGATTATTATCAAAAGATGAGCAGGTTCTGGAAACTGAAAAAGACGGTTTCTATTCTTTTACATTCGATCAGCCGTTTATATTTATCTCAGAAAAAATCTGATGCAAATAGTTGAGGCTACAGACAAGGATATTCAGGTAATTCATGACCTGGCAGAAAAGATCTGGTGGCCAACCTACCGTCCGATACTTTCCGAAGAACAGATCAGCTTCATGTTGGAAAATATGTATTCTGAAAGCGCACTCCGCGATCAGATGAGCAGCGATATTAAATTCCTATTGGTAATAAGAGAGGGAGAATATGTCGCTTTCGCGGGATACTCCACAGAAAGCGGATCAAATCCCATCTTAAAAATCCACAAAATTTATGTACTTCCAACAGAGCAGGGCAAAGGCACCGGCAAAACCCTAATTGAATACCTCATCAAAACCGCAAAGCACTCAAATATTCGTCAGATAGAGCTTAACGTGAACAGAGCAAATGCTGCCCTGGGCTTTTACGAAAAACTTGGCTTCTGGATAAAAGATACTGTCGACATCCCGTATCATCAGTTTGTGCTGAATGATTACGTGATGCGGAAGATGGTTTAGCCGCCGTCAGACTTACGAAGTCTGTATCGCATCGGAAAATTACTTCGTCAGTCTGCGGTACCGTCGAAGATTTACGAAGTCAAAGTATAACACCTATTAGACTTCGTAAATCGTGGTCCTTTCTACTACCTCCCCTCCAGTTTTGGAATTCTTTTTGGTGTATCGGTTCCCGCCACAATACTTCTTGCACTTAGGGCTATTGCTTTTATAGTTGTCCAAATGTTGGCTGAGTCAAGCGTTTCAAATTCATCATTAACTGTATGATAGAACTTGTCTGAGTCAATCTGATCTGTAGAGATTGTGTGAGCCGGAACTCCCAGTGCTGCTAAAGTTGCATTATCACTACGATAAAAAAGGTTTTGTGCCGGATAAGGATCAGGGTGAAACTTAAAGTCTGTGCCCGCAAGGTTTTTTTGAAGTATCTCACCAAAATCCGAGCGTTCATAACCGGTAATAAATGCCGCATTCTTACCGAACTTAGACTCTTTCCCTATCATTTCAATGTTGAACATGGCCACAACATCATCCGGGTTAAGTTTTGATGAAAAATGCCGTGCGCCAAAACCACCCACTTCTTCTGCTGTAAATGCTACAAAAACAAGCGTGCGCTCATTATTATTCAACTGCTTGTAGTACTTGGCCAGTGAAATAACTGCAGTCGTTCCCGAAGCATCATCGTCAGCGCCATTAGCGATTGAATCACCCTCTACACTTTCAATCAAACCGAGGTGATCATAATGTGCAGAGAAAAGAACCAATTCTTTTTCCTTTGATTTACCGGGTATCATTCCGGCGACATTAAATAAAGGAAGAGTTTCAACCTTGTTATTTGCCTTCACGTCAAAAGTGTTTGCTTCTGTTCCGCCCAGAACGAAAACGGCACCCGCTCCATCTCCCATTTTTTCCACGATACGGCCACGCTTCGCACTACTCTGCAAACGTTTAAAAATTGTTGCATGTGATTGATCAACAAGGACTAAAGCCGGACCTTTCGAAGAAAGAGCTGCGCGATACTTCTGAGCAAATTGATCACCGGAGGCAATTTTTATAACTGTCGCTTCGGTTGTATTGCTCATTTCCAGCAAGGGCTTTTCAGACATCGTTATAATGTTAGCAACATCAACAATTTTTCCGTCGATGGTAACACTCACCAACGCCGGCGAGATCCGGGTCACCTTAAACTCCTGTCTGAAATCATTATCACCGGCCAGCGGCTGTAATCCAATCTTTTTGAATTCAGCCTCAATAAAGCTCGCAGCTTTATCGATACCCGGCGTAAATGTCCCGCGACCCTGCATATCATCGGCAGAAAGAGTTTTAATGATCCGCGTTATTTCGTCCTGCTGCACTGAGGGTTCTTGTCTTTGGGCCACACATGAACCTAGAAATAGAATGGCAAGGAGGCCTGCTTGAATCTTAATCTTCATTATTTTGCTTTTGATGATAACCAGTTATTTTTAAATTGTATCTGCTGCGGTGTAGGGTTATCTACCGCAAAAACCTGTAATGTATTTTCTTCCCGAATTCTGAGTGAGGATGTCTTCACAACACCCTTGTGTTCAAAAGTAACCGGAACATTTTGACCAGGCTCGTATCTGGAAATAATCTGTTCGATCTTAACATCGCGGGTTACATCGTCGTTGCCTATTTTCAATATGTAGTCACCGATATCAATACCTGCCTCATAAATTGGCGATCCCTTAACCGTCGCATTCGCTACACGATTTTTTCCGGTATATTCTATAAAGGTAATACGAACAGGGCCAATAGTTGGCTTGCCACCAGACGCTTCATGTAGTTCAAGACCGGCGTTTGCCAGGAGTGACGCGTAGTCGTTCTTCTCAACACCTTCTACATATTTTGCAAAGAATTCCTGAGCGAAACGGGAGTTAGTTAATTTGCCTAAAACATTTTGAAGATCCGGCACAGTATAAGGGATTTCATTTTTCCCATGTGCTTTCCAAACTGCCTGCATGTAGTCATCAAGCGTAAGATTAAATTCAGAACGCAGACGCAGGTCCAATCCGAGTGCTACAAAGGCACCGTAAGTATAATAGGATGTAAAGGTATTGGTATAATTACTTTGATCTACTGAGACACCAGCGTCAACAAATACGGCGTATCTGCTCATATGAGTGGGGGAAAAGCTCTTTGGCCCGGGAGCGTTTAGAACTCCGTTTAAAATCCCTGACAAAACATTGCTGTATTGCTCGTCTGTTCGAAAACCTGCACGTTTTAAGATCAGGTTGCCATAGTATTGGGTGAAACCTTCGGCAAACCAGAGCTCATTACTCATATTAGCGTGCGAAAAATCAAAAGGCTCGAGTGTTTTTGGTCGGATACGCTCCACATTCCACGCATGAAAGAATTCATGCGAGAACGTGCCCAACATTGCTTCTTCGTTTCCGGCAATCTTGAAGCCGCTGCCTGTAATTACCGTTGAGTTACGATGTTCCATTCCGTCGCCACTATTGTCCGGATTTACATCCTGAAGGAAAGTATATTCTCCATAGTCGAATCGAGGAAGTTCCCCAAATACAGCTTTTTGTTCCGCGACAACTTTCGCAACCATTTTAGCATAATTGTCAATTACACTTTGTTCATCAGGAGTACCGTGTGAGCTTAAGCGAATCGTCTGACGTTTATTATCGGGATTCACGTCCTGCCATACTGCCAGTTTGAAATTTGACAGCTCTGTCGGACTATCCATAAAGTATTGCAGGTTGGGCGCAGTATATGTATTCGTGGCGTCTGTTGCTTTCAATTGTGTTGCAACCTTCCAGTTATATTTATCCAGATCATTGAAAGTAATATTCATAGCCCTGTCAGTCAACGCCGGAAACCACATAAAGGTGGCAGGCATATTCATATGGGCGTGGACCTCGTCTATTGCAAGATAAGTTCCATCAACATGGTTGCCATAAATGGTGTAGCTGATTTTAACAGAACCGTCGTGTTTTTCCACGCGGTAAACATCGCCTTCCACCTGAGCAACAGGCAGCATTTTTCCCTTACCGTCAAAAGCTTTTACCCCATATACATTCTTTCCAAATTCATGGGTCGCATACCTTCCTGGCGAAGAACGACTCATCCTGAATGTAAGCGGTCCGGCAGGAACATTGGGAACATCTATCGTAACCTCAGCTTCATGGTGTACCGCATTGGGAAATGATATAGAATACCGGAGTATATTTTGAGCAGATAAATTTAAACCCGCAAGAACGCAGGATAGCAGGAGTATGAAACGTTTCATTGTAGATTAATTGGTAGGTGAAGGTACAAAAATTGTCATTGTGAATGAAGTGAACCAATCGCCTCAGTCCCAATCATGACGTTCGAGTTCCCTCACAGATCTGCGGGATACCAATTGCTTCTCTTTGTCAATCTCGGAGCTGACCCGAGTGTCATGTACTCCGTCCGTCACAGCAATATCCTGATCTTTGGTCTTATCAGATTTATAAATATAGGTGTCGTCTACATTTTGAAGCGCAATATCATACGGCCCTTTGTTGCTCATTAATTTCACAAATACCGGAAGACACTCAAAAAGTATGAACAGAAAGCCTATAAAGGAAATAGCGAGATAATTATCGAGATCGCGGCTACCATCTTCTTTGAAACTAAGCTGTCCAAGCGCCCAATTTCTGTCGGCGAAACCGGCAACATTGGACAGGCTATCCAGTTGCTTTCCACTGAACATCCGCTGATCGGTAAGGCCATCCAGGTCTTTCCGACGTGTAAAGAACGCATCCATCCCCGCAAGTTCTGTTCGAAGTGCTTCCAGCCTCTGTTCTTTTTGCACCACCAGCGACTCCTTTTGCTTTGCATACGTACCATAACCCGTTACTCCTGATGTTTGATTCGTTTTGTCACCAAACACCTCCTGATTAAGAATGTATCTGGAACGGTTTATATCTTTTTCCAGCGAGTCTTTCTCCTTTTTCAGGTCGGCCGTTTTTTGAATTTCGGTTATATATTTATTGGCGAAGGTCTTGTTCAACGTATCAATTTTGGATCGCTGTCCATTGAGATAGCTGGTCTTAAGTTTCTCACGGATTTCTTTATCAAAGATCTTTAGTTCAAGTGGCCGCGAGATAACAATGCCAATCATGATGGCAAGTAATATCCGCGGTGTTGCCTGAAGGATTTGTTGATTTGTTGTTCCGCTCTTGCTGATGCTTGCAACTATGTAACGGTCCATATTAAAGATTGCCAAACCCCATATAAGTCCGAAGAGTATCGCAAACACCACAGCAGCCGGATTTCCGGCAAAAACAAAATACATAGCATAGCCGCCTGACAGTGAAGCAAACAGGGCAGTGAAGAATATTGTCGCACCGATTCCCACATATTTATTGTGCTCCGTTGGGTAGCGTTTTAAGGTATCAATATGTGCTCCGGAACAAAACCAGAAAAAATCGGTGACTTTCTTCATTATTTATTGAAATATTTAATTAAACGCCCGCTTTATCAACATGTTACATCAGCGTCATTTTATTTAATGCAACACAGTTACAAGCCTTTAGTTTACTAATTATTCGGGAAATGCCTATCTTTGGTTACAAATATACCAGAGATGAAACCTGCTAGAGCTTGCAGCTCAAAAAAAATAATTTAAGCTAGAGCAAGCTTCATTACAGTTGAAAAACAAATTATATACTAATGAAAGAAGTTACAGTACAAGAATTAAAGCACAAGATAGACCATCAGGAAGACTTCCAGTTAATTGATGTTCGCGAAACTTTTGAATACGAAATGTCCAACATAGATGGTGAGAATATTCCATTGGCTGGAATCGTAATTGAAGCTTCTAAAGTGAGTAAAGATAAGCCTGTAATTATGCAATGCCGCAGCGGAGCCAGAAGCGCGGCCGCAGTGATGCAGCTTGAACAGTTAGGTTACACAAATCTGTATAATCTTAAAGGTGGGATTTTAGCGTGGGCAGCAGAGTATGAGCCTGATATGCAGGTATATTAAACTATGTTTAAAAAGATCCTCTTTAACATCTTCCTGAATATAGCCCTATTCGTCCTGTTTCTTTGCATTTTCTGGTCCATTAAGAACGGCTTTTATCTGTATGCCATTGCTGCTGCACCTCCTTTCGCCATGCTGATCTATTTAAAAGTCCGGCTTGCAAAGAGTGTTAGAGAAATGACGAGGAAAAAGTAAAACGGCTTTTTATCTTCTTCTGTGATGCCATGTTAAAAGCCGGATCTAACTGAACCTGATCCCCAACCCGGGATCATCATTGAGCACCCACTTACCGTTTTTAAATTCTGGATCCTTGTAAGGATTGTTGTTCGTCAGGAAAGGCCCATCTAAGTCAGACCAATCGCAAAGGGGCGCCAGAGCGGTTGCTGCAAGAGTAGCGCAGCTTGTTTCACTCATACAGCCTATCATTACTTTCATGCCCAGCTCCTTTGCTTTCATGATCATCCGATGGCCTTCATACATTCCCCCGCTTTTCATCAGCTTCACATTTATTGCGTGATAAACACCTTTCGCTTTCTCAACATCCGCAAACCGCTGAACAGATTCATCACCAACGATGGCAATCGGGCTCCTTTCGGTGATCCAGGCATTGGAATCCGGATCGTCTTTCGCCATCGGCTGTTCAATCAGGACTACACCCTGTTCATGCAGCCAGTTAACCATATCAAGGCCCTGCTGTTTATCTGACCAGCCCTGATTCGCGTCCACAAACAACGGCTTATCCGTCGCCGACCTAATCGTATTAATTAGCTCTTTATCGTTATCGCGCCCAAGCTTCACTTTTATAATGTGGCAATGTTCCCCTTCTTTTATTTTCTGGATCAAAACTTCGGGGGTATCAATGCCGAGTGTGTAAGAGGTTTCGGGCATTTTCAATGGATCGGTACCAAAGAATTTGTAACACGCGGTGTTCTCAATTTTGCCTTGCAGATCATGCAAAGCGATATCAATGGCAGCTTTTATATTCGGATTTCCCGGGGCGATATTATCCAGATAGGCAACTACTTCATCGAAATTAAATGGCGCTTTAAGCCATGACAAATCTACTTTCGACATAAATGCGTTAGCTGTTTCCATATTCTCTCCCATATAGGGCACCATCGAAGCTTCTCCATATCCGGTAAATCCTTCATGGTTTATTTCCATTAACATGATCGGCGTCGATGTACGCGAGAACTTAGCAATGGTGAAAGGATGTTTCAGAGTTAGTTCGAATGGCTTGTAGCTGATCTTCATGGCGAATGTTATTAACGGTACGAAATAACAAAATTTATTATCTTCAGTAAGAATAAATTTCTAAACCTTAAATCATGGATTACGACAAGATTTTTTCCTTAGCCAGCAACGCGGCTATGGTGGGCTGGCTTATATTGATGTTTATGCCCTTCTGGAAGTCACGCGAAAAATTCCTTGCTGGGATTCTGGTTGTCGGCTTGTCATTAACATATGCCTGGCTTATCGTTACGGGATTTTCTTTGGGTGATATGGCAAGTTTTGGTACTCTCAACGGCGTTGCAGAATTATTTACTTCCAAACACATGCTTCTGGCCGGATGGATCCACTACCTCGCGTTCGACCTCTTCATTGGAATCTTTATTCATAATAATGCTCAAAAGCACCAAATTAATCACTGGATCCTGCTCCCGGTTTACTTTTGTACGTTTATGCTAGGGCCGGTAGGACTTCTTCTTTACTTTGCCATTCGGTGGATAGTCACCCGCAACTATTTCGCATCAAATTATTAGATATGAAACACTTTATTGCGGAGTTAAAAAGGAGAAATCCGGCGTTATACTGGTATGGTGTATTAAACTTTTTCCTTGCCGCAGTTTGCGTTGTCATTATCGCATTGAGCGATAGCTATATCTTGGGTATTCCTGCCTTTTTAAAACCAATGAAATTCTTCATCTCCATTGGTGTATTCGTCTGGACAATGGGTTGGCTGGTACATTACTTAAACCGGCCCCGTGCAGAAAGGTGGTATACATGGATGGTTATCCTGGTATTTATTATTGAGAGTGTCATCATCGTCTGGCAAGCTGCTAATGGCCGCTTATCCCACTTTAACATCAGCAAACCACTTTACCTTCACTTATTCAACATCATGGGCATCGCTATAACGGTGCTAACGATCTGGACAGGTTATATCGGGTTTCTTTTCTTCCGCATAAAGAATCTACAGTTACCAAATCCCTATTTGTGGGGTATTCGTCTTGGTATTATCTTCTTTGTAGTCTTCGCTTTTGAAGGCTTCGCTATGGCAGCTTTTCTACGGCATACCGTAGGTGCGCAAGATGGTGGTGAAGGAATGCCTATAACAAACTGGAGCATCAAATATGGCGACCTCCGCATAGCACACTTTTTTGGAATGCATACACTGCAGTTGCTACCGCTTTTCGGCAATTACATCGCAAGAAAAACAAGTTGGATGCTCATTTTTGCTCTCATCTATCTTATTTTTGTAGTAGCGCTTCTGGTGCAGGCGTTAAACGGCAGTCCTCTTTTCTAATTACCGATAACTAATGCAAAAAATTAAAATATCTACCGCCCAGTTCGAGAACAAAAGTGGCGATAAAGAATATAACCTTTCAGTTATAGATAAACTTGCAAAGCAGGCTGCCGCTGCAGGTTCACAGGTCATTGCCTTTCATGAATGTTCCATCACCGGGTATACCTTTGCGAGAAATCTTTCCAGGGATCAGATGCTGGATATTGCAGAAATAATCCCTGAAGGAAAAAGCATCATCAGACTTCAGGAAATAGCTGCGAAATATAACATTACAATCCTTGCTGGATTGTTTGAAAAGCAGGAAGATGATACTTTGTATAAGGCATACGTTTGTGTTGATAAAACCGGACTGATCGCCAGTCACAGAAAACTCCATCCCTTTATCAACCCGCACTTAACTCCCGGCAATAATTATACGGTCTTTGAAATCCATGGCTGGAAATGCGGGATATTAATTTGCTATGACAACAACGTGATTGAGAATGTACGGGCAACTGTATTACTCGGAGCGGACATAATTTTCATGCCTCATGTAACGATGTGTACGCCTTCTACACGCCCGGGCGCTGGATTTGTAGATCCTCAATTATGGAGTAACCGGGAGAACGACCCTACCTCATTGCGGCTCGAATTCGACAGTATGAAAGGCCGTGAATGGCTCATGAAATGGCTGCCAGCCCGTGCCTACGATAATGCCATTTATGCAATATTTTCAAATCCTGTAGGCATGGATGACGATCAGCTTAAAAATGGCTGTTCAATGATCCTCGACCCTTTCGGTGATATCATCGCTGAATGCAGAACATTTGATGACTCGATCGTTACAGCAACTATAACTCCTGACAAGCTTACCCAGGCCGGAGGGCATCGCTATCGCAAAGCCCGTCGCCCGGATTTGTACCGGGATATCATAGGTAAGGATCATCAGCCGGAGCTAAAAGTTGTTTGGCTCGAAGAAAAATAAGAGTTGAATTCCGTCACATTCATGTTTGAAACAAATTTCGCGTTTGGATTATAATGTGATTGACTTAACTTGCGGGAATAGTTAACATTAAGTTAACATTGACTTAGCCCCTGTTACCGCGTGAAAAATTTATTTGTCCTTCTGATTTTCAGTTTAATTTCCCTGACATCTTACTCGCAAAACACCCGAATAAAAGACAAAAACAGCATCGGCTGGTACGCGCTGAATGCGGGATTTAAACTGGACGACAAATGGAGTCTGGCTGGTGAATTTCAGTTGCGCAGAACCCACATCATTTCCGAGCCACAGCAAACAGTATATAAATTAGCAGTAAACAGGCTTATATTTCCGGGAGTAAATATCCGCGCGGGTGTAGCGTTGGCAGAGTCCTATAACTATGGAGATATCCCGCTCAATAGTATGGGAAAACAATTTACCGAACACCGCGCCTACGAGATGCTGGGCTTAAATAACAAATTCGGGATAGTAGAAAGCAACCATCGTTTTATGCTTGAGCAGCGATGGGTTGGACGTTATAGCGATGTTTCACTCGACAAAGAAGATGATTATGTTTATACCAACAGGTTCAGGTATATGTATCGGGTCCAAATCCCGTTAAAAGGTCGTGAGATCACTAATAAAACTCCTTATGCTGCGGTGTACGATGAAGTGTTTATTGGATTCGGCAAGAATGTAAATGAGAATGTTTTCGACCAAAATCGACTGGGACTTCTGCTCGGTTATCGATTCTCTCCCAAAGTAAGAATAGAAGGCGGGTTTTTAAGCCAGATAGCCCAATTAGGCAGAGAGGTAGGCGGCAGAAATGTATTTCAGCACAATACCGGGCTTATTCTATCTACCAATCTCAGCTTCTAATCTTTACATTAAAACGCATTTAAGCCGGACAATTATTCTCAACTTTGCATATTAATTTGTGTTAAATGCAGATAGAACAAATTTATACCGGTTGTCTTGCACAGGGTGCGTATTATATCACTTCAAATGGAGAAGCGGCCATTATTGATCCGCTTCGCGAAGTGCAGCCTTATCTTGACCGCCTTCAGCGCGATTCAGTTCAGCTTAAATATATTTTCGAAACTCACTTTCATGCTGATTTCGTTTCGGGCCATATCGACCTGAGTGATAAAACCGGGGCGCCCATTGTTTACGGACCGGATGCCAAACCGGAGTTCAAGTTCATATCTGCAAAAGACGGGGAAGAATTTACCGTTGGCAATATTAGGTTAAGAACTCTCCACACTCCCGGACATACCCTTGAGAGCACTTGTTATCTTTTGATTGATGAAAAAGGAAAAGAACACGCCCTTTTTAGCGGAGATACGCTTTTTATCGGCGATGTTGGCAGACCCGACCTGGCTCAGAAAGCAGCTCATTTGACTCAGGAACAATTGGCCGCAACACTTTACAATTCTTTGCGGACTAAGATCATGACCCTGCCAGATGACGTGATTGTGTATCCTGCACATGGAGCAGGCAGCGCATGCGGGAAAAACATGAGCAAGGAAACAGTATCAACTATTGGCAATCAGAAGAAGTTCAATTACGCTCTCCGCGCGAATATGACCGAAAATGAATTTGTGACGGAAGTTACTGACGGACTCCTTCCTGCACCAGCATATTTTAGTGCAAACGTAGCGATGAATAAAAAAGGATATGAGAGTTATGAAACCGTTCTTGATAACGGCATGAGAGCCCTTGATCCGGATGAGTTCGAAGCTGCTGCTGATGAATCTGGAGCCTTGATTTTAGATACCAGAAACAATACTGATTTTTATAAAGGCTTCATTCCTCAGTCTATTAATATTGGCCTGGGCGGCGATTTCGCACCATGGGTAGGATCGCTTATAGCTAACGTAAAACAGGAGATCCTTTTAATTACCGATGATGGAATGGAAGAGGAAGCCGTAACACGCCTTAGCCGGGTAGGATTCGATAATGTCCTCGGACATTTAAAAGGCGGATTCAAGGCATGGGAAAATGCAGGCAAAGAAATAGACCAGGTTGACAGGATCAGTGCCGGGGAATTCGCAAAAGCTTATGCACAGCACGACAAAATTATTGACATAAGAAAAGATTCAGAATACGATACGCAGCATATAAAGGACGCAGAAAGTAAACCTTTAGCTGATATAAATAACTGGATTAAAGAAATTGACCCTAATAAACACTTCTATATCCACTGCGCAGGCGGGTACCGGAGTATGATGGCAGCATCTATTCTTCAATCGCGCGGATACAGAAATTTTAGCGAAATTGAAGGTGGAATATCGGCTATCATTGACCCGGCAGTCCCAATGATAAAAAGTTAAAGTTTATGACAGATTTTCTTACCGGACCATGGCCATGGTACATTGCCGGTCCACTGATCGGCTTAACCGTACCGGCACTTCTTATTCTTGGAAATAAGTCGTTCGGTATCAGCTCATCGTTGAGTCACATTTGCGCAGCCTGCTTCCCGGCTAACGTTTCCTTTTTCAAGTACGACTGGAAGAAAGAGGCATGGAATCTTTTCTTTGTACTCGGGATATTTATCGGTGGCATTCTGGCAGCAAATTTCCTTGCTAATCCTGATCCTGTGGCTATTAATCCCAAATTAGCGGATGAACTATCACAATATGGCATCGTTAACTACAGCAATGTAGTTCCTGCAGAAGTTGTAAACTGGAATTCTCTTTTTACACTCAAAGGGTTCATCATGATTGTCATCGGCGGCTTCCTGATCGGTTTCGGGACGCGTTATGCGGGCGGATGTACCAGCGGTCATTCCATTATGGGGTTATCAACGCTTCAATGGCCCTCACTGGTTGCTACCTGCTGTTTTATGATAGGGGGATTTATTATGGCAAACCTGATTTTACCCATAATCCTGTCGCTATGAGCAAGACATTAACCGAAGCTACCCCACATTGGACCTCCAACCTAAAGTTTATGCTGGTTGGAATATTATTTGGAATTG